>JBLWXY010000005.1:100501-237360 GCA_048267225.1 Pseudidiomarina sp.
TTCGTTATTCGTTATTCGTTATTCGTTATTCGTTATTCGTTATTCGTTATTCGTTATTCGTTATTCGTTATTCGTTATTCGTTAGAGGTTAAACCAACTGCGTTAGCTTTGCTAATGGTTTGTCGCTTGTTTTACCTTTGTTTTTGGTTTTTGTTTGGGTTTTCACGAACAACGAATAACGAATAACGAACAACGCTCTTAGAATACAGAAACGGGAGCCGAAGCCCCCGGTTTCAAATCAATCAACACGTACAACCACCGCTAGAACGAATAGCTGTACTCCAAGCTAATGCCCGTGCCGACCGTACGCGTCTGAATCATCCGCCCGTTTTGCTCGATTTCAACATCATCACCCAGCAGGTTTTGTACCTTGAACTTCAGTTTGGAATTGAAGTCTGGGTAGTAGGTGTAGACTGCATCGAGGCTGTGGAACGGTTGTTCGAAGGCATCGTCGATACCTACTTCACCCTGCTTCACACCCGCGAAGGCAATGCGTTCACCGGCGACGTTGTAAATCAACGAGGCACTGTGTTCGCCATTCAGAGAATCGTAACCGAGCTGCAGGTTCGCAACGTACTTCGAATGACCCGTCATGCGACGCGTGTTATTCGTTAGCTCAACGTTACCAGTGTTGGCGATGCTGATTTCCGAATCAGACAAAGTCAAGTTACCGGTCAAGAATAAACCGTCAGTCAACATGGTTAAGTCTTTCAAGAACTCAAACTCAACGCCGTAAACTTCACCGGCTTGACCGTTCAAGAAGGTAATCACGCGGTCCGAGTCAGTACCTTTGGCTTCCACTGCTTCGATTGGATTAGCGAGATCTTTGTAAAAAGCCGCAACGGAGTAGTTTTCGCCAGATGGCAAGTACCATTCCCAACGCACATCAAAGTTGTCGATGTCAGTGGTCATTAGTTCACTGTTACCACGTACTTTGAAGTTGGTGATCGGGTCGACAAAGATAACTTCAGTCAGTTCACGCAAATCTGGGCGTACAACGGTGCTACCGTAACCAAAGCGCAGCTGCATCTCGTCATTCAACTGATAGGTCAACGCCAGCGAGCCGTAGATATCATCTTCCATGCGTCCAGCTTCGGCAGGATCGCCAATCATGGTCATATCACGAATATCGAGCTGTGCCGCCACTTGCGTGTACTGCTCCCAACGTAAACCACCACTTACCCGCCAATCTTGGTTCACTTGCACATCGAGTAAGCCGTAGCCTGCTTCAATTTGCTGTGCGGCAAGGTAGTTCGGGTCGGTCGCTGTTGGCGCGCCGAACAAGGCCAAACCGAAGTCTGCATCACTGATATTGGCATCACTGAACAAATCGTTATAGCCAACATTCAATAAGTCTTCATTGGCGACTTGTTCCGCACTCAATGCAAAGCGACGCGAATACGATGAACGTGCTTTCTTAGAAACTTGACCACCACCTTTGACCAAGATCTCCATATCGGCCAGGTAGAGCGGCAGCTCGCCGTCAACACGCCAGTCCTGCGCGTCATCTTGCAGCGTTTGGAACTGCATTGTGGTCGCGGTACGGGTTTGTTGGAAGGCTATGTCACCAACGCCTTCGCCTAAGTCGCGGTTATTGATTTGTCGATAAAAGACTTCACCTGGGGCATCGCGGTTCGCCCGTGAATCGGCATACTGCCAATCTAAAGCAAAGCCCCAAAGCTCAGGGAAGTAGTGTGAACCGCGCACCTGATTGGTCAACAATTCGCGCTGTTCGTATCGGATATCGGTATCGAAGTAGCTCAAGCCCTCTTCATCAATCGAGTTAGGGGTTTCAATGCCACCTTGCTCGACACGATCGGAGGTATTGCGCAGAAAAATCGTCGACGTTTCTAACTTGTGATAGTCGCCAACTTGGATACCAAAGTTAAGCAAACCGCTTAACTCGACATCTTGCGTGGTTACACGCGTTGCACTGCGTTGATTAACCACGGTTTCGCCATTGGCAATACCCAAAACTTCTTCGGTTTCTTCGTTGTTTGACCAACTTGTGTCGTAATCAACACCTGCTAAAAAGCCAAAGGTAATGTCATTACCTAAGTCATAATTGGAGCCGTAGGTCACGGAGCCTTTGAGATCCGGTGCCATTGACTTGGTGTAAACTTCGTTTTCGGTGTTGAGTGACGCTGCCAAATTACGGTTAATGGCTGCCGCTTCGGCCAGCGAGATATTTTCATAGCTGGCGATACTGGCGGTGTTAATCGACTCTTGATAGCGCGCCAAGGCTGACCACATTTCCGGTGACAGCGCGCGAGTACCGTCGTCTTCACCCAACCAGTCATCACCACCACCTGAGTAGCTCAAACCGTCATCAGATAGGTTGGTGTTCCAACCCGTACCAATGGCCACGTCAAAGACTTCTTCGGTGGGAATCGAAACGGTGCGGATATCCACGTTACCGCCACCAAAATTGGCCGGCATATCCGGTGAGTACGACTTTTGTACTGACATACTTTCGATGATGCTCGCTGGGAACATATCTAACGGAATGACGTTACGTGTTGGGTCGGGCGAAGGTACCGATGCACCATTGAGTTGGGTACTTGAATAACGCTCACCCAAACCGCGAACATAAATAAATTTGCCATCAACAAGGGTCAAACCGGTCACTCGGCGTAATGCCGATGCTGCATCGCTATCACCGGTGCGTGAGATTTGTTCAGCACCTAGGATGTCGGCGACGAAAGCCTGCGCTTTACGTTCTTCGACCACTGCCGCTGCCGAACCTTGCAAACGGGTTCCTGTGGTAACGACTTCTTCAATGGTGGCATCTTCGCTGGTCGACGTATCTTGTTGTGCATAAGCAATAGGTCCCGACAACGCAAGTGCGATGGCAAGGCCTAGTTTGCTTTGAGTTAAAACAGCCTGCTTTTTCATAGGAAACTCCGATTGCGTGACATGAGAATTACGGGAAAAGCTGCACATCCTTGTGCCCCTAATCCGTGTTTAGTCGCGCAGGCCTACGGTCCAGCCGTTGGTCCAATCGTCGTCTTCGCTCACCGCACCGATGAAGTCGACGTCATCGAAGAACGGGTCGATAGTGCTCAAGTCAGTTTTTGGTGTAACAGTCACTGGAGCGCCCGAGCCATCTGTGACTTCCGAAGCAGTAACATAACCAGAGGTTAAGACGCTTGCGGTTTCGTCCAGTGTTACGTTTGACGCAACGCCTTCAAACCATGCTTGAGTAGTGGTGTCAGCGAAGTTTTCGCTACAGGCAATCACAGAGTTCTCGATGGTCAGGTCACCAGCAGTCGCCGCAGCAACAGTTGCCGCGTTGTCAATTTCCAAACACTCGCCACGGGCATCAGTGATCAAGAAGTTGTAAAGTGCGCCATGGGTACCTTCACGAACCAACACGCCTTCAGATTCATCAGAGCCGTCAGTGGCAGTAAGTGAACCAATTGAAGTGAAGTTAGCAATGATTGGATCTGAGTAAGGCGTCGCATCGTTGTTGCCGCTGTTACCATCGGCTTCGATAGCACGGTTCGCACGGTCGTCAGCATGCTTCACTAAGATGTACTGAATTTTACCTTGCCAGCCGTCAGCCCAGTCCAATGAGTCATCGTCGTTACCGGTTAAGACCACGTTCTTGACGTTCGCAGCGCCACCGAAGAATTCGATACCGTCGTCCAAATTGTTATGAACTTGGATGTATTCGAGTGTGGTACCTGAACCTACCGCGTTGAAAGTAATACCGTTCAACTCGTTATCCAATGAGACTTCGTAACCAGCATATTTTACTAGGGCATAACGCAAGACACCCGAGTCGTCAGCGTTGTCATCACCGCCATAGAAACCAGCGCCGCCCTCACCTTGAAGAACACAGTTGGCAAGGTCATTTTGGTCACACTTGTTAGAAATACCAAAACCATTGATAACAATACCGCCCCACAAACCACGAGCGTTGTCGGCAATATCGAAGCCTTCAACTTCTTGTACAGAAGTGAACGTAATAGGCGCGTTACGGTTACCGTTGGCATCAATGTTTGCACCACGAGCGATACGTACGAAAGAATCGCCATCTTCAAACGCTAGGGTTACACCTGCATCGATGGTTAACGTTGGGCCATCGCGATTCACGTCAGCGGTGGTTTCGATGTTCTCACCAATATACAAACCGTTAGGGAAGATGTGCGCGCCACCTGGCAACTCGACTAAGCGAATATCGCTCGTGACTGGGCTTTCTGGAGTAGAAAAGCTGCGTGGATAAACGCAGTCAGCGCCGATTTTCTCGCCGCGAATGGTGGTGCCTGAAGACTCATACGAAGCACAGTTGTTGGTGTCTGGAGTGCTACCACCACCTTCGTTGACTGAGTTATCGATTGAGGTTGGGGTCAGGTTGATATCACCACCACAACCGGCAAGCAACATAGATGCGGTCAAGGCAGAAAGAGCGAAAGCTTTAGTGCGGTTCATGTTAATCTCCGTTGGATTGTAGCCGAAACTTGATTTCGTGAACGCACTTTAAGGACGTTATGTGACACCTAAGTGACGCGTTTATGAACACTTGATGACAATAGGAATGGTTGCGCTTACTTGCAGTTTGGATAAACTGAGCACAGCCAACAAACGAGTGAATCGATGTCGAGTACCACCAAGATTTCCAAATCCCTCTTAACCAACGTGTTGTCAGTCTACTTCGTACTGACACTGGTGGTGACTTGTGTGCAAGTCATGGGCGAGTACTTCGACACCAAAAGCCAACTCGTCCAAGAATTACAAAACCAACAAAGTACCTTTAGTAATTCAGTTGCTCGTTCGCTGTGGGAATACAACAATCCGCAAATTGAAGCTATTGCTGAGGGCCTTATCAATATCCCGGCGATTGCGGGCGTGGTGATTCGCGATGAAGGCGGCGACGTTATCGTTAAGCTTGGCCTGACGGAAAGCGTCAATGTTTATGGCTTAGCACCCGACGTAGAAGATTATGTCATTGAAGAGCACAACGGTTTGTTTGGCTATTACTCGTCGATTATTTTCGAATTTGCCGGGACCTCGAACCGAGTCGGCGATGTTACCTTGTTTTCGACCCGAGATATCGCTCTGGAACGCATTCGTTTCAGTCTCTACTTTATTTTTGGTAACGCCATTATTAAAAGTACCTTTTTGATCGTTCTGTTCACGCTAGCCTTTAGCCGTATGCTGAACCGTCCGATGGAAATGTTGACGCAACAGATCCGTAATTTCCGCTTAGATGATCTTGAACACTCGCGTATTAACTTAAAAAATAACCGACACGCGGAATTCACTATGCTTGAGCAAGCCTATAACCAATTGCTCGACAATATAGAAGATTACCAAGACGACTTAAAGCGGACCCAGCAGCAACTGTTGCAAGCCAATCGGCAACTCGATGAACAGAATGCCATGCTCGAGCAAGAAGTCGCGCGCAAGACCTCGAGTTTAAGCCAAGTTTTGACTGACCTGGAACGGCGTAAGAATGAACTTGAACAGCGGCAGGAAAAACTTGAACGCGAAATTCGTCAACGGAAAATCATTGAAGAAGATTTGCGCGATGCCAACTTGCAGTTGCAAAGTTCCGTGACCGCATCAGAACGTTTACAAGATCAACTCTTAGAAGCTGAAAAACTTGCCGCGTTGGGCCGCTTAGTTGGCGGCATCACCCATGACGTTGGGACGCCGCTAGGTATAGGTATTACTGCTACCAGCGTGCTTGCTGAAAAGCTTGAAGCGATGCGTACAGCACTCGAAAAGCGCGAGCTCACCGAAAGTCAGTTGCGGGAATTTCTCGCCGCCGGTGGTGAGAGCGTGACTTTACTCGAGAGTAACTTACAGCGCGCCTCGGAGCTGCTGGCGAGCTTTAAACAAGTCGCCGTTGACCAAACCTCGGATGCCGTGCGCGAAATCAACGTGAAGCAGTACTTGCAAAGTGTGTTGCAGGCCCTGCGGCCGCGTTTCAAAAATACGCCGCATCAATTCAGTCTTGACTGCCCAGATGACCTTGTTGTGCGTTGTAATGCGGGTGCCTTGGCACAAATTGTGACCAATCTCGTGCTGAACTCATTAATTCATGCCTTTGACGACGACCAAAGCGGCCAGCTTAAACTCCGTGTTGCACGCCGCGGTGATGTGCTCTGTATGCACTATGAAGATAATGGTAAAGGCCTAACAGAGGCGCAACAAGAACAACTCTTTATGCCATTTTTCACCACCCGACGTGAACGTGGTGGTAGTGGCTTGGGTACACACATTATTCACAGTCTTGTGGCCCAAACCTTCAAAGGTAAAATTTCCATCAAGTCAGCCCCGCAAGAAGGATTGGCTTATACCATCGAACTCCCTATTCAATTTATCGATCGTTAATACGGTCCCAACTTTTACAGCAAGGAACGGTATATGTGGTTTCGTAATTTGCGTATTTATACGTTAGCTGACGACTTTGAATTAACTGCCGATCTTGATCAGGCTCTCGCGGAACACAGTTTTACCCCATGTGGTCGCAGCGAACTGGCAAGTTTTGGTTGGTCTTCACCCTTTGGCCCTCGCAGCGAAGTTTTATTCCATAAACTTGGCGACAGCTACTTATTCTGCGCGCGCAAAGAAGAAAAAGTGTTGCCTAGCAGCGTGGTTAATGCCCAGCTCGAGGAACAAATTGAAGCCCTTGAAGCCGAGCAAGGTCGGCGTGTGGTAGGCAAAGAAAAGCAAACCATGAAAGAAGACCTAGTGCATCGTTTGCTACCACAAGCCTTTACCCGCTTTAAGCTCACTTGGGGCTTGTTGGATATGCAATTGCGCATCGTGGTTGTTGATGCCTCGGCCAGCAACCAAGCTGAGGACTTTCTCGGCTTGTTACGCAGCAGCCTTGGGTCCTTGCCAGTAAAACCCTGGTTTAGTGATAACCCTACCGAACTCTATTTCACCAAGTGGTTGAAAGACAGTGCAATGCCAGGTGACTTTGAGTTTGGTGATGAAGCGGAGCTTCGTGATACAGACCAAGAAGGCGGTATTATTCGCTGTAAGAACCACGAACTTACCAGCCCAGAAATAGTGGCGCATTTAGAGCATGGTAAACAGCTTACTAAGCTGGGTATCATTTGGGCCGATCGCCTCACCATGGTCATTGAACAGGACATGGCGATAAAACGTTTTAAAGCCACCGATAGGCTGCTTGATGACCAAGATAAACTCGTTGATGCCAGCGCCGAAGAGAAAATCGATGCCGACTTCGCCTTATTGAGTGGTGAGCTTCGCGAACTCTTCCCTCAGCTCGTCGGTTTATTTAGCGACGAAATAAGCGTAGATTAAATGCGTTTGTTTAGAACAACAGAGAGAATTTAGCTATGAACACCTTGCGCTTTACCTTAACTGCAATAGCCAGTGCAATGCTGCTGTCTGCCTGCAGCGATAGCAGCAACAACGCGTCAACCAGCGCCGAACCAGCGACTGAAACGCCGAGCTATCAGCTCGTCGATGGCGCCGAGCAACGCCTCGATATTTATCAGCCGGTCGATTTGACTGCGGATCTGAGTCACCTTTCTGCCGATCAGAAAAAAATGATAGGCCTGCTCATTGATGCTTCGAAAATCATGGATGAGTTGTTCTGGGACCAAGCCTACCCCGGTGATAAGCAGGAGCTTCTTGCTGCCGTTGACGACCCGAAAGTTAAAAAGTTTATCGAGATCAACTATGGCCCATGGGATCGTTTGGACAATAACCAGCCGTTCTTAAGCGGTGTAGAGGCGAAACCCGCGGGCGCCAACTTTTATCCGGCCGATATGACCAAGGAAGAGTTCGAAGCGGCGACTTTCGAGGGCAAAATCGACCTCTATACCCTAGTGCGTCGCAATCAAGACGGTGAGCTTTACGCCATTCCATACAATGTCGCCTATACCGAGCAGTTGCAAGCCGCTGCACGTTTATTGCGCGAGGCCGCTACTTTAGCCAAAAGTGAAGCCTTCGCCAATTACCTTAAGTTACGTGCTGATGCGTTCGAAAGTAACCAATACCAAAGCTCTGATTTCGCTTGGATGGACATGACTGACAACGAAATTGACATTGTCATGGGTCCCATCGAAACCTACGAAGATCAACTGTACGGCTACCGTGCAGGGTTTGAGTCCTATGTATTGATCAAAGACATGGACTGGAGCCAACGTCTCGAGAAGTACGCTGAATACCTGCCCAGCTTGCAACGCGGCTTACCTGTTGCCGATGAGTACAAAGCTGAAATGCCAGGTTCTGGCGCACAATTAAATGCCTATGACGTGGTCTACTACGCTGGGCATTCCAATGCCGGTAGTAAAACCATTGCCATCAATCTACCTAACGATGAGCAGGTGCAACTCGAAAAAGGGACGCGTCGTTTACAGCTCAAGAATGCCATGCGCGCGAAGTTCGACGAAATCTTGGTGCCTATTGCCGATGTGCTTATTGTGCCGGAGCAACGCCAACACATCACCTTTGATGCGTTCTTTGCCAACACTATGTTCCATGAGGTTGCCCATGGCCTTGGCATTAAGAATACCATTGACGGCACGTCGACCGTACGGCAAGCCTTGAAAGAGCTGGCATCTGCGTTAGAAGAAGGCAAAGCTGATATTCTAGGCCTGTATATGGTGACACAATTGCTCGAACAAGGCGTCATTGGCGAAGGGCAACTGGAAGACTACTACACCACCTTCTTGGCCGGGATTTTCCGCTCAGTGCGTTTTGGTGCATCAAGCGCACATGGCAAAGCGAACATGATCCGCTTTAATTACTTTGCGGAAGCCGGAGCCTTTACCCGCAATGAAGATGGCCAATACGCTGTGGATATGGACGCCATGCGTGCAGCCATGAACAGCCTGTCGGAGAAGATCCTCACCCTCCAAGGCGACGGTGATTACGCAGGCGTCGGGGAGTTGTTTGCCGAAATGGGTAATGTCACCCCGCAACTACAAGCCGATCTTGACCGCTTGTCAGCGGCAAGTATTCCGGTGGATATTACCTTCAACCAAGGCAAAGCCACACTGGGTCTTTAAGCCTTTAGTCTCTTATTACGTGACGACCGGCGAGGTAAAACTCGCCGGTCAAGCGGCGAAAATCCTCACTATAACCACCCTCAGATGCATGAATAGTAAGCGCGTGCTTTTGCGTCTTTGGTTGTGCTTGCAATTGCCAGCCCTGAATAACAAGTTTCGTCGGTTTAGCTGCCGTCGTTTGAATACGCAGCTCATCAATTAAATGCAGTCCGCAAGCTCGAGCTTGTGCTTGCCATACCTCAGCTTGTTGCACCGGCAAGACCCAATACAACTTGCCGTGCGGGTGTAATCCACGCAGCGCACAGGCCACCCAAGCCTCAGGGCTGACCTTACCTTGCCTCGCCAACTCACGGGCAGCGTCGCCACTTGCGCGATGCGCGTTGAAATAAGGCGGATTGCAAACAATCAGATCATAACGCTGTTTTGCCTGCCAAGTGCTCACGCAATGCGAGGTAATATGAACGCGATCCGGCCACGGGCTGTGCGCGACATTATCGCGCGCTTGCATCACCGCCTTGTCGTCAACATCGAACGCGTCAATGACGGCCTGCGGTGCGCGTTGCGCCAGCATCAACGCCAGTAAGCCGCTGCCAGTTCCCATATCGAGCGCCCGTTCCATGCCACTTACCGGTGCATAACTGCCTAAAAGCAGGCTATCGGTGCTGACTTTCATCGCACATTGGTCGTCTTTGATATAAAATTGCTGACATTGAAAGCCCATTTTGACTCCAACCACAGCGCGATGCTGCAATGAAAGGATAACATCATGACCCCTGACTGGGATCAACTCGAACTCGACGATGACCTCATCGACGTCTTAGTCGGCGCAGAGCTTAATAAGCCTGCCAAAGTACAACAAGCGGTTATTCCAGCCGCCTTGGCCGGTCAGGATTTGCTCGTGAACTCGCCTACGGGTACTGGCAAGACGTTGGCGTTCTTACTGCCGGCATTACAGCATTTGCTCGACTTTCCACGCCAGCAGCCTGGCAGCGCCCGCGTGCTTATTCTCGCACCGACTCGTGAATTGGCGCAACAGATTGCTGAACAAGCTGATGCCTTTGAAGAAACCTCAGGTTTGCGCACTGTGCTGGTCACCGGCGGCGTAAACTATGGCAGTCAACACCAGATGCTGGAGCAGCCTCACGACATTTTGGTGGCCACGCCGGGGCGGTTGTTAGACTTGCTCAATGCCGAGCAATACGAACTCGAACACATTGAATGGCTGATTATCGACGAAGCTGACCGTATGCTCGATATGGGCTTTGCCAGCGCTGTCGAAATGCTCGCCCAGTCTGCGCTGCATCTTAAGCAAACGTTACTGTTCTCGGCGACCTTGGAAAGCTCTGGCGTACTGAAGTTTTCCGCGGCGATTCAAAAAGACCCTGAGCACATTGTGGTGCAACCACCGAAGCGCGAAAAAGGGAAGATTTTGCAGCGTTGGTACCAAGCCGATACCGCTGACCACAAACTGCAACTATTGCTACGTTTGTTACCTGAGTACCCGGGCCGCCGTATTATTTTCGTGCGTACCCGCGAGAAAGTCGACGAAATCTCCGGCAAACTTTGGAGCGCAGGCGTAAAGAATATGACCCTGCGCGGCGATATGCCGCAAGATGAACGGCAAAAAATCATTGCTCGCATGGAAACCTTTGGTGATGCCACCTTGGTCGCCACCGATGTTGCCGCACGCGGTATCGACATTGAAGCGGTTGAGCTGGTGGTCAATTACGACCTTCCACGTCAAGCCGATGTGTATTTACACCGGATTGGACGTACCGGACGCGCCGGTAAAAGTGGTGTCGCGATCTCACTGGTTGAAGCCCATGACGCCGACTTACTCGGGCGTATTGAGCGCTACCAAGACAGTAAGATCGAACGCCGGGTTTTTGCCGACTTGAAGCCGCAGTACAAGTTTCCTGATCCGCGCAAGAAAGCGAAGAAGAAAAAGAAAAAGTCTGACGCCAAAAAAGCTAAGAAGAAGTCTTAGTGCGACGCTTACGGTGGCGCATAAAGCGCCACCAGGCAATTAAGTAGAAAGTGCCAGCACCAGCCGCATCGGCAAGTAAGTCTGCAAAACTTGAGGTGCGGTACGGTAGCAACTCTTGCACATATTCAATCAGCAACCCGTAACCCGTAAGCACTAACAGTGCCAGCCAGATCGGGATCGGAAAGGCATGGTAGAACGCCCACGCCAATACAAAGAACGCGCCAAAGTGGACTACTTTATCCAAGTGCTCAAAACGCGGTAAATCGCCGCTCGAGACTTGCATTAAAAAGGCGGCAGTCACGGCCACCAACAGCACTAAAAAAATGACTCTAGCCCAATTCTTTGACAGCATGTTTGATCCTTGTGCTTACTGCATCAACCTTTGCGTTTAGGTTGATAGACACCTATATTTTCGTAACCTTGTTCTTGCAAATACAAGGCTTGTAACTTACTCATCACGCCTTTTTCGCAGTACAGTAGATAGTGTTTACTGCTATCAAGTTCCGCAAAAGCTGTGGCTAATTTAAAAAACGGAATTGCCTGCACTTCTACACCCAGTGCCACCGCGTCGAGCGGTTTCGCTTCTTGCTCGTCTTGACTGCGAATATCGATGATCACTTCGCCCGCCTGCGCCGCATCAACACTATCCACCACATGGGCCTGTTCATCGGTTTGTTCGCCAATATGGCGAACTTCTTCGACATTTGCCGCGCGTACCACTTGATAGAGTAACTCAGGGTCAAGTTTGGCCTCGGCTTCGAGCACAGCATCACGCTGCGCTTTCACCGTGGGCTTCACCGAAATCACACCGCAATACTCAGGCATACTACGCGCAATGTCAGCGGTACCAATCTGCTCGGCAATATTGATAATCTCTTGCTTATCCATGGTGATCAGAGGTCGCAGGACAAGGCTGTCAATCGCTTCATCAATGACCGCTAAGTTACTTAAGGTCTGACTTGAGACCTGACCTAAAGCTTCCCCTGTCACTAGGGCACTGGCATTAATACGGCGAGCGACAATCTGCGCCGTGCGCAACATTTGCCGTTTTAGCACCACGCCCATTAGGCCATTATCAACTTGGCTTAGGATCTCTTCAACAACCGGCGCAAAGTCAATGCTAATAAACTTCAAAGGGTGCGAACTGGCGTAGTTCTCCCACAAATAATAAGCCGTTTGTCGCACGCCTGTTTCATGGCGATCGCCACCTAGGTTAAAGAAACAGAAATGCGTGCGGGCGCCGCGACGTAGCAATTGAAAGCTCGCGACACTCGAGTCAAAACCGCCGGACAGTAGGCTGACCACTGTTTCTTGCGTTGGCAACGGAAAGCCGCCCAAACCGGGTTGCTTATCGCCAAAAACACGAACCACATCGTTATCGATTTCAATACGTAGCTCGATGTCTGGATTTTTCAGATCGACACGGGTGCCGTCAACGCGCTGCAATACACCGCCACCAATGTAACGTTCGAGATCCAGTGAACTAAAACCATGTTTCCCTTTGCGCTTAACACGAACAGCGAAGCTTCGCTGGGCAAGGCGTTGCCCCCATGTGGCAAGCACCTGCTCTAGAATCGGGTCAAAATCCGCCTGTTCAAGATCGTTTAACGGTAGCTCATGGGAACGACTAAACCACGCTATACCGGGAATACGTTGCAGTTCATCGCTCATTTGCTGCGCTACAAGCGGATCATTGCTGTCGACATTGACCTCAATTCGGTCCCAACACCAGAGTACTTTTACCGGCGTCTGGGCCGGCAGTTCAACCCTTTGCAGGATCTTTTTCAGGTTATTTACCAAGACCTTGCCGTAGCGTTTGCGAACACCTTTGCTCTTGATGGTGATCTCGGCGTGTAAGCGAATAACAAATTTCATGAACGAACAACTTATTGGATGCTAAAAACGCGCTAGTATAACCGATTTGACGGTCCATCGGAATCAGGGTAACTTGTGCGCGAAACCCTCAGTCAGGTAGCACTATGAGTGATGTGACATTAGAACAGGCGATTGCCGAACTGGAAAAAATTGTCGTGCAGCTTGAGCAAGGCGATTTACCCCTTGAAAAAGCGCTAGAAGAGTTTGAGAAGGCCGTCCGTTTGTCGCGTGTGAGCCAAGAAAAACTTCAGCAAGCAGAGCAAAAAGTCAGTCAGTTATTGCAGCAGCAAAACGGTGAGCAACTTGCCCCGTTTGCCAATGATGCGGACGAGCAAGGAGCAGCTTCGTAGTGACCCTCCAAGCCTTAACCGCGCCGCAACGAGAACGCATCAATCAGGTATTAGAAGAGCAACTACAGCACTTGGTGTCGCCTGCAACAACTTTGCAAGACGCCATGCGCTATGCATTAGTCCTCGGCGGTAAACGGGTACGTCCGTTTCTCACATTCGCGGTGGGCGAGATTTGCGCGGCACCCAGTAAGGCCTTAGACCATGCTGCGGCGGCTGTGGAGTGCATTCATGCTTACTCGTTGATTCACGACGACCTACCAGCAATGGATGACGATGATCTGCGCCGCGGCCAACCTACCTGCCACCGGGCGTTTGATGAAGCTACTGCCATCCTCGCTGGCGATGCCCTGCAGACCTTAGCTTTTGAGCTCTTAAGTCAACGCACGTTGGGCTTACAGCCGGAACGTCAATTACAGATGCTCGAAGTGCTCAGCTCTGCCAGTGGCAGTCGCGGTATGTGCGGCGGGCAAGCGCTCGACTTAGCGGCAACCGGTCAGCAGCTCAGTGAAGCTGAGCTCTCACAAGTTCATCAACTGAAAACCGGTGCGCTAATAAAAGCAGCCGTGCAGTTAGGCGTTTTGGCGGGTAGTGACGATGCACAAAATTATTATGCGGACTTCACTGAATTTGCTGCTTGGTTAGGCTTAGCCTTTCAAGTACAAGATGACATTTTAGATGTCACCAGCACCACAGAAACCTTAGGTAAAACCAATGGCAAAGATGCCGCAGCAAATAAAAGTACTTACGTGCAACTGCTTGGGCTTGAACAAGCGCAAGTAAAGCTCACGCAATTACACCAGAAAGCGCTTCAAGCCCTGCACAGAATCCCCTACAATACACAGTTACTAGAACATTTCGCAGAACAGTTGTTAAATCGGGATCACTAAAGCATGTCTTCTACTTCGCAATCCGCTCACGGCACGTATCCGTTGCTTGATAACATCGATACGCCTGCCGATTTACGTACCTTAACTGAACGCCAGTTGCCACAACTGTGCGCAGAGGTACGTGAGTTCCTGTTGAATTCAGTGAGCCAAAGTAGCGGACATCTTGCCTCGGGGCTAGGCACCGTAGAGCTTACCGTCGCGCTCCATTATGTGTATGCGACCCCCTATGACCAACTGGTGTGGGATGTTGGCCATCAAGCCTACCCACACAAGATCCTTACCGGCCGTAAGCAACAACTGCACAGCATTCGCCAGAAAGATGGCCTGCACCCGTTTCCTTGGCGCCCAGAAAGCGAATATGACACGCTAAGCGTTGGCCATTCGAGCACTTCGATTAGTGCTGCATTAGGTATGGCCATTGCCGCCGAGCGCGAGCGCACAGAACAAAAGGTGGTTGCCATTATTGGTGACGGCGCCATGACCGCGGGCATGGCGTTTGAAGCATTGAATCACGCAGGTGATATCAAACCCAACATGTTGGTGATTCTAAACGACAACGACATGTCGATTTCAGAAAATGTTGGCGCGTTGAATAACCACCTCGCTCGGGTTTTATCGGGCCGTTTTTATAACTCGGTACGTGAAAGCAGTAAGAAATTACTGCAAGGCATGCCTGGCATCCATCACTTAGCGAGTCGCGCCGAAGAGCACATGAAAGGCATGGTGGCGCCAGGCACCATTTTTGAAGAACTCGGATTTAACTATATTGGCCCTATCGATGGTCATGATGTGAATCTTTTGGTGTCGACGTTGAAGAATATGCGTAGCTTAAAAGGCCCGCAATTCTTGCATATCGTGACCCGCAAAGGTAAAGGTTACGAGCCGGCTGAGAAAGATCCTATTGGTTACCACGGCGTACCTAAGTTTGATCCAGCAACCACGTCTCTGCCAAGCAAGAAAGCGACTCACCCGTCGTATTCGCAAGTGTTTGGCGATTGGTTGTGCGAAATGGCGGCTGCAGACCCGAAGCTCATGGCGGTCACCCCAGCCATGCGCGAAGGTTCAGGCATGGTGAAGTTCTCACAACAATTCCCGAACCAATACTTTGATGTTGCCATTGCTGAACAGCATGCCGTCACCTTCGGCGCTGGACTGGCGATTGGTGGCTACCACCCAGTGGTTGCCATCTACTCAACCTTCCTGCAGCGCGGTTATGACCAGCTCATTCACGATGTCGCCCTACAAAACCTGCCCGTACTGTTCGCTATAGACCGCGCTGGTATTGTCGGTGCCGATGGTCCTACCCACCAAGGTGCGTTTGACCTCAGTTACTTGCGCTGTATTCCGAACTTGGTGATTATGGCACCGAGCGATGAAAACGAATGCCGCAATATGCTGTTCACCGGCCATTTATTAGAGCAACCGGCTGCCGTACGTTATCCGCGCGGTAATGGCATTGGCTGTGACATCGACGAGAGCATGCAACAGCTCGAAATCGGCAAAGCCCGAATGGTGCGCGAAAAAGGTGCTGGCAAGGTTGCCATTCTAAGCTTTGGCACAGCGCTACATGACGTATTGCCTTGCGCCGAACAACTCGATGCGACTGTCGTTGATATGCGCTTCGTCAAACCCCTTGACGAAGCCATGATTCGCCAGCTAGCTGCTGAACATGAATTGCTGGTAACGGTGGAAGACAACGTGGTTGCCGGTGGTGCGGGTAGCGCGGTAGGTGAGTATTTGCACGCGCAAGGGATCAGCACGCCACTCTTACAACTCGGTCTGCCCGATAGTTTTATTAAGCACGGTGGTCAAGACGAGATCCGCAGTGAGTTAGGACTTGATGCCGCGGGCTTAGAACAACAGATTCGCCAACGCATGGCCGCTATGTAGCAAGGCGGCTGTGATGACGCCCGCTAACACGTCATCGAGCATAATACCCATGCCGCCATGCAATCGCCGGTCACACCAGCCAATGGGGCCGGGCTTACGGATATCGAGCCAGCGAAAGAGTACAAAGGCAGCGAGCAAGTTGAACCAGGTCGCTGGCAAAAAGCTCATCGCGAGTAAATAGCCGGCGATTTCATCCCAGACGATAGCCGGATGATCATGCACGCCTAAATGCTGTGCCGTACGTTGACACAACACAATACCAATCAGCCCAGCGCTGAGCGCAATAAGCACATACAAGCTACTGTTAAGCCCCTGCAATAGCAGCACTAATGGCACGGCCGCCAAGGTGCCAAAGGTACCTGGCGCTTTCGGCGCTAAACCACTACCAAAACCCAACGAGAGAAAATGCACGGGATGCAGCAAGGTGCGGACCGAAACCTTCGGCATGACTTTAGCGGAAGTGCTCATAACCCTCGACTCTCGCGCTGTCGTCGTCTGCGTCTCTAGCGGAGCTGTACCAAGCTTCACCATCGCGTTCGAGGCGTAACTTCCCGCTTTCACTGGTAATGCGCCCAATGCAGGTGGGTTTTGCCGGATGACGCGCCATTAAGGTATCAAACACGCCGCGACGGCTCTCTGGCACGGTGAAACAAAGTTCGTAGTCATCGCCACTGCTAAGTGCATAGTGAATCGCTTCATCTGCATCAACCGACTCAGTTAATGCCAAACTCAACGGGATCTCATCGACGTCAAGTCGCGCACCGACGTTGGATGCTTGTAAAATATGGCCAAGGTCGGCGCGTAGGCCGTCGGAAATATCAATTGCACTGGAAGCGACTTCACGTAGATGATGGCCTAAGGCGACGCGCGGTGAAGGAAAGTACAAACGTTCCAAAACACGACGATAGTGGCTGTCCGACAGCTTACAACGCTGCTGCTGACAGGCCAACGCCAGACCGGCATCACCTAAGGTACCACTGACATAAATCCAATCGCCTGGTTTCGCGCCATCGCGTCGTAGGGCTTGTCCGGTAGGAACGAACCCGTGGGCGGTAAGAGTGACGCTCAAAGGGCCTTGGGTGGTATCGCCACCAACAAGTTGGCAGTCATAGTATTCACAGATTTCGCGGAGTCCATGACTGAAGCTTGTCAGCCATTCTTGATCGATGTTCGGCAAGGTAATGGCGAGAGATAGCCAAGCGGGTTCGGCGCCCATTGCAGCTAAGTCACTTAGATTGACCGCTGCAATTTTATGACCAATCGCCCGCGCCGGTGTTTGTTGATCAAAGTGTACGCCAGCCACCATAGTGTCGGTCACCACCACGAGCTGATTGTCGGCGGGAACATTGAGGACCGCACCATCGTCGCCCACACCTATTTCAACGTCAGCGCGATGCGGCCAACGTTGGCTGAAATAGGTTGCGATCAGATCAAACTCGCCGAATGCCATAATGGCAAAGCTTACTTGCGCGTCGGACGCAGACTATCAATGGCCTTATCGAGTACGCCATTGACAAAACGGTGGCTTTCATCGGCACCAAAAGATTTGGCCAGCTCAATCGCTTCGTTGATCGCCACTTTGTAAGGCACATCAAGGCGCTCACGCAATTCAAAGGCGGCCAAACGCAGGACCGCCCGCTCGACTTGGTCGAGCTCGGCAAGCGGCCGATCAAGAAACGGTGACAGGGCGTCGTCTAACGTCTTCACCTGTCCCGCAACACCTCTTACGAGTGCCAAGAAATAATCAACATCGATTTTACTGGTATCATTGTCAGTGAGAAATTGAGCTTCGATATCGCTCATACTATTTTCACTTAACTGCCACGAATAAATGGCTTGAACCGCTAATTTACGCGCCTTACGGCGTGCAGCAGGTTTCATTGTCTATCCTCTTAAAGCTGTTCTAGCACATTGACCATTTCGAGCGCACTTAAAGCTGCTTCTGCACCTTTATTACCGGCTTTCGTGCCGCTACGCTCAATGGCTTGCTCAATAGTGTCCGTGGTGATCACACCGTTCGCAACGGGAATGTTAAATTCGTGCATGACGCGGCTAAGGCCGCTGTTGCATTCGCCCGCGACGAAGTCAAAGTGTGGCGTACCACCGCGAATCACTGCGCCGATGGCAATCACCGCATCATAATTACCGCTTGCGGCCAACTTCTTTGCTGCCAGCGGGAGCTCATATGCGCCTGGTACTTTAACCACGGTAATCGCATCATCGCTGACTTGACCATAATGCTTGAGGGTCTGTACCGCACCATCGAGAAGGCTGTCGACAACAAAATGATTAAACCGCGATACCACCAACGCAAACTTTTTGCCCGGCGCTGCGATGCCAGCTTCAATAACGTTCATGATTGCATCCTTATAAAGAAATCGGCGGGATAATAGCATAAATTTTGCTATCAGGCATGCTGAGGATTTTTTCCTACGGCGTGGGCGACTGCTTGCTTCACTCGTGCAAGTTCAGCATCGATCTCACCGGTGATCATCATTGCCGGACGAATGTCGATGACTTTTCGCGAGAAATCCATGGCGACCGGCACCACAGGTACTTGCGCCGCTTTGGCAATGTGCACAAAACCTTTCTTCCATTCCGTCACTTTTGTTCGCGTACCTTCTGGCGCCAAGGCCAAAATGAGTTCGTGACGTTGTTTGAATTCGTCAACCATTTGACCGACCACACCTTGCGCTGCACGCCTGTCTACGGGAATACCGCCAAGCCAGCGCAGCAGTCTGTTGACGGGGAACCTAAAAATAGTGTGTTTCCCTAAAAACGAAAGCTTGAGTCCCAGCGCTAGCATCACGAAGACGCCGACAAAAAAATCCCAATTCGAGGTGTGCGGCGCAACTGGAATAATCGCTTGCCGCGTTTGCGGCAACTCGCCTTCGATTCGCCAACCACCCAATAAACGCATACCCAGCCGCCCGACCCAACGGCTAAAGCGATTCCCACGTAATGGCAGTGGCGCACGCAAATGCTCTGGGACTAGGGTCATCGGCGTGACTTAATTGGCTTGTTCAAGCGCCGTGCGTAAGCTCTCTAGCTTGAGTTTTACGCGACGCATATTATCGGGGCCTAGGCGCAACATTTGCTTTTGCGCGTCAGGTAAAGCTTCAAGCGCAGGGTCAGCATAGCGGTACATGACTGACTCATCCGTCAATTCAATCACTGTGCCCACTGATGGCGTCTGCAACAGCACATCGATGGCTTCGTTAAGCACCGCTTCTGGTGCAGTATCTGGATAGCCAATTTCAGCTAAGGCTTCACGCGCTAAGGGTTGGTAGTCTTGCAACATGTTCACTAAAACCGTGTTATCAAGACTCACGAACCAGTCCACAATGGTGTTGTAGCGGTCATAAGAACGCGGATCGATATAGATCTTGCCATCTTGTTCTAGCACCCGAAATTGTGCCTTAGGGCCTGCTACCGGTGCTGCTTCCTTAACGACAACACCGTTGCGAAGATTATCAACAAAGACGACGGCGTCGCGAATGAGCTGTTCACTCTGCAGGGGTTCAACGGTTTGCTCTTGGGTTTGCAAGCGCTCAACAATTTCAGCGGTGCTCTGACTCAATGGCGGCAAAACGCGCTCCGGCGTGGTTGCCTCTGTTTCTGTCGTTTCAGGCTCTGCTGGTGTGGGCTCGCCTAACTCGACGGTTTCGGCTGGCTCTTCCACCAGTTCAGGTTCAGGTTCGGCTTCTGGCTCAGTAATGGTCACTGGCTGCTCAATGGCTGCAGGCTGCTTTTCACTATCTTGCGAGAGATACCAGATAATGGCGATGGCAAGGGCAATAACGACCAGCAGAGCGACAATAAGTTTGCCTTTTCCGGCACCGTTGCTTTGCTCGTTAAAGTCTCTATCACTCATCACTCTCTCCTCAAAATGCTTACGCAAATACTTATTGGTCACGCTCGGCGCGTTGGAAAACCAGCTCACTATCGCTCGACTGCTCAGCGTTAAAGCGGTAACCATTGGCATTAAACTTCTTCAGACCCGCGACATCGGTCACTTGCTCGTTCATGATGTAACGCGCCATGGCGCCTCGGGCCTTTTTCGCCCAGAAACTAATGACTTTGTACTGGCCATTCTTTTCATCCTTAAAGACCGGGGTGATGACCTCGGCCTTCAGGTTTTTCGGCTCCACACTCGAAAAATACTCATTCGATGCCAAGTTAACTAAGATATTGCTATCAATAGCTTTTAGATCCTCATTGAGCGTATCGGTAATCACATTACCCCAAAACTCGTAAAGGTTCTTGCCTCGCGCGGTATCTAGTTTAGTTCCCATCTCTAGCCGATAGGCCTGCATCAAATCCAATGGTCTTAATACTCCATATAGACCCGACAAGATGCGTAAATGTTCCTGAGCAAAAGCAATTGTTTCATCGGACATTTTTTCTGCCTGTAAACCGGCGTAAACATCACCATCGAAAGCAAATACTGCGGGTCGTGCATTATCGGGAGAAAACGGTTGCTGCCATTCAGCAAAACGCGCCGCATTCAAGCCCGCAAGTTTGTCACTGATCTTCATCAGTGACGATAACTCTTGTGGGCTCAACGACTGACAGCGGTCGACCAACTCTTGAGCATAGTCGAGCAAGCGCGGTTGGCTATGCTCTGCCGTTGGTAACGGGCTCTCATAATCTAAGTTTTTCGCGGGTGATAATACTACTAGCATCATCCGTTCTCCTTTGTCCGTTTCTGCACTTAAGGCATTGGCTCGAGATCTTCGCCTTCTTTTTCCACTTCTGGCGGCATCAAGTCTTCACGACTAACACCCAAGGCCAATGCGAGTGAGCTGGCAATGTAAATCGATGAGTAAGTACCGATAAACACACCGAACAGCAATGCGGTTGCAAAGCCGTGGATCAGCGCCCCACCAAGGAAAAAGAGCGCTAACAATACCAGCACTGTGGTCAATGAGGTGATCACCGTACGACTCATGGTATCGGTCAAGGCTCCGTCAATGATCTCTTCTGACTCGCCTTTGCGGAATTTACGGAAGTTTTCGCGAATTCGATCGCACACCACCACGGTATCGTTAATCGAATAACCGATAACGGCAAGCAACGCAGCCAATACCGTCAAGTCAAACTCGAGACCTAAGACGGAGAATAAACCCAAGGTAAGAATAACGTCGTGCGCCAAAGCGCCAACTGCACCTAGAGCAAGACGCCACTCAAAACGAAATGCAATATAAGCGAGAATACAGATAAGCGCCGTCAGCATTGCCAAGCCGCCTTGCTCGGTAAGTTGCTCGCCTACATTAGGCCCGACAAACTCGATACGACGCATGGTCACTTCATCGGTCGAAGCTTCGCGTAAGATACTGAGTACGTTCTCGCCCACTTCTTGCGCCTTAACGCCCTCTTGTGGCTCAATACGAATTAAGACGTCTTGTTGCGTACCAAAGTTCTGCACCACCGCCCCGTCGAAACCATTGGCATCGAGTGTGGTACGGATCTCACTTAGGTTCGCTTCTTGGCTATAACCGACTTCAATAACAGTACCGCCAGTAAAATCGAGACCCCAATTGAGTTGATTCACTGCTAGTGAAACGATGGACGCAACTAGTAACAAGCCACTGAAAATCCACGCACCCATACGAAAGCGCATGAATGGAATGGTTTTATTGGTTTTAATTATCTCGTGCATGTGGCCTCCTAAACCGACAGCTTATCAATGCGTTTGCCACCCCAGATGGCATTGATAACAGCTCGCGTACCCACGATAGCTGTAAACATTGAGGTCACGATACCGATCATTAGGGTTACGGCGAAGCCTTTGATAGGCCCAGTGCCGATGGCAAACAAAATGATGGCGGCAATAAGGGTGGTTACGTTGGCATCAGCAATGGTCGACAGTGCACTATCGTAACCGTGGTGAATTGCTTGTTGCGGACTGCGTTTAGCTTTTATCTCTTCGCGTATGCGCTCAAAAATAAGAACATTGGCATCGACCGCCATACCTACCGTAAGTACGATACCCGCCATGCCTGGCAAGGTAAGTGTTGCGCCTGGAATCATCGACATAACGCCAATAATTAATACCAAGTTTGACGCCAAGGCAAGGTTGGCAACCATACCGAATTTCTTGTAGTACAGCACCATAAAGAGCAAGACTAAGACAAAGCCCCACACGATGGCTTGGGTACCCATGTCGATGTTTTCTTGACCTAGGCTTGGACCAACAGTGCGTTCTTCAACGATTTGAATCGGCGCAATCAAAGCACCCGCTCGCAGCAATAACGCTAGGTTTTGTGCTTCTTGTACTGAGCTAATTCCGGTAATACTAAAAACGCTACCGAGACGTGATTGAATGGTCGCAACGTTGATGACTTCTTCTTTACGCTCAAAGATGATGTTGCCTTCGGCGTCACGCTCACCTGTGGCCTTGAACTCGATAAACAAGGTCGCCATGGGGTTACCCACATTATCGCGTGTAGCCAGTGACATTTTGTCACCACCGGCGCCATCAAGGGTAATGTTGACTGACGGACGTTGGTTTTCATCAAACGCCGAATTGGCTTTAACGATATGATCACCCGTAAGGATGACGTCTTCTTCCAACAGCACGTTGCCGCCGTTACGATTCGGGAACAACTCTGAACCAAAAGGCACGCGGCCCATTTCGGCATCACGAACGCTATTCTCAGTATCCACTAAGCGGAACTCAAGGGTCGCTGTCGCACCTAGGATTTCCTTCGCGCGCGCGGTGTCTTGTACACCAGGTAGCTGCACGACAATACGGTCGGCGCCTTGGCGTTGCACTAACGGCTCTGCCACACCTAACTCGTTCACCCGGTTACGCAAAATGGTAACGTTCTGCGAAATAGCGTAGTCCTGCGTCTCCGCCACTTGCGCTTCGGTCATACGTAAGGTGACTGTTTGCGCTTCTTCATCTTCCAGCACGATGTAACCTTCGTAGGCGCCATCCAAATAGGCCGCCGCGGCTTGATAATCATCCGCGGTGCGCAAGCGCACTGTCAGATCATCACCATTACGCTCAACGCTCGTGTAACGAATCCGCTCTTCACGCAAATCAGCTCGAATGGTGTCGCGCATTTGGCCAAGGATTTTACGCATGGCCTCATTCATGTCGACTTCCATTAAGAAGTGCACGCCACCACGCAGATCCAGACCCAGCTTCATCGGGGTTGCCCCGAAAGCTTCTAGCCAGTCAGGGGTGGCCGGAGCTAAGTTAAGCGCAACGACATAATCACTACCTAAGCTTTGCAAGATCGCTTCGCGAGCACGCAATTGTTCACTGTCAGAGTTAAGACGGACCAAAACCTGTCCCTCTTCTAAGACCATTGACTTAGGTGCAATATTGAGCTCTTCTAAGGTGTCTTCGACCTTACCTAAAACTTGCGTATCCACTGTTGTGGTGCGCGTCGCTGAGACCTGCACTGCAAAGTCCTCACCGTACAGATTCGGCAAGGCATACAGTGCGGCCACCGCCAAAATGACGATGACCATCAGGTTTTTCCAGAGCGGAAACTTGTTTAACACGTTACATCCTTATCTCTATTACAGAGATTTCATGGTTCCTTTTGGCAGAACCGCTGTTACCGCCGATTTTTGCACGGTTACTTCAACGCTTTCAGCCAGCGCGATAACCATAAAGTCTTTGTCTTCACTGATTTTAGTGATGCGGCCAACCATACCACCGTTCATCAACACTTCGTCACCTTTGCTCACGCTCGCGATAAGTTCTTTATGTTGTTTGACGCGTTTCGCTTGCGGACGATAAATCATGAAGTAAAAAATCAAGCCGAACATAACCAGCATGAAGATAAGCTCCATACCACCACCTTGCTGGGCTGCGCCGTCTTGTGCGTATGCGGTACCGATTAAAAAGTCCATAATTTCCTCATTCGTATCGAGTTAGATTGAATCACTTTGAGATGGGGCTCTTTACTTGTCAAACAACCCTACATCGCAAATTTTTGTAAAAATTGTCAGGCATTCTAACGAATTTATTGGTCAATGGGGAGTCATCTTCGCAAGTGACCGCTAGGCATCTGTAACAATCCATGCCAAACTGAGTTTTTTCTTGGGCAAAACAGTCGATTGTCGCCATGGAACTCTTTTTTTATTGGTTTGATCATTTGGGTGTTGCAGTGTTCGCCATTTCCGGCACGCTGCTGGCGTTTCGTAAAAATATGGATGGCTTTGGCGTTATCGTGCTGGCCTCGGTGACCGCTATTGGCGGCGGTACCTTACGCGATCTTATTCTTGACCTGCCGGTGTTCTGGGCCTACGACCCCACCTACCTTTATACGATTATTGTTGCGGCGCTGGGGACCATTGTTTGGTTACGCTTTCGTGACTACATCCACCAAAAGACCTTGCTCACCGCCGATGCTTTTGGATTAGCCTTCTTTACCGTCATGGGTGCGCAAAAAGCCCATATGGCCGATTTCCCGGCGATTATTTGTGTGGTCATGGGCACCATGACCGCTTGCTTTGGCGGCATGTTGCGCGATGTTTTAGCGCGCGATATTCCCATGGTTCTCAAAGGCGAACTTTACGCTACCACCTGTCTCGTCGGCGCCAGCGTGTATGTTTTAGTCGCCGGGTTCAGTCCACTGCTTGCATTACTGGTGGGCGGTATGGTGACGTTGCTACTGCGCCTTGGTGCCATTCGTTGGCAATGGCATTTGCCGGTCTTTCAAGAGCATGGTGAGTCGCGCTAGCCATGTTGCCAACGTCGCTCACCGTTGTTCTGGCAATTCTTTATATTGCTTTGCTTTACAGCATTGCGTATCGCGGCGAGCGCAAAGCCCCCAATGAGATCAAGCCTTATCGCTATGCTTTAGCGCAAGGCATTCACTGCACCACCTGGGCGTTTTACGGTACCATTACCCAGTCGGCGTATTATGGCTGGTCGATGGCACCTACCTATTTGGGGGCCATCGCGGTGTTTCTGTTTGCGCATCGCGTGCAGTTGCGTTTACTCCATGTGTGTAAGCAGAAGAACCTCACCTCGATCGCTGACGTGATTAGCCACCGCTACGGCAAATCATCTAGTCTCGCCATTGTCGTCGCCTTGCTCGCACTCATCGGTATTGTCCCTTATATCGCGCTGCAACTGCGTGCGGTCACTGGGAGTTTCGCCACGGTCACAGGCCTTGTTGATCAACCGCTACCATGGTTTGGCGACGTTGCTGCGTTGGTCGCTTTGGCAATGATGGGCTTCGCCATTCTGTTCGGTACACGTCGCTTAAGCCTAGCTGAGCAACACTCTGGCTTAATGGATGCCGTTGCGTTTGAATCCGTCATTAAACTTGCCGCCTTCTTTCTCATTGGCCTGTTTGTCAGCTATAGCATGTTCGACGGTGTGGGCGACCTATTTACTCAAGCCGCACAGCAACCACAAATTGCCGAAGTGATGCAGGGCAAACCCAATGGCGCCTTTATTTATATTACCCACGTGCTCTTGGGCGCCATTTCAATGTTCTGTCTACCGCGACAATTTCATGTGAGTTATATCGAGAACACCGATCCTGAGGAACTGCGCACGGCGCGCTGGGCCTTCCCACTGTATTTATTTGCGATTAACCTATTTATTTTGCCGATTTCTCTGGCTGGGTTGCTGCTCGTACCACAAGCTGCGCAACAAGATACCTTTATGTTGCAACTGTTATTGCTGGCAGATGAACCGGCGATGACTGCTGTGGCCTTTATCGGCGGCTTGGCGTCGGCCACAAGTATGGTGATCATCGCCACACTGGCTTTGAGTATCATGATGTCGAACGACGTCATCATGCCTTTGTGGTTAAAACTCACCCAGCGTAAGTTGCGCAAACTCACGTTTACCCCGAACCGGATTCTTACGATTCGACGCTCCACCATAGCGACGATTATCGTGCTCGCTTTTGGCTTTCATAAACTCACCGAAGCCAATTTGCCGCTCGTCAATGCCGGCTTACTTTCGCTAGCGTTGTTAGCACAGCTTGCCCCAGCACTCTTGGGCGGCTTGGTCTGGCGCCGCGGAAGTTATCTAGGTGTGGTCAGCGGCCTGCTTACGGGCACTGCGCTCTGGGGCTGGCTATTGTTTTGGCCTTCACTGGCGAGCTCGCGCGAGCTACTTGACGTTGAACTTGCCTACGGCGTTCTCTTGAGTCTTGGTTGTAACTTGGCCTTGTATACGCTCGTGTCATGGCTAACGACCTTTCGCACTCCAGCAAACGAGCAACGCGACTGGACCAATCCAACACTACATCACCAAGAGCTCTACCAGCATCAACCCATCAACTGGGGGCGCTTGCGACAAGTCCTAGCGCGCTTTTTTGATTCCGTCGAAATCGAGCGCTTGCAACAACGTGCCAAACTCGACCTCACTAGCGCAGATAGTGAAGAATGGGTGCCCACGCCAATCTTAGCCCGAGTAGAACGCGAGCTCGCGGCGGTGATTGGGAGTGCCGCCAGCCGTATTTTACTGGAAGCCGTGACCCAGCAACCGGCTATGCCCATTTCGCAGGTAGTCAACTGGGCCACCCAAGCCTCGCAACTCTATAAGTTCAACCGTGAATTACTGCAAGCTTCCGTAGAAAATATACCGCAAGGCATTAGTGTGGTTGATCAAGACTTGCGTCTGGTTGCGTGGAATCAACGCTATGAAGAAATATTCAATTACCCTAAAGGCTTTTTGAACGCTGGCATGCCGGTGGCCGAGCTGCTTCGCTATAACGCCGACCGCGGCTTATTAGGCCCAGGCCAAGCGGCCGATCTAGCGCGCGAAATCGAAAAGCGCCTTAATTATTTACGCTCCGGTAGTGCTTATCGCTATCAACGCGAACAGGGTGCGCTACATATCGAGTTGCAAGGCGCTCCGATGCCAGGCGGAGGCTTTGTTACCACCTACACCGACATCACCGAGCTGGTTGCCGCACAACAGCAGCTCGAAGAAATCAATCGCGAATTGGAACAACGGGTTGCTGACCGTACCCAGCAGTTACTGTTAGCCAAACAAGCCGAAGAGCGCGCCCATGAGAGTAAAACACGCTTCTTTGCCGCGGTGAGCCACGACCTGATGCAGCCGTTCAATGCAGCCACGTTGTTTTGCGATATGCTGCGTCAACGATTGGTCGGCGAACATGCCCATCTCGCCCGCCAGATCCAGCAATCGCTGCAAAACGCCGAAGAATTGCTCACCATGTTATTAGACATGACGCGCCTAGAAGCTGGGAGCCTACCGGTGAATAAGCAACAGGTTAACTTGCATGAAATCATTGCCCCGGTGGTGGAAGCACAACGGGTGATCGCGGCCGAGAAAGGCCTACACATCCATTACGTGCCATGCCAAGCAGAAATCTATACCGATCGTAAACTTCTCAGCCGCATGCTGCAGAACCTGCTGTCGAATGCTGTGCGCTACACCGAGCAAGGTAAAATCGTAGTCGGATGCCGTCGCTCACAAGGGCATCTTCGTTTGCACGTGATCGATAGCGGCCAAGGTATTCCACCGGACCAGCTCCAAGCGATATTCCGCGAATTTCATCAGGTGGCACCCCAGGGCGATAATCCCGGCATAGGTTTAGGCTTAGCCATTGTCGAACGCCTAGGTCACTTACTTGAGATCCCCCTGCATGTGCGCTCGCAAGTGGGCAAAGGCACAGACTTTGCCATTGAGCTTCCGGTGCGGCGCTGGCGCAGTGAAAGTAAGCCCCTACCGGTACCGCACGTGGTCAACGACGCAACTTTCTTGCAAGGCACCTATCTTTGGTTGATTGATAATGACAGTCGCATGCTAGCCGCGATACAACAGTTATTGGAGAGTTGGGGCGCTGAAGTCCGTGTGGGGAGCAGTGCAGAAGCGTTGCCGCAAGAAGTAACACAACGGCGCCCCCACCTTCTGCTCATTGATTACCATTTAGATAATAATGTCACGGGTATCGAAGTGCTGCATGAGCTGCGCCAGCAACCGCACCTTGAAGCCTTAGCGGCCATTGTTATCTCCGCCGACCCGGATGAAGTCTTGCGCGAACAAGCGATTGCCGCCGAAGCAGGTTTCATGCCGAAGCCACTCAAACCAGCGGCCTTGCGGCGACTGCTTAAGCGTTACTTACAGCGCTAGCCTAGTTACCTTCGAGCAGTGAATCATGCTCGGGAACATTCAACATTTGCTTAAAGACGATGCCTGCTTGGGTACGGTTCGTCACTTCAAGTTTGCGGAGAATAGCGGATACGTGTTGCTTGATCGTCGTTTCTTGCACGTTAAGTTCGTAGGCAATTTGCTTGTTCAACAAACCATCGGCTAAACATTCCAACACCCGATACTGCTGCGGCGTTAATAATTCTAAGCGCTGGGCAAAATCCACTTCAGGTGCTGCGGCATTGTCCGCGAGCGCGTCACTTAAATGTGCCGGTAACCAAGTATCGCCAGCGAGCACATGATGGATGGCGGCTTGGAGTTCCGCTAAGGGCATCGACTTCGGAATGTAGGCACTCGCACCAAAAGCCATGGCTTGGCGAATCACCGGTAATTGTTCGTTGGCTGAGACGACAACGACGAGAACATCAGGATAACGGCTGCGTAAGGACGTGATGGCCGCTAGACCTTTGTTGCCGGGCATCGATAAATCCAGCAACACTAACTCGAGTTGCGGCTGTTGCTGCAGTACCTCAAGGAGTTGCGGAAAACTTGCCGCTTCAGCGATATCGGTCGAAAGAGTTTCGACCAGCGCTTGCTTTAATGCGGCGCGAAAAAGAGGATGATCATCAGCAATAACTGCACGTGCCATAGCTAAATCGGATTGGTGAGAACTGATGACCATGCTAGCCTGTCCAGAGAGAAAAGTCAGTGGCTACTCACCATCAAATTCATGACAGTGAGTAACCACTTGTAACAGTGGGCTTAAAACTTATACCCCACTGACAGGGAGAACGTACGTGGGTCGCCGTAGTAACCGACCACCGCGTCGTCACCAAAGGTTGGGCCAAAGTTATAACCACCAACGCGATACTCTTCGTCAGTTAGGTTTTTACCATGCAGTCCAACACTCCATTGGCCGCTGTTTGAATACCAAACCACGCTGGTGTTCAACAGACCATAGTCTTCTTGGTCCAGCGGAGATGGTGCTTCAAACATTTGCGTATCATCACGATAAGCATAGTTACCTGACCATACGATCTGGCCACTCTCGAGCTCAAAGGTCTGATTAAAGCCAATGTTGTAGGTCAATTCCGGGGTGTTCTGGAATGACCAAGCATCAGTTACGTCAGTGGTTTCACCGGTCGCAGGTTCGGTGTACACAACAGCATCAAATTCAGCGTCGATGTAACCCAACATAGCGGTGAAGTTCAGGCTATCTGTGGCAGCGAATACGGTTTCAACCTCGAAACCTTTCACTGTTGATTCACCAGCGTTCAACACTTGCGATGAAATACCTGATTCAACCACGCGCTGCACCGTAACTTGCATATCGGTGTAGTCAGAGAAGAACACCGCACTGTTCAAGCGCATACGGCCATCAAGGAGTTCAGACTTCATACCAAACTCAAAGGTATCTACGATTTCTGGATCGTAAGGTTCATCAATGGTTGGGTTGAGCGATTTGTCGGCACGCATGTCGACACCACCTGACTTAAAGCCATTACTGTAACTACCGTAAAGCATGACATTGTCAGTGGCCTGGAAGTTAAGCGCGACGTGTGGCGAGAAGCGACTCCAGTCACCACCGCTGGTAAACTCAGAGTTCACTGTGAACGGGTCGCCATAGGCGGCACGAACTTGCGCCGGATCATAAGGTGTCCCAACAGTTCCATCATTGATGTAGTGCACACCTAAATAGGTGTAACGGAACACGTCTGCTTCTTTTTCATCTTTGGTGTAACGACCACCGAGCGTTAAGCTCCAGTCGTCATTCATTTGGTAGGTACCTTGACCATAAACCGCCAAGCTGTCGGTATCTACGCAACCGCCGTTATCAACGGTAACGCCACCTAGGGCAGCTAAGTACAACGGTAGCACTGTGCCAAAAACACCGCAGGCTTCGCCGTCATAAAAATACACGCCGCCGACAAAGTCAAAATCGCGGTTATTGCTATAACTTAACTGGAACTCTTGGGTAAATTGTTCGTCTTCATAGATAGCTGGCACCATGAAGATCGGCTCACCGGTCGAGTTAAAGTCGATGTTGGTGTTGGTGTAACCTTCGCGACTTGCAGTGACCGATTTAAAGCCCCAGTTGGCATCGACATCCCAGTTGAAAATCAACGACCAACCTTCAGTCTCAACTAAGTTATCTACCGGCATCGCGGTGTTTGAGTTGTAGACATCGTCGTAAGGTTCTTGCCCAGTGATAGCACTGGTTTGCAAGCGATAGCCACCTTTTGCGTTCGAATCATCCTCGGTTTTGTCGTACGAGAACTTCAGATCCATGTCATCGTTGATCAACCATTTGGCCGATACGCGATAAGTTAACAGGTCTTTGTTGTAGTTATCTTCGCCAGTGTTAACGTACTCACCAAAACCATCGCGTTGTAGCGAAGCAACTGCCGCACCTACATAAAAGTTGTCACTCAGCGCGGTTTGGCCGGAAATTTTGATATCCCGTTGGTTATAGCTACCGACGGTACCCTGAATAGCGAGTTCATCGTAGCCTGTCAGTTCTTTGGTGACATATTTCAGTGCACCACCGATGGTGTTTTTGCCGTACAGCGTCCCTTGCGGGCCACGCAATACTTCGATGCGCTCAAGATCAAATACTTCCAGCACGGCGCCTTGTGGTCGCGCCATGTACACGTCATCAATATAGACGCCAACGCCCGGCTCAAAGCCCCACAGTGGATCCTGCTGGCCAACACCGCGAATATAAGCAGTTAAGGTAGAGTTGGTACCACGACTGACTTGAATGGTCGCGTTAGGAATGCGCTGTTGTAGCTCGGTAATATCTTCAACACCTACCTCTTCAAGGTCGCCGGCGCTAAATGAAGAAACGGATACAGGCACATCTTGCAGACTTTCAGTTTTGCGGCGTGCGGTGACTTCAATGCGCTCGAGCGCTTTGGCTTCATTCTCTTCGCTTTGCTCTTGTTGCTGCGCATACGCAGGCATGCTTACCACTGACGCCACCGCCAGTGCTAATAAAGAGTGTCGAAACTTGGGTTGACTCATGATGTCATTCTCCCGGTAACTGTTATTGTTGTACTGTTATCGTTACGTGCTTTGGTGGCACATTTTTTTTATGGCAGGCTTACCCTAGCGCAAAGATTCAAGTTTGTATTCTGTACGTTAGTACTATGTAAATTCCACAGCGTCTCACGCATGATGTTGCTGTCAAAAATAATAACAACGAGGTAATGCATGTTAAGCATGATCGGATTAGTCGGTGGCTTAGTACTTCTTATCGTCCTAACGCTACGCGGCATGAACCTGTTTATTAGCGCGCCATTGTGCGCCGTCATCGTCGCTCTGACCAGTGGCGTGCCTCTTTTTCAAGGCGACGTCAACTTTGTCAGTGCCTATATGGATGGCTTTGCCAGTTTCGTAGCGGCCTGGTTTTTCATGTTCTTACTTGGCTCACTCTTCGGCAAGTTCATGGAAGACACTGGCGCTGCCGACAGTGTTGCCCACTGGATTATCGGTAAACTGGGTAAGAAACAAGCGGTGCTGGCTGTCGTCCTCGCTTGTGCCATTCTGACCTATGGCGGTGTTAGCGTATTCGTGGTGGCGTTCTCAGTTTACCCGATGGCGCTGGCCCTCTTTAAAGATGCCGACCTACCCCGCCGCTTTATTCCAGCAGCGCTGGCGTTTGGTTCAGTGACCTTTACCATGACCTCGGCCGGTTCTCCTGAAATTCAGAATTGGATCCCGATCCAGTACCTCGGCACCTCACCTTATGCTGCCTGGGAAGTATCGCTTGTGGTCGCGGTTATTATGTTCGTGATTGGCTACTGGTGGCTGTCGAAAATGATTAAGAAAGCCGTTGCCCGTGGTGAAAGCTTTCAACAACGCGAAAGTGACCCAGAACTTGTTGAACGTGAGCTACCGTCACCCATCAGTGGACTGGTGCCATTGATTGTGGTGTTAACGCTTAGTTTTTTATTTCACGAAGAGCTTAAGCAAAATGCCTTGATTATCGCCCTCAGTGGCGGTGTATTGGCCATTGCCATCATCAACTACCGTTATTTTCAGAACATCTCACGTGCCGTTGGCGAAGCCTCAACGGGCGCATTGATCGCCATTGGTAACACCTCAGCAGTGGTCGGTTTTGGTAGCATCGCCAAAGTGACCCCAGCATTTGCCGATGCAGTTACTTTTATGACCAGTCTACCGGGTAACGAGTTGGTCGGTGCAGCAGTAGCCGTGAGTGTTATCGCTGGTCTCACAGGCTCGGCCTCGGGCGGCCAAGCCATCGCCTTACCTGAGATTGGCCCACATTATATGGAGCAAGGGGTAAACGCTGATCAATTGCACCGGATTGTGGCAATTTCGTCGGGTGCATTGGATTCACTGCCCCACAATGGCTATGTGGTCACCACCATCCGCGCCATCTGTAATGAAACGCACCAAGCCGCTTATTGGCCGGTCGCCGCGGTTACTGTGGTCGTACCCTTTATTGGTTTGAGCATTGCGATTGCATTGTTTAACTTCTTCTAATTACAACTGTTTTAAGCTAAGGCCGTAACACATGTTTGAAACAACCAAAGAATCCGCGCCGGTCATGGCTGCAGCAATGCAGCCCAGCCAGCTTTTGATCATTGATCTACTACGGCATGGCGTGCGCCGCCACCCGCAGCAAGAAGTAGTAAGCCGCCGTATTGAAGGGGATATTCATCGCTATACCTACCAGGATTGCTACCACCGCACATGCCAGCTTGGGCATGCGCTCGACAAACTCGGCATTAAGCCCGGACAACGCGTCGCAACCCTCGCTTGGAATACCTATCGCCATTTAGAGCTTTACTACGCAGTCAGTGGTATTGGCGCCGTACTACACACCGTCAACCCACGTCTATTGGCTGAGCAAATTGCTTGGATCATGCAAGATGCCGATGCCCAGTGGTTGTTTGTTGATGCCTGTTTTGCTGAGCTTGCCGCTGACGTCGTTGCCCAATGCCCACAACTACAAGGCGTTGTGGTATTGGCGGAAACCAAGCAACAACCGGTCCTCGCACAGGTAACACAGCCGCTTTACGCCTACGAACAATTACTTATTGATCGGGCAACGGACTATCAATGGCCTGCGTTGCACGAGGACAGTGCGGCATTACTTTGCTACACCTCGGGCACCACAGGCAATCCTAAAGGTGTGCTCAGTTCCCACCGGGCCATGGTCTTGCACGCCCAAGCTACCATGAGCGCTGAACTCTTGGATTTACGCGGCAATACCGTGCTAATGCCGATGGTTGCCATGTATCACGCTGGCGCATGGGGTGCGCCTTATGCAGCACCGCTAGCCGGCGCCAAACTGGTGCTGCCGGGCAGTGGGATGAGCGGTGCCGACATGCATGAGCTGATCACCACGGAGAAAGTGACCGTGGGTCTAGGTGTGCCGACCATTTGGTTGACCCTACATAATTACTTGCACGAGCAAGCCCTTGCCGTACCTTCTTTAGAACGTGTTTGCGTGGGCGGTGCGGCTTCGCCACTCGGTTTAGTAAAAACTTACGACGAATGCTACGACGTTTACTGGCAACCGATTTGGGGTATGACGGAAACCGGACCATTGGCCTGTTCCGCGCCACCAGAGCCGAGCCTCATGGCGTTGCCGAAAGACCAGCGCTACCGTATTCAAACCACGGCTGGGCGCGCCTGCTTTGGCGTTGAGATGGCGATCGTTGACGCCGACGGTGAGCCGCTGCCACATGATGGCGAAACCAGTGGCGAACTGCTTGTGCGCGGCCCCTGGATCGCCAGCAGTTACTTCCAACGCGACGACCCCGACACCTTTGCCGATGGCTGGCTGGCGACCGGCGACATCGCCGTGATTGACGCGCAAGGCTACATGAAAGTCGTTGACCGCAAAAAAGACGTCATTAAAAGTGGTGGCGAGTGGATAAGCTCGCTCGACATTGAGAACATTTGCAGTCAACATCCAGCGGTCAATGAAAGCTGTGTCATCGGGGTAAAACACCCGAAATGGGATGAACGCCCCTTGCTGCTGGTGGTACCGAATAAAGGAAAAACCTTAGACAAGGCCACCTTGTATGAATTTATGCAGGGGAAAATCGCCAAGTGGTGGATGCCAGACGACATCTTGATTGTCGCTGAATTGCCGCACACGGGAACCGGTAAACTTGTGAAAAATCAACTGCGCAAGCACTACCAAAACTATCTGATTGAATCTCAGGACGCGAACTAGGAGCGCCTTATGCAACGTCTATTTTTAAGTATTTTAATGATCTGTGGTGTGCTCTTCAGCGCCAGTTGTGCGGCCCAAGAAACCGCAGCGCCGATGCTGGTCGAGAAGCAAAGCTTTAGCTTTAACGACTACACCACGGTCGGTGGTGAGACCATCGCTGAAGTCACCGTCGGCTGGGAAAGCTACGGGCAACTTAACGAAGCCAAAGACAACGTGATTCTGATCACGCACTTTTTTTCGGGCAATAGTCATGCAGCTGGTAAATATAGTGCCGACGACATTATGCCGGGCTACTGGGATAGTATTATTGGTCCGGGCAAGGCTATCGATACCAATAAATACTATGTGATTAGCTCAGATACCTTGGTCAATGCTTTTCCTAATGACCCTAACGTCATCACCACCGGCCCCGCGTCCATCAACCCTGAGACCGGCAAGCCTTACGGCCTCGACTTTCCCGTGGTGACCATTCGTGACTTCGTCAACGTGCAACATGAGTTACTGCAAAGTCTGGGTATCGAAAAACTGCATGCGGTAGTTGGTGCGTCCATGGGCTCGCTGCAAGCATTGGAGTGGTCGGTGGCCTACCCAGACATGGTCGAGCGCATGGTGTCGGTGATCGGTGCGGGCGCAATGGATGCCTGGACCATTATGGCGCTCGAGCACTGGGCGCGCCCGATTAAACACGATCCGAACTTTAACGGTGGCGACTACTATGAGGGCGAAGCGCCGCTTACGGGCATCACCAGTACTCTTGCGATGATCACGCAGCAAGCCATGCATCCGATCATTATGAACATGCGTGCGCCGCAGCCAGAGGTGATGTCAGAAGCAGCGCTTGAAAGTGTGTTGAATAGCACGCCGGTGCTTGATTACTTGTTCGCTAACTCAGCTAACCGTGCGCCGCTGGCTGATGGTAACCACTTACTTTACTTAGTCCGAGCGAACCAGCTTTTCGTAGCGGGTCATGAAGGCGATTTAGCCAGTGGTTTGGCTAAGGTGAAAGCGAAAACACTCTTTATGCCAGCGAGCAATGATTTGTTGCTGCAGCCGTATTTGGCGAAAAAGGCGGTGGAAGTGCTGAAACAGCAGGGCAAAGATCCGCAATACACTGAGATTGAGGGGATTTGGGGGCATTTAGATGGGCTGTTTTCGATTCCGAGTAAGGCGGAAGAGCTACGCGCCTTTTTGGCCACTGAGTGAAACGCCGTTATTCGTTGTTCGTTAGTCGTTAGTCGTTAGTCGTTAGTCGGATTATCTGGAAAGGGCGCTGGGCGCCCTTTTTCCTTTTAGAGCTAGGTTGGCAGATCTTTTCTCTCAGGCTCTTTAGATTGGCCAATTGTGAGTATGATTAGAGGGACAACAATCAGTGCGGTGCCGAGGTAGAAGCGGAGGTCGGGTTGTTCGGCGAAGAACACCATCCCTACCACTACAGCGCCGATCAAGCCGGTATATTCGGCACTTGATATGACGTTGCTTTGCGCGGCACGGTAAGCAAATACGCAGGTTGCGGCGTAGATCAGCACAAACATGCTCGAGCCAAACGCAAGGCCCGCCATAGCCCATGAGAATGTTGCGCCCTCCAGCCAAGCGCCGACAGCGGCGAGCGGTAAAGCCAGTAGCGTCGTGTAGTACAGCGTTTCAACCACACTATGCTGCGCTGGTAGCTTTTTGATTAGCAGGTTATTGATCGCTAACGCAAAGGCGACGACTAAAGCCGCCAGAGCAAAACCATTCACTTGGGTTGGGTTCACAATAATAACCACACCGACAAGCCCTAATGCTGAGGCCGTAAGCGCCATCACTGACGTACGTTCACGGAAGACACACACGGCTAAAATCACGGTAATCAAGGGAGCTGCATAAAAAACCGCGTTAGCGGTTGCTAGCGGAAGCGTCGTCAACGCAAGCACCATACACAAGGAACTCAGGAGCCACACATGAGCACGTACCCAATGCCAGCGCGTCTGCGTCGGTTTTAACGGCTTGCGCAGCCACACCATGAGCGGCACAAGCACCAGCAAGCCACTGACAATTCGCATAAACGCAAATTGGAATGGCGCATCGTGGCTACCGACGAGTTTAATGAGTGAATCTGACAAAATAGCGACGTTATTGCCTAGAACCAGCATTAACACGGCTTGAATGACTGAGCGTTCCACAAATCCCTCCTATATTGAATAGGCAGAGATTTTACTTGCGCTCAAGGATTACATAAAATGATATTAATTATGTTTCTCATGAGTTATTTCGATACTAATGACAATTCCATTTCGCGCTATTCATTACTTCGCTGAAGTCGCCAAACTCGGTAGCTTTTCGCTTGCCGCCGAACGACTTTTTGTCACGCAAAGCGCAGTCAGCCACCAAATCAAGTTACTGGAAGATTATCTCGGTCATCCACTGTTTGTTCGCCGAGGCCGCAGCCTGTACCTTACTGCGGTTGGCCGCAGCTACATTGATAAGATTCAAACACCGCTGGAAACCATCGACGTAGCGACCAAAAGCATTCGCAATGGCTCGGATGGTCGACTCAAGTTGGCGCTGTTTGGTTCGCTGGCGGTGAAATGGCTAATTCCGGCGATTGATGAGTTTCGTGAGCGTTTTCCGAATATCGACCTATCGCTGCAGATTCTAACCCGTGACGGCGAGTTTGATACCAGCGCGGCAGATTGCTTTATCACCACCCGTCCACCGAAATCAGGCTTCATCCGTCATCACCTCTACGACGAGACCTTGAAGCCTTATTGTTCACCGCGCTTGTGGGAGGAGTTAAGTCGTTTAACCAACCCGCTGCAATTGGCGAAGTATCCGCTCCTCTCGGCGGCGTCGACCTTTGCCTCGGCGGAGCCCGGCCGTGACTGGCAAGAGTGGTTCGCAGCAGCCGGCGGTCCGGCAAAAATCCCAGCGGGGACTAAAGTGCATCACTTCAGCCACCTCCTCTTAGCTGCCGAAGCAGCCAAGTACGGCCAGGGTGTCGCCCTGCTTAACGAGTTTATGACGACTGCGCGGGAACGGGAAACGGAGCTATTTGAGCTACCCCTGCACGGGATTCGCACCGAAGACAGCTTTTACTTGATCTATCCCGACGTCTATCAAGCCAACCCGTCGCACGAGGCACTCCGCGATTGGCTAACATCGCTATGCAAAGGTCGCCCGCTTGGCTGAGCACCAAGCGAACGAGACTGCTTTGTTAGTCATTATTACCGAGTATGTTTTTAAGCTTGTCTTTGACTTTGTCTTCGAGCTGGTCTTGCAGCTTGGCTTCAAGCAACTTTTGTAAGCGCTCTTCACGATTTTCGGCATCGGTTAACAAGCCTGAGAGCTCGCTTAAATCATCGCCATATTCACCCACAAAGCCGTCAGACTGCGCACTCAAGCGTTGGCGTAGCTCGGTGAGCTCACTACCCGCAGCGTCCATTGCCGCAGTTTTCAGCGCCTGGCCCAGTTGACGGTCAAGATCTGAGCTTAACTTAAAGTCCGGTGACATCAGCGCGCCTTTAATGTCAGCGTTGATATCAAGACGGTTGAGACTCTCCAGCGCTTTGGCAATAACTTGCGCCCATTGATTCTCTGCACTCGCGGAGATATCCATATTGGCCAAACGTAAAATCGCATTACCATCAAACTGACTGTCGCGTAAGGCAATGTTACCTTCACTATCGAGAATCGCTGACAGAATGGTTGCCGCCAATTCACTGCGTTCACTGAGCGCTGTTTGCGCTAAATTCACGCCCTGTACTTTCCATTGCTGGCGCGCATCGAAGCCTTGCGTAGTGAGCGCTAACTCACCGTTCAGTTGCAGTAGCGACCACAAGTCATTATTTTCGCCACGGGCCCGGAAGACCGTTGGCTGACCTAACTGTTCATGTTGATGGGTGATATTTTCCCAGTCCACGTCAAGCACTGTGGGGCCAATAGCGAATTCAGTGCGGGCTTTTTTAATGAGAAAGTCTGGCGGCGCATCAGCACCCGTAAACGCAAACCAAATGCCCTCGCCGCGCGGTGGTTGCACCGCGGACTCGTCCGCTGAACGCTGCAGCATGGGCATCACTTGCTCATAGGCCAGCAACATATAATCGGCCCAGCGGCGCGCCTGCTCACCAAAGAGAACAGCAGTGATCTCGCTTAAGCCATCGCTATTCAATTGCATGAGTTCACCAACCCGATCGAGGTCATGCTGCGGCGCGTCTTTGACCTTTTGCATCTGCGTTTTTAACTCAGCCACCGCAGTGGTAGCAACTTCCTGAAATTCTTTAAGCGCCTTGCGATCAGCGGCGAATTGCTCTTTCAGTTGGTCAAATTTCTCCTTGCGTTGTTGTAACTGCGCTGGCGTCGAGATCTCGCCTTCGGAGAGCGCTTTTACTTGCGCTTCATACTCGGCCAAAGCTTCTTTGCTCGGCAAGTTTTCAAGCACCGCTTCCACGCGCTGTTTTTGCGTGGCAAAGCTTTCTTTTGCTTCATTGATTGCGGTTGGGGTGCGTAAATCAACACGCCCCATCACCTCATCAAGGGTGGGCATGGAGAGCTGCAACTGCTCCATGTTCTCGCCAAACCAGCTCTGCATCTGTGATTTATCAGGAAGCTGATAAACTTCGCCCGCACTCTCGCGTTCGGTGTGAACTCGAATGCCAGTACTCACCACCTCTTCAAAGTGAAAACGACCTAGCAGCAGTTGCTCCCAATTAAGCTCACCTGCGGCTTCGGCAATAGCAACACGGTTGAATTTGGGTTGCGCAGGGTCGGTCACTTGGATGTCGCTCATGCTAATCTTCAACGGCACCCATTGATGCTCGACTTCGGCAATATTCACCTCGGCGCCATTGAGTGTGCCCAAAGAGCGCTCTAGCGACCATTTCAAAATCGTGTCTAATAACAACCAAGAAAACGCCGCAATAACCGCGACAATAATGAGAAAGGCGACCAGACCAGGCCAGCGAAAAGCGCTACGACGTACGGTATGCTGTTCCATTGCTTTACCCCTTTAAGCTCGCATAAATCGTGTAGACTTTGTTCGCTTTCAGCGCTTGCACGATTCTCAGCTTGTTAAACCACGCTTGGATTCGACGCCGATACTGACTCACAATCCAGAAACTCACGACCGCCAAAATGGGCGCAAACGCCAGACTGATGACAAAGCTTCCCAAGGTGATGGTGTGGTGGAATTGGACGACGCGCCAAAACGCTGAGTTATACATGCTTTGCCAGACCGGCTGCCAACTTTCCGCCGATAAGATGGCAAAGCCAACCTGGTGAAAGAGAGGATCGAGAAGATAAGCCAGCCCAGAGCAAATCACAAAGCTCAAAATAAAGCCGGATAAGTTCACGCGAAACAACAGGGCCACCAATAAAATGACGAGATTATGGACCCGCCACAGCGGGGTGAAACCCATGAACATTCCGAGTACAAAGGCAATCGCAAGTGCCCAGGCACCGGTTTCTGAATTGAGCGCTTTCAATAGCCTAGCTAATAACGTCAGCATTCGGTCACTCCCTAAAATTAGGCTGCTTTAAAGCATAGCGTAATGGTTTTTATCTGCTACCCTTTTTTGTAAAGCTTAACTGAAAATTTTACTTGTATTTTCGTCAATTTAGCCTTAAATATGCGCGCAATTCTAGTGCGGAGCCTTTATGCAAAATGCAGCCTTAATCATCCTTGATGATATCACCGATTGGCAACCTTATTACCCGAGCCAATCTATTGTTACCGCCAGCGAGTATTTACTCCAACAAAACGCGAAAGCACGGGCGCAAATTCTTAATTTGTGCGGCGACTTGACCTATTTGTCAACCGGTTATTACGTGAGCTTACTTGCTGAAGCTCGCGGTCAACGTGTATTGCCTTCCGTCACCACAATTAACGACTTGGCCAATTTCTCACATTACCAACTGGTTTTGCCTGCCAATACAGACAAGCAAATCAGTAAATATTTGGGGCAACAATCGACGGCTTCGCCACAACGCGTTCTGGTTTGCTTTGGACAGGCCGAGAATTCCCAACTCAGTAACTTCGCCCGTCAGATCTTTGATCGCTATCCGTGTCCAATCCTTTGGATCGAATTCAGTCATCAGGGACGCTGGTTCATTACCAATATTGGTGCCGGCAGTCTGAGCGAACTTAACGACGAACAGCAGACCTTTTTTGGTAATGCCCTTGATAGCTTTAGTAAACGCGTATGGCGTAAAGCGCGCGCGCCGAAAGAGTACCGCTACGACTTAGCGATTCTGCACGATCCGGAAGAGCCCATTCCAACCAGTGATAAAAAGGCCCTGCAGAAATTTATTAAAGCCGCCAAAGAAGCCGACATTGACGCTGAGCTGATCACCGCCGATGACTATAATCGGCTGTTGGAGTTTGATGCGCTCTTTATTCGCGAAACCACTCGTATCAACCACTATACCTACCACTTCGCGAAAAAGGCCGAAGCCAACGGCATGGTGGTGATTGACGCGCCGCATTCTATTTTGCAGTGTGCCAACAAGGTGTTTTTGAAGGAGCTCTTAGACAAACACAAGATCCCGACGCCGCGAACCGAACTCCTGCTCAGTCAACAGTCGATTGACTATCAGGCCATTGGTGAACGACTTGGTTACCCTGTAGTGCTTAAGATCCCCGATGGGTCATTTTCGATTGGTGTCGAAAAAGCAGAGAATATCGACGAACTTAAGGCGATCGCCGCCGATCTTTTTAAAAAATCGACGATCTTACTAGCACAAGAATTTGTCCGAACTGAGTTTGATTGGCGCATTGGCGTACTCAATAATCGCCCTATTTACGCCTGTAAGTATTTAATGGCGCGTAATCACTGGCAAATCTATAACCATGCCAGCGCCAGCAGCCGTGGCAAATCCGGTGGGTTTGAAACCGTCGGCGTGCATCAAGTACCGAAAGAAGTCATTAAAACAGCACTGCAAGCGACTCGCCTGATTGGCGATGGCTTGTACGGTGTCGATATGAAAGTCACGCAAAGTGGCCCAGTGATCATTGAAATCAATGACAATCCGTCAATTGATTCGGGGGTTGAGGACTTACTGCTCGGTGATGAGCTGTATTACATTATCATGCGCGATTTTGCCCGCCGCTTGGACGAAAAATAATGCCGCAAATAGTGCGCTCAGCCAGCGCAGAAGATTTAACGCAGCTCGTGAAACTTGAGGCGCAGACCTTCGATTACAGCCAACTTGGACGGCAGAGTTTTCGCCGCTTTTTGCAAAGCACTAGTGCGCACTTGTTTGTGCTCGAAGAACCGGGGCAACCGCAGTTGCTTGGTTATGGTTTAGTGCTCACGCGCAAAAACAGTAAAGTCTGGCGCTTGTACTCGATCGCAGTAGCGGCGGCAGCGCGGGGTACGGGTGTCGGGCGGCGACTTCTAGAACATGCACTAATGCTCGCTAAAAACGCGGGCGCAGCAGGTATGTCACTGGAGGTTAGAAGCGATAATAAAGCGGCGATAGAGCTTTATCGCCGCTATGACTTCGAGGTCGTTGATTTACTGCCGGATTACTATCCGGGGCATGCCGATGGTTATCGCATGCGGCTTACCTTTAACTAGGTTTGTACCAGACCCGTTCGCCGCTATCACGATAACGCGCCAGCATCTCGTTGATCGGTTCAAGCTCAAGGTCTAACCCGCGCTCTTGCAAGTAGGTTTCGTTGTATAGCTTACTCGCTGAGCGCTCACCTAAATCACAGGCAAAGGTCACAATAGTCTTACCTGGACCATGTAACGCCGCGGCTTGCAAAGCGCCAGCTAAATTTAACGCCGAGCTACTGCCCAGTACGATCGCGTCTTGGTCGCGCACGAAACGCGACAGTGCCAATAGATCTTGGTCGGGTAGGTTCACCGCTGCATCAACTTTCGCCTGCTTAAAGTTCTCGACCAAGCGCATAATGCCAATGCCCTCAGTGAACGAACCGCCATTGGCAACGTATTCACCCTGCTTTAAATAGCTGTAGATACCCGAGCCATCCGGGTCGGTCAGCCACACTTGCACCGCGGGGTTACGCTCTTTCAAATACATGGAGTTACCCGCAATGGTGCCACCAGTGCCGGCCACCGAGACAAAAATATCAACTTCACCAGCGGTTTGCTGCCAGATTTCTGGCCCCGTGGTCAGGTAATGTGCGCGGGCGTTGCTGGTATTTTCAAATTGATTCGCCCACCAGTAATCGTCGCGACTTTCGGCGAGCTTACGCGCAGTATGGTAAAAATGGTTGTCATTACGAAACGGCACAGGATCAACCGTCTTCAGTTGCGCGCCATGTAGACTAATCATCCGTTCTTTTTCCGGCGATTGGTCATTGGGCATCACTGCCAGCATGTTCAGACCCAAGGAGCGCGCGACAATAGCTAGACCGATACCGGTGTTACCAGCAGTCCCCTCAACCACGGTCATACCCGGCTCAAGCTCACCACTCGCCATCGCGTCTTTAATCATCTGTAAAGCGGCCCGATCTTTTATTGAGCCACCCGGATTTTGCGACTCTAATTTGAGCCAAATATCACAGCCCGTCAGCTCTGATAACGAATGTACGCGGATCATATCGGTCTGACCGATCAAATCGATGGGACGGTGCGCATTACGCATAAAACTACTCCTTTACTCCGAGACGATGCCGTGACTAACCAGCTCACCTATTGTAACGGCTGTGCTTGAAATGCGGTACCCTCACACCACCAACTTACGGAGCAGCCACCTTTGCTATCTTGTTGACAGCGCTTTAGTACAATTCGATTGGCTTGCTTGTCGGCAGCCGCGAGTTTCATCGCGATCATGGCTTCTTCCTGTGATGCCTGCCCCTCGAGCAGCGGGCGCTGACAAGACTCACCGCGCACCGGCCCTAAATCGACGAACTCCATATCGGTGCGGGAAAGTTGGTAGGGTTGCATAAACTCTACCGTGCTGCTGCGAGCCATATCGGCAGCGGGAAACCTTTGTTGCTGCGTGGCACAGCCATAGAGCCAACTCACAGTAAGCACCAAAATCAGTAAATAACGCATACCCTTACCTCTTCCATGTCGTTGATAAAACCCTACGGGGCTGTACACTAAAAGTCTAGACTGTTTCTGAATAAGCTAGAACAATAGTGCGCTTAGCTGCTTTTTTTCTCAGCTTAGCTACACTTAGTGCAACCGATGGAGGCGCTATGAAATCAGAAGCTTATATTGCAGAGCTGCTAGATCAAGCGGACATTCAACTGAATGGCTCGCGCCCTTGGGACCTCAAGGTCCACGATTCTGCCATGTTTGCCGATGTTTTAGCCCGCGGTAACCTTGGCCTCGGCGAAGCTTACATGCGCGGCGATTGGGACTGTGAACAACTGGATGAATTCTTTCACCGCGTCTTGCGTGCCAACCTCAGCAACCAAATCCGCCCCCTCAGACTACTTTGGCATCATCTAAAGGCACGCTTGCTGAACCTACAGAGTTCGCGTCGCGCTTGGCAAGTTGGCCAACAGCACTACGACTTAGGTAATGACCTGTATCGCGCCATGCTCGACGAGCGTATGGTCTATACCTGTGGTTACTGGCAGCGCGCTGACAATTTAGCGGCGGCGCAAGCGGATAAGCTCGATCTGGTGTGTCGCAAGCTTGGTTTAAAACCGGGCATGCGGGTTCTCGATATTGGTTGTGGCTGGGGAAGCTTTATGAAATTCGCCGCCGAGAACTATGGTGTGCGCTGCGTGGGCTTAACGGTTTCAAAAGCCCAAGTCGAGCTCGGCGAACAGCTTTGCAAGGGACTCCCCATCGAATTCCGACTGCAGGATTACCGTGAAACCAACGAGCCTTTCGATGCTGTCGTCAGTTTGGGCATGTTTGAACATGTCGGGCAGAAAAACTATGCCACTTTCATGCGTGTCGCACAGCGTTGCCTTGCCGAGGATGGCTTGTTTTTGCTGCATACCATAGGTCGCAACCGCGATGTACGCGGTACCGACCCATGGATTGATCGCTATATTTTCCCCAATGGTGAGTTGCCTTGCCTAAGTCACATTGATGAGGCATCACGTGATCTCTTTTGCTGTGAGGATGTGCACAACTTTGGCGCCGATTACGACACCACTCTTATGGCATGGTGCGCCAATTTCGAACAGCATTGGGCCGAACTCGAAGCAAAGTATGACCCAACATTTTACCGCATGTGGCGTTACTATCTGCTGTCCTGTGCTGGTGCCTTTAGGGCGCGCGACTTGCAAGTCTGGCAAGTTGTGTTTAGTAAAAACGGCCTAGAACGCGGTTATCAGCGCCCGACACTTGATTGATGTTCACAGATAGACGGCGAGCTTCACAGCTCGCCATTGAAGTCCTTCATAAAGATTTGCCAGGTCGCCATGAACAAGGCGGCAACCAAGGGGCCAATCACAAAGCCATTGATACCAAACAAAGCAATACCACCGATGGTCGAGAACAACACCACATAGTCAGGAAGTTTGGTATCGCGACCAACCAAAATCGGTCGTAAAACATTATCCGCTAAGCCAATCACGATAGCGCCATAGGCAACCAGCACCGTTGCGCTAATCCATGCGCCTGTCGCGTAAAGATACAGGCTTACCGGGAACCAGATAATTGCCGCACCCACTGCGGGAATGAGTGAGAGGAATGCCATCACCACACCCCAAAGCAAGGGCCCGGGAATATCGAGGATCCAAAAAATAATACCGCCTAGCGCGCCCTGCACAATGGCCACCACCAGATTACCTTTGACGGTGGCACGCGTCACTTCGGCAAACTTAGTGAACAACGCCCGCTCACGTTCATCGCCGAGCGGCAACGCTTTGATGATAAGTTGCACTAAAGTTTTACCGTCACGGAGCAAAAAGAAGGTCAAGTACAGCATCAACGCCAGACTAATCAGAAAGCTGAAGGTGTTCTGACCGATGGTAAACGTTTCCTTAGCGAGGAACTGACTTGCACTCACCAAGGCTTGCGACAAACGTTCGCGCAGGTTGTTAGTGTCCACTCCCAGCTCAACCAAAAGCTCATCGACCCAAGGAAACGCATCACGCAGCCGCTGCAAAATTTGGCGCGGGTCAATTTCGCCGGCTTCAACCCGCTGATAGAACTGTATACCCTCACTCACAAACGCCGAGGTCAGCAGAATCACCGGAATCACCACCACCGCCATCAACGCCAGTAGCGTAAGCAATGCTGCTGTATTGGGTCGATCACCGACTTTCTTGAGCACCCAAGTCTGCATGGGGGTAAAAATGACCGTAACTGCGCACGCCCAAAAAATAGCGCCCCAGAAGGGTTCCAAAATGAAGCCGAAGGCAATACTGACCAGAGCTAAGAGTAATAAAAATGAGCGACGTTCCAGTTTATCGCGCATAGCCTTTCCTTTATCGAGTTTTTCTATTTATAGTAGATGCCGATGCTGCATAGTGACAGCAAAGCTAAATCCTAGCACGTAGCGGGCAAGATGCGGAGACAGAAGATGAAAACCATTACAGATCATTTGGCTGAATACGCGGCGTACCACCGCGATCGCCGTAACATCGCAACCCACTTGGTGGGCATCCCGATGATTGTTATTGCCTTACAAATTCTGCTTTCTCGGCCCTATTGGGTATTTGATAGCTGGTTTATAACCCCGGCATTAGTGGTCGCCATTGCCGCCTCGCTCTTTTATTTGCGACTTGACCGCGCCTTAGGACTACTCATGGCGGTGTTGTTGGCGCTTACCGTCGTCCTCGGTGTTCAGGTAGCGGCATTGAGCACAGCGGTATGGTTGAGTTGGGGCATCGGGTTGTTTGTCGTTGGCTGGGTATTTCAATTTATTGGCCATTATTTTGAAGGCCGCAAACCTGCGTTTGTCGACGATATCATTGGCCTCGCCATAGGTCCGTTGTTCGTCGTCGCCGAGGTCGTGTTCATGGTTGGCGGCAAAAAACAACTGCACCAAGCGATAGAAGCTCGGTTTAAGCAAGAAAATTAGACGTCCGTGTCAGTGGAGCTGTCCTAGCCTTGGTTTAATGCTTAGGTTCTGGTGCACTATTTTTTGCCACGACTTCAGTTGGCGGATTAACCCAAATCACTTTCGTTTGGGCGGTTGAGCGTTGGGTTGCGGCCTCTACCGCTGCCACATACTCTCGATCCACAACTCGTTTGGCTGGTGCTTCTGCTGTTTGCGTGCTCGAACATCCACTGGTCAATGCAACGCCCAACAGGCCTAGTGTAAGTACTAACGTACGCATAATCACCTCCTGCGGTGTCTGTTGCTAGCTAAAGTATAGCTGCATATTTCACTTTTTTGGCAACGCTAATTGTCTCAATGACTTACAAGTTGTATGCTGACCAAATCCACCAAAAACGGCGTATGGCTTAACTTGTACAATGAATAAAATTAGTATTCCTTCGATGACTGCATCGCTGCTCTTAGCCATGACATGGCTAACGACACCACAAACCGCTGCCCAAGAAGTCGAGACGGCTCATTCGCAATTGCGTAGTAACGTCAGCTTCAATCAGGTGCTTGAAGTGCCCTTTGCCAAGCCCAATAAGCGGGCTTTCTATGGCGCAGCAGCAATGCAGTTTGTTGAGACTTGGCAAGTTACCGAACACCAAGCAACAACGCCGCTGATCATAGTCCTCCATGGTGGCTGTTGGTTAAACGCATACGCGATTGACCACACCTACGCTATGAACACCGCGTTACGTGATGCAGGATTTGAAGTCTGGGGCATTGAGTATCGCCGCGTTGGCGACACGGGCGGCGGCTGGCCGGGGTCGTTGAACGATATCCAAGCGGGGTTGCAGCACATCACTACGGCCTCGGGCGGCGCCAGCACGCTCGCGCAACGCGATGTCACCTTGCTCGGACACAGCGCTGGCGGTCACTTGGCGTTACTGGCCGCAGCACAAAATGCTGCTATCGTTGACCGCGCGGTTGGCTTAGCGCCGATTACCGACATCAGCACCTATGCGCAAGGTGACAATGGCTGCCAACAGGCAGCGCAGCAGTTTATGGCGGATGCAGAGCCCAGCGCTTGGCAACAAGCCGACCCCATCCAACAAGCACCGCAAGTCGCAACCTACCTTTTTCACGGTGAGCAAGACAGCATAGTGCCACTGCAGCAATCGCGCGACTATGCGCAGCAGTACGACGGGGTGAGCGTCAACTGGCTTGAGCGCGCGGGGCATTTCGATATGATTGATCCCTACAGTCAGGCATGGCTTACTATTGTTCAAGAACTTAAACAGCTAAGCGCACCAAAGTAGGATGCTTTTATGAGTAGTATTGATTTCGCCGCCCTTGCCGAGCGCGATAAAAACGATCCACTGGCGGCGAAACGTCAGCTGTTCACTATCCCCGAAGCAACCGTGTATCTTGATGGCAATTCCCTCGGCTTGCTCACCCATGAAACGCGCGAACGCGTGCAACAGGTGGTGGAAGAACAATGGGGACAAGACGGCATCAAGAGTTGGAACGCTCACGATTGGGTGCAGCTGCCCTCGCGCGTTGGCGATAAAATTGCGCCCTTGATTGGCGCTGCCACAGGCCAAGTCATTTGCTGTGACTCGATTTCAGTCAACTTGTTTAAGCTGTTAAGTGCCGCGCTAAAGTTACAACAGGGCCGCAGCCGAGTCATCTCCACGGACGACAACTTTCCGACCGACTTGTACATGGTGCAAGGCTTGAGCCAGCTCGTTGGCGCCGAAAAGTGCCAACTCGAGCTGGTTGCCGAAGCCGATCTCTTGGCAACTCCAGCAGACTACTTGGATGAATCCTTAGCTGTACTGCTCATCACCGAGGTCAACTTCCGTACCGGACGCCGTATGCCAATGGCCGAGCTCATTGCGCAAGCTCACGCGGCTGGCGCCTTGGTGATTGTTGATCTTGCGCACAGCGCGGGCGCTATGCCGGTAGAGCTTGATGCTTGGCAGGCCGATTTTGCCGTCGGCTGTACCTATAAATACCTGAATGGCGGTCCTGGCGCGCCAGCCTTCGCGTATGTGGCGCAGCGGCATTTAGCCAAGCTGCAACAACCTTTAGCAGGGTGGTTCGGACATGCCAACCCGTTCGCCTTTGACGCCACCTATGAACCGGCAAAGAGCGTCAAGCAAATGCTTAGCGGCACCCCCTCGGTGATCGCCATGAGCGCGGTTGACGCCGCCTTGAATGCTTTTACGGACGTTGATATGCAGCAACTCCGAGACAAGTCGCTGGCCCTGAGTGAGCTGTTTCTGGATTTACTTGAAGCACATGGTTTACGCGATGAGTTTGTCTGTATTTCGCCGTCGGCACAGAGTGAACGCGGCAGTCAGCTGTCGTTTGCCCACCCTGAGGCCTATGCCATTTGTCAGGCGCTGATCGAAGCCAAAGTGATTGCTGACTTTCGTGCGCCGAACTATTTGCGGGTTGGCTTTACACCGCTGTACACCAGCTATACCGACATTGGTATCGCCGTGGAACGGCTGGCTACGATTATGCAGGAAGAAGGTTACCGCGCACCGCGCTTTCAAGAGCGGCACGCGGTCACCTAAAAGCAGCTTAGCGCAACACCAGTACCGGCGTTGTGCTTTCTTGCAGCATACGCATGGTGGTACTCCCCACCAAGAATTGGCGAATGCGCGAGTGACCAAAGGCGCCCATCACCATCATGTCGATGTTATGGTCTGTTTGGTAACCGTGCAGCGCTTGTTCAACGTCTCCGGCAAGCAATGCGGTTTCGACCTCATGGCCTCCAGCACGTAATTGCTGCGCCGCCCACTCCAGTCGCTCTCGGTTATCGGCGGTATCGGCATCGACCATGACAATGTGTACTGGCATACCTTTAAATAGCGGACTCTGCGCCAGTAACTCCACACCTTTTTTGGTGGTTGCGCTGCCGTCAAAGGCTAACATTGCATTGCGTGGTTCGCTAAAGCTGTCGGGCGTTAGCAATAATGGACGATGCACCGAGCGGATCACGGTTTCTAAATGACTGCCCACTTTATGCAGTTGGTTGACCGAGTCTTCGCCGTGCAGCCCCATCACCGCCAGCCGCACATCACCTTCCATTTCCAGTAAGGTCTCTGCGAGCTCACCATGGCGCTGGCGTTGATGCACATTCTCGACACCTAGTGTTTGAATTTTCTTAGCCGCCTGCTCAAGCACCATATGCCCATGTTTCAGCGCAAGCTTGGCCCGCTGCTCATCAAGTTCTGCTAATTGTTCCAGCAAGCCTTCACGAGTGCCTAAGCCGATATTGCCAGTAACATCGGTGCTAACTTCACGCGCATGGTCTTCAAGCACATGTAGCAGCATCAACGGCGCAGATAGCTGCTTCGCTGACCAAGCTGAATATTCACAGACCCCAGTATTGGCGGTCGCTGCATCAATACATCCAATCACGTATGACATCGTTTTCTCCTCAGCTCGGTCGGCTTAATGGCCGCCCATGATTTCATCGGTTGCGCCAGGTTTATCATGCACACCAAAGCGATCCACAATGGTTGCGCTTGCTTCATTCAAGCCCACAACTTCAACGTCGGCACCTTCGCGGCGGAACTTGAGTACGACTTTATCGAGCGCGCCAACGGCAGTGATGTCCCAAAAGTGCGCTTTGGTCAAATCAATCACTACTTTATCAACCGCCTCTTTGAAGTCAAAAGAAGCGACAAACTTGTCAGCAGAACTGAAGAACACTTGACCTATGACCTGATAGTTGCGCGTCGTACCGTCGGTATCAACGGTTGAACTGACATGCATGAAGTGGCCGATTTTATTGGCGAAAAACATCGCAGCTAACAATACGCCCACGCCAACACCTAAAGCTAAGTTATGTGTTGCGACAACGACCACCACGGTACTGACCATGACGATGTTGGTCGATAGTGGGTGTTTCCGCAAATCGCGTATCGACGCCCAGCTAAAGGTACCAATGGAGACCATTATCATAACGGCAACCAGTGCTGCCATGGGGATTTGCTTGAGCCACTCGTCGAGCACCACAATCATGACCATCAAGAATACGCCAGCAACCAAAGTCGATAAACGTCCGCGACCACCCGATTTTACATTGATCACGGACTGTCCGATCATGGCACAGCCCGCCATACCACCGAACAAACCTGCGCCGATGTTAGCGATACCTTGACCACGACACTCGCGATTTTTATCACTGGTAGTGTCGGTTAGATCGTCAACGATCGTTGCTGTCATCATGGATTCCAACAAACCAACCACTGCGAGCCCCATCGAATACGGGAAGATAATCATCAACGTATCAAGGTTAAGGGGGACGTCCGGCCACAAAAAGATTGGCAGGGTATCGGGCAACTGTCCCATATCGCCGACGGTACGAATATCGATGTTCCAAACTATCGCAACGACGGTCATACTGACAATACAGACCAACGGTGAGGGAATTAATTTGCCCACTTTTGGCACATAGGGGAATAAGTAAATAATACCTAGACCAGCCGCCGTCATGGCGTACACATGCCACGTCACATTGGTCAGCTCCGGCAACTGCGCCATAAAGATAAGAATGGCCAAGGCATTAACAAAGCCGGTCACCACCGAGCGCGAGACAAAGCGCATCAAATCACCGAGTTTCAATACCCCCATGATGATTTGCAGCACACCCGTCAACAAGGTTGCCGCGAGCAAATACTCCAGTCCATGCTCTTTGACCAGCGTCACCATCAAAAGCGCCATGGCACCGGTAGCGGCAGAGATCATCCCCGGACGACCACCGACAAAAGCAATAATCACGGCAATACAAAAAGACGCATAGAGGCCGACTTTCGGATCGACACCAGCAATAATGGAAAAGGCAATGGCCTCAGGAATAAGCGCCAAAGCCACGACAATACCCGCGAGTACATCACCGCGAATATTCGATAGCCACTGACTACGAATCGTATTCATCATATTGTTCACTTTCTTGAAAGTTAATAGGGATCAATTAAGGGTGCCGTCTCTGGTCCATCTCTGGCAAGAAACAGCAAAAAAAGATAGGGCTGTTACGTCTAGGGCGGCGTAAGCAGTGGCAACACATTATCTCCGTGGTCGTGGAATAGCTTTGCAATCAAGGCGCGCATCATACAGAAAGCGGCGCGCCCGCGCAAATCTGCGGCGCTCAATGGAGCTTTAAACGTGGCCGTAAACGGCGATTAATCACTTGCGCCAACATGTACAACAAGGTACGAAAATAGCCGTGGACGGCCACTTGATGCATACGGTACAACGACTTATACATGATGCGCGCTAGCAAGCCTTCGACCTTCATTGAACCTTTGGTGAGATTGCCCATTAAGCTGCCCACCGCCGAATAACTCGACAGTGACACGAGCGAGCCATGGTCGCGATAATTAAATTGCGGCAACGGCTTGCCCTCTTGCTGGGCACAAATCGCCTTGAAGATGTGGCTTGCCATTTGATGCGCGGCTTGCGCGCGCGGTGGCACCCGTGAACCATCGGCTTGCTCGACGGCGGCACAGTCACCGAGCACAAAAACATTATCATGGGTGGACGATTGCAAGGTTTTGCGCGCAATAATTTGATTGCCACGGTTGCACTCGAAACCTTGAATCTTCGCCAAAAAAGGTGGTGCCTTAACGCCCGCTGCCCAAACCTTGATCGGCGCTTCCAGCAGTTCGCCGGACTTCATCACCAGACCTTGCTCGGTAATCTCGGTAACTGCGGTACCAGTACGTACTTGCACACCTAGCGCCTCAAGTTCATGCAGTGCAGACGCTGCGATGCGTTCTGGCAACGCCGGTAAAATGCGTTCACCCGCCTCGACCAAGGTGATCTGCAACTGACTCATGTGAAAATCATCAAAGCCATAGGCACGGATGAGTTCCGCAGACTTATGCAGTTCCGCGGAAAGCTCAACCCCGGTAGCGCCAGCACCGACAATAGCGACCCGCAGAGGTTGTGGGTAACGCTTGGCTTGCAAGGCCAAAAAGGTATTCATCAAAGTATGGTGAAAACGTCTAGCTTGGCGCACGCTATCAAGGAAGTAACAATGTTCAGCGGCTCCTTTGGTGCCGAAGTCATTGGTCACCGAGCCAATAGCTAACACTAGCGTGGTGTAGGGAATCACCCGCTCGGCGACAATCTCGTGCCCGGCATCGTCATGCATCGCTGCAAGCCGAATTTCCTGTTGTTGTGGGTCAACGTTTATTAACTCACCCGGTTGAAAGCGAAAGCCTGCGCTGGCGGCCTGTACACGATAATCCACACCATCCACATCGGCATCTAAAGCCCCCGCAGCAACTTCGTGCAAGAGGGGCTTCCAAATATGCGTCAGGTTGCGGTCGACCAATGTGACCTGAACATCTGCATTACGCTTGAATTTACGCGCTAGGCGGGTGACTAACTCTAGTCCGCCAGCGCCACCACCCACAACAACGATGTGTTCTTTCAACGTCAATTCCTACTACGGAGCTATTAGAGGTTGCGAGGTTCCATTTAATGTTAAAACGCCTTGTTCTAACTTCACCTCGGTCTGGTAACTTGTTGCCGTGTCGCGTAACAAGCCTTGGGCGATCATACTCTCAAGCAAGTAGGTTTTATAGCCTTCGATATTCGCTTCGAGCTGCTCTGGTGTGGCTTCTTGGGTAAAGGCTTGTGCCGTGACGGTCGTGCGTGCATAGCTATCGAGTAGCCAAGCGAACAATGGCTTATCAATTTCGAAGAAAGCATCGGCATGGGCATGACGCAACCAAAACGTAGGGTCGTCCGGATTCTGTGGTACAGCAGTAACACCGCGAATGCCGACCTTACCGTCGCCATGCATGCGGCCCTGTTCAAATTCCGCATTAAGACGCGTTAATACAATCTCTGGCTCAGCTTGTAAGAAGGTTAAGGCATACTGATCGCTGAATTCACTCAGGCGTTGTTCGAGCTCTTCGGGCTCAAGCGTATACATATCCTTCATTGCTTCTAAATAGGCTTCGCTGGCTGCGCGATCAAGATTGCGCAGAGATACTGCAAGCTCAATGTTTGATGCCTGGGTAGCGCTCACTTCGAGCTGTTTGATCTGATAGCTCAGATCAAAATTTAGCAAATCATCGACGAATTCAATCGCCGATTTTACTACAAGGTCGTCCATCACGAACACCGGCTCACCGGCGGCAGTCACTTCGGTCTGCGCGACTTCCAAGTGGCCATTGGTTTGATACAGCGCACCCTTGAGCATGGTTTCCAAGCTCGCAGTCGCATCCGCGGCCAGTTTGAAACCGGTCATCGTGGCGGCGAATTCTTCCGCGCTAACCGTTAAAGCTTCCGCAGTACCCGCATAAACCAGATGCTGATTTGCGTAGGTTCCCGTGCCACTATAGGGACTCAGTGAGAAACTAAATTCGCCATCAGCAAGGGTTGACTCAAGCTGCGGGGTCGCATCTGAAAATGCCGCATCGCCGAGCAAGTTAACCCAGCCACTCTGTCGGTACAGCGGCACGTCGGCATCCCAAGTTAAATGCTCACGCACATCATCGCCGGCACTCACCAACTGCCACGCCTGCCAACCTAAGGCAAAGCCATCTAAAGTAAGTAAGGGGCCATGCTGTAACTGCAACTCCATTTCCGTCGCCAGCTCGGGCATTTCTTCGTCGGTGACATCACTTAGAGCGCCGAGATCAAAGGCCACAGCAATCACCGCCGTGCTCGCAAACCAATTGCGCTCATAGCTGACGATTTCGGCCTTGTAGCCCGGCTGACCTTCATCAAACACTTTGACGTAATGTTCAATGTTCTGCTGCGCGTGTTGCCCGACAAAATAGGGGGCGATGGCGAGGCTAGCGACAACAACGCCAGCGCCGATGAGTAGTCCTTTGAATTTCATGGCTTGGTTTCCATTTTGTTAGTATTGTTTAACAGAAGTATATCAGTTCTTAGGCTGATCTTTTAAGCAGGTTTTGCCGAATTATTAGAACCGAGTTTCTTTGTTAGGGAGTAAGGCTTTGCAACGTCTGTTGTTATTACTTATTACTGGCATTTTTCTGCTGACCAGCCTTGTGGGGTGTTCGTCAAGTGATTGGCGCAATGCCTCACGTGAGCCTGCGGGACTATCGCTCGCACCAGAATCCACCTCTGAGGCAGTTATTGAAGCCTATGCGGCGGACGCTTTTGGTTGGCGTGGCTGGTTTGCGGTTCATACTTGGCTCGCGGTGAAGCCTGAAAACGCCAGTGAATATACTGTGTATGAGATTGTCGGTTGGCGCGTCGAGAACGGACAACCAGCATTGCGTACCTATCAAACGGCAACCCCTGATCGCTATTGGTATGGCGCTCGCCCAGAGAAACTACTGACTGTTACCGGCAGTAAAGCAGAGCGCTTGATCCCGCAAATTGCTGCAGCCGCTAAAGAGTATCCTTGGGCAAATGAGTATAAAGCTGTCCCAGGTCCAAACAGCAATACCTTTCCAGCCTGGCTGGCCTTACGTTTTCCCGAACTGGGCTTAAACTTGCCTTTCAGCGCAATTGGCAGTGGCTATGCCGACAACGATCCGCAACTGCCCTACTAATTCGTATCCGTTGCTAGCTCTACGTCACCTTCGTCACCATAGACGCACACGCGGTCTCTGCCACTTCCTTTTGCTTGATATAGGGCGGTATCTGCGTCGTGCAGCGCCAGTTCGATCGACGATATATTCAAGTCCACCGCGGTTACGCCCACACTGACAGTTACCAAAAGGTCTTCGTTAACGATGTTATCGAAAGCGAGGGTACGCACTTGGCGACGTAGCGTTTCCGCGATAGCTTCGGCACTTTCAAGTGAGGTGCGATACAGCAACATGACGAACTCTTCGCCACCAAACCGCGCGACAACATCATGCGAGCGGCAGCTCTCACGTAATAATTTTGCCAGTTCCACTAACACCTTATCACCAACTTGATGACCATAGGCATCGTTGACTTGTTTAAAGTCATCTAAATCGATAGCCAATACCGCCATGGCAACATCCTGTGCTTTGGCCTTGTGCAGAAGCTCATTGGCGCGGCGATGGAAATAACGGCGGTTATAAAGCCCGGTAAGTGAATCGGTTTGGGCCTCAATGCGCAATTGTTCTTGGCTGGCTTTCACTTGTTCGAGCATTTTAATGCGATAGGCGACAATGAAGGCCAGCATCAGGGCCTCGAGCATTATCCCTATGCCGACGCCGTGCTTGGTGATGTAACTAAAATCGAGAATTGATTTGTAATAGAGCACCGCGAGGGCGTTGAAGGTAAAGAAGAAGCCATGGCCAAGCAAAAAGTACACCGCCAGTGGATGGCCTTTGCGCCAGATCGAAAGCCCCACAGACAAGGTGATTAAGATCATGATTGCCGCAATCGAGCTGGCGTAGCTCAGCGCACCGACAATATCGAAAATGCCATAAATAAAGTCAATCACGAGGATGGCAAGCATAACGCTCAACACTTTATGCTCAGTCGGGAAGCTCTTTTTGGTATCAAAAATCGCGGTCATAAACAAAATAAGGAACGCGGCCATCGCCATAAGAGACAAATGGAACTGCAAGGCAATATCGCCAAACAAATTAAACATATTGCCAAGTAAACCGTAGGACAAGGCGATCCAGACGGCACCTGAAATTAGATACAAGGCATAGTAAACATTGTCGAGCGAGCGCGACGAAAAATAAAGTAAGAAGTTGAAAATGATTAGGGCGAGCAAGATACCGACCATCAAAGCGATATCGAGCATGGTTCCCGCCAAAGCGTCTCGTGAATGGGCTTCATCGTAAACATTAAGCGCAAACCATTGGTGCGAGTACGACCAACTGTGCACATAAAAAGTGGCACTTTCGCCGGCCGCCAAGGTGGTATCATAGACCGCTTGTTCGCGGACCATATACCGACTCTCTGTGGCACTGTTGAGTGTAATCACAGCTTGCTTTGCGAGTGCTTCGCCATGCAACTCATAAAACCCCACAGCGCGGTTATGATAGGCCTCAGGAAAGTGTATAAAAATACGTCGCGACGCATCGCCACTATTCTCTATGCGGAATCTGACCCACACCGACTTGGCTTCGGTACCGAGTGCAAGACGGCTTTCATACGGCGTGTAGTCTAAGGTTCGAACCTCGCTCAACTTCATGTTCGGTCGCGGCGCAATGGTGTATTCAATAGGAAAGTTTTCCAATTGAATCGGACCATTAGCAATAGTGGACGTCGGCACTTCAGCGTGCACCGACGCGTGCCCGCCAGCCACCCAAAAAACTGTCAAGCTAAGTAGAAGCCAGACTGACTGGCGTAGCGATGCTGTCATGTAGAAAAGTCTTTGCGTTTTATTGAATAATTATTGTCAGACAAGGGTAATACATAATGGTAAAAAATTCCACGCAGACGACAAGGGCTAAAATGTGGATAATAGGCACTGTAGACAACATTCACGGCAATAGCCCTAGTCAAAAGTAGCGCTCACAATGGAAATCAAAGTTAATTTTCTCGACAACCTTCGCCTCGAAGCTAAATTTGATGACTTCACGGTGGTCACCGATCAACCGATCCGGTACAAAGGTGACGGCTCTGCGCCGAGTCCATTCGATTACTTTTTGGCCTCGTCGGCCATGTGTGCGGCCTATTTTGTGAAGGTGTATTGCTTGTCGCGTGATATCCCCACGGAAAATATTCGCTTGTCGCAGAATAATATCGTTGACCCGGAGAATCGCTACAACCAAATCTTTAAGATTCAAGTCGAGCTTCCGGAAGATATTTCCGACAAAGATCGACAAGGCATTTTGCGCTCCATTGAGCGTTGTACCGTGAAGAAAGTGGTGCAAACCGGTCCCGAGTTTCAAATCGAGGTGGTCGAGAACCTTGATGAAGATGCCCAAGCATTGTTGATGGGCGCGCCAGAAGGCGGTTCGCTCACCTACATCGAAGGTAAAGACCTGCCGCTTGAGCAAACCATTGCCAACATGACCAAGATCCTTGCCGACTTGGGCATGAAAATCGAGATTGCCTCGTGGCGTAACATTGTTCCGCATGTATGGTCATTGCACATTCGTGACGCCGCTTCGCCAATGTGCTTCACCAATGGTAAAGGCGCAACCAAAGAAGCCGCGTTGGCTTCCGCTTTAGGTGAGTTCATTGAGCGCCTGAACTGCAACTTCTTTTACAACGACCAGTTCTTTGGCGAAGAGATTGCCAATAGTGAATTCGTGCACTACCCAAACGAGAAATGGTTTCCTTTAACTGAAGACGACAGCCTACCCGCGGGTTTGCTCGATGCCCACTGCTTGCCGATTTACGATCCCGAAGGCGAGCTGCGTGGCTCACATTTGATTGATACCAATTCAGGCCGCCGTGACCGCGGTATCTGCGCTTTACCATTTAAGCGTCATTCGGACGGCGAAACCGTCTATTTCCCCTCAAATTTGATCGAAAACTTATACCTCAGCAACGGCATGAGCGCCGGTAATACGCTTGTGGAAGCGCAAGTGCAGTGTTTATCCGAGATCTTTGAGCGCGCCGTTAAGCGCGAGATTCTGGAAAACGAAATCGCCCTGCCCGATGTGCCCGACGAAGTCATGGCGCGCTATCCGGAGCTGGTCGAGGCCGTGGAAGCACTGGAAGCCCAAGGCTACCCGATACTGGTCAAAGACGCCTCTTTAGGTGGCCAATTCCCAGTGACCTGCGTCACCTTGATGAACCCGCGCACGGGCGGTGTCTTTGCCTCTTTTGGCGCGCATCCGAGTATGCACGTGGCGCTTGAGCGGAGTCTTACCGAGCTTATGCAAGGCCGCAGCTTTGAAGGCTTAAACGACTTTCAGCCGCCGACCTTTAATTCTATGGCGGTGAGCGAGCCAAATAACTTTGTTGAGCACTTTATCGATTCATCAGGTTTAGTCTCTTGGCGTTTCTTCAGTGCGCGTAGCGATTACGAGTTTGCCGATTGGAATTTCTCGGGCAGCAACGCCGAAGAGTCAGAGGCCTTGTTGCAAATCCTCGCCGACATTGGCAAAGAAGCCTATGTCGCAGTGTATGAAGACTTGGGCGCGCCCGTGTGTCGTATTTTGGTACCTGGCTATTCAGAAGTGTACCCGGTGGAAGATCTCGTGTGGGATAACACCAATATGGCACTCGACTATCGCGAAGACATTCTCAACCTGCATCGTTTGTCGGACGAACAATTACGCGATCTTGTAGACCGCTTAGAAGAAAGCCAACTCGACAATTACACCGATATCATTACCTTGATTGGCATAGAGTTTGACGAAAATACCGTATGGGGCCAACTCACGATTCTCGAATTGAAACTGCTCAGCTACTTAGCACTCGGCCAGCACGAAGATGCGCTTGATTGCGTCGAGATGTTCTTGCAATACAACGACAATACCGTTGAACGTGTGCTGTTCTACCGCGCCGTGCAAGCTGTTTTGGAGATTGAACTCGACGACGAGCTAGAGCTCGACGACTTTATCTTTAACCTGCGCCGCATGTACGGTGACGACACCATGGACGCTGTCGTGGGCTCGGTCGAAGGCAGTGTGCGCTTTCATGGCCTGACGCCGACCAGCATGCAACTTGAGGGTTTAGACAAGCACCTGCGTTTGATTGAAAGTTACAAAAAGCTCCATGCCGCACGAGGCGCAAAGTCATAACTGATCAATGTGCTCAAAGGCAGCGCGTAAGCCAGCGTTGTAGCCAATTTCGAGGCGTTCGCGCTGGCGAGTAAAGCGCCCTACCGGCATATATTCTGGGGGCGCAATAATATGAATTGTGCAGTCTGCCGGCGGGTTCTCGATAAAATCTATAGTGGCGTTGTAACGCTCTGAACGGTCTTCAATGGCATCGCAGAGTTTTGGGTATTGGCTAAGAATCCGGCGCGTGATGCCAAGCGAGCGACCTGAAGTTTTGCGGTAGCCCTTCGCACGCGAGAGAATGACAGTAATTTCTCGGGCGCCCATCTCGTAAGCTTTCAAAACCGGAATCGAATCCGCCACGCCGCCATCGGTCATTGCCACTCCATCGACTTCTGGGAAGTCGCGGAAGGCCAACGGAATCGCACACGATGCCGGAAACAGCTGGTGCATGTTTTGGTCGTCAACCTGGATATAGCACGGCGCGCCATCTTCGACGCGCGTCGTCACTGCGTAAAGTGGAACCTTGCCTTCTAGATAGTGCTCGAAGTGCAATTCAATCTGATCGTAGGACGTGCGCCACAACCATTCCACATCGCATAAATGCCCGCCCAGCATACCCCGTATCGGGTCAATAAAATCCTTTGATTGTGCCAGCTCAGTCAAAATGCGATAGCTACGTTGGTAGTCATCAGTTAAATAACCAATGAGATTGGTCGAGCCCGCCGAGACGCCAATAGCGACATCAAACGGCTTAAACTTATCGCGCATAAAGCCATCGAGCACACCGGCGGCAAAAATACCGCGCATGGCACCGCCTTCGACAACTAACGCACGTTTATTAGTGTTGTTCAGCATTGTTTCGCATCTGTTTAATGGGCATGCCTTAATTTAGCAGGTTCTACCCACAAACGAAAAACCTCAAGTAAACCGAAACTAAAACGTAGGTAACGCCTCAAAATCTTTACTAGACGAGCTGGCGGCTTTGCTGGCTGAATTGGCGTTAGAGCGACAGAAGTCAAAGAGTGGTGGCCCCTCCCAGATTTGAACTGGGGACCAACCGATTATGAGTCGGCTGCTCTAACCACTGAGCTAAGGGGCCCTTGCAGGGTATGCTAGATAGGAATTGAAAAAGCGGGCGCAAGTATATGCAATTTTGGCCCGCTTGTCATGACCCCGAAGGGCTGTTTTTAAAGCTTTATGTCGTAGAATTTAGCTGCGTTGCGTGCGAACACTTTGTCGATGGCGTCGTCGTCATCGAGGGCTGCGGCAACTGTGGTGATGTCGCTGAGGTTAAAGGGGCGCTCAGCGCGGTTTGACGGTAAGTCAGTACCGAACATCAAACAGTCTGGGTTGGTCTTGTACAGTGCGCGTACGGCCTCTGCAACGTTAACTTCGGTGCGGCCAAAGCCACTGGCTTTAATATGGACACCTGCTTCTGCAAGCTTACGCACTTGCGACAAACCTGAGCGTGCCATGCCAAGGTGATCCACCGACGCTTTAGGTAACTTAACGAGTTTTGGAACAACTTCGTCGAGTTCACGGCTGTCCACGTACATTTCGAGGTGCCAGCCCGCTAAATCCCAAATCCGCATGCCAAAGTCGACCAAGTTATCGAGTCCACTGACGACGCGACGTTTCAAGTTCACACGCACACCGCGAACACCGGCATCGCGCAACGACAAAATCTTTTCGTCCGATACCGTACTCGGCAAGTTGGTGATCGCCACGAAGTTGTCGCCGAGCTGGTCGAGTGCAGGCTTCAAGTAGCTTTGGTCAAAACCTTGTGAAGAGCCTGACACCAGCACACCGCCGACAATGGGCAGGTCGCGTGTGCGATGCTTGTAATCCTCCACCGAGAAAGGTGGTGGTAAAAAACCTTGGTTTTCTAATAACGGATACGCATCGTTGTAGATGTGCAAATGCGCGTCCACGATACGACGTGGTTGCGGAGTATCAGTCTTCTTCTGATCCATTGCGGTCATAAAGTATCCTTTTCAGCGAAATTAGCACCAGCTTAACAAAAATGGCGGCAGATTTCATAAAAAAGCCTCTGCAGTTCGACACTACAGAGGCGTTTTCGTTCGTCTTTAGCCTTACTCGTCCAAGAACGACTTCAGTTGTTCTGAGCGGCTTGGATGACGCAACTTGCGCAAGGCTTTGGCTTCGATTTGACGAATCCGCTCACGGGTCACGTCAAACTGTTTGCCCACTTCTTCCAAAGTGTGGTCGGTATTCATGTCGATACCGAAACGCATACGCAAGACTTTCGCTTCACGCTGGGTCAAGCCACCTAAAACACCACGAACGGCGTTCTTAAGGCTTTCAGAGGTCGCAGAATCCACTGGCAAATCGAGGGTGGTGTCCTCGATAAAGTCACCAAGATGCGAATCTTCGTCGTCACCAATCGGTGTCTCCATAGAGATTGGCTCTTTGGCAATCTTCAGTACCTTGCGGATTTTATCTTCTGGCATCACCATGCGCTCGGCGAGCTCTTCTGGCGAAGGTTCGCGGCCCATTTCTTGCAGCATTTGACGCGAAATACGATTCAACTTGTTGATCGTTTCGATCATGTGCACAGGAATACGGATGGTGCGCGCTTGGTCAGCAATCGAACGCGTGATGGCCTGACGAATCCACCAGGTCGCATAAGTTGAGAACTTATAACCACGACGGTATTCGAACTTATCGACCGCTTTCATCAGACCGATGTTACCTTCTTGGATGAGATCCAAGAATTGTAAGCCACGGTTGGTGTATTTTTTCGCGATTGAAATAACCAAACGCAAGTTCGCTTCAACCATTTCTTTCTTAGCGCGACGTGCTTTGGCTTCACCAATCGACATGCGGCGGTTAATGTCTTTAACCTTCGCAATGGTTAGGCCGGTTTCGACTTCAACTTCTGACAGTTTCGCTACACAGCGCTCAAGTTCGGTACGCAGCTCAGCGATGCCATCGGCGTAGCTTTCACCACTCTCGACTGCGGCATCAATCCAAGCCGTACTGTTCTCGTTACCGGCAAAAGCTTTCATGAACGCGCGCTTCGGCATGTTCGCCTGTTCGACACTCATCTTCATGATCAAACGCTCTTGCACACGCACACGATGCATCATGTCACGCATGTCTTTCACTAAGCGGTCAAACTGCTTAGGAACCAGGCGGAACTGCTTAAAGAGGTCGCTTAGCGCATCAATTTCTTTACGTGCCTTGGCGTTGTCGCGGCCGTGCTTGCTTATGGCAGCGCGGGTTTTCTCGTACTGGTCGCGTAGCTCTCCGAATTTTTGCCGCGCAAACTCTGGATCGATACCGCCTTCATTCGCGTCATCATCATCGTCGTCATCGTCGTCATCATCGTCGTCTTCGTCTTCAAGCTCTTCTTCTGACAATTCAGAACCAATGTGCGTCGCTGCAACTGGGGCTTCGTCGACTTCGTTAGGATCGATAAAACCAGAAATGATGTCGGTAAGACGCATTTCTTCGGCTTCACATTGATCCCATTGATCGAGGAGGAAATTAATCGCTTCGGGATATTCAGCAACTGAGCATTGAACTTGGTTGATGCCTTCTTCAATGCGCTTCGCAATGTCGATTTCGCCTTCGCGAGTCAACAATTCGACCGTACCCATTTCACGCATATACATGCGCACCGGGTCGGTGGTGCGGCCTAATTCGCCGTCCACGCTTGCGAGTGCTGCCGCCGCGGCTTCCGCAGCATCTTCGTCTGCGGTGTCTTCACTCATCATCAAGTCATCGGCATCGGGGGCGTTTTCAAACACCTTGATCCCCATGTCATTGATCATGGCGATGATATCTTCAATTTGATCGGAATCTACAATCTCAGAAGGTAAATGATCGTTGACCTCCGCAAAAGTCAGGTAACCCTGCTCTTTTCCTTTGGCAATAAGAATTCTGAGTTGCGATTGACGACTCTGCTGCATACAGATCTACCACCTGTGATTTCAAATGGATAAATAAAAACCGGTCTTAAACTGAGGTATCGAATTCAAGACCGGTTAGTGTAGCAGATTAAGCAGTTTCGAGCCAGAAAATAATCAATTCTGTTGTGGGATCCGGTCCAAAGCTAATTGCCCAGTGCCGACCAGTTTACCGTCCTCAAAAACCAATGGCGTGCATTCGTCACGGGTGGTATTGCCATCACCTTCAACTCGGTGCGTACGGTAATACAAAACGTCATAGCGAACGCCATTAATAGTTGTACGGTCAGCAAAATTTGGCGTACCCATGGTCGCACGTACTGTCTCAGGAGTTGCTGCGGCAGAAAGTGCAGCGATATGCGCACGGTTTTGTTCTTCTACCTTGCGAAAATCACTCGTTGACCAGTCATTATCACCATGACCATCAGCGACAATCAGACAACCCTGCAACGTCATGACTGAAGTCAAAATGACTGCGCCCGCTGCTAAAGCTTTCATTGTTTTCATTGTTTATCCTTTGCTTAACGTTTTCAGAGAAGATAATGGAGTTAGCTGACACTAAACTCTTCGACTGATTAGAAGCAAAGTTAATGCCAAGTTTTATAGTTTTTTTACTCTTTGTTTTTCAATGAGTTATTTTTGGACTTGAAATGAGACGTGCATGGAGCTTTTACAATTTCCGTAGCTTTTAGTGAATTTACTCACTTTTACGAATGCGTTTTCTGCGCTTTATGCTGCATCAGCGCCATATATTCACGCTTTTCATCTGCTGTAAGCGGCGCCTGCTGTTCTTTCGCCAGCAATTCGTTGGCTCGCTGCTCGACAAATAAATCAATAAAATAAAGAAAAGTATCAAAAAACTCTTGGCTGATATTGTCTTGGTCGAGGTGATGTTCCCAGCTTACCAGTTGCCGCAAGAGCTTTTCTTCGCGGCGCCCACGCCAGAGCTCGACCAACTGCGCGGAATTGAGATTCTGTTCCCGGGTTTGTCGATGCAATTCCAGCAATACGCTAATACCGGGCAGCTTGAGTTGCGCCAACTCTTCATGTAATGGCACCTCGTGGCCCAATTGCGGGTACTGCAAAAGTAAGGCAATGGCGCGTCGAATGGGTGTCATTTTCAATTGTTCAGGAGCCTGAGTTTGCTGTGGCCGCTGCTTGACCTGCCCAGCAATTTGCGAAACTTCACGACGCAGTAGCCGTGCGAGTTCCTTCAACAACTCTTCGCGGTAATAGTCACTGGCGATCTTCTCGATCAAGGGCCGTGCCTGATTCAATAGCGCCGCGCGTCCCGCATCGGTGGTGAGATCAAGGGACTCCGTCAAATGATGGAAGAAGTAATGAGTGAAGCTTTGTGCCTTGGTTAACCGCGCCTTAAACGTCTCCGCGCCTTCTTGCCGCACCAGACTATCGGGATCTTCGCCGTCAGGTAGAAAGAGGAAATTCAGATCCAAGCCGTCCGTTAGCAGCGGTAACGCATTCTCGAGCGCCCGCCACGCTGCATCACGACCCGCGCGGTCGCCATCATAGCAGCAGGTCACACGTTTGGTGGCGCGAAACAGCATTTGTAACTGCTCTGTGGTGGTGGCGGTACCCAGCGACGCCACGGCAAAATCAATGCCCGCCTGGGCAAGCGCCACAACGTCCATGTAGCCTTCCACAATGACCACTTGCTCGAGGTTGCGATGGGCCTGCTTAACCTCATAGAACCCATAAAGCTCACGGCCTTTATGGAAAATACGTGTTTCGGGTGAGTTCAGGTATTTGGGCCCGTCACCGCTCAAGATGCGGCCACCGAAACCAACCACACGGCCACGACGGTCGCGAATTGGAAACATCACCCGATCTCTAAAAAAGTCATAATGACGGCCATTGTCATTACGGTTGACCAGCTTTAGATCCACCAGTTGTTGACGCGATCCTTGATCCTTCGCCAGACTCTTCAACAGTTCGTCCCAACCATCGGGCGCATAGCCAATACCAAAGTGCTTTACTATTTCGCCACTCAGGCCGCGCCCCTTCAAATAGTCGACGACGGTGGCGGAATTTTTATGTTGGCGGAGCTGCTTGGCAAAAAACGCACTGGCGCGCTCCATCTGTTGATAGTCATCGGCCGCTTGTTGGCGCTTGCGCGCTTCAGCTTGCGGGTTCACCGATGTTTCGCGTGGCACCTCAACCCCCATCATCGAGGCAAGTTCCTCAACCGCATCGGGAAATTCAAGCCCGTCATAGCGCATCAGAAAGTCGATGGCATTGCCATGCTCACCACAACCGAAACAATGAAAAAACTGTTTATCGGGGGCGACGGTAAAACTCGGAGATTTTTCGTTATGGAAAGGACAACACGCCTGATAATTGCGGCCAGCTTTTTTCAAAGGCACACGACTATCCACGACTTCGACCACATCGGCGCGGTCAAGAAGGTCATAAATAAAGCTTTTGGGGATAAGCCCTGCCATGGTATCTGCGGTTCCCTAGTCATTCATCGAGCGAAGGTTGATCGATTGTACCGCTTCTTGCAGAAATGAAAAAGCCGAAGCGTGTAACACGGCTTCGGCTCTCAGCAGTCACTGTAAAAGCAGGATGCTAGTCAGTAACCAGTCGCGATGTAAAAGCTTGAGGTCGGTGGGCGACCCTACAACTTAGTACAAACGAGTGCGACGCGCATTCTCGCGCGACAATTTCTTCGCGTGACGTTTTACTGCTGCTGCTTTCTTGCGCTTGCGCTCTGCAGTTGGCTTCTCGTAGTGTTCACGACGACGTACTTCTGACAATACGCCCGCTTTTTCGCAAGAACGCTTGAAACGACGCAGCGCCACGTCAAACGGCTCGTTTTCTTTTACTTTAACAACTGGCATTAAAATCTCACCTCAATGAACATTCTGTTGTTTGGTTATCAACTTTGGTCAGTTTTTGACCAAGACGAATAAAAATGGTGCTGAATTGTAGCGAGTTCAGATCCTGATGTAAAGCCTGCGATCAATTTAATTGGTGAGGGCATAGGCGAAAAAAGGGATGGAAGCGGTGAAGCATGAATATCAGGCTGGTCAACATGACGATCATGCTGTTAAATCACCGCTTCCAAAGCGAAAGCTCATATAACCTGGGAGATTATGTTTTATTTTTGTGAAATACATTATGGCACTTTTACACGTCAGCTTATGTCGCAGCAAGCGGTTTTTTCTAACTCTTTTACCGTTTTTTTAAAATTTTGATACAATACGGCGACTTACCGATGCAACGTCGGTGCTTATTTGAGGCTTGTGGGGAGTCTGTAATGTTCGAAACCTTTATTTTCCAGTTTACGTCGCTGTTCACCATGATCAATCCAGTTGCTGCCGTGCCTATTTATATAGCCCTGACTGAAGCCATGAGCCCAAAAGCGGCACGCTGGGTCGCCATGCGCGCCGCAGTAACGGCTTTTATCGCATTGAGTGTGTTCGCCTTGCTTGGCGAAGCCATTTTTAGCTTCTTTAGCATTTCAGTGAACGGCTTGCGGGTCGCAGGCGGCATTCTGTTCTTTGTGATGGGCTTTGAAATGTTACGCGGGCGCACCGTGCCTAAGCGTGTCGATGGCGAGAGTGATGGTGACTTTGGTTCTGACGTCGCGGTAACCCCCATAGGCATCCCCATGATTGCTGGACCTGGCGCTATTACCATGGTGATTTTGGTGATTCAGGAAGGCAAGACGGCTGCCTCAACCACTAGTGCAACCATTAGTTTGTTCATTGCCATCGCGCTAGTTTGCGCCCTCACTGCCGTAGTGTTGGCCAGTGGCCGTCAGCTCCTCGCTAAGCTGGGCCGCAGTGGCAGTAAGATTCTAATGCGCTTAATGGGTTTGATAGTCATGCTGATTGCTGTCGAGTTCTTCTTCGCAGGCATCAAGCCTTACGTGATCGATATCGCCCGTTCGATCCCAGCCTGAGGGGCTGGGATCATCGTCAGACCTTAACCTAAGCTAGGTACTTCGAGGCCACGCTTGGCATAAAATTCGGCCACGTGCTCTTCAAGGCGGTCCGCTTCAATTGCGGTGCGCAGATCCTGCATCACCTTTTGGTAAAAGTGTAGGTTGTGAATGGTATTCAGCCGCCCGCCGAGCATTTCGTTGCTGCGGTCTAAGTGGTGTAAGTAAGCACGCGAATAGTTTTTACAGGTGTAGCAATCACACTCTGGATCCAATGGACCAGTATCGGTGCGATGCACGGCATTACGGATCTTCACCACACCAGTACTGACAAACAAGTGGCCGTTACGGGCATTACGCGTGGGCATCACGCAGTCGAACATGTCGACGCCACGACGCACCGCTTCCACCAAATCTTCTGGTTTACCCACGCCCATCAAGTAGCGCGGCTTGTCTGCCGGCATTTCTGGAGCAATATGATCGAGAATGCGCATCATATCTTCTTTCGGCTCGCCCACCGATAATCCGCCAATGGCATAGCCGTCAAAGCCGATCTTGGTCAGCCCATCGAGCGAGATTGTGCGTAGCTCTTCGTACATGCCGCCCTGAATAATGCCGAACAAGGCTGAAGGGTTATCGCCGTGGGCTGCTTTGGAGCGTTCCGCCCAGCGCAATGACAACTCCATGGAGCTGCGTGCTTCAGCTTGCGTTGCTGGATAAGGCGTACATTCATCAAAAATCATGACAATGTCTGAGCCTAAATCGCGCTGCACTTCCATCGACTTTTCTGGGGTCAGCAAAATCTTCTCGCCGTTGATTGGCGAGCGAAAGGTCACGCCTTCTTCAGTGATTTTGCGCAACTCACCAAGACTAAAAACTTGAAAGCCACCAGAGTCGGTCAGAATGGGCTTATCCCAATTCATAAAATCGTGCAGGTCGCCATGTTGCTTAATAATTTGTGTGCCCGGGCGGAGCATCAAATGGAAGGTATTACCTAAACAAATATGCGCCCCTGTTGCTTTAACTTCTTCTGGCGTCATACCTTTGACGGTACCCGCCGTTCCAACTGGCATAAAAGCTGGGGTTTCGACCACGCCGCGGTCAAAAATCATACGCCCGCGACGCGCTTTGCCGCAGGTTTTCATTAATTCAAACTTCATTTCATCACCGTTCGGTTAAATCACGGAAAAACAGTCCGAGGCGGCCAGTATACCTTAGCTCGGTTTACGGGTCACAAACATCGCGTCACCATAGCTGAAAAAGCGATAGCGCTCGTCAATTGCTGCTTGATAAGCAGCCAGCACCTGTTCACGACCAGCAAACGCCGAAATCAGCATGATCAGCGTCGATTCCGGCAGGTGAAAGTTAGTGACCATGGCATCAATGACCTGAAACTCATAGCCGGGGTAAATAAAAATATCGGTGTCGGAGAAAAACGGTGCTAATTTCTCGCCTTTGGCGACTGCCGCTTGTGCCGCTGACTCCAGCGAACGCACCGAAGTTGTGCCTACCGCAACGACACGCTTGCCGGCAGCTTGGGTGGCGAGAATCGCATCCACTGTTGCTTGCGGTACTTCGGCATACTCGCTGTGCATGTGATGCTCTTCAATGTTATCGACGCGTACCGGCTGAAAGGTGCCAGCCCCCACGTGCAATGTCACATAGGCAAACCGCACGCTTTTGGCTTTAAGTGCCGCCAAGATAGCGTCATCGAAGTGCAAGCCTGCGGTAGGTGCAGCAACTGCGCCGGGCTTTTTGTTATACACCGTTTGGTAGCGTTCGCGGTCGCTCGCTTCATCTGGACGGTCGATGTACGGCGGCAGTGGCATGTGGCCATAGCTTTCCAAGACCTCGAGTACGGGTTCCGAGGTGAGAAACTTCAGTTCGAACAAGGCGCCGTCGCGGCCGAGCATCTCCACCTCTACCGCACCCTCGAGCACGAACTTAGCGCCGACTTTGGGCGCTCGGTTGGCGCGTACATGGGCAAGCACGCGTTGTTCGTCCAGCAAGCGTTCAACCAGCACCTCGACCTTACCGCCCGAGACTTTCTCGCCAAGCATGCGGGCGGGAATCACGCGGGTGTCGTTAAACACCAATAAATCACCCGCTTCGAGTTCATCGACAATGGCTTTGAATTGCGAGTGGCTGACCTCACCAGTGGCACCATCAAGGCGCAACATGCGACTGGCACTGCGATCAGGTTGTGGGTAACGAGCAATCAGCTCGTCGGGTAAGTCAAAGGTAAAATCTTTTACGTCCATAGGTATCACTGCCGCTCTTTTGAGCGCGTACTTTACCTGTTTTAGCGGGCAAAAAAAAGCACGCCAGTAGGCGTGCTAAACAGAGATGACAACCGATCCTAAGGACCAGTTAAAAGTTGTACGTGTTGGCCTTCGTTAAAAGATCACTTGGCGATTCACAATTTTCTAATTGGCGTTTCGAAAAGATATAAATCTTATCTTTGCCGCCTTGCTGTTCTTCACCGGCGCCTTCGAGCACAAAGGTGACATGTTCGTTTTCAGGCAAAGCACGCAGCGTGCGGCCATAGTCACATAAGGTACTGGCCATTGTTTGCTCAAAACTTGCAAGATGCTGTTGTAGTTTTTCAGCACGTTCCGCTTTGCGCACTTCAACTTTCTTGTGCACCTGTTGACGTGCTTCGTGAATTTCTGCGCGAGCAACTTCGAGCGCTTGCTGGGTCTCTTCTAGGTCCTGCCGTGCTTGCGCTAACTCTTTTTCAATCGCTTCAGCTTCGGCGCCGTCAGCACTGCGCTGCGCGAGCTCCAAATCACGCACGCGACGGCGTAGTTCCCGCACATCACCGGCGCTTTCACGAACCTCGTCGGTGTAGGTGCGGATCACACGAATATTGCCCTCGCCGTCATCTTCAATCTCTTCGGTGGCGAAACCAAGTTCAGTAAGCGCTTCAGAAGCTGCCGCTAAACCTTCGGCCACAGCGAGTTCAATTTCCACACTTTCCATACCGGTGTGTTCAGTAAACTCAGGCGGCACAGGCGGCATCGGTACTTCATTACCAAAAAACATTATACGGTTGCCGCCCACACGGGTCCGATAGACCACGCCCTGCCCGGCCAAATAATTGTAATTCAAGCGGTCACGTGACACCCAGTGCGAACGCTCAGACGTATTTTCTTGCTCTTGCGCTAACGCCGTCGAAAAAATACTGTTCATAATTTCCAGTTGCTTTCGTAGGTCACTACGCTGTTGTTGATCAGCGTGTGCGATGGTGCTTGTGGTTAGCGCCAAGGCTACTGCTGATAGGGTCATTAATGTACGCATGGTGTTACTCCTTCGCCTCAAAATCTGGGGTGTTGTTCAAGTCACCGTTCGGTTCAATAAACTGATCGGTCACTTGCGATAGTTGGTACGCAAAATACACTTGGTCATCTTCTCGCTGTGCGTTCACATAGCGGATCAAATCTTCCATATCCTCTTGGCGCTCACTACGGCTGGTGGTGAGTACATAACTGACCAACTGTTGATTCGCAGCCGCAACGTCATCGCGAAAATCCTCACGCAGGTTCGCAGCGTAGTCGGCCATTTGCAGCTGTTGCTCCGCGGCATAAGCATTCATGCGTTCCGCTACGGCAGCTTGCAATTGTTGCTCGGTTAAGCCGCCACCGAAGTGCACGTTAAAGCCCTGCTCTGTGACCTGTACTTGCAACTGACTCACAATGGCCAGCAATGCTAATGCCGAACAAGCCAGCGAAGCGACCGGCAAGAATGGCCGTTGCCACCAACGCAGCGGCTGTTCTGCATGGCCACGATAGGTCAACTCCCGTGGCCACTCTGGTACGCGTTCAGCTTGTGTTGCGTCGGCAGTTTGCTGAATCCACTGCTGAAATTCATGTGACTTGTTCATACGTCCTCCACCAACTGCTGTAGGCGTTCTACCGCTTTATACAAGCGCGACTTTACGGTGTTCAGCGGCACATCGAGCTGCTGACTCATTTCTTGTAACTTCAGATGCTGAAAAAACTTCAGCTCGACCACGATCCGTTGCTCTAGCGGAAGCTCCTGCATTGCCGCTACGAGTTTTTGCGTGCGCTGCTGACCTTGGTAAACGGCTTCTGGGTTATGCCAGTCCAGCTCACTTTCCTGCTGCTCGAAATCGTGCTCATCGGCAAACTCTCGGCGCCGCCGAAAATGTTCGATACAACGATGATGCGCAATTTTCATGAGCCAATTCTTAAATGAGCTCTCGCCGCGCCAACCCGCCAAATTTCGGAATAACGACAAAAAGACGTCTTGCATTAAGTCCATCGCATCGTCGCGACTGCCACTCATACGCAGCGCATAGTTGAACACGAGTCCTTCGTAGCGTTGTACCAGTTGCAACCAGGCCTGTTTGTTATTTTCTAAGGCTCGCCTCACGAGCCGCTCATCTGATGGTGCAAACACAATTGAGTTCCTTTGTTCTTTGCTACTGTAGTCGAGCGCCAACAGCAAAAAGTTTTCTCCGAGAGCAGAAAATTTTCATACACGCACAAAAAAAGGCGACCGAAGTCGCCTTTTTATAGTGAACTAGGTTGGCTTAAACGCCAAATATCGCCTTCAAAGCAAAGAAGAAGATAATCGACATAATCGCACCTGCCGGTAGGGTCACGACCCACGACACGACAATATTACGTACCACGCCCAGATTCAGTGCGGCAATACCACGTGCCATACCGACACCAAGAACCGCACCTACCAAGGTTTGCGTAGTCGAAATCGGTAATCCGGTACCCGAGGCAATAACCACCGTCGAGGCTGCAGCTAGCTCTGCGGCGAAGCCACGGCTTGGCGTCAAATGCGTGATGCCTTTACCGATGGTGGCAATAACGCGTTTACCCAACATGGCCAAACCAAGCACGATACCAATAGCACCCACTGGCAAGACCCACCACGCGAGCGCTGCTTTGCTTGAGATTTCACCACCACTCTGTACTACGCTAACAACTGCAGCTAACGGACCGATGGCGTTCGCAACATCGTTCGAGCCGTGAGCAAATGCCATGGCACAGGCCGTCACAACCATAAGTACCGCAAACACCTTCTCGACGTTGGTGTAATGCATGTCTTTGTCAGCGGAAGGGTCAAGGCGTAAGCGGCTAATCATGATCTTACCGATCACGCCGACCACAACGCCAATCCCGATCGCCAAGGCAATACCGTCGAACGTGGTAAACTGTATGCCAACGTGCTTCAAGCCTTTCTTGATGGTGACCAGAGCGATAACAAAACCCGTCAGCGCCATATAAAACGGCACGTAACGTTTTGCCATATCAAGTGGGTTTTCACGATCAAAGATAAGCTTTTGCGCACTAATGAAAATAAAGTAGGCAATCAGACCGGCAATCATTGGTGTCACCACCCAACTACCAACGATACCTAGGACTTTGCCCCACTCGACCGAGTCGGGGCTAACGCCCACAGCGGCAAAGCCAACAATGGCACCAATAATTGAGTGTGTGGTTGATACTGGCCAGCCCAAGTACGAGGCAATTAATAGCCAAAAGCCTGCCGCCAGCAAGGCACCAATCATACCGAACACCAGTAACTCAGGTGCATCGACAAAATAAGCGGAATCAATGATGCCTTTGCGAATGGTCGAGGTCACCTCGCCACCCGCTAGGTAAGCACCGGCAAACTCGAAAATCATCGCCACGATGATGGCTTGTTTGATGGTTAACGCTTTCGAACCTACTGAGGTTCCCATAGCATTGGCGACGTCGTTCGCACCGATACCCCACGCCATAAAGAAGGCAAAAGCTGCCGCCATTAAAATCAGCGTGAGGTTATAAGTAGAAATAATATCCATTGTTTGTCTCCGACTTAGACTCGTGCAAGCATGAGCTCAAATCGCGCGCCCACGCGCTCGGCTAGGTCCGCGAGATCACCGACCCAATCAAGGATTTTGTAGAGAAACATTGCGTCAAGCGGGTTCATGTCCTGCTCCAACGCTCGCAACTGACGACGTAGTTTCACCTGCAATGCGTCTGTATCTTGTTCGATACGGTCGAGTTCCGAAATCAGGCTATCGACGATTTTTCGTTCACGGCCTTTAAAGCCGACCTCGAGCAAGTCGTCAAATTCACCAATGGTCTCTTTAGCTTTGTCGGTGGCATCGAGACAGCGTTGCAGATACGCATCAAAACCTTCGACCATAGACTCGGGAACTTGCAATTCGCGTCCAGTAATCAAGCCCGAAATGTCTTTCGCTTTGTTTGCAATGCGGTCTTGCTGTGATACCAATTCAAGTAAATCAGTACGCTCAACCGGCATAAACAAACCGCCAGGGAGGTTCAAACGGATTTCGCGTTTGAGATCATCTGCGGCTTTTTCTTTTTTAACAATCGCCTTGCGATGCTCTTCAGCGTCATCCCAGTTGCCGGCATAGACGGCTTGGAAGAAAGGTTTTAAAGTCATTGCGCAGTCGTGCACCTGTGCAATGTGCTCGATCATGGGTTTGATCGGTGACTTTGCAAATACACCTAGAAACGAGTTTGCAGACATAAAAGTTCGCCTTTGTTGCTGCTATTAGAATCATCGTGTTCCCGATCACTATCGGGGTGCGCATACTAGCCAAAATGACCGCAGTGCGCAAAGAGTATTCCGCGTTGTTTTTACGAAATAACAGGTTTATTGTAATTCAATCCCATCACAATGTAAGAGAAAGCTAAATGTTTGAATGGATCTTTTTACCTGAAGCTTGGATCGCACTGGCCACTTTAACCGCACTCGAAGTGGTCTTAGGCATTGATAATATTATCTTTATTTCGATTCTAGTAGGGCGTCTTCCGGAAAGCCAGCGGCAAAAAGCGCGGCAAATTGGCCTACTTCTTGCCATGGGGATGCGTATTGCCTTGTTGCTCAGTATTGTCTGGGTCATGGGCCTTACTGAGCCGCTCTTTGAGGTGCTCGGCTATGGATTTTCAGGGCGGGATTTAATTCTGTTCTTTGGTGGCCTGTTTTTACTCGGTAAGAGTACGTTAGAGATCCATCATAGTTTGGAAGGTAGCGAAGAAACCAAATCCTCCGGTAAAGCGGCAACCTTTGGTGCGATTATCACGCAGATTGCGGTTGTTGATATCGTCTTCTCGCTCGACTCCGTCATTACAGCGGTCGGTCTCGTCGACTATGTTGCGGTGATGATTATTGCTGTGGTGGTGGCAGTGTTGGTGATGATGCTCGCGGCCAAGGCCATCGGTGACTTTGTTGATCGCCACCCAACCATCAAAATGCTCGCACTTAGTTTCTTGATCCTGATTGGTTTTACCCTAATGGGCGAAGGCTTAGGCTTCCACGTTCCAAAAGGCTATGTTTACTTCGCAATGGCCTTCTCGCTCATTGTCGAATTGCTGAATATTCGCATACGTAAACGCAACCAGCCGGTACATTTGAAAAAGCGGATTGCCGAGGACTAATCGGCAACCCGCTTTTGCGAGATGTTTAAGTTACTGACGCGAAGAAAGTTAGAAGCTGTATACCAAGGTCACTGCGGTTTCAGTGTCTAACTTTTCTTTGCTCGGGTCTTCTAAGTATGAGTTGTGGTTCGCTGCCACTGAGAATTTTAACGCCAGTGAGCTATTCACATTTGCCGAGACCGACAACTCACCGCGTGACTTGGTGTTCTCTTCACCCACTTCAGTTGAAGCCAAGGCATTGAATTTCGAGTTCTTAGAAATATCCCAGACTAAGCTGCCGGCCACACGCAAAATAGCACTGCTTTCTTGCTCTTGCACAACACCGTTAACGATGGGCTTATTCACCGAGTAACCCGGACCAATTTCATAGTCGGCAAATAACGTTGGACTATAGCGATAACGCGCGCCATAACCGACGGCGACTGTGCCTTGGTATTCGTAGCCGCTGAATTTGTCTTCTTCATAAGAGCCAAACAAAAACACTGAAGAGCGACTTTCAGGGCTAAACTTATAGTTTGACTGGCCCGACACAAATAGACGATCGCCTGTGACGTAGGTGTCACCGGTCGCTTGGTCTTCTTGCTCGGAGCGGTAGTAGTCGATCATGCCCTTGTGACGCCAATTTTCGTAGTCACGCGCGGCATTGAGTTTGGTTTTGAAGGTTTCGGTTTTGGTATTGCCCGAGGTGAAGAGTAATCCTAACTCCGCCGAGGCATCCCAATCTTTCTTTTCTTCCGTGTTCAGGTCATTCGCGTCATCGAACATGAAAATGGACGCCTGTGCCGAAGCAACGGGCGAGCCTAAACATGCAATAACGGCCAATGCTGGCAAAGTCTTCTTAAAATTCACAAACACCTCGTCTTTTTAGCAATCCCACATTATTGCTAAGTATAACGTGGGATTGCGGTCAAAAAGAACCCCGATTAGTTCACTTTAGCGTCCAATTCGCCCTTTTCGTAGCGTTTGAACATCTCTTCCAACGAAACTGGCTTGATTTTATGCGCCTGACCTGCACAACCAAAGGCTTCGTAGCGCGCTTTACAGATCTCGAACATGGCGTCTGTAGAAGCTTTTAAGAATTTACGCGGGTCAAAGTTGCTGGTGTTTTCCGCTAAGTGACGGCGGACCGCACCTGTCGATGCCAAGCGCAAGTCGGTATCAATATTGACTTTGCGGACACCGTGCTTAATGCCTTCAGCGATTTGCTCAACTGGCACCCCGTAAGTTTCAGGGATTTCGCCGCCGAACTCATTAATCACTTTTAGCCACTCTTGCGGCACTGAAGATGAACCGTGCATGACCAAATGCGTGGTCGGAATACGCTTATGGATCTCTTTAATACGGTCAATCGCAAGGATGTCGCCTGTTGGTGGACGGCTAAATTTGTAAGCGCCGTGTGAGGTACCACAAGCAATTGCCAACGCATCAACGTTAGTTGCTTTAACAAACTGCGCCGCTTCTTCAGGGTCCGTCAACAACTGGTCGTGGGTGAGTTTACCTTCTGCACCTACGCCGTCTTCTTCGCCTGCTTCACCGGTTTCCAGTGAGCCCAACACACCCAGTTCACCTTCAACGGAAACACCGCAGGCGTGAGCCATAGCCACTGCAGTTTGCGTTACTTTCACGTTGTAGTCGTAATCGGCTGGCGTTTTGCCGTCTTCTTTCAATGAGCCATCCATCATCACTGAGCTGAAGCCCAGTTGAATCGAACGTTGGCAGACCGCCGGTGAAGTACCATGATCTTGGTGCATGACCACTGGAATGTGCGGCCACTCTTCAATAGCGGCGAGAATAAGATGGCGTAGGAAAGGTGCGCCAGCATAAGTACGCGCACCTGCCGATGCTTGTACGATCACAGGGCTATCGGTGGCATCCGCTGCTTCCATAATGGCGCGCATTTGCTCGAGGTTGTTAACGTTAAAAGCGGGCACGCCGTAACCGTTTTCGGCCGCGTGGTCGAGCAATTGGCGTAGTGAAATTAAAGCCATGAGTTATCTCCTGATCGTTGAATCCTAATGGTGTTAACCATTCTCTGCGCGTTCTTCCAGAATCGCGACTGCAGGTAATTTTTTACCTTCTAAAAACTCTAAAAAGGCACCGCCTCCGGTCGAAATATAGCTGATTTTATCAGCGATGCCGTACTTATCAATGGCCGCAAGGGTGTCGCCACCACCAGCAATAGAGAAGGCCGAGCTGGCTGCAATAGCTTCTGCCAAGGCTTTAGTGCCTGCCCCAAACTGGTCAAATTCAAACACGCCGACCGGGCCATTCCATACGATAGTGCCGGCATTTTGCAGAATTTTTGCAAAGGCATCAGCGGTCTCTGGACCAATATCGAAAATCATATCGTCCGCGCTCACACTGCTCACTGCTTTGGTTTCTGCCACGGCTTCTGCACTGAACTCTTTGCCAGTAACAACATCCGTCGGCACTGGAATGTCACCACCTTTGGCTTGTGCAGCAGCCACCAAACGGGAAGCTTCGTCCATTAGGTCGGCTTCATACAAAGACTTGCCGACATTGTGGCCCGCGGCAGCAATAAAGGTGTTGGCAATACCGCCACCAACGATGAGTTGATCCACCACACCCGACAATGATTCAAGTACCGTAAGCTTAGTCGACACTTTTGAGCCACCGACAATAGCGACAAGTGGCCGCGCTGGATTGGCTAAAGCTTTACCTAACGCATCAAGTTCAGCCGCCAATAGCGGCCCCGCACACGCAACATCAGCGTATTTTGCCACACCATGGGTGGAGGCTTGGGCGCGGTGTGCTGTGCCAAAGGCATCCATCACGAATACGTCACACAAGGCGGCTAATTTTTGCGCCAAAGTGTCATCGTTTTTCTTTTCACCTGAGTTGAAACGGACGTTCTCGAAGACCACCACTTCGCCCGTGGCGACTTCGACGCCATCAAGGTAGTCCTTGGCCAGTTTAACCGGGACAGACAAAGCATCATTCAAGTAATCAACCACCGGCTGCAATGAAAATTGGGCGTCGTATTCGCCTTCTTCTGGTCGGCCTAGGTGCGACATCACCATGACTTTAGCGCCTGCATCCAAGGCTTTCTGCAGGGTTGGAATTGCTGCTTTGAGACGCGCATCAGAGGTGACTTTTCCGTCTTTCACTGGCACGTTCAGATCTTCACGAATCAGAACACGTAAATCGGTTAAATCGAGATCATCCATAGTGATGACTGAAGACATTCCTGTACCCTCTTACTAAATCTTTAAGTTGAAACGGATTGCTGAGCAAGCATGGCTTGCGCGGTGTCGAGCATGCGATTGGCAAAGCCCCACTCGTTGTCACACCAGCACAGCACTTTAATCAAATGTTTATCGGCCACCCGCGTTTGCGTGCCATCGACGATACTCGAGCGCGGATCATGATTGAAATCAATCGACACTAACGGCTCATCGATGTAGCCCAAAATAGACGCCATACTGCCACGCGCTGCTTGGGCCAGAAGGCTATTCACCCGCTCAATACTGACTTCATCACGCACGGTCACACTAATGTCCATTGCTGTGACATTGGTGGTCGGCACGCGCACCTGTATGGCCTCAAACTTACCGGCAAAATGCGGCATGATACGTTCGATGCCGCGCGCGAGGCGCGTATCCACCGGAATAATTGAGCGCCCCGCAGCCCGCGCTAAGCGTGGGTCTTGATGGTAGGCGTCGATCACTTGCTGATCATGCATGGCCGCATGAATGGTGGTAATAGCGCCGCTTTTGATTCCAAAAGCATCATCAAGCACTTTCAAAACCGGCACACTACAGTTCGTTGTACAGGAGCCATTCGACACAATGCTGTGTGCCGCTGTTAATTGGTCGGTATTGACACCGAAGATAGCGGTAAAGTCGACGTCAGGGTCGCCAGGGTGTGAATAAAGCACCTGCGGAATCCCCAACTCATGGTAATGCGCGCCATCTTCGCGCGAACCATGCACGCCGGTGCAGTCGAGCACAATATCGACGCCCAAGTCAGCCCAGTCGAGGCAGCTTATCTCGGCTTCGGCAGAAACCTTAATAACATCATCGGCCACTTGTAATTGATGCGCGTCGGGAGTGGTCACAGGCAACTGGAAGCGCCCGTGACTGGTATCGTACTTGAGTAAATGTGCCATGGCAGAAACTGGCGCCAGCTCATTAATGGCAACGATCTGCAACTGCTCACGATAGCCGCGCTCATAAAGTGCTCGCAGCACATTGCGACCAATACGGCCGAAGCCGTTAATAGCTATCCGCGCAGTGGCTTGGCTCATTCGGCGAGTAACTCCTCGGCAGCAGTAACAATGTGCTCAGCAGTAAAGCCAAAGTGCTTGAATAAGTCGCCTGCTGGGGCTGACTCACCAAAGCTGGTCATGCCAATAATACGGCCGTTCAGACCGACATACTTGTACCAGTAATCAGCAATGCCAGCTTCGACTGCAACACGCTTGCTCACTGAACTTGGCAGCACGGCTTCACGATAGTCCGCCGGTTGCGCGTCAAACACGTCTGTTGCTGGTAGCGATACTACGCGGACTTGCTTGCCTTGCGCCTGTAAGGTTTTTGCTGCGGCCATAGTAATGGCAACTTCGGAGCCTGTGGCAATCAGAATTAGTTCAGGCGCGGCTGGACTATCCATTAAGACATAACCACCGCGGGCGACATTCGCGAGCTGCTCGGCGTTACGCTCTTGCTGCGGTAAGCCTTGACGACTAAAGATCAAAGCCGTTGGCCCATCTTTGCGCTCCAGTGCCGCTTTCCACGCTACCGCCGACTCCACTTGGTCACATGGGCGCCAAGTGCTCATGTTCGGTGTCATGCGCAAGCTTGCGAGTTGCTCTACCGGTTGGTGGGTAGGGCCGTCTTCACCCAGACCAATGGAGTCGTGAGTATAGACAAAAATGCTTTGCTGCTTCATCAACGCCGCCATACGTACCGCGTTGCGCGCATATTCCATGAACATCAAGAAGGTCGCACCGTAAGGCACCAAGCCGCCGTGCAAGGCAATACCATTCATGATGGCGGACATGCCGAACTCGCGTACACCGTAATACACATAGTTGCCACTGGCGTCGTCAGCGGTAATCCCTTTAGCGCCATCCCACAGAGTTAGGTTGGAGCCGGCAAGGTCGGCAGAACCACCGAGCAATTCAGGTAATTTCGGTGCAAAGGCATTGATGGCATTTTGCGAGGCTTTCCGACTCGCAATGTCGGCCGGCTCCGCTTGCAGTTTCTCAATATAGGCCTGAGCGTGTTCAGCAAAGTCCGCTGGTAATTCATTGGCTAAGCGCCGCTTCAGTTCAGTAGCGAGTTCTGGGTAAGCTTCAGCATAAGCAGCAAAGCGTTGGTTCCAGTCATTTTCCTGCGCGGCGCCAGCTTCTTTTGCCGACCATGCTTGGTAGACGTCATCCGGCACTTCAAAGGCGCTGTAATTCCAGCCTAATTGTTCCCGTGCAGCGGTAATTTCATCGGCACCTAATGGCGCACCGTGACAGCTTTCGCTGCCTTGCTTATTCGGCGCCCCGAAACCAATAATGGTTTTGCAAATAATTAAGGTCGGTTTGGTGGTTTCGCCGCGTGCTGCTTGAATCGCTTGGTCTACGGCTTGCGCGTCATGCCCATCCACATCACGAATAACGTGCCAACCGTAAGCTTCGAAACGTTTCGCGGTGTCATCGGTAAACCAACCTTCGACTTCGCCGTCAATCGAAATACCGTTGTCGTCATAAAATGCAATCAATTTGCCTAGGCCCAGGGTACCTGCCAATGAGCAGACTTCATGGGAAATACCTTCCATTAAGCAGCCGTCACCTAAGAAGGTATAGGTGTAATGGTCGATGACGTCATGATTCGGACGATTGAACTGGGCGGCAAGCACTTTCTCAGCTAAGGCCATACCTACGGCGTTTGAGACACCCTGACCTAATGGTCCAGTGGTGGTTTCCACGCCTGGTGCATAACCGTATTCAGGGTGACCTGGGGTTTTCGAGTGCAATTGACGGAAGTTTTTCAGATCATCAATGTTGAGATCGTAGCCCGTTAAATGGAGCAGTGAGTAAATCAGCATGGAGCCATGACCATTCGACAATACAAAACGGTCGCGGTCCGCCCAATTGGGGTTGTTTGGGTTGTGCTTCAGGTAGTCACGCCATAACACCTCGGCGATGTCAGCCATGCCCATAGGCGCGCCCGGATGTCCGGAATTGGCTTGTTGGACCGCATCCATACTTAGTGCACGGATAGCGTTGGCGAGATGCTTGCGTTCAGAAACTGCTGTCGTCATAACGAAAAACCCCAAATTGCTGCTTGAGAAATAGGCTCACTAGGTGGGCGTATTGTCCACAATTCGGGGCTTCTAAGCAAATTAGATATCCGCGCGTAAGGCTTCCGCTTTGTCAGTTTTCTCCCATGGGAAGGCATCGCGACCAAAGTGACCATAAGCGGCGGTCTGCTGATAGATTGGTCGCTCAAGGTCGAGCATTTGAATCAAACCATAAGGACGCAGGTCAAAATGCTTGCGTACTAAGGCGATCAGTCGCTCTTCGCTGTATGGGCTAGTGCCAAAAGTCTCGATGCTGATCGAAGTCGGTTCAGCCACCCCAATGGCATAAGACACTTGGATTTCGCAACGCTCAGCTAAACCTGCAGCAACAAGGTTTTTCGCCACGTAGCGAGCTGCATAAGCGGCACTGCGATCCACTTTCGATGGATCTTTACCTGAGAAGGCACCACCACCGTGACGCGCCATGCCACCGTAGGTATCTACAATGATCTTACGACCCGTTAGGCCGCAATCACCCATAGGTCCGCCAATCACGAATTTCCCAGTTGGATTAATAAAAATACGCTCTTGATTCACTGGGAACCATTCCTCTGGCAACACTGGCTTGATGATGGTTTCAATCACCGCTTCACGCAAATCAGCTTGGCTAATGCCTTCAGCGTGCTGGGTTGACAGCACTACGGTGTCAATCGCCACAGGTTTGCCGTCTTCGTAAACGAAAGTCAGCTGGCTTTTTGCATCTGGACGTAACCACGGCAGCGTACCATTCTTACGCACTTCCGCTTGACGTTGCATGAGTCGGTGCGCATAGGTAATTGGCGCAGGCATAAGCACGTCGGTCTCGTTCGATGCATAACCGAACATTAAACCTTGGTCACCCGCACCTTGCTCTTCTAACGAAGCGCGATCGACACCTTGATTAATGTCCATCGATTGCTTGCCGATAGCGTTTAGCACTGCACAGGAAGCGCCGTCAAAGCCCATGTCAGAGTGGGTATAACCGATGTCACGCACGGTGTTCCGTGCCAACTCTTCGATATCTACCCAAGCTTTGGTCGATACCTCACCGCCGACTAAAACCATGCCGGTTTTGACATAAGTTTCACAGGCAACCCGCGCGCGCGGATCTTGGGCCAAAATTGCATCTAAAACTGCATCAGAGATTTGGTCAGCAATTTTATCCGGATGACCTTCCGATACGGATTCAGAAGTAAAAAGGTGCTTCGCCATAGTGTTGTGTCTCAAATTATCTTAAGCCTAAAAAATTGGGCGTAGTTTAACGAAACCACGCCCAACTTTCCACATTTAGACGTCTAAAAGTCTTTATTTCTGTTTCAGCGTCGCCATATCAATCACAAAGCGATACTTCACGTCGCTTTTCAGCATCCGCTCGTAGGCTTCGTTAATGTCATCCATCGCGATCATTTCGATGTCTGAGGTAATACCGTGTTCAGCACAGAAATCCAGCATCTCTTGGGTTTCGGCAATACCACCAATCAGTGAACCGGCCAAACTACGACGCTTGGCAATCAGGTTAAAGACTGCTGGCGACGGATGACTCTCGGCGGGGACACCCACTAGGCACATTGTGCCATTGAGACGCAATAAGCTCAGATAAGCATCTAAGTCGTGGGGCGCCGCAACGGTGTTCAAAATGAAGTCGAGTTTGTTGGTCCACGCCTTCATTTGCTCTTCGTCTTTCGAAATCACCACGTGATCAGCACCTAAGCGCTTGCCGTCTTCGACTTTGCCAGGTGAGGTAGTAAACAACACTACTTCTGCGCCCATCGCCGACGCTAGCTTCACCGCCATATGTCCAAGGCCGCCAAGACCGACCACGCCGACTTTGTGACCTTGCTTCACGCCCCAATGGCGCAGAGGTGAATAGGTAGTGATACCAGCACACAACAGTGGCGCAACACCGGCCAGCTCAAGTTTGTCTGAGACCTTCAGAACAAAGCTTTCTTTGACCGTGATGCGGTTTGAGTAACCGCCAAAAGTGACACCACCGAGATGTTTATCTTCACCATTGTAAGTGCCGACAAAGCCGTTCTCGCAATATTGCTCGTGACCTTCATCACAACTGTGGCAGTGACCACAAGAATCGACCATACAGCCGACCCCAACGGTATCGCCGACCTTGAAGTTGCTAACCTTATCGCCTACACGGGTCACTTTGCCGACAATTTCATGGCCCGGTACACATGGAAATACCGTACCGCCCCACTCGTTACGCGCTTGGTGCAAGTCTGAATGGCATACCCCGCAGTAAGCAATTTCAATTTCGACATCTTCTGCCGTCGGATCGCGACGTTCAAACTCAAAATACTCAAGATCTTTATCGGCAGCTTGTGCTGCATAACCTATTGCTTGTGGCATAGCGTACTCCTTATGCTTACTTTTCCGAATTACTCTTCAGGATACAGCAAGGCTTCATTTACAGTTTGCGTAAGTGGGTGATAGCCCGGCTTCGCCTGTTGATACACGTCACGCGCCCACTTCAGGTTCTCTGGTGTTTTTGCCAGTTCACGATACAGCGGACTTACGAGTTTGTTGCGACCAATGCTAAGCAAGTAATTACGCAACCGATCGCGTGCTGGTTCATAATTTTTTACGATCGACAGCTTCAACCATGCGTGTGCAATTTCCGCATTCTTACTTTGCGTGAGATTAAACTGGTCGTCTAAGCGACGCATGTTCACACTCGAAATATCGAGCGGTAGATTATTGATGAAATGCAGCCATTCATGAGTCGTCCAATCTGCGGTTTGTAATTGCCCGCCTTTCAGCCAACGCTGCATTTGCTTCTCGACTTCAGCAAAGGCGTTTGACGTTGGTTTAGGCGCATCCGCAGGTAAACCTGGCTCATGGATCCACTCATTAATTTTATCCATGGACACCACACCGGGATGCTTCGCCAACAAGTTGCGCGCTAGGTACTCTTTAAACTCGGCGGTTGAGATGCTTTGAAAGGCAAAATCATCAAAATACTGGCGTAAAAAATTGTCGAAAGTTTCACGGCCAAATTTATTTTCCAGATAAACCAAGAACAGCTGGCCTTTCACATACGGCACTTGCGAGAACACATCATCGGGATGCCGCGTGCCCAATTCAAGGTTCAACACGGTGTCTTTCGGCGCCAGCCGCTCCATGTTGTCCAGCAAGTCTTGGTAACCCAGTGCCAGCTCCATTTGCGCACGACGCTCTCCAAACAACGATTCCATAATGCGGTTCTCAACATAGCTGGTGAAGCCCTCGTTGAGCCACAAGTCGCGCCAGCTTGCATTGGTCACTAGGTTGCCAGACCACGAGTGCGCGAGTTCATGTGCAATCAGGTTAATCAAGGTACGGTCGCCTGACACCACCGTTGGCGTAATGAACGACAGACGCGGATTTTCCATACCACCAAAAGGGAAACTCGGCGGTAACACCAGCAGATCATAACGATCCCAACGATAAGGTCCGTACATTTCTTCCGTCGCGGTGATCATCGCTGGTGTATCGGCCCATTCCCATGCGGCATCGTCAATGATGTAGGGTTCGGCAAACACGGCAACGTTGTCACTGATCTCTTTAACCACGAGTTCCCCAGCGGCAATAGCGATCAAATACGGTGGGATCGGCTGTGGCATACTAAAGGAATAATTCCCATCCAGCTCAGGGTCAAGACTGTTGTCGGCGCTCATCACCGCCAACATGCCTTCCGGCGTTTGGATCTTGGCATCATAGGTTAAGCGCAGCGCCGGCGTATCTTGAATCGGGATCCAGCTCCGCGCATGTATGGGCTGTGACTGGCTGAACATGAACGGAAACTTGCCGCTCTTGGTTTGCTCTGGCGTTAGCCATTGCAGTCCACTGGCGCTTGGCGCTGTCGCATAGTGAATGCGCACTTTATTACTTTCATCGCCAATACTCACGGTCAATTCTTGGCCCAAGGTCTCATGCGCATCACCAAGCTTGAAACTGGTTTCTTGCCAACCGTTGTCTTGCCAAATTTCGGCTTTGTTGATGGTTAGGTCACGCGTATCCATATGCAGCGTGGTGGCGTCACTGTGGCGCACCAAATCGTAGGTCGCTGTACCGCGCAGCTGTTGCTGAGCAAAATCAACGGTGAGGTCGAGCGCGAGGTGTGGCGTTGCCACTTCTTGCAATTTCGCATAACTGTGCGCGTCTTCGGCCCAGGCACTTTGACCAGCGGTCGCGGTCAAGACGGTGGCCGCCGCTGCCCAGTGTTTTAGGTTGTACTTTGTCGCCATGTTGGGTTTCCTTCTGATAAGATGATGACGTCAGTTCATTAGGACCATGTTATGCGAGTACCGCGAATTTATCACCCTTTGCTCGAGTCTTTAGCCGAAAATAGTGAACAACCTCGCCTAGCCGAGGGTCAAGTCATCGCTCTGGACGATGAAGCGGCCAATCATGTCGGTCGTGTATTACGCATGAACGCCGGCCAGCCCATTCAGGTCTTTACCGGTGATGGCTATGATTACAGCGCCGAAATCGTCAGCGCCAGCAAGAAAAACGTCGAGGTTCGTATCACCGGCCTACAGTTCAACACCAGTGAATCATCACTAAAGATTCACTTGGGCCAAGGTATCTCGCGCGGCGACCGCATGGACTTTGTGCTACAAAAGTCGGTCGAACTGGGGGTGCACAGTATTACGCCTTTATTTACCGAGCGCTGCGGCGTAAAACTGAGTGGTGAGCGGCTAGAGAAAAAGCGCCTGCAATGGCAAAAAATAGTGATCAGCGCTTGTGAACAAAGTGGTCGCGCTTACGTACCTGAAGTGCGAGCACCGGTTTCTTTGCCGCAATGGTTGGCGAACTTACCTCCCGCGTTGCGACTCACGCTCGATCCGCAGGCAACAAAAGCTTTGCGGGAGCAGCAGGTGAGCAACCAGCATATCCAATTGCTTGTTGGCCCTGAAGGTGGTTTAACAGAAACAGAAATCGCTGCGGCAGCGACGGCCGACTTTCAGCCTGTGCAGCTCGGTCCGCGCGTATTACGTACAGAAACCGCAGCTCTGACCGCGCTTTCGGTAGTGCAATATCAGTTCGGCGACCTCGCCGGCAGCTCAAACTAATTCATTCAGGAGTTCGACTATGAAGTTAGCAATGATCATGGACCCTATCGCTACCGTGAAAACCTATAAGGACACGAGCTTCCGACTCTTGCTCGAAGCCCAAGCGCGTGGTTATGAATGTCATTATTTAGAAATGCATGACCTTTCACTGGTGCAAGGCAAACCCATGGCGCGCAGTCGCACGGTGCAGGTTGTTGACCAAGCTGAAGACTTTTATCAGCTGGGTGAGGTTGTCGAGCAACCACTTGCTGACTTTGACGTGATCATGATGCGTAAGGACCCACCCTTCGATACCGAATATGTGTATGCGACCTACATGCTAGAACTCGCTGAACAAGCGGGTGCAGTGGTGGTCAATAAGCCGCAAAGTTTGCGCGATTGTAACGAAAAGCTGTTTACCGCATGGTTCGCTGATTTGACCCCACCGACCATTGTGACCCGTCGCGCTGAGCAGATTCGCGCCTTCCATGCCGAACATAAAGATATTATTCTGAAACCACTCGATGGCATGGGCGGTGCATCGATTTTCCGCGTTGGCACTGACGGTAGCAACCTCGGCGTGATCATCGAAACCTTAACTGAACACGGATCGCGTTATGCCATGATTCAACGCTACATGCCGGAGATCAAAGATGGCGATAAGCGTATTCTCATTATCGATGGTGAGCCAATGCCCTACTCGCTCGCCCGCATACCGTCGGCTGGTGAAACACGCGGCAATTTAGCCGCAGGCGGCAGCGGCCGTCCGCAACCGTTAAGTGAGAGTGACTGGGAACTTGCGCGGCGCGTGGGCCCTGAGTTGAAACGGCGTGGTCTATTATTGGTTGGCCTCGACGTGATTGGTGATCGCATTACCGAAATTAATGTCACCAGTCCGACTTGTATGCGCGAGATTGAATCCGCATATGACATTAATATAGCTGGGCAACTTTTTGCCGCCATTGAAAAACGTCTGCAAGCATAATGCGGTAAGGCTTAGAGGTTTATGGAAGCACTCACGAATTTACAGAATCACTTTTTGATCGCCATGCCCGACATGGAGGATCCTTTTTTCCATCGTTCGGTCACCTATATTTGTGAGCACAATGAAGACGGTGCCATGGGCTTAGTCATTAATCAGCCCATTGAGCTCAACGTCGCTAAAGTTCTCGAGCAACTGGAAATTGTAGTTCCCGAGCAATCCAGCATGTTCGATAAACCGGTGTTTGCGGGTGGCCCTTTGGCTCGCGATCGTGGCTTTGTTTTGCATGGCAACAGTAATGACTGGAATAGCTCTGCTCACATTAGTGACGACATTATGATCACCACCTCAAAGGATATCCTTGAGGCGATGGGGCGTGATCAGGCGCCTGAGCATTTCTTGCTCACCCTAGGTTACGCAGGGTGGGAAGCTGGACAACTGGAACGCGAGCTCGCGGAAAACAGCTGGCTAACCATTCCGGCCGATCCAGACATTCTCTTTCATACCCCGAGTAGTGAGCGCTGGCAACGCGCCACCGAAAAGCTTGGCTTCCACTCCTGGCAACTTGGTCCGGGAGCCGGTCACGCATGAGTCAGATCATCGGCTTTGATTTTGGCACCCACAATATTGGCGTCGCGGTGGGGCAAACCATTACTGGCACAGCCTCACCATTAGCTGCGCTAAAAGCGAAAGACGGCCAGCCGGATTGGAGCAAAGTCGAAAAAATGATTGCTGAGTGGCAGCCAAAATTATTGGTCGTGGGCCTGCCCCTCAATATGGACGGAAGTGAGCAACCACTTACGGATTTAGCGAGAAAGTTCGCGAACCGCCTCCATGGCCGCTTTGGCTTACCCGTTGAGCTTCAGGATGAGCGCTTGACCACAGTCGCAGCCAAAGAAGAGCTCTTTGCTCGCGGTGGCTACCGCGAGCTGAGCAAGGATAAAATCGATAGCGCCGCCGCACAGCTAATACTCGAAGACTATTTGGCGAACCTTTAATAAAAAAGAATTAAAGGTTCTCTTCCGCGTACTGCGCTAAATTACTACGCACCACGCCATTCAAGTTCACTGTGGCACTACCCGGGTAATCTTTAAAGCGTTCAACAATATAGGTCAAACCTGAGGTCACTGCCGTCAGGTAATAACTATCGATTTGCGCCAAGTTACCGGAGCAAATAATCTTAGTGCCCGTACCGCAGCGGGTAATAATGGTCTTAAGTTGCGATGCGGTGAGGTTTTGTGACTCGTCGAGCAAGACAATCGCGTTTTGAATACTACGTCCACGCATGAAGTTCAGCGACTTAAACTGAATGTTCGCTTTATTCATGATGTAGTTCAGACTCGAATCCATGCTTTCGTCGTGCTTATGGAGCACTTCCAATGAGTCCGTGATGGCCGCGAGCCAGGGCGCCATCTTTTCTTCTTCGGTGCCCGGCAAGTAGCCAATGGATTCCGCGATTTCTGGCGTATTGCGGGTCACGATGATCTTTTCATAGATGCCTTGCTCAATGACCAACTCGAGCGCCGAGGCCAAGGCTAGCAAGGTTTTACCGCTCCCCGCAGGTCCGGTAAGAATGACCAAATCGATGCTGGGGTCTAATAAGGCATTCATCGCCATGGCTTGATAGATATTCTTTGGATGAATCCCCCACGCGTGGTAGCTCATCATGCGCTCAAAACCCAAATCATGCAGCCGCACATGCTCTTTGTCATAGCCCACAACTTTCGCGGCAAAATGCTCCGTTTCGTCAATCAAATATTGATTGCGGAAAACTGTCGGTAACACTTCACGTTCAACTTCGTGAAAGGTCTCGCGGCCTTCTTGCACACTGGTCACTTCGCCGACGTTTTGCCAAAAATCCCCTTCGAGCTCAACAAAGCCTTTGGAGAGAAAGCGAATATCGTCAATGAGCTGGTCGGTGCGGTAATCTTCAACAAATTTGATCCCTGCGCCCTTTGCTTTAAGGCGCATATTGATGTCTTTGGTGACCAGCACCACTTTGGTTTCGCTATGTTTTTTCTGTAGCTCGAGTGCAGCTTGAATAATCCGGTGATCGTTTTCGGTCAGGTTGAGAACCGAATCGGTTTGTTTCAACTGATAATCAGGGAATATTGCGAGTGTTCCTTCGGCATGATGCGCGCCTTGCATACGGCTTAACGGCACCCCCGCCAGAATCTCTTCCGGACTAGCGTCTTTCAATGCATCTTCAAGCGAACGAATTGCCACGCGGGCTTCACGGCTAACATCCTTGTGGCGATCTTTAATGTTGTCGAGCTCTTCGAGCACGACCATGGGAATAACGACGTTATGTTCTTCAAAATTCAGGAAAGCGAGGGGTTCATGGAGTAAAATGTTGGTGTCTAACAGATAGTATTTGGGCGTCGTTTCTGTCATGCGCAACCTCAAGCAGCAGGAATGTTTAATTATAATTTTTGCGTGCCAAGCAACTTTAAGACTAGCGCAGTTTTCATGAAAATGGTGTGAAGAATGAAAAAAATTTCGCTACCATGTGCGCCCTTTTCGCATCTCGCAAGTAGTAGAGGAATTTTGCATGACCCAAAGTACGGTACAAGATCCTGCGCAAGCCTTTGTCGCTGGCCAACGTTGGCTCAGCGAGACAGAACTCGAGCAAGGACTAGGCCTGATAACGCTGGTCAACGGCCGTATGCTGTCTGTGCTGTTTCCCGCCACCGGCGAGCTGCGCCACTATTCGGGCCAGCAAGCGCCGCTAGCGCGCTATCAACTGCTTCCCGATGATCGCGGACAACACGCCGAAGGCTGGTGGTTTCGCGTGACCCAAGTCACGAGTGAGAACCACATTCTGACCTATCATGGCGTACGCGAAGACACTGACGAAGACGTCACGCTCCCCGAAGCACAGCTTGCTGCGCAAGTGGCGACGCAACACCCGCTCACGCGTATTCTTGCGGGTAAGACAGACCGTCTGGACATGTATCGCTTGCGTGGCCAAGCACGGCAGCACCTGCAACGTTGGCAACAAAGCCGCGTCGCGGGCCTCCTCGGTGCGCGGGCACAACTGTTACCGCACCAACTCTACATTGCCCACAGCGTCGCTGACCGCTTTCAACCACGCGTGCTCTTGGCCGATGAAGTTGGTTTGGGTAAGACCATTGAAGCCGGAATGATTCTGCAACGTCGGTTATTGACGGGGCGCAGCCAACGCGTGCTAGTGGTCGTGCCGGACAGCCTCTGCCACCAATGGTTGGTGGAACTCAAGCGCCGCTTCGCGCTGGCGTTCAGCTTGTTCGACAATGAGCGCTGCAGTGCTTTGCGCGAAGATCACGACAATGTGTTCGCCGCCGAACAACTTATTGTGGTACCCCAAAGTTTACTCGACAGCGACACATGGTTTAGCCAGCTTGTCAGCGCTGAATTCGACTTGCTGATTGTAGATGAGGCACATCGCGTCGAACCCGAAACACAAAACTTCAACCAGCTCCAGCAACTGACCCAGGCTATCGCCAGCGTCCTTTTACTTACCGCCACGCCAGAACAGGCGGGAATGCAGGCGCACTTTGCCCGCTTGCAATTGCTCGATCCTGATCGCTTTCATGACTTTGCCGCGTTTGTGACTGAACAAGAGAACTACCAAGCACTCACGCCTATGGCTGAGGTGTTAGCCAAGCATGGTGCGGAAAAGTTACTCGACCGTCTACTTGATTACTATGGCACCGGCCGCCTGATGTTCCGTAACAGCCGGGCCCACATTGGCGGCTTTCCCGAACGTCGTCTGCACACCTATGAATTGACCGAGCTCGAACTCGAAGGCGCCAGCCCATTTGCCGGTAAAGCGCAATGGCTACAACAACTGCTGAAGCAACATAAACAAGAGAAAGTCGTGCTCATTTGCAGTTCAGCACTGACGGTACAAGAGCTTTATGATTACCTCCGTATTGAACACGGCATTCATGCTGCGGTTTTCCATGAAGGGATGACGCTTCTTGAACGCGACCGTGCGGCCGAGTTCTTCGCCAGCCCTGAAGACGGCTGTCCTATTTTACTGTGCTCGGAGATCGGCAGCGAAGGCCGCAACTTCCAGTTTGCGCAACACTTGGTGCTCTTTGATCTACCCACGCACCCAGATCTATTGGAGCAACGCATTGGACGTTTAGACCGCATTGGGCAAACCGGAGCTGTGGAAATTCACGTGCCGGTGCTATTGGGGAGTCGTGATGACCTGTTGCTGCAATGGTATGAAGCCATGCAAGCCTTTGCCCAACCTAATGCTGTAGGCTCTTTGATTTACGCGGCGTTCGCCGACGACATAGCGGCCTTCCTAAGCGCTGTAGAGAATGACGAAAGTTATGACGAAAGCGCATTCGACGAGCTATTGCAGGCCACCACTGAACGCGCAACCGAACTGCGTGAAAACATTCGCCAAGGCCGCGATAAATTACAAGAACTCAACGCTTTTCGCCCACAACAAGCGCAAGCTATCATTGATGATGTGCAGGCCAATGAACGAAGCGATGATTTAGCCGCCTTTATGCAAGATTTTTGGGCGCGTTTCGGCGTCGATTATGATGCGCTCAATGCTGACAGCGGCTGGCTACGCCCGACCGAACACATGCGCGTGACTTTACCTGGTTTACCTGATGAAGGCATGACCGTCACCTTTTCACGTGCTTACGCGTTGAGTCACGAGCAGGTTGAATTTCTAACTTGGGATCATCCGCAAGTCCAACATGCGCTCGAACTCCTGACTCGGGACAGTTATGGCTCGACCTGTGTTGCCTTGATGCAAAACCGCGCCTTACCCGCCGGGGCTTGGTTCGTTGAGTTGAATTTCAGCAGTCAGCTAACTACTGCGCCTGCGTTAGTTGCGCAGGAGTTCTATCCACAGCAAAGTTTACGCGTTTTATTAGACAGTCAAGGCCGCGATCTGACCGCCCGTGTCGGCGCTGGGGCACTTGACCAACAATTGCAATTTCTTGATAAGAAGCAAGCGCGGCAACTGATGCAGCAGTTGCGCCAGCAACTGCAACAACATATTAAGACAGCATGGCAACCCGCCGAGCAGCAACAACAAGCACTACTTAGCGCCGCCCAAGTACAGATCGAACAAGTGATGGGCGCGGCCAAGCAACGTTTGGAGCAGCTAAAACAACGTAACCCTGCGGTACGCCAAGCTGAAATCGATGCCCTTGAGCAGCGCGAACAGCAACTGCAACAAGCGTTGCAACAACCGCTGCTGCAACTGGATAGTGTGCGCGTAATGGTGAACTCGCCCAAATGACGTTACTGCATTACGCGCCGCCTATGGACCCTTACTTGACCATCGTGCATCAAGATGAGGCGCTGGTGGTTGTCAATAAGCCCTCTGGCTTACTCAGTGTGCCAGGCAAAGACCCGGCGCACCGCGATTCGATGTGGTCGCGAGTGACACGGGTGTTTCCGGATGCCCGCATTGTGCACCGCCTCGATATGGCGACCTCGGGATTGCTGGTTTTTGCCCTTGGTAAAACTGCGCAAGCGCATCTGCAACGGCAGTTCGAGCGTCGTGTGGTGCGCAAATATTATCGTGCGAAAGTTGCCGGCCAATTACCGGCCGATCAAGGAAGTATTGAGTTGGCCATGCGCTGCGACTGGCCTAATCGGCCGCGGCAAATGATTGATTTGGTCGCCGGGCGACACGCGCAAACGCGTTATAAAGTTGTGCGCTACGAGCATGGCGTGAGTGAGGTACTGTTGTTTCCTGTCACTGGGCGCTCGCATCAGTTGCGCGTGCACATGCAGGTCCTCGGTACGCCTATTTTAGGCGACAAATTTTACGCGGACGCTGAAGCTTATGCCGCAGCGCCGCGTCTATTACTGCACGCCGAAGAAATTGGCTTTCTACACCCGCTCACAGAAGAACCGATCAACTTCCATTGCCCTGCTGACTTTTAATGAGTTCGTAAGCCGCCTGAATCTGCTGTGCTTTCTCTTGCGCTGATTCACGCATTTCAGGTGGTAAACCTTGCGCCGCCAACTTATCGGGATGATGCTTCGCCATGAGCTTGCGGTAAGCCTTTTTCACCTCGGCAAAACTGGCACTGCGGCTCACACCCAAACTGGCGTATGCGTCATCAAGTTGCTCGCTTGGACTTTGGCTTGTACCGCCCTGCTGGTAACCGCCACCCGCTTGACCGCCACGAAAGCGTTGACTGGCCTGGGCCATTTGTAGCCACAGATCAAGTTGCGCACGGCGAAAACCAAGCGCTTGGGTCACCCGCAACAGTACGTCGTACTCGGCTTGTTCTAGCTTGCCATCATGCAGCGCGACCACGAGGATCTGCTCAACAAAGATTTGCAGAAGATCTTTGCGCCAACCTACCGTGCGGCGAAACGCCGAAACCTTATTGACCAGTGGATAGTCAGCTTGCTTGCCTTCACGAAACGCTTCTTGCGCTTGCGTCTGCGCCGACTCATTCAGTTTCAAATGCTGCATCAAGGCCGACACATAATTAATGTCTTGCTCGGTGACCCGACCTTTAGACTTGGCAAGATGCCCCAGCACCCCAAACAAGGTTTCAATGAACGCCTTTTGGGTAGCCGCACCACCACCTTGGCGCATGTTCTGTTCTAGCGCTTTATCGAACCAATGGCCAATCAATACGCCAAGAAAAATTCCCGGCCAACGCAACAATAAGTAGCCAAAGAAACCACCCAGCACTTTACCCCAAACCATGCTTACTCCTTCATGTTATGCCATGCACAATGACGTTGCTGTTACTGCTCGCTATTACTCGCTGTGGGCAAAAGCTGGCATTACGCGCTCGGTTAAAAACGCACGAAAATCATTAAACTCCGGGTAGATCGCCGCAACATCGTGAAGATAGGCCAAATTTCGCGGAATATCTTGCAAGTACCCCGGATTGCCATCGCGTTCGTAGCGGCGCGCAAACAAGCCGCTTACATAGCAGTGACGCTGCATCCCCATTAAATCAAACCAACGCTGCCAAGTGTCACGTTCGACCTGTAGATCAGAACGCTGCTTACGCAAATAATGGTAACAGTCGTTGGCAAGCTGCTGGACCTTTTCTTGCGGCCAGCGGGCGTAGCAATCACGTAATAAACTCACTACATCGTAGGTGATCGGACCCACAGCGGCGTCGTGAAAGCCAGTAAACGCAAGTTCTTGCTCGTGTTGTACCAAAATATTTCGCGCATGCAGCTTGCGGTGTACGCCAACTTGCGGCTGCGCTTGGGCACTGGCCACTAAGGCCGCGCAAAAGTCGCGCCACAGTGTTTGTTCAGCAGCCGTTAACTGTAACTTTAAATGCTCTTTGAACAGCCATTCGGCCATGAGTTCCAACTCTGTGCGAAGTTCCTGCTCAGCGAAGCTGGGTAATGCTCCCAACTCGGAGCTTTGCACTTTCATCATTTGTCCGAGATAGGGGAAAACGCGTGTATACCATTCAATGAGCGTAGGTTCACTCAAATGGCTTAAGAGCAAACTTGAGCCTAAGTCGGTCATCAACATAAACCCGCGTTGTTCGTGCACAGCAACTAACTCGGGCACATAAATGGCGTGCTGACGGTAGCTGTCGGCAATCGCCATATAGTTTTGCAAGGCTGCAGCGGTGTTTTGCGTATCGACCGCGATAAAACTGCGCACGCCATCGGTGACGCGGTAGTAACGCCACGGACGTGCGTCGCCGAATACCGGCTGCAAATCTTGCTGTGCTTGGCCGGTAACAGATTCGCACCAAGCTTGCAGTTGCACTTCTCGTTTATTTTCCACGCTATTTCCTCGTTCACAAATGGCGGGCTAAGTTATTTTGCTTTATCATACCTTCCACATTAGAAAGGACAACGTTGAGTCAGCTATCGCATGCATTACATCACTAAAGGAGCCTGCTTGGGCATCAGTTTCGCGCTTACTGTTGGTATTTCCAGCAGCGTGAGAGCTCAAGACAATACAGACTTTGTGCAACAATGCCCGGTGCGTGCTCCACTGTTCACAACCAGTGAACTAAATCCCATCGAGGGGCTGGCGAGTGGCGCGATCGGCGTCCGTGCAAATACTGCAGACATCGACTCAGAAACAACCTTGGCATCCTTTACCGGTAACGTACAAGTCCAACTTGACCAGCAATTTCTATTGACCGAACAAGCTACAGTGAATCAAGCATCGGGCAACATCAATGCCAGTGGGGCAACGCAGTTTACCGACGGCTATGTGCAAGTAAGCAGTGACAATTTTCGCTTAAACTCAGGTGACAACCGCGCTTATTTGGCCGGCGCCAAGTACCAACTGATGAATTCCGGCGCGCATGGTACCGCCGAGCTCCTGTCAATTTCGCCACAGCAGGTGTTGCTCGCGGGCTCCACTTTTACTACTTGTCCGACAGACCAGCCGGCCTGGCAACTGAGTGCTGACGAAATCAATCTAAGCGAAGACGAAGCCTGGGGCGAAGCTTGGCACGCCAAGTTTGAGTTGTTTGGTGTTCCCGTGCTTTATGTACCCTATATCAACTTCCCGATCACCGACGAACGTAAATCAGGTTTCCTGTTCCCGACGTTACGCTCTTCGCAAAAGAATGGCTTTGAGTTTGAGATCCCCTACTACATTAATATAGCGCCGAACCAAGATGCCACCATTACCCCTCGCTATATGGCAGAGCGCGGTTTGCAGTTGCAAGGGGAATACCGCACACTAAGTGAAGCAGGTTTCGGTCAAGTCAACCTTGCCTATTTAGACAACGATGACAGCCTCGATAGCAACGAGTCACGTTATTTATGGCGTGTGGAACATGAGCAAAGTTGGAATCCAAACTGGCGTTCCTACGTTAATATTCTCGATATTAGTGATGATGATTACTTGAATGATTTCGGTAGCGAATTTGCTGGCCGTGCCGATGCGCAGCTCTACCGGCATGCACGGGTTGATTATCACAGTGATGTTGCGCGCGTCATGTTACGGGCCGAAGACTTTGAAATCTTAGGTGACTACCGTTCGCCGTATCGCACCGCGCCACAACTGACCACGCTACTTGACTGGCAAACGGCGAAAGCAGTGGAACTCAACTTGTTTTCTGAGTTAACCCACTTTCGGAATCAAGACAATAGCAATGACTATGCGACGCGATTTCATATCGAGCCAACGCTAAAAGTGGCCTTCGAAGAGCCCGCCTATGACGTTCTCAGCGAATTAAGCTACAGCTACACCTATTACGATCAAGCCGCGGTTGGCAACTTCGAGAATGCCACACTCAGTGAAAACCCATCGCGTGCGTTACCGCAGTTTCGTGTGCGCGGGCGCTTGAACCTTGAGCGCGACTTCGCCTGGGGCGATTCGACCTACCAACAAGTGCTGCAACCACAAATTCAATACCTGTACGTGCCCTACCGTGACCAATCCGACATTGGGATTTACGACTCGACGCTGATGCAGGACGACTACCAAGGTCTATTCCGCGCCCGACGTTTCTCAGGTCTCGACCGCATTGCCGATGCCAATCAGGTCACCATTGGTGCCTCGACAAGTATCTACAATGAGAATGCGCGCGAGTTATTGCGCTTCAGTGCCGGGCAAATTTACTACTTTGATGACAGCCGTGTCAGTCTGTTCGACGAAGCTAGCCAAATTGCCGATGACCGCTCCGACTTGGCGTTCGAAACCCGCTTCCGCTTTAACGACCGTTGGTACCTCAACGCCGCCATGCAATACGACATGGAACAAAATAACACGCGTAAAAGTCAGACTGCGGTTGAATATCGCATTAACGAAAGTAACCTCATTCAATTCAGTCATCGGCAGGTGACGAATATTCTTAACGATGACATCGAACAATTAGGCTTACAGACGGTCTATCAAATGAAAGCCAATTGGCAGGTTGCCACAAATTGGTTTTATGATCTTGAACAGAAACGTACCAACGACGCACTTCTTGCGTTACAGTACAACGATTGTTGCTGGGCGATCCGTGTTAGTGCTTATCGACGCATCAACCGCAACTTAGAAATTCAGTCGACTGACCCGCTGAATCAGCAACCAGAATTTGATAACGGGGTCAGCGTACAATTTATCATTAAGGGGTTAGGGTCCGATAACAGCAATTTATTTGACCTCATTGAACAGAGTCTGTTCGGTTATCGCCACCCGTTTTACTTAAGCAACTAGGTAGTTTTCATGAATAAGATGTTGAAAGTAGTGAGCATTGCGTGGCTTACCCTCGCAAGTTTAACTGTTCCAGTACAAGCTAACGAAGTGCTCGACCGTGTCGCTGTTATCGTCAACGATGGCGTTATTTTACAAAGTGAAGTCGACACTATGCTTGCGCAAATCAAGCGCAATGCCGCCGAGCAAGAAATCAAATTACCTAATGATGACGTGCTTCGCGTACAAGCCATCGACCGCTTAGTGTTACAAGAAATTCAACTACAAATTGCGCGTCGTAACGGTATTGAGGTTAGTGATGCGCAACTCGAGCAAACCATTGCTAATATTGCCCGCGAAGCCGGTATGAATACTGAAGGCTTACGTGCTGAAATTACCAGTCTTGGCTCAACTTGGCAGAGCTATCGTGAATCTATTCGCCGTGAAATGATTATTGGTGAACTGCAACGTAACGCCGTTCGCGACCGTGTCTATATTTCGCCACAAGAAATCGAAAACCTCACGGCCATGATGGAAGAGATGTCGAGCAATGAAGTGGAATATCGCTTAAGCCACATCTTGATTGGCTTGCGTGACGGCAGTAGCGGCGACGAAGTACAAGCCGCACGTCAGCGCGCAGAAAATGTACTGAAGTCACTGCAAGATGGCCGCGACTTTGCGGCAACGGCGATTAGCTCGTCTGCAGGCTCGCGTGCCCTTGAGGGCGGTGACTTGGGTTGGATGAATATTAACGCGATGCCAACACTATTCGCCGAAGCTGTGCGCGACAAGCGTAAAGGCGATCTGATTGGCCCAATTAAAAGTGGGGTCGGTTTCCACATTCTCAAAGTTGCCGACACTCGCGGCATTGAGACGGTTGAAATTGAAGAAGTGAAAGCCCGTCATATCTTGTTGCGTCCATCGGTTATTTTGTCGGACAACCGCGCAAAAGAACAGTTGAATGAGTACCGCCAGCAGATCATCGCGGGCGAAGCGGAATTCTCTGACTTGGCCATGGAGCACTCCGATGACACCGGCTCCGCCAACCAAGGTGGAGAGCTGGGCTGGACCGACCCAAGTGTCTTCGATGACGCCTTTAAGCAAGTGGTTGAAAGTGCCGAGGTAGGGGAAATCAGCGAGCCTTTCCGCTCACAGTTCGGCTGGCACATTGTGGAAGTCATGGACCGCCGCGTTCAGGATGCCACCCAGCGCAGTAAAGAGAACCGCGCCTATCAGCTACTCTATCGCCGTAAATACCAAGAAGAGCTGGAAAATTGGCAGCAAGAAATGCGCGATCAGGCCTACATTGAAGAGGTTATCGAGTAACCCGCATGCGTATCGCCTATAGTTCAGGTGAACCGGCGGGCATTGGCCCCGACATCGCAGTGCTCCTCGCCCAACAAGAGTGGCCCTGCGAGCTGGTGGTGTTAGGTGACAAGCAAGTTTTGCAAGACCGAGCGCAACAGCTCGGTCTTGCCGTTTCCATGGTCCCCTATAACCCCGACCGCGCGCCACAGCGGTGGCCGGCAGGCACACTAGTTTTCGCGCAATATGACACCGCGGTACCCGTGATCGCTGGACAACTTAACCCTGACAATAGCCGCTATGTTCTGCAGCTTCTTGAGCATGCAGCTCTGGGGTGTCAGAGCAACGAATTCGCTGGCGTGATGACCGGCCCCGTCCACAAAGGCGTCATCAATGATGCCGGCATTCCCTTTAGTGGTCATACCGAATTTTTTGCCCAGGCAAGCCAAACCGAGCAGGTCGTTATGATGCTTGCCACGCCGGGGCTGAGAGTCGCCTTAGTCACCACGCATCTGCCCCTTGCACAAGTTGCCGCAGCTATCCAACAGCCCTTGGTCGAAAAGGTGCTGCACATTGTGCAGCACGACCTGCGCAGCAAGTTTGGCCTTGCCGAACCGAATATATTAGTTTGTGGGCTTAACCCACATGCTGGCGAGCAAGGGCATCTTGGCCGCGAAGAAATCGACCACATTGAACCTGCGTTAAAGGCCATGCAACAAAAAGGCATGCGTGTCAGTGGTCCATGGCCCGCCGATACGGTTTTTCAGCCACATTACCTAGAAAACGCCGATGCTGTGGTTGCCATGTACCACGATCAGGGGCTTCCCGTGCTAAAATATCGGGGCTTTGGTAATGCGGTGAACATCACTTTAGGTTTGCCGTTTATTCGAACCTCAGTCGATCATGGCACAGCTCTAGATAAAGCAGGTACTGGCGACATCTCTATAGGTAGCGCCCAATACGCTTTGCAGACCGCCATCGAAATGGCACAACAGCAACAGAATTAATGAGAACTTGATGAGTAAAACGCACCTCGGTCATCGGGCCCGTAAGCGCTTCGGACAAAACTTTTTGCATGACACTATGGTTATCGATGCCATTGTTGATGCTATTAATCCGAGAACCGACGAACAGCTGGTCGAGATTGGCCCTGGTCTGGCAGCTTTAACAGAGCCTGTGACGGAGCGCATTGAGCACCTCACCGTCGTTGAACTTGACCGTGACTTGGCTGATCGTCTCGAGCAACACCCTTTTTTACAGCAAAAACTAACGGTGTATCGCGGCGATGCTTTGAAAACAGATTTCCGCCAATTTAAGACCGACGAACGCAAGCTACGCGTCTTCGGTAACTTGCCGTACAATATTTCAACGCCGATTATTTTTCATCTGATCGACCAACTCGATAGCATTCAAGATATGCACTTTATGCTGCAAAAAGAGGTTGTTGATCGCCTCGCGGCAGAGCCTGGCAGTAAAACCTATGGCCGCTTGTCGGTAGCTGTGCAACAAGCCTGCGCGGTGGAGCCGGTGCTGACTGTACCAGCCGGTGCCTTTACCCCGCCACCAAAAGTAGAATCTGCCGTGGTACGTCTGACCCCTTATGTGGACCCACCGCACCCAGTGCACGACCGTAAAACGTTACAGCAACTGTGTTTGGTTGCATTTAATATGCGCCGTAAGACCATTCGCAATAACCTCAAGCAGCATATTCCAGCGGAACAACTTGAGCAGCTCGGCATTGACCCGGGTGCCCGCCCCGAGACCTTGAGTGTCGCCGACTACTGTCGTTTAGCCAACTGGTATTACGAACAGCAAGGAGCTTTATGAGTAAGATAGCCATTGATGTCAAAACCCATTACCTTGCCGCGCAATCTGACCCTGACAAAGGTCAGTATGTGTTTGCTTACACCATTACTATTACTAACCACGGTGAACAGAAGGTGCAGCTTTTAAACCGCGCTTGGCGGATCACCGATGCTGACCACAAGATTACCCGGGTGGCTGGCGATGGTGTAGTGGGTGAGCAACCGCACATTGAGCCTGGTGAATCCTTTAGCTACACCAGCGGTACGGTGCTGGCGACGCCCATCGGCACAATGGAAGGCCACTATGGCATGATCGATGCCGCGGGTGAAAAGTTCGAAACGAAAATACCTTCGTTCCGACTCGCTGTACCGAACATTCTGCATTAGGCAGACACCGCGATGGCGCGCTATTTTGTTGGCGACCTACAAGGTTGTGTGGCACAACTCGATGATTTACTGGCACAGGTCAACTTTGACCCACGCTTTGATGAACTCTGGTGTGTCGGCGATATCGTTGCACGTGGGCCCGACTCACTGGCCTGCTTGGAGCGTTTAGCTGAGCTCGGCGCCGCCGCCAAGTGTGTCCTCGGTAACCATGATTTAAACCTACTCGCCGTGTTAACCGGAATCCGCGCCGCGAACCCCAAAGACAAACTAGACGCCATTCTGGCCCTGCCTGAGCATGAACAGCAACGCTGGATTGCGTTTCTCGTGCAGCAGCCCTTATTGCGCTGCGCCGATGATGTGGTGATGACCCATGCTGGGCTCTATCCACAATGGCAGCTTGATGAAGCTAAAGCCTATGCCAATGAAGTCAGTGAGAGCCTACAACGCGCTTGGCGTAACGATAAACTGGGGCCTTGGCTCGAGAAAATGTACGGTAATGAGCCAGCTTGCTGGTCCGCCGATTTGCAGGGGCCTGAACGGATTCGATTTATTATTAACGCCTTCACCCGCATGCGTTTTCTCGACCACCAACAGTGCCTTAACTTAAGCGTAAAAACAGCACCGAACGAGAGCACCGAAGCTCAGGGACTCAAGCCTTGGTTCGCTCATTGGCCGCCGCAACAATTTAGCTTGGTCTTTGGTCATTGGGCAGCACTGCGAGGGCAAACGCAAAGAGATGACGTGATCGGTTTAGATAGCGGCTGTGTGTGGGGCGAGCATATGACGCTCATGCGCTGGCCGGACGGCCAGCGCTGGCATTCCGAAAACAATTAGTTAAGCGTCACGCGCGCGAATTTACGCTTGCCAACTTGATAGACAGCCGTCGTACCTGCTTCTACCTGTAATTTCGTATCAGTGACTTTTTCACCGTCGATTTTAACCGCGCTTTGTTTAATCATGCGCATGCCGTCTGAGGTGGAGTTCACTAATCCAGCTTCCTTCAATAAGTGACAAATGCCTAGGCTGCCATCCTCACTCGCAAGCTCCAGTTCTGGCATGTCATCGGGAATGGCATTTTTGCTGAAGCGTTGAATGAAATCTTGCTCTGCAGCATCTGCAGCAGCTTCATCATGAAAACGTGCAATAATTTCTTTGGCCAACAAGACTTTGTAATCGCGTGGGTTGGCGCCATCGGCAATGGCTTGCTTAAAGCCAGCAATCTCGTCGAGGGGACGGAAGCTAAGGAGCTCGTAGTAGCGCCACATGAGTTCGTCCGAAACTGACATTAACTTACCGAACATGTCATTCGCGGACTCCGTGATACCCACGTAGTTACCTAACGACTTGGACATCTTTTGCACGCCATCAAGACCTTCGAGCAACGGCACCATGATAACCGTTTGCGGCTTTTGTCCTTCTTCTTTTTGCAGCTCACGTCCCATCAGTAGGTTAAAGCGTTGATCGGTTCCGCCCATTTCAACATCGGCCTTGAGCTCCACTGAGTCCCAGCCTTGTACGAGCGGGTAGAGAAACTCATGAATCGCAATAGGTTGCCCGGTACTGTAGCGCTTTTTGAAATCATCACGCTCGAGCATGCGTGCTACGGTTTGCCGCGCAGCAAGTTTGATCATGTCAGCGGCGCCAAACTTGCTCATCCATTCCGAGTTGAAGCGTACTTCAGTCTTCTCTGGATCGAGAATCTTGAACACTTGGTCTTTGTAAGTTTGCGCGTTGGCAAGCACGTCATCGCGTGATAAAGGCTTGCGCGTGACGTTTTTACCGGTCGGATCACCAATCATGCCGGTAAAATCACCGATGAGGAAAACAACCTTGTGCCCAAGGTCTTGGAACAAACGAAGCTTGTTAATCAGAACCGTGTGACCAAGGTGCAAATCAGGGGCCGTCGGGTCAAAACCTGCTTTGATGACTAGCGGTTTGCCCTGTTCGAGCTTTTCTTTAAGTTCTTCTGTTAAAAGAATTTCTTCGGTACCACGCGCGATTTCCGCAAGCGCATCCGCTCCTGACATTGCCATGCTCGTCCTACTCCTGATTAAAAACCAACCAGCGCCGCTCGATTGGAAAATGAGGTTCACTATTTACTACAAACCCCACATTGTATGCTATTTACCACGCCGTTTTAAGCGCAAATAAGGGTAAAGCGACTGGAAAATAGTCACACTTCGTATTATTCTGCAACAAAACCTAATCGAAATTAGGTTGTCGTATAGAAAATAAAGTGCGCTAACCGCAGGAAGTTTATGAAGGTCATTACTCAAAGAATGGCAGGACTGTTCGCGCAGTTACCTCGCCGTCATCAAGTGCTCTTGTCAGCCGTCGCATTGACGACGCTGACATTGGTGTTGCTGCCCTCTGAGCCAGCGACAGCATCGCGGAATACCTCTGACCCAAGTCTTGCCGACAAGCAACTTATTTTGGGCGAACGCCTCGAGGTACCGGTAAAATTAAAAACAGGCGTCAGCAAGCCTGCTGAACAGCCGATCGCGAGTCAACAGTTACGCGCTGTTGATGACACCACGGCAGCCGATACCATTGCCGTTGACGAGCCAGTGCAACCTAGCGTGCACTGGAGTGGTTACGAAGTGAAGTCAGGCGATAGTTTGGCGCGTATCTTCGATGTCATGGGCTTTACCCCGCAACAGCTCTATAAACTCACGCAAGACAAGCAGGCCGAAAAGCATTTGCTCAAGCTTCACCCAGGCGACACGCTGCGCTTTGCTAAGGACCCAGACGGCGAACTCATACAGTTGGCGTTCCAGATCAGTCCTATCGAAACCCTGATTGTCAGTCAAACCGATGCGGGCTACGTAAGCGAAATCGCCACCAAAGAAGTGCAAGTGCAAGAAGCCTTTGCTTATGCCGAAATCGATTCGAGTTTCTGGAATGCCGGCATCAATGCCGGTCTGACCGACAATCAAATTATGAGTATCGCCAACATTTTTGGTTGGGATATCGATTTTGCGCTTGATTTGCGTAAGGGTGACGAATTTTCGGTCATCTACGAAAAAGAATATGTCGACGGCGAATTTGCTGGCTACGGCAAAGTCCTTGCCGCCGAATTTGTTAATCAAGGCAATAAGTTTCAAGCGATTCTGCACTCAAACGGTGAGTATTATGCCGCTGACGGCAAAGCCATGCGTAAATCCTTTTTACGCTCGCCGGTGAAGTTCACCTACATCAGTTCCAGCTTTAATCCGCGCCGCTTGCACCCGGTCACCGGCCGTGTACGCCCACACAATGGTACGGATTACGCTGCTAATGTCGGCACGCCGGTCATGTCTTCGGGCGCCGGTAAGGTCATTGCCAGTGCCTATAATAATTTGAATGGTAATTATGTTTTCATTCAACATGGCGAACGTTATGTCACCAAGTACTTGCACCTCAGCAAACGCCACGTTAAACGCGGCGACCGCGTTAAACAAGGCGAAGTCATTGGTCGTGTGGGGGCCACTGGACGCGTGACTGGCGCACACCTGCACTATGAATTCTTGGTTGATGGGGTACATCGTAATCCACGTACGGTGAAATTCCCGCAAGCGGAATCGCTTACCGCGCAAGATATGCCTGAGTTCAATAAAATTGCTGAACAGCGTTTAGCGATGCTGGCTGATCAGAAACGTGTTCAGCTCGCCATGCGCTAACGCCATTGTATGAGCACTCAACAAGAGCTGTACATTGGGCTAATGTCTGGCACCAGCATGGACGCACTCGACGCCGTGCTGGTGAGCTTTCAAGATGGCACCCCGCGCCTGATCAAACATTGCGATACACCACTTACCGAACCACTGCGTAGCGAACTGGTGGCTTTGTGCAGCCCCGCAGGCAATGAGCTTCACCGCCTTGCTCTCGCTGATCGCCAATTCGCCGAGCTCTCGGCAGAGTTAGTGCTCAAACTGTTGCAGGAGAGTGACTGCGCAGCTGCCGACGTACAAGCGATTGGTAGTCACGGGCAGACCGTGCGTCACATGCCCGAGGCGATTTCGCCGTACACCGTTCAACTCGGTGACCCGAACACTATAGCTGCACTCACTGGCATCCCTGTAGTTGCTGACTTTCGGCGCAAAGATATTGCGCTAGGCGGGCAAGGTGCGCCATTAGTACCCGCATTTCATGACGCGCTGTTCAAACAGCAAGCGGCTGACACCAATGCTATTGCTATTCTAAACTTGGGCGGCATTGCCAACATATCCGTGTTACAAACCCATAGCGACCAAGTCCTTGGCTTTGATACCGGACCTGCCAACACCCTACTCGATTTGTGGTTCCAACTGCAGCACCCGGACGCGGCCCAGACCTTTGATCGCAACGGTGACTATGCCGCGCAGGGCAAAGTGAATGAGCGCTTACTTGCCCAAATGATGCAGGACCCCTACATTCAACAAGCGCCGCCCAAAAGCACCGGACGCGAGTACTTTAACCAACAATGGTTAGAGGAGTATTTAGAGCAGCTCCCGCATTGGCACGGCGCCGATTTACAAGCAACCCTGGCAGAATTTACCGCGCAGTCCGTGGCCCATGGATTGCAGCAGTGCAAGGTCGAGCCCATTGAGAAGGTTTATGTTGCCGGTGGCGGGGCTTTTAATCAGGATTTGCTGCAGCGCTTGCAACGCAACTATGCACAAGCGAGTTGGCAGTCAGTGGCCGAACTTGGGGTCGACCCGCAACATTTGGAAGCGATGGCTTTTGCCTGGCTCGCGCGCCAATTTATGCTGCGCCAGCCCGGCAACTTGCCCACCGTGACCGGCGCCAGCCGTGCCACGGTGTTAGGTGGTTTATACTTACCTTAAGTTTGCGTGCGCTTACAGCTTGGCAAAGGCATCGCGGGTCAAGTTTTCATTTTGCCCGTTATCACCCACGACGATACTGTCTTCAATGCGTACGCCACCATAAGGCCGCAATTCATCAATGCGTTGCCAGTTCAGAGCTTTGTTCTCGGCGTGAGCTTCGAGCAATTGATCGACCACATACAGGCCCGGCTCAATAGTGAACACTTGACCCGCTTCAATCGGACGCAACAGGCGTAAGAACGGATGGCGTGGGTCACGATCATAGACATCGCCACGATCATTGCGCAAGAAACCACCGACATCGTGAACCTGCAAACCAATAAAGTGCCCTAAACCATGCGGGAAGAACGCGCTTGAGATGCCTTGCTCATAAATGCTTTCAGCACTGCCATGCACCAACTCGAAGTCACTCAAAATCTGAGCAATTTTAAGGTGTTGCGATACATGCAACTGATAGTAATCAACACCAGGTTTAATTTCCGTCAAGAGTTCTTGCTGTGCAGCATCAACTGCGTTCACCAAATCAGCAAAGAAGCCGGTCTCGCTACGACTGTAGGTACGGGTAATGTCAGCGCAATAACCACGATAAGTAGCTCCAGCATCAATCAGGAATGAACGGCTTGCTTTGGGCGCGCTCGTCTCGTAAACGTCATAATGCAAAATCGCGCCATGCTCATTCAAGCCAACAATGCTGTTATACGGCAATTCGCTTTCACGAAAGTTAATCGCAGCCAGATAAGCATGATGGATTTCCAACTCGCTTTTACCCGCGAAGAAGGCTTCTTTTGCGGCCAGGTGCGCTTTCGCTGCGCGTTCATTGGCAATACGCAAATTTTCAATTTCCCACTCGGTCTTGATGGCACGATGAAAGTGCAAGTGATCAATCAGATCTTGTGGGTTGGTTGCACGCACGGGCCAGCTTTTCACCGGCTCAGCAAAGTCTTCCCCCAAAAAGGCGGTGTCTTTTAGCTTGTCACCCAAATACGCGGTTAACTTGTCGAGCTCGTCGATAACCACAAGTTCAACGTGTTCTTGCCACTCCGCAGGTTCAACTTTAACGGCCGCATGCCAAAAATCGCGTGGCTGAAATAAAAACACCACGGGCTTTGCCCCTGGGGTGTAAAAAATAGCACTTTTCGGGCTGTCGGTGACCGGAATCCAGTACTTAAACAGTGGATTGACCTTAAACGGCGCGGGATTATCGTCCAAAAAAGCCACGCGTGGTTGCCCAGCGTAGACCAAAACAGATGCATAATCAGTCGCAGCTAAAGCTGCATCAAAACGTGCCTGAACCGTGGCAATATGCGCCGCGTAAGAACTCATGAGGACCTCGCTTGCGAGTTATACAGAGAAGCTAGCGCCACAACCACAGGTGGTCGTAGCATTAGGGTTGTCAACGAAGAAACGTGCACCTTGTAGGCCTTCTTCGTAGTTCACGGTGCCACCGACTAAGTACTGAAGACTCATCGGGTCGACCACCAGAGTTACACCATTTTTTTCAATTTCCATGTCACCTGGGTTTACTTTTTCATCGAAAGTAAAGCCATACTGGAAGCCTGAACAACCGCCCCCAGTTACGTAGACACGCAACTTTAACGCCGGGTTTTCTTCATCAGCGATCAGGGTTTTCACTTTATTAGCTGCCGCTTCTGTAAATTGAATTGGCATCGCTTGTGCTGCATCAGTCATTCGAATACTACCTCCACTCGTCGGGCGCTTATTTTCTCGTACCTGACTAGAGTGGTCAAGTATTGTCCCCAGTTAGTTCACTCCATAAAAAGAGCCGTTCAAGCTCTTCTGACGAGCCGTCTTGCACGACGACCCGCACGCGTATCTGCTCTGGTGAAAAACCCTCAGGTAGTCGAAAACTGCCCGCTTGCGCCTTGAAGTAACGCATAGTGAAATTGCGTTCGTCAGCAGTCAGGCCCGCGAGCTCATACAAGTCCACGACCACCACTTGGTCGTTGCCATCACGACCTTCGAGCGTTGCATGTATCCTTCCCTTTACAAAGCCGCGTTGGCGTTCGGTTTGCAAAACAGCAAAGCGAAACTGGAAGTGGCGCTCGTCATTCAGTCGCTTGATGTCGAAATCATCTATCACCACTCCCGCTGCCGTCAGTTCCGGCGCCATAATTTTTTGGTAAAAACTCAGTTCCCGCTTTATCGCCAGCGCTTCGTCTTGCGCAGCGGCAAGCTCCTGCAGCATTTCCTTACTGGCAGCCTGCTCAATACCGAGTTCGACTTCCGCCATGTGACGTTGATAGTCCGCGGTTTCCGCTTGCTCATAAAGGGTAAGCTCGCGTTCTTCAAGTTCAGCAACGCGTTGCAACAAGTACCAGTTTTGCCCGGCGCCAAGTAAATAGCCTAAGCCCAGACCAACCAGCCCAACGAGCACGAAGAAAATGTATTTTTGCTTCTCATTCATAACGGATGTTCTTATCATGGAGTGCACGACATGGTACGCAGCATCGCTACAGGTAGCAATATAGCGACGCACTCAGCAACAATTTAGGAAAGCACAATGACACTGCTTTGGGTCAAAGGTCTACATATCGCGTTTATGGTCGCTTGGTTTGCTGGCATCTTTTATCTTCCGCGCCTGTTTGTCTATCATGCACAAACAGAGTCCAGTGAAGTCAGCGCACAATTAAAGGTCATGGAGCGACGCTTACTCTATTTTGTCACGCCATTCGCTATTTTAACCTTAGTCTTCGGCTTGTGGCTGATTTTCGCTTATGGCAGCGCATGGTTTGCAGCCAGCGGCTGGATGCACGTGAAGCTGGTCATCGTCGCCTTGCTGTATGGTTACCATATTTACTGCTTTAAATTGCTCGCTGATTTTGCCCACGACCGCAACCGTCGCAGTCACAAGTTTTATCGCGTGTTCAATGAAGTTCCGGTACTAGCCTTGTTTGCCATTATTCTGCTGGCCGTCTTGAAGCCATAGTGAAACCATAGTTGAAACCATAGCGAAGCCATTTTAAGCCGCAAGATTCTTTTTGTTGGCGTTCTTTGCTATCATTGCGGCCCAGTGTTTGAACACCTTTTCTCAACTCACTGAGGCCTTACGCTATGAACTTTACGGGCGCCAACATTCTCTCTGTCGAGCAGTTTAATCGCGATAGCATTGAGCAAATTTTTCAGGTCGCTGACCGCATGTTGCCCTACGCACGTCGGCAAAAACGCACCCGCGTGCTCGACGGCGCCATTCTTGGAAACCTCTTTTTTGAACCATCCACACGTACCCGTGTGAGCTTTGGCACCGCGTTTAACTTACTCGGTGGTGAAGTCCGTGAAACCACCGGTATGGAAAGCTCAGCCTTAGCTAAAGGCGAATCACTGTATGACACCGCACGCGTACTCAGTAGTTACAGTGACGTGATTGCCATGCGCCACCCGAAATCCGGCTCCGTTGCCGAATTTGCCTTGGGTAGTCGGGTCCCTGTCATCAACGGTGGTGATGGCGCGAATGAGCACCCGACCCAAGCATTACTTGACTTGTACACCATCAAAAAAGAGCTGGCCTATCACGGCCACGCCATTGATGGCATGCACATTTGTATGATGGGTGATTTGAAATTTGGCCGTACGGTTCACTCGCTGTCGCGCTTGCTCGCGCTGTATGACAACATCCGCTTTACCCTGATCTCACCACGCGAACTTATGATGCCTGATAGCGTGATGAAGGTCATCGAAACGGCTGGCCATCAGGTCACTGTAACCGACCAAGTCAGCGGTAGCTCCGATGCCGATATCGTCTATCAGACACGCATCCAGCAAGAGCGTTTCACTTCGCCGGCCGAAGCTGATCAATATCGCGGTAAATTTCGTTTAAACAGCGAAATTTATACCAAGCACTACAAACCCAATACGGTCATTATGCACCCTTTGCCGCGCGATTCGCGCGCCGAGGCCAATGAACTCGATAATGATCTTAACCAAAACCCGAATTTAGCTATTTTCCGCCAAGCGGATAATGGCGTATTAATTCGCATGGCGTTATTTGCGCTCACCTTAGGTGTGGCTGACCAAATTGAAAAATACGAGTGTGAAGTCAACTGGTACAGCGACAAGCGCAACGTCTAACTAACGAAAAGAGGATCACGATGTCTCGATCTGAAGATTTATTTGCCCAAGCTCAACTGACCATTCCTGGTGGCGTTAACTCACCGGTACGCGCCTTTAATGGTGTGGGTGGCTCACCGATTTTTATTGAGCATGCCGATGGCGCGTACATGTATGATGCCGACGGTCAGCGCTACATTGACTATGTGGGCTCATGGGGCCCGATGATCCTCGGGCACAACAATGCCGCCATTCGCGAGGCGACTCATGCCGCCGTCGATCGTGGCTTGAGCTTTGGTACGCCAACATCGAGCGAAATCACCATGGCCGAGAAAATTATCTCGTTGGTGCCTTCCATCGAGAAGGTGCGCATGGTTAATTCTGGTACCGAGGCGACCATGACGGCAATTCGGTTAGCACGTGGCTTCACCGGACGCGATAAGATTCTGAAGTTTGAAGGCTGTTACCATGGTCACGCGGATGCCTTGCTGGTTAAAGCTGGCTCTGGCGCGCTTACTCTTGGCGTACCTAACTCACCGGGTATTCCAGAGGACTTTGCCAAACACACCTTGACGGTAACTTTTAACGACCTCGACTCGGTGCGCCAGATTTTTAAAGAATTCGGCGATGACATCGCGACCATTATCGTTGAGCCTGTGGCGGGTAATATGAACTGTATCCCACCTGCGCCAGGCTTCCTTGAAGGCTTGCGCGAAATTTGTGACGACTACGGTAGTGTGCTTATTTTTGATGAGGTCATGTCCGGCTTCCGCGTGGCCCGTGGTGGCGCGCAAGAGTTTTACAAAGTCACCCCTGATTTGACCACCTTAGGTAAAGTTATTGGTGGCGGTATGCCGGTGGGTGCATTCGGCGGTAAGCGTGAAATCATGGACTACATCGCACCCGTAGGCCCGGTTTATCAGGCCGGTACACTTTCGGGAAATCCGGTGGCGATGGCAGCAGGTTTGGCCGCGTTGCAACAACTCGATGATGCTGAGCTTTATCCGAACTTGAATGCCAAGGTCGAGCGCTTAGTGACGGGCATGCAACAGCTCGCCGACGACGCGGGTATCCCCTTCACGACCAACCGTGCTGGCTCTATGTTTGGCTTTTTCTTTAGCAAAGATAAGCAAGTGAGCAGTTACCAACAAGCCACTGAATGCAATATGGAACATTTCAAAAAGTTCTATCACAGCATGTTGCAGCAAGGGGTTTATCTTGCGCCTTCTGCTTTTGAGGCAGGCTTTATGTCAGCAGCGCATACCGATGCCGACATCGACGCCACTTTGGCCGCAGCAAAAGTGGCCTTCGCTGAGCTCTAAAGTCTTAAGTCGTGGTGGTTAGAATAGCTTCTCCCACCACGACTTCTCTTCAATCACGCCTTCGCAGTTTATATCTTCCGGCAAGCTGACCGGGAACGCCGGAAACGTCCGTTGTTGGCGACAATCGTCGGGAATCGGTACACCTGTTTGCGGATGAAACGCCTGATAGCGCAGTGGTGACGGCAATGCCACCTCCAGCGGTCGCACGCCCATCTGGCTAAAGGTATTCGCCACCACAGGTAACGCGCCAGTCGCACCAGTGAGGTTGATCGGTTTGTTATCATCGCGCCCAAGCCATACCGTCATTAGGTAGCGCGCGTCATAAGCCACAAACCAACTGTCGCGATAGTCATTGGTGGTACCACTTTTGCCCGCCAACGCGTCACGACCGAATAACGCTGCTAAGCCTTTGCCAGTCCCTTCATTAACAACCCCACGCAAACCATAATTGACCAGTGCCGTGGTTAGCGGATCAAAAACTTCGCGGCCTGCACTCGGACGATGTTGATAGAGGCGTAGCCCATCGTGGTTGGTCAGTGCAGCGATGGTCGTATAAGGACGATAGCGCCCATAGTGCGCCCAAATACCATAGAGTTCGGTCATCTGTAGCGGGGATAATTGCACCGAACCAAGCGCCAGTGAAGGCACATTGGGAATTGGTGTGTCTATGCCCCCTTGCCGTAGCTTGCTGACCAGGTTGTCGATACCCACTTCCAACGCCAGCTTAACCGCTGGGACGTTGCGCGACTGGGCCAACGCATCGTAGAGCATAATGTCGCCGACAAATTCACCGTCGTAATTTTGCGGTTGCCAGACGCGACCATCGACTTCCTCTAAGGTGATAGGCGTATCTTGGACGACGCTTGCTAGGCTATAACTGCCCGGTTGCGCCAGCGCTAAACCGTAAATACTCGGTTTGATCAGTGAGCCCACCTGACGCATGGCGCCCGTCGCGCGATTAAAGCCGAGCTGTTGCCGATCACGATCCCCCACCACCGCCGTCAAACTTGCTTGCTCATGGTTCGCAATAACTGCCGCGACTTGCAATTCCTCGCTCTCACTTAGCCGCGGTAGTTGCTCGGCGATGCTTTTCTCAGCTGCTTGTTGCGCTATGGGGTCGAAATAGGTGAATACGCGCAAACCCTGTTCATTCCAATCTTGCGGTACCTGGAGTTGGCCCAGCTCGTGTTTAACCTGTGCCAGGTAGTGCGGTGCCCAAGTGCGGCCTTGGCGCTCTTGCCGAGGTGACACCAAAGGTTGCTCTAAGGCCGCTAAGTAGGTGCGCTGATTGATAAGCTGCTGAGCGAACATGAGCTGTAGAATCATGTCACGCCGCTCAATCACCCGCTCCGGATACCGGTAGGGATTGTAATACGAGGGGCCTTTGACGATAGCGACCAGCATGGCTATTTCTGCTGGGCTGAGTTCTTCGACTTGCTTACCAAAGTAAAAACGACTGGCCAGGCCAACGCCGTGGATTGCGCGCCCGCCATCTTGGCCAAAGTAAATCTCATTTAGATAGGTTTCGAGGATTTCGTCTTTACTAAATCTAAAATCGATAATGAGTGCCATCAAGGCTTCATTGGCTTTGCGCCACAGCGTTTGCTCGCGCGTCAAATAGAGGTTCTTAACCAACTGCTGGGTCAGCGTGCTACCACCTTGCACGGTGTCCATTGCCGCTAAATTGGCAAGTGCTGCGCGCCCAATTGAGGTCAGCGACACACCAGCGTGATGATAAAAGTCGCGATCTTCGACCAGTAACAAGGTTTCAATGAGTAAGCTCGGCAACCTTTCTAAGCCGACAATTAAGCGATCTTCACCGTTATCCGCAGTGACTTGTCCAAGTACCAAGGGGTCAATTTGAAAACGGTTTAAATCACGACCGTCGGGTAGGCTTTGTACGCGTTCTATGACACCACCGCGGGCGAAACTTACCCGTACTTTTTGTGCCATCGCAGGTCCCTCAGCAAAGTCGAATGGACGGCGATGAATTTCGACGTGTCGACCTTGCTCGTGATAACTGCCACTTTGTGTCAGTGTCGCGCTCTCACGATAGCGCAACTGCTGCAACTCTTGCAGTAATTGCTGCGGTCGCAACGGTTGCTGTGGCGCTAAGGTTAAGGGGCGGGCATAGACAATCGCCGACGCTTCATAACGTTCCGTGGCAAAGCGTTGCGTAAGCGAGCTATCCAAGTAAATAACATAGAAAACCAACACTGCGAACAGCGCCGCTGCCAACTTTGCGAGAGTAATGAACAGAAACCGCATACACCTTCCAGTATCGAGTTAATCCGACGGTCCTAACCACCGTTTGGTTTTTTGGGTTGCTTGCGCCTGCAACGGATCATCAGGCCAAGGATGCTTAGGATAGCGCCCTTTCATCTCTTTTTTTACTTGTTGATAGGCATTTTGCCAAAAACTTGCTAAATCGGCGGTACGTTGTAACGGTCGTTGGGCAGGCGACAGCAGTTCCAGCACTAAGGTCACCTGCCCCTGACAAAGCTTGGGCGACACTGGCTCACCGAACACCTCTTGGAGTTTTAGCGCGACCGACGGCGCCTCACCCAGATAATTAATCTTGTGCTGCAAACCGCTGGGCGCTTGCCAACGCTGCGGACAAAGCTCTTCGAGGCGTTGCTGTTGTACATAATCTAAGCGCGCCCGTAATGCCGCTAATGGCGACCACTTCCGCAGTTGTGCAAGGCTCTGTATATTTTGCCAATAAGGGCCTGCCCACTGTTCCAGCTGTGTCATTAAGGCGTCGAAGCTAAAATCTGGCCATTGTTCTTGCGCGCACAAGTGATGCTGAGCCAAATGTACGCGCGCCAAAAATTGTTGGGTTTCGTGGTCTTCAACGAGTTCAGCAAACAGTTCTCTTTGCTGCTGCACCAAGTTCACCAACAACTGCACGCGTTCGCTCGTTGTTGGCTGTTGTTGCGCCGCACGCTCGGCTAGCACCAGCGCCCCTAAACGCTGCCGCTCAATGGCTTGCAAACGCTGTTGTGGGCCTTGCCATGCCAACTCCGTTTGCCAATGCAGTGGCAACGCTGGATGGTCAAGTTGCTCCCGGCTAAGCGGCACAAAGTCATCAATAATGGCATCGGCACTGCGCTCGCTTAGGCGCATCGACAAAATCAGAATAAGCTCGTCGCCTTGCCGCAGGTCCTGCCGATGAAACTGTGCACCACCGCCATAGGCGACTAAATAGTTCGCGTTGCCACTACGCCGCTGGGCGACCCGATCAGGAAAGCCCCAAAGGGCCAGTTCAGCGACATCTTGCGGGGTGATTTCAGGCACCTGCTGGTTTACTGCAAGCTTGCGCAGCCACCACTGCCAACGCTGGCGCGCGGGCTTACTCAAACGCGTAGCAGGCAGCGGAAAATCTTTCTGCTCCGCGGGGTGCTCAAGTTGGGCCAGTAACAACGCCGCTTTGCTCCGCTCTCCCTCGGCAAGGTTCATCGCCGCCACAGCGATTCGTGCCAAGCGCGGCTCATTACCAAGCGCTGCGACCTGTTGTCCAATACTGCTCAGCTGACCACGCTGGTCAAGCACGCCTAAACGTGCCAGCAGGCTTTCTCCAACGGTCAAATGCGCCGGGTTGGGTGGCGTTAAAAAGCGCAGGTCGGCCACGTCACTGCCCCAACGCTTTGCCTCGAGCTGCAGCCCTGCTAAATCCTCGGTTTCGACTGCGGGCGCATCGTAATCGCGCAATCCTTGTGTTTCACCTTCGGCCCATAGCCGCAAGCAATGCCCCGGCCCGAGCCGCCCTGCGCGACCCGCACGCTGAGTGGCAGCAGCCTTGCTAATGCGCTCGGTCGCCAGCCGTGTTAGGCCATGCCGCGGATAAAAGGTGGCGCGCCGTTCACGGCCACTATCCACTACGACATCAATACCTGGAATGGTGACACTGGTTTCCGCAATATTAGTCGCCAGTACCACTTTTTTATGCCCCGCAGGAACAGGTGCTAACGCTGCTTGCTGGGCGGCGAGTGGCAGTTGCCGGTGTAACGCTTGCAACTGAATATCAGGCCCAAGTTCGAGGCGCTCCATTAAAAAACGAATTTCGCGCCAGCCGGGCAAAAATACGAGTACGCCATAGTCGGCCATTGTTACCGCTTCGCGCACCACAGTTACGGTGTGTTGCAGCCAATCACCACGTGCTGGCACGGCCCGGTAATGCATGGTGATAGGGTGTTGACGCCCCGCACTGACCAGCACCTTGGCGTCTTCTAACCAATTGGCAATCTGCTCGGCTGGTAGCGTCGCTGACATAATGAGCAGGCCGAGATCAGGGCGCAAAGGTAGCGCCTCAAGCAACATCGCTAAACTGAGATCACTGAATAGGTTGCGCTCATGAAACTCATCGAACAGCACCGCGCCGATGCCCGTGAGTTCGGGGTCTTGTTGCAAATACTGGGTGAAAATACCTTCAGTGACAATCAGCAAACGGGTTTGCTTACTCCGGCATTGCTCGCCGCGAACGTGATAGCCCACTTGCTCGCCTACCGTTTCACCCAGAACTTTGGCAAGGTAATGTGCAATGGAGATTGCGGCCAAACGCCGTGGTTGTAACAGAACGATTTGTTGCCCTTGCCAAGCCTTTGCGTCGAGCAAAGCAAGCGGTAAAGCCGTGGACTTGCCAGCACCAGGCGGTGCCTGCAAGACCACTTTGTGTCCCGGTAACTGAGCTATCAAGTCAGGCAGTAGCTCAGTTATCGGTAAGTCATTAAAATCGGCGGCGGCCAACTTAGTCGTTTAGCAATGCAGCTATGGTGCGCACGCCAAGTGCCGTAGCGCCGGTCGCCCACATGGCATTGGCACTATTGTGATAAGCACCGGCAATATCGAAATGCAGCCAACCCTTGCCGTTATTAGGCGCGAAACGCAGTAAGAAACCCGCCGCATTGCTCGCACCGCCAGTACCACCGCCTTTTTGCGGACGACTATTCGCACAATCAGCAAAGGCTGACGGCGTATTTTCTTGATGCCAAGGCTGTAACGGCAAGCGCCATAAGTTTTCACGTTGTGCCGCAGCGGTCGTCAAAGCTTTGTTGGCTAGCTCATCATCAACACTAAATAAGGCGTTATACTCATTACCCACAGCCACTTGCGCGGCGCCAGTTAAGGTCGCTGCATCCATGACGCGTTTCGCACCCACTTCACCGGCATATTGTAAGCCGTCAGCGAGCACCAAACGACCCTCGGCGTCGGTATTGACGACTTCGACAGTCACACCATTTTTGTAGGTAATAATGTCGCCGAGCAAATAAGCGCTACCGTCGACGAGGTTCTCCGCGCAACACAGCACCAGCTGCACACGTTTCTGCAAACCTTGCTCGATGGCCAAGCCTAATGCGCCAGCAACTGTGGCTGCGCCACCCATGTCACATTTCATCGCCAACATGCCTTCGCTAGACTTCAGACTGTAACCGCCAGAGTCGAAGGTGATGCCTTTGCCCACCAAAACCGTATCGATTTCTGCATCGGCGTTACCCGTTGGATTGTAGTCAACGACCAGCATACAAGGCGGGCGCTTACTGGCGCGGCCTACGGTATGAATGCCCATCCAGCCTTCCTGCAGGAGTTCATCGCCTTTAATGACACGACTGCTTACCTTCTCTGGCGCTAAGCTTTCTAACTTTTCGGCGACCCGTTGTGCTAAGGATTCTGGGTAGATGTCCATCGGTGGTAAGTTCACCAGCTCACGCGTCCAATTCACCAGGTTACGTGTTTGCGTAAGCGCTTCGCCATTGCTCGCCCACTCAAGTTTATTGGTGCTACGCGTGTCGGTGTAGCCATTGGCAAAGGCCCACTGACGCTCAAAGTCCCAACCTTCACCGCTTAATTTCGCCGAACTCACACCGAGGTTGTCGAGCTGCCGCCCTGCTTTTTGCACTTTACGCAGATTTTCGGTTTCGTCATCACCTAAATAAATGGTTGCGCCTTGTTCACCGACAATAACAGGTGCAGACTTCTTCCAAGCAGAATCCGAAAACTCTTGTTGAACAACAAAAACAGCAAGTGCAGTAGACATGGTTACAAGCTCCCAGTATGGTTGCGAATCAATTGAAGTATATCCTATCTAAGCTACATGAGGCTGACAATGCAGTTTGACAACCCCTTGCAGCAGGCTTTTTTGGTGCGCCGCTACAAACGTTTTCTGGCCGATGTGTATCACCCCGACTGGCCTGAACATAATCACCCTGATCGGCCTCTCACAGTGCATTGCCCGAATACCGGCGCCATGACCGGTTGTGCGGAGCCAGGTATGCGGGTGTGGTTGAGTGACTCGAAGAACCCAAAACGCAAATATCGCTACACTTGGGAGCTAGCCGAAACAGCGCAAGGCCACAGGATCTGTGTCAACACCCAGCGTGCCAATACGGTTGTTGGTGAAGCTCTACAAGCTAAGCGCATCGGTGAGCTCGCCCCCATTCACAAGCTGCAAGCTGAACAACGTTATGGTTACGATAACCGGCGCATCGACTGGCTCGCCCAAACAGACACGAACCAACAGATCTATATTGAGGTCAAAAGCGTAACCTTGGCTGATGCTGACCAAGGGTACTTTCCGGATACCGTAAGCCAGCGAGCAAGTGACCATTTACGTAGTCTTATCACCATGGTTGAGGAAGGTCACCGCGCAGCCGTCGTTTATTGTGTTTTACATACGGCAGTTCAACAGGTCAGCGCAGCGCAGCATTGTGACCCAAAGTATGCCGAGACAGCGCGTTTAGCTAAACAGAAAGGCGTTGAGTTTTATGCACTTGCGTGTGCCATCGACGACAAGGGAATCATGCCGGTGAGCGCTTTACCTGTCATGAGTTAAACACAACATTACGTAAATAAAATTGCGCAGGGTTAAGCTTTCTGGTATATGTACCGACCTTTTGAAGAACCCTCTTATAATAGGAGATCCACAATGCCTCAAGGAACGCCGAAAAAAGCTCATGGCATTTTGGCACAAGCTGGCTTGGAACCATACCAAGAGCAGCCGAATGAAGAGTACATGAACGAGCAGCAACGTGCGCACTTCCGGAAGATTTTGGAAGTTTGGCGTAATCAGTTGCGTCAAGAAGTGGATCGCACCGTACATCACATGAAAGATGAAGCGGCGAACTTTCCTGACCCGGTTGATCGCGCAGCGCAAGAAGAAGAGTTCAGCTTGGAGTTGCGTACCCGTGACCGCGAGCGAAAGCTGATCAAGAAAATCGAAAAAACCCTGCAAAAAATCGAAGCCGATGACTTTGGTTTCTGTGATCAGTGTGGCATCGAGATCGGTATACGTCGCTTAGAAGCACGTCCGACCGCTGACCTTTGTGTCGACTGTAAAACCCTTGCGGAAATCAAAGAGAAGCAACTCACTGGCGCCTAAGGTGGCCACTGACCTTCCTTATTGTGGACGCTTTGCCCCGACCCCGTCGGGGCCGCTACATTTTGGCTCATTAATTGCCGCTGTCGCCAGCTACCTCGATGCCAAGGCCCATCAAGGCAAGTGGTTGGTGCGTATCGAAGATGTCGACAAACCTCGCGCCGTGGCCGGTGCTGATACTATTATTCTGAAACAACTCGAAGCCTTCGGCCTGCACTGGGATGATGAAGTCATCCATCAGGCGCAACGTGACGACGTCTACGCTGCCGCCCTGACCCAACTTCAACAACGCGACCTCTGCTACTACTGCACCTGTACACGGAAGCAAATTAAAGCGCGTGGCCCTTATTACACGGGTTTTTGTCGGGACAAAAAGCGCAGCGCTGAAAATGCCGCAATTCGCTTTTGTAATGATCAACCTGTCGACCACTTTACCGACCGCTGGCAAGGTGAAGTCGCTATTGAGCCCGCTTTTGCCGCTGAAGATTTTGTTTTATATCGTCGTGACCAGCTCTTCACCTATCAACTTGCCGTGGTTGTCGATGACATTGAACAAGGCGTAACTGATTTAGTTCGCGGGGTTGACTTACTTACACCCACAGCATGGCAATTGACCTTGTGGCAGCAATTTACTTCGCGTACGCCACGGCTGATGCATGTGCCCTTAGCGCTTGATGGCAACGGCCGCAAGCTCAGTAAACAGAACCATGCACCCGCCTTGAGTAACAATGGTATCCGCAGCCAGTTGAACCAAGCCTTCCGCTTTCTTGGTTTAACTGAGATTGACGCAGGCAACGACACCGCACAAATGCTCGAACAAGCCAGCGCTGTTTGGGCGGCAAAGTATCTTTCCTGAACGCCAAGGACAGGCTACAATACGCTGGTTTTTAGTACAGTTGTCGAATAGGGAGACACAACCATTATCAAACGCATGAAAGCCTTCGCCAAAAAAGCGCTAGGCGCGAAAGAACAAAACAGCGAGTTGCCCGCAAATATTCTTGCTAAACCGTTGGTGATCTCCCGTGATCAACACCCTATTTCTCGTAAGGACATCGCCGAACCCGCGCTGAAAGTCCTTTATCGCCTGCACAATGCTGGCTACGAAGCCTATTTAGTTGGCGGCTGTGTGCGTGACCTTTTGCTAGGGTTGAAGCCAAAAGACTTCGACGTTGCGACCAATGCTAGTCCTGAGCAAGTGCACAAACTGTTTCGTAACTGCCGCTTAGTTGGTCGCCGCTTTCGCTTAGCGCACATTATGTTTGGACGTGAAGTCATTGAAGTGGCGACCTTACGCGGCCACCATGACGATGACGCAGACGAGCAGAAACACGCTAAGCGTGATGCGCAAGGGATGCTGGTACGCGACAACGTGTACGGCACCATTGAAGAAGACGCGCAACGCCGCGACTTTACCGTCAACGCCCTGTATTACAATATCGCCGACTTCGCGATTTATGACTTCGCCAACGGCGTGCGGGATATTGAAGCCGGCGTTTTACGCATGATTGGCGATGCCGAAACACGCTATCGTGAAGACCCAGTCCGCATGCTACGTGCGATTCGCTTCGCGACTAAGCTTTCCATGCGTATGGATGACAGCGTTGCCAAGCCGATAAAAGAGCACGCCTCGTTATTGCAAAATATTCCGCCCGCGCGCTTGTTTGAAGAGTGTTTAAAGTTGTTCACCGCAGGTAAAGCCTTAGCCAACTTCGAGATGTTGAGTGAGTATCACTTGTTCCAACAGCTCTTTCCGTTGCTTAAAAGCTATCTAGAAGCCCCTGATGAAGCTCCTTATCAAATGTTGCGCCAAACCTTTGCCGATACTGATAGTCGAATCCAGCAAGGTTTAAGCATTACCCCAGCCTACTTGTTCGCGGCATTGCTCTGGTGGCCATTGCAGGCGCGTATGGAACAGCTCATGTTCGAAAGTGGCTTGCCGCCTGTGGATGCCATGAACATTGCCGCCGCGGACGTCTGGGGACGCCAAGTACAAACGGTCTCTGTGCCCAAGCGCTTTACCATTCCGGCGCGAGAAATTTGGCAAATGCAGCAGCGTTTTGAGCGCGCTAAGGGCAAACGCGTGCAGACCTTACTTGGTCACCCGCGCTTTCGTGCGGCTTACGATTTCTTGTTGTTACGCGCCGCTACTGCAACGCCACTGGAAAGCAAACAACTCACTGCGCAGGCGCAATTCTGGACTGACCAACAAAAAGGCCATACGCCAGGGCCTCACGCCACGCCCGATAGCACGTCTCCGGCTCGTAAGAAACGTGGTCGCCGTGGCGGCCGCCGTCGTGGACCACGTAAGAAGCCCGGTGGCGATAGCAATAAAGCATGAGTACCGTTTATATCGCCTTAGGGGCCAATCTTGGCAATCCCGAGCAAACCCTAAAGGAACTGCTCGAGCGCTTACAGCAAGTGCCCGAGTTAGAGCACATAAAATGTTCGAGTTTTTACCGCAGTGCGCCTATGGGTCCGCAAGATCAGCCTGATTACGTCAATGCGGTACTGCAGGCGCAAACCCCACTAGCGCCTTTGGCACTGCTCGATTTAATGCAAAGCCTTGAAGACGAGTTTGGCCGCGTTCGTAGTCGCCGCTGGGGCGCGCGAACACTGGATCTAGATTTGCTCCTGTTCAGCGACTTGAGTTTGCAGCACCCGCGTTTGACGGTACCCCACCCGGGGCTTGCTGACCGTGATTTTGTGTTAGTGCCCTTGTACGAAATCGCACCTGACCTGAACCTGCCCGATGGCCGCAGTATTGCCTCGCTACTTGCTCATCTGCCGAGCCATGACCTAGTGAAAATTACCTGATACAATCAAGCCATTGATGTTCCTAGGTAAGGACCTAACATGGCTGCAACGACGATTGCCAAACTGGCAAAAATGAAAGCTGAAGGCGAGAAAATCGCATCGCTCACCGCCTATGATGCCTCTTTTGCGAAGCTATTCGCGCAGCAAGGCATCGATTTTATGCTGGTCGGCGACTCCCTCGGCAACGTGGTTTTAGGCGAGTCCAGCACCTTACCGGTCACCATAAACGACATTGCTTATCATACCCGCGCAGTACGTAACGGCGCCCCCGACGCCTTCGTGATGGCGGATATGCCGTTCATGAGTTATGCCACGCCGGAACAAGCCTGCCTAGAAGCCGCTAAACTGATGCGCGCTGGGGCCAACATGGTCAAATTAGAAGGCGGCGACTGGTTACTCGAAACCATCCGCCAATTGGTCGAACGCAGCGTCCCTGTGTGTGCGCATCTTGGCCTGTTGCCCCAGTCAGTGAATGTGCTGGGCGGCTACAAAGTGCAAGGTAAAGAGGCGAGCGCCGCCGACAATACCTTACGCCAAGCCCTAGCGCTACAGGAAGCGGGCGCACAGCTCCTGGTCTTAGAATGTGTGCCCAGTTCGTTGGCGAAGCGTATCAGCGACGCCTTAGACATTCCTACCATTGGTATTGGCGCGGGCCCAGATTGCGACGGCCAAATTCTCGTGATGCACGATATGCTCGGTCTAAACAGCGATTATTTGCCGAAGTTTGTTAAAGACTTCTTAGCCGAGGCGAACGACCTAGCTGGTGCTGTCGAGCTCTACGTAAAACAGGTCAAAGACGGTAGTTTCCCCGGCCCTGAACACAGTTTTAAGGGTTAATCTATGCAGTTATTTAAGAGCCTGCAGGAACTGCGCGCATGGCGCGGGCAACAGCACGCCCGAATTGCCTTGGTGCCCACCATGGGTAATTTGCATGAAGGCCACCTTAAACTCGTCGATTTGGCCAAGCAACACGCCGACCTCGTGATCGTCAGTATTTTTGTGAATCCGCTGCAATTCGGCGCCCATGAAGATCTCGATAACTATCCGCGAACATTAGCGGCGGATTGCCAAGCCTTGGCAGAACGTGGCGCACATGGTGTTTTTGCCCCGCAAGTGAGTGACGTGTACCCGCGAGGCTTAGCCGTGCAAACCTTTATCGAGGTGCCGCAGATCTCAGAAATGCTCTGTGGCGCGAGTCGACCTGGTCATTTTCGTGGCGTGGCCACCATCGTGGCGAAGTTATTTAATATGGTGCAGCCCCAAGTTGCGATCTTCGGTGAGAAAGACTTTCAGCAGTTGCAGGTTATCCGGTTAATGACCCAGGATTTAAGTTTACCCGTGGATGTTATCGGTATGCCTACTGAACGTGCCGCCGATGGCTTAGCGCTGAGTTCGCGTAACGGTTATCTTTCCACGTCTGAGCGCCAGCAGGCACCTATTATTTATCAAACCCTAAACACGCTGGCTAAAGCTGTGCAGCAAGGCACTGACACTGAAGTGGCGCTGGCGACGGCGCGCCAGCAACTGGAACAAGCAGGTTTTCGTATTGATTACTTGGAGCTACGTCGGCAAGCGGATTTGCAGCACGCTGACGTTAACGACGACGAGCTTGTGGTGTTGGTCGCCGCGTTTTTAGGCCGCACCCGCTTAATTGATAACGTGCAGTTCAAGCGCCACGCTTAAGAGTGGCGCGCTAACAATCCCAACTCACGCATCTCAGTATGCAATGCCCCACGTAAACTCATGGCTTCGCTCGCAATTTCGCGCTGCTCTTCAAGCACTTCTTGCAGCATCTCAATGGTGGTCAGCGGATTTGCGAGGACCACACGAAAGACGACTGTGGGTTCACGGTGATACTGACCTGGATTCAGCTTGGTCCGCGAGACAAAAGAGCGCCCCGTTTCCCGTTGACGCTTTTGAATAAAGCGCGTAATCGCGTTCAAATGCGGGGTTAAACGGCGTACTTGCTCTGGTGTTGCCGTTTGTAACGCGACTTTCACTTGTTTTGGTACAAAGCGGTAGGTCAACAAACACAGTTGTGGCTCAGTGATGACCTCAAAATCCTCTTGCTCTGCAATCAGGGCCGCAAAGTCTTTGGCTTTTTCAATGCTCTTGTCGATCAACAATTCATAGCCGCGACGGCCCATTACGTGCATGGCTGAGTAGACCAACATGGCCATGCCTGGACGTGAGCCTTCCATCGTATGCGCACCAAGGTCTTTCGAGCCATGACGGATAACATACTCAGCGTGATGTTCGATAGCTCGCACCATGCCCGGCTCTTTAAATAGCACCATGCCAGCGCCCATGGGCACATACATTTGTTTGTGCGCATCAATAGTCACGCTGTCGGCGCGTTCGACGCCGGCCAACAATTGACGGTGTTGCGCCGACATCAAGGTCGCGCCACCCCAGGCGGCATCGACATGAAAGTGCGCGCCAATTTCAGCGGCGTAATCCGCTAAGTCATTCAGTGGGTCAATGTGCCCTGTTTCGGTGGTACCACCCACGCCGACGATGGCCAGCACCTTGCCACCATCGGCGGCAACCTGCTCACATGCGTCGCGTAATTTATCCATGCGAATGCGGTTATGATCATCGGTGGCAACACCAATTAAGTTCTGTCGACCAATACCCAGCACGTCCGCGGCCTTAGCCAGCGAATAGTGGCCGCGTTCTGAAACCATAATGGTCAAGCGTCGATAGCCATAGTGCGCTAAGCCCGCGGCGAGCCCTTCAGCGGCCACACCGGTGAAGCCTGAGCTTGGTTTTAATAGCAAGTTACGCGCCACCCAAAGCGCGGTTATGTTGGCAACCGTGCCGCCCGAACACATGGCACCGAGGGAATGCTGCGCACTATGCATCCAGCGTCGATAAAAGTCGGCATCGCGACCGTAGACCAAGTTGTGCAGCATGCCGAGCACATTGCGCTCTAATGGTGTGAAGGCCTTCGAGGTCTCGATCTTCACCAAATTCTGGTTCAATCCGACCATGAGTTTGGCTAATGGCAGTAAAAAATACGGTAACGCTGAAGTCATGTGGCCGATAAAGCGCGGCGACGACGTATGCACCGAATGCGCCACCAAGTTGTTCAGTAAGAACTCTGTATGATCCGAGACATAGCGCGGTTGCTCGGGCACTTCGCTGGCGGCAAAGTTTTGCTCGATTTCATGTAACGGCTTCTCGCGCGCAACAATGTGCTCACCAAGAAAACCCATGAGGTTCTCGGAAAGGTCCTTTTCAATGCGACCTAAGGTCGAATCAGGCGCCTCTGGCAAAGTGAAGATCTTTAATAGTGCCTCTTCACTTACTTCAGCAAAAACTTGGTCACTCAACGCGTTATCCTTAGAGCTGAAACTCAACGTTCACAGAACTGCTTATTCTGCCTCGATCGCGGAAAAATAGCGACCATCTTCGGGAAGGTTAGCAGTCAATTGCCAAAGTTGCTGGCCACTGCGCTGGTACTTTCGTTCGAACGGTGTAATTGGATCATGCTTTGCTAATAGCGGTTGCAAATTTGCCGCGCAGTTGACTAAGGCCAAGCTACTCGCCACTTCTGTCAAGTAGATCACCCAGTTCGAGCGCATCACTAATTCACCACCCAGCCCCAACACGTAGGGCCAAACCGGGCTACCGTGCCAGCGCCGACTCAAGTGCGCGGCTTTCGGCCACGGATTTGGGTACAAAATATAGTGCTTTTCGAGCTGCCAGTGCTGCTCCACGGCCAGTCGCCAAAAATCTTGCAGATCGGCGCGTACCACCAGATACCGCTGGCCTTGCGCAGAAGTCTGATAGTTGGCATGCCGCTGCAGGCGATGTGCTGACTTATCCACGCCAATCACCAACGCATCAGGATGCTCTTGTGCTAGCCATGCCGTGCTCTCACCTACACCACAGCAGCTATCCAAGATAACTGGGCCCTGCCACTGCGCAACCAGCTCTGCAGCTTGTTCAAACGCCTCGCGGTTGTGATCTTGGATCGGCTTTTTAAACGGCGAACGCAAGTGGCGCATGACCACCTGCGTTAAGTCTTCGTGATTGCCATGCTGATTGGTCGTAACTGGACGTGATTCCTTTGCCGTCACGAGCGGATCCCCACGCCACGTTGCAGCAAGGTATAAGCCGTCAGGAAAAACGCGACGTTAAAGGCAATGATAACGCCAAGCGCAACACCGACGTTCACATCTGACACACCCAAAAAGCCGTAGCGGAAGGCATTGACCATGTACAAAATAGGATTGGCTTGCGCAACCGTAGACCAGATGCCAGGGAGCAAACTAATACTGAAAAACACCCCGCCTAAGTAGGTTAATGGTGTCAACACAAAGGTTGGCACGATAGAAATATCATCGAAGGTCTTCGCATAAACGGCGTTGATGAGCCCCGCCAACGAAAACAACGTTGAAGTCAGAATTACCGTAAGCACCAGAATGCCTGCGTGATTGATACTGACATTTTCAACGAAGGTGAAGGACACTAAGGTGACAATTACCGCGACAATAAGAGCGCGAGCTAAACCACCACCCACATAGCCAGCGATAATCACTGGTGTCGATACAGGGGCCACCAGCATTTCTTCAATGTTTCGCTGAAATTTCGCACTAAAAAACGACGACGCCACATTGGAGTAGGAGTTTGTGATCACCGACATCATGATCAAACCCGGCACGATAAACTCCATGTAGGGGCGCCCACTCATCTCACCAATACGTTCACCTACGATGCTGCCGAAAATAATAAAATACAGCGTCATGGTAATGGCTGGTGGTACCAAAGTTTGAATCCAAATGCGCAGAAAGCGGGTGCACTCTTTAATCCAGATCGTTTTCAATGCAATAAAACTATACGACGCTGCCATTACTTCGCTCCTGCTGCAGATTTATTCGCCCGACCACGTTCAACCAAATCAACGAAGAGCTCCTCGAGGCGGTTGGCTTTGTTACGCATGGACAGAACTGTAATGTCTTGCGCGCTCAGTTGCTCGAACACTTTATTGAGACCTTGCGATTTTTCGACATCCACTTCAATGGTGTGGTCATCGGTTTGCCGCATGGTAAAACCGTCGAGTTGCGGTTCGATACGTTGCTCGTCGCCGCGGCTCATATCCAACACAAAAGTTTCACGGTTCAGGGTCGTCAACAAACGCTTAATCGAAGTGTTTTCGACAATGCTACCTTGATCAATAATGGCGATGTTGCGACACAAGGTTTCCGCTTCTTCCAAATAATGGGTGGTCAAAATAATGGTGATACCTTGCTTATTAATTTCTTCAAGGTAGTCCCACATGCTGCGGCGCAGCTCAATATCAACCCCAGCGGTAGGCTCATCGAGAATCAACAGCCGCGGTTCGTGCAACAAAGCGCGGGCAATCATCAGGCGGCGTTTCATACCTCCCGAGAGCATGCGCGCCGGTGCATCGCGTTTGTCCCACAGGCCGAGCTGCTTTAAATAATGCTCAGCGCGTTCGTGTGCGACTTCGCGTGGCACGCCATAGTAGCCGGCTTGGTTCACGACAATTTGGCGCACGGTTTCGAACTGGTTGAAGTTAAACTCTTGCGGCACTAGACCGATTTGACGCTTTAAATCGACCAACTGGGTGTCTAGGTCGTAGCCAAAAACGTTCACGGTACCCGAGGTCTTGTTAACCAATGACGAGATAATACCAATAGTGGTTGATTTACCAGCGCCATTAGGCCCCAATAGGGCGAAGAAGTCGCCTTCGGCAACTTCAAGATCGATGCCTTTCAGGGCTTCGAAGCCGCCCTTGTAGGTCTTGCGCAAATCTTTAATCGATAAAGCTTTCATCTGTTGTTATGACTCCTTTCGCGTTACGGGTGATGGGTCATAGCCCCAACGCGGTTGCAGCTCTTGTTTTAACTGCAAGTGATCAAGAATACGTGCCACGACAAAGTCGACCAAGTCATCAATGCTCTGTGGCTGATGGTAAAAACCGGGTGCAGCCGGCATCACGGTCACACCGAGTCGTGCTAGCTTAAGCATGTTCTCGAGATGGATTGCTGATAGTGGCATCTCGCGTGGCACGACAATCAATTGCCCACGTTCTTTCAGCACCACATCGGCCGCACGCTCTAATAAAGTGTCACTCGCGCCTTGCGCAATAGCCGACAAAGTTCCTGTTGAACAGGGGCAAATCACCATTCGCTTCGGTGCCGCCGACCCGGAAGCCACCGGCGCAAACCATTGCTCTTTGCCGTAGACTTGCAACTGCTCAGCACTCACCTTGAAGTGCTCCCGCAGCGCATCAGCCATGGCTTTAGGTGCCGCCGGTAATTGCCAATTCAACTCAGTGGCAAACACCACGCGTGCTGCGCTCGACATTAGCAAGTGCACCTGTTGCTGCTGGTGCAGCAGGCATTCTAACAAACGCACTGCATAAGGTGCACCTGAAGCACCAGTAATCGCCAAAGTTATAGCCTGATTTGAGTTACTCATCGTTCTTCTCCTCAGCAGCCTGCATGGCCGCGAGCAAACGCTGGTGGAGTCCACCAAAACCGCCGTTACTCATGATCAAAACATGATCACCTGGGGCTAGGGTACGTTGCAACTTTTCCAGCAGTTCATCAACGCTGTGACTAATATCGGCCTGCGGTACATAGTCACTCAATTGCCATTCGATGCCTTCTGGCTGCAACAAATAGCTAGCATCCGCTGCTGCTAGGGCTGGTGCCAAATCTGCTGCATGCACACCGCGCTTCATGGTGTTCGAACGCGGCTCAAGCACGGCCACAATACGCTCGCTTCCGACCTTTGCGCGCAAGGCATTGGTGGTCAACTTAATCGCGGTGGGATGGTGCGCAAAATCGTCGTAAATGGCAACATCATTGGGCTTACCTAACAACTCTAAGCGTCGTTTGGTGTTTTTGAACTCGGCCAAGGCTGCTGCGGCAACATCAAGGGGCACACCCACATGGTGCGACGCCGCCATGGCCATCACGCCATTTGCTGCGTTATGCTCGCCAACGACCTGCCACTCGACGGTCACCGTCTCGCTGCCATGACGCACTTCAAACTGCGTGGCATCCTCACTGAGCAACTTGAACTGCCAGTCACCGCCGAGGGTTCGCAGTTCACTCCAACAGCCGCGGTCGAGCACCTGTTTAAGGTTGTCATCCTGCTGTGGATAAATAATCTGACCGTAACCGGGAATGATTCTGACTAAATGATGGAACTGGGTTTGGATTGCCGCTAAGTCTGGGAAGATATCAGCATGGTCATATTCAAGGTTATTCAGAATCAAAGTAGACGGCTGGTAGTGCACAAACTTCGAGCGCTTATCGAAGAAGGCAGTGTCGTATTCATCGGCCTCAATAACAAAGAAGTCACTGTTGCCGAGCTGTGCTGAACAACCGAAATTCGCCAGTACACCACCGACAAGGAAGCCCGGCTGATAACCAGCAAAAGCTAAAATCCACGTTAGCATGCTTGAGGTGGTGGTTTTACCATGGGTACCCGCAACGGCTAGCACCCACTTATCTTGCAGTAGCGCATCATGCAACCATTGGGCCCCAGAACGATAAGGAATACGCTGATTCAGCACCGCTTCCACGGCTTCGTTGCCGCGGCTAAGTACGTTACCAATGATGACTAGATCCGGGCGTGGCTCCAGTTGCGAAGCGTCGTAGCCCTGATAAACCTCAATACCTAATGCCGCCAATTGGTCGCTCATTGGCGGATAAACATGAGCGTCACTGCCTGTAACATGGTGCCCTAGCGCTTTCGCTAGCGCGGCAATACCGCCCATGAAAGTGCCGCATATACCTAAAATATGAATGTGCATAAAAGTTTGGCTCGTTCTACATTGTCGGTGCACGAAAATTGCGGCTAGTGTAGCATGCAAGACACTTTTACGGAGATTCTTGCAGGCAATTTACCTAATTTTGCGGTAAACTTAGCCGCGATTTTGAGCAGCCCACCAAATGAGGATGTTATGCAGCGTTTAATTCCGACGTTACGCCGTGATCAAGTCGCAGAAGGCCTAATCTCAGTGATCAATACTTTGCAGATTTGCGCCAAGGAAATCTCTTATCGACTTCATCAAGGTGAACTTGCCGGCGTATTAGGTTCCACTCTTGATGAAAACATCCAAGGCGAGACGCAAAAGAAGCTCGATGTGCTTGCCAATCAACTGCTCAAAGATATTCTACTCGAAAACAAATTTGTGCGTGCGGTCGCCTCAGAAGAAGAGGAAGGCATTGTCGAGGGTTTTGATAACGGTAAGTACCTAATTGCCTTTGACCCACTCGACGGTAGTTCAAATATCGACATCAATAGTATGGTCGGCACCATTTTTTCGGTTCTTCCAGCCCCGCAAAATGGTAGCGCAGGCCCAGACATGTTCTTGCAGCCAGGTCGCGAACAGGTGATGGCAGGCTATGTGCTCTATGGTCCGTCAACGATGTTAGTGTTCACTACAGGTAAAGGTGTTCGCGTATTTACCCTTGATCAAACTGTCGGCGAGTTTTTACTGACCGATGCCGATCTCGAGATCCCATCGGATACCTGTGAGTTTGCCATCAATATGTCAAACTACCGTCACTGGCAACCTGAAATGCGCAGTTACATCGATGATTTATTGGCAGGAGAAACCGGTCCACGCTGCAAAAACTTTAATATGCGTTGGATTGCGGCCATGGTTGCCGATGTTCATCGCGTATTATGCCGGGGTGGCCTATTCACCTACCCTTGGGATAACCGAAAGCCCGGCAAGCCTTATAAACTGCGCCTGATGTATGAGGGCAATCCCATGGCCTTCTTAGTGGAACAAGCTGGGGGACGAGCGCATAGCGGTGAACAACGGATTTTAGATATCCAACCCGAAGACATCCATCAACGCATTGGCGTAATTTTGGGCTCCGCCAACGAAGTCGACACCTGTTTGAGTTATTTACAAGGTTCGCATTCGGCGCCAAGCAACGTATAATAGATGGCCAATTTTTTTATTCTGATTTTCAGTTATCAATAGGAAACACCATGAGCTTGAGTGATGTAAGCGCAGGCAAGAACCTGCCAGATGAAGTGAATGTGATCATCGAAATCCCTGCTAACGCGGATCCGATCAAGTACGAAGTCGACAAAGATACTGGTACCCTTTGGGTAGACCGCTTTATGGCGACCCCAATGTTCTATCCAGCGAACTACGGTTTCGTTAACGATACCTTGTCACTCGATGGCGACCCTGTTGATGTACTTGTACCTACGCCGTATCCGTTACAAGCTGGTTCAGTGATCAAATGCCGCCCAGTTGGTGTTTTGAAAATGACTGACGAATCAGGTGAAGACGCGAAAGTTATCGCTGTTCCTATCAGCAAGCTGAGCAAAGAGTACGATCACATTCAAGACGTGAACGACTTGCCTGAATTGCTCAAAGCGCAAATCACACACTTCTTCGAGCGCTACAAAGAACTCGAAAAAGGTAAGTGGGTGAAAGTTGAAGGCTGGGGCGATATCAACGAAGCCAAGGAAGAAATCGTTTCTTCTTTTAAGCGCGCACAAGCCAAGTAAAGCCGATGAGCACCTGTGTCGAGCTGAAGCAACTTCAGTTTAAATGGCCGGGTGCTCAGTTGCCGCTGCTGAGCATTCCCGAACTAACGATTAACCGCGGCGAACGCGTGTTATTGCGGGGTGCAAGTGGTAGCGGCAAGTCTACCCTGCTCGGCCTTATCGCCGGTATTCATACCAGTGGCCAAGGCCAAGTCAAGGTCTTAGGCGAAGACCTCGCCGAACTTAGCCAACATCGTCGTGACCGCTTACGCGCGAATGAAATCGGCTATATTTTTCAGCAGTTTAATCTGTTGCCTTATTTATCTGCGGTCGCCAATGTGACCCTCGCCTGTCAGTTTGCGCCTGCGCGTCGACAACGACTCGAGCAGCGCTCCATCGATGCTGAAGCGCGCAGTTTATTGTCGCGTTTAGGCTTAGACGACACCCAACAACAGCAACCGGCCCATCAATTGAGTGTTGGTCAGCAACAGCGTGTGGCTGCGGCCCGCGCCCTGCTAGGTAGTCCAGCACTCATTATTGCCGACGAGCCGACCTCTGCGCTTGACCAAGCCCACCGCGATGACTTCATTCAATTGCTGTTCGAGGCGTGTGACGCACAACAAACAACCTTGTTATTTGTCACCCACGACGCCACCTTAGCACCGCTTTTTCCGCGCGCTATTGAGTTGAGTGATATTAATCAACGAGGGCCAGCCGATGTTTAAACTTGCCCTAGCTAGTGTTTGGAACCGTCGTGGCAGCGTGTGGCTGACGATTATCGCAATTGCGGTAAGTACAGTCCTACTGCTCGGTGTTGAGCGGATAAGAGTGCAAACCCAAGAAAACTTCGCGAACACCATTTCTGGGACAGATATTATTGTCGGCGCACGTACCGGTTCTACTGAGTTACTGTTGAGTAGCGTATTCCACATTGGCAATCTGTCGAATACCCTAAGTTGGACCAGCTACGAACATTTGCAGGATTTACCCGGCGTAACGTGGCACATCCCCATGGCTATGGGTGATAGTGTGCATGGCTTTCCAGTCATCGCCACCACTGATGCGCTCTTTCAACATTTTAAGTATGGCAATAAACGGCCTCTCACATTTGCTGCGGGCTCACAGTTTGCTAACCATGATGCCTTGACCATAGCCGTACTCGGTGCCGAAGTCGCCAAGGAGCGCGATCTAAATGTCAGCGATGAACTCGTCGTTGCCCATGGCACCGGTGAGATCAGCTTTAGTCAGCACGATGCCCACCCTTTTCAAGTCGTTGGCGTACTCGAGCCTACCGGCACCCCCATCGATCGTGGCGTGTTTATTCCGCTCGCGGCTCAGGGGCTCGTCCATGGTGACTATCTGCCCGGCACCGAGGAAGATGACCATGCGAACCATGAGGAAGAACATGCTCATGACCACGACCACGGCGAGCCAAGGGTATCCGAACAGCCTCCCGTTTATACGCTGAGTGCCGTCCTCATCGGTTTGGAGAACCCAGCCTTGGCTTTACGCCTGCAACGTACGATCAACACTTATCGCGAGGAAGCGTTGTCAGCGATCATGCCGGGCCTTGCACTCCAAAACTTTTGGCGCACTTTAAGTCTATTCGAGCGCGCTTTAGTCGCCATCTCGGTACTCGTCGTTATTACTGGTCTATTAGGCATGTTGACCACCCTGTTAGCAAGTTTACGTGAACGCCGCCGCGAAATGGCAGTCTTACGTTCTATTGGTGCTGGCCCCATTACTATTTTGGGTCTCTTAGTGGTGGAGGCTTTCCTGGTTACGCTGGTCGGCGTAACGCTCGGCACGGCCGGCCTTTACGCTCTATTAATTTTTGCAGGTGAGCTGCTGCAAAATCAGCTCGGTATTCACGTCAGCGCGAGCCTACTGACGTTGCGTGAGTTCTATCTGTTGTTGGCGATTTTGCTCGCCGCAACGATTCTCAGTTTATTTCCCGCTTGGCGCGCCTATCGAAACGCGCTCGCGGACGGACTAACGGTGAAGTTATGAAGTGGTTATTTGCAAGTCTATTGTCGCTTTCTGTGGTGTTTGCGCTACCAGCCCACGGGCAAGAGTTTGCCGAAACGGAATGGAAAGATCTTATTCCTGAAGGTTACAAGCCACCACCGGTGCGCAGCCAAGCCTATTACGACATGAACCCGGAAGCTATGGGCCAACCTGATATGAATGCTCCTGTAGTGGAGGCCTTAGATGGCAAAAAAGTTCGTATTCCTGGCTTCGTGGTGCAACTGCAGGCCGAAGACAGCAAGGTCACAGAGTTTCTTTTAGTGCCTTATGAAGGTGCTTGTATCCACGTTCCGCCACCACCGCCCAACCAAGTGGTACTCGTGCGCTTTGCGGAGGGCTACCCGATTCGCCAGGCTTTTAACCCGGTCTGGGTTGAAGGCACGCTCAAAGTCGAGCGCGCAGAAGGTGATTTGGCCGTTGTTGCCTATCAAATGGATGCAGTGAATGTAGCGCCGTATCAATAACGGCGCTCTTTATTAAGGCTGCTTAGAAATGGAATTCAACGCCTAAATAAGGGCCTTTGTACTCTAAGTTCGAGTAAATACCATCAAGGTCGTCGAGCTCAATATTGAAAACGCGATAGCCCAGTTGCAGATTCACATCCACGGCAAGATTTTCGATTGGGCGATACTCAACACCGAACTCATAATCCTCTACTTTTGAGTCTTCAATACTGACTGCATTGGCTAGGCCGTAAAGAGTAAGGTCTGTGGCCGGAATCCCCACACGCACTTGACTGTAGAGCGTTGGAATCCACCCATCAGTGCTTTGCCCCTGCAGCGTTTGTTGGCCCCTAACTTCAATACTGCCATCGACGCGCTTCGCAGTGACCCCAAGGTCAAAAGACACTAAGTCATTATCGAAGAGTTCATAGTAAAACGTATAGTCCGTATGGCTCAGATCCGCTGTGTAATCGAGACGACTATCGGCCGCAAAAGTGCTTCCAAAAAATGTAAACTCTTCGTCTAAGAGCTGTCCGCCCTCGGTAGTCAAGTCATTGTGTCGAACTTTAACGTTGGGAATGAGTGGGATCGGATGCTCAAAGGCAATGTAAGCGCTGCCCTGCTGTTCATCACCAAACGAAAAATCAGGGCTCATTTGTTCAGAACCGAAAGAACCGCTGGTATCCGTTTTCCAAGTCTGTGCACCTGCATAAACCCCGAACACGGTATCCGCATTCGCTTGGGCTGCCGCAACAACACCGACGCTGCTGGCAATTACTGCCACAGCCATAGTTACTTTGCGCATGCCTTACTCCTTTACCCTCGACGAGCTATTATTTCAGCGACCGAACTTCGGCCACCACATCTAGCGCGTCAGCATCGGTGAATTGCAGTTGAAAAGCAACGCTTTCGCCGACTCTAAACGGATTTTTTACACCAAAGAACATAACGTGGTAGCTACCCGGTTGGAACACCACTTGCTCGCCAGCGCTAATTGTGAGTTCAGGTACACGACGCATGCGCATCATGCCTTCTTCATTCATCACATGCTGGTGCACTTCGGCAGCGCGGGAGGCTTCGGTTTTCACGCCAACGAGGGTAGCCGCGGCAGTACCCTCGTTGCGAATGATGAAATAGCCTGCTCCGTTTTCAGTGCCTGGGATAGTCGGCTTTACCCATGCCTCAGAAACTGTGATGTCAGCCCATGCACTTAACGGCATGACAACACAGGCTACCAGCGCCAGTTGTCGAATTAGTTTCACTAGATTCTCCCATGGTTGAACATGAGACTAGTTTACACAGCTTTCGGGCGTTTTCGCACTAGTAAATACAGAATTCCGAGCAGCAATAGATAGGGCCAGAGCCAACTAAACAACACTGCGACTAAAGCGACTGCTGCCACAGCCACACCTACCGCGATACTGCCACCGATGGCCAATACCAAGGCAAAGGCACCAAGTGTTATGGCGATAAGCAGCAAACCTGTAATACCTATGCTAATGATCAGGCCGACCGCCGCACCAATGAGTCCTAGGATTTCATCGCCAAATAGGAAAAAGGCTAATATTGCAGCGATAACCCAAAGCCAAGTTGATTGTTTACGCATTGTGTTCTCCAAATAAACCACTTCAAGAGGTTGCTCTATTGCTATTCTTCCCCTCTATACATTCAATATTCGTGCCATATTTTTTATTGCTATTTTTCAGTGGTTTAAGGGCTGCGTTTGGGATCGGACATAAAAAAACCGCCACTAAGTGGCGGTTTTCATCAATTGCGTCTAAAACTTCGCTTAGAAGCTATAAGTTAACTCCGCGTAGTAATAGCCACCATTAAAGCCAAACGGCGCATTGGTGTTCGGGTACATGAAGATACCGTTGAATTGGCTCTCTGGACGCTGCTTGTCCGGATACTCGTCAAACAGGTTTTGCACCCCAGCGCTCACCGTCACTTGATCTGTCAGTAGGTATTTCGCCGAGAGATCAGTTACCCACTTGGCACCAAACTCGGTTTGTACGCCTTGGCTATTTTCAAGCACGTAATCACCGAAGTAATTGAAAGCCAAACGTGTTTCGAGATCACCCAAAGTATGAGTGAATGCAACGCTACCGCTATTGCGCGGTACTGAACGCGTCATACGTGTACGCTCAACCCCGTCAAAAAGGTTATCTTCGAGACCGTCCAACAACACTGGAAGGTTAATGTCATCGATCTCAGTTTTGTTATAGCCATAAGCGAGTTGCGCGCGCAATGAACCCAACTGGTCAAGTTCGAAGTTTTGCGATGCAACCACGTCCACGCCTTGAGTTGTGGTGTCTACCGCATTCACGAAAAAGCGGGCGTTATCGGCACCACTTGCTGCAAGTGCATCAGCTACCGCGGCAGAATCCGCTGGGCTTAAGTCGCCAGACAGAATAATGCGGTCATCGATAGCAATCTGGTACGCGTCAATGGTCAGCGTAAAGCCTTCGTAACCATTGTAAACCAGACCTGCGCTAAAGCTTTGTGATTCTTCCGGCTCTAGACCTTCAATACCAAGTGCTTGCGCAACTGGACTGATGTTGTTGAAGGTACCGCTTTGCTCTGGTTGTAAGCCATCGCCGCGGTCAACAAATAGCGTTGAAATATTCGAGAAGTAGAGCTGCTGTACGCTAGGCGCCCGGAAGCCGGTATTCGCAGTCGCACGAACGGCCCATTGGTCGCTCAGATCGTAGCGTCCCGACACTTTCCAACTGGTATTGCTGCCAAAGTCAGAATAATCTTCATAACGTACCGCGGCGCCCCACTGGAAGTTCGTGGTGAGCATGTTTTCAACTTCTAAATAGAAGCCGGTATTGTCACGGGATTCATCCACTTCTGATTCAGGCTTGAAGCCAGTGAAACCTTGGCTACCGGCCGGACGACTGTCGTAACCACCATTAATGTAGGAGGCTTCTTCACCTGCGGCAATTTGGTAGCTGTTTTCACGATAACTAACACCAAAGGCAACGGCGAGATCGGAGTTATTCACGAACGGGAAGAACCTTTGAAAATCGATGGTTGCGTTGAATTCTTCGGTAGTCAAAGTACCGGCATCAAACTCTGTTTGTGAACTTGGGCCAATTGAAGCGTTCAACGAATTTTCAAGGCGGTATTGAAATTCGCTTTCACCATAACCAGTGCTTGCATCGACGTCCCAACCGCCAAGGTTAAAACGATAGCCAACATAGCCAGACATATCTTGGGTTTCTGGGCTCAGCAGTGGAAGGAAACCATCTGGGTAAATCTCTAGAATATTACGGTTATCCAACGCACGGCGATAGAACGCGCCACTTTGCGAGGTTCGATCACTGACGCCACCAAAGGCATAGAGCTCGCCTTCACCGGCCGCCAAGGCGGCATTGAAAAATACCGCTTTGTTTTCGAACGAAGCAGCACCAACGTGGTGATTTAGACGATTAAAGGTTTCCTCACGTGGATCTAGCTCACCGTCGACCAGCGGGTATTGTTGCCGGGGATCGAAACCTGCACGGTTAGTTTTGTTTTTGTGATGGTATTCGGCGGCGATCGTAAAATGACCATCGTCACCTAGGGCAAAGCCAGTATTGCCGTGCACTTTATATTGTTCGCCGTCACCCTCATAGGTTTGTCCTGCATTGGCTGTGATCGAGCCACCCTCGGCTTGGTCCTTGAGCACAATATTGATAACACCGGCGATAGCATCTGAGCCATAGAGTGCAGCCGCCCCATCACGTAGAACTTCAATACGCTTGATTGAGGAAATTGGGATAGCATTCAAATCAACGTTTGAACTACCGCGCCCTGTAGTACCGTTTAGATGGACAAGTGCGCTCATGTGACGACGCTTACCATTCACTAGCACCAGAGTATGGTCAGGAGATAGGCCGCGTAGGGAAGCTGGACGAACCGCATCAGAACCGTCGGTAATCGATGACGATGGGAAGTTGAAGCTTGGTACTGCGTACTGAAGAGCACGTGCTGTTTCAGTGATACCGCTCGCCGACAGCTCTTCACCCGAAATGATATCAACTGGAGCGGTACCGTCCGTCGCTGTGCGCATCGACAATCGTGAGCCAACAACCTGTATCCGCTCTTCGGCTTCAATAGTCGTATTACTGTCGTCTTGCGCTAACGCTAATGGACTAGCGACGGTTAAGCTCGACAAAGCGCCGGTGCCTAATATGGCAAGCAATGTTTTGTTCTTTTTCATGCTGGTTACCTCTCCTAGATATGTACATCTTATAGTCCATTCAGCATAGCAACGGATCAGCCAAATGCTTAGTTGACTTTAGTCTAAGAAAGATCGAAAAACGAAAAGCGTTATTCGTTACTCGTTAGTCGTTATTCGTTATTCGTTATTCGTTATTCGAGGTAGGTTTTTTCGAGTAACCAATAACGATTAACGAGTAACGCAGTTGTCCTTTAGGCATAAAAAAACCCCAGTCCATTTGGACTGGGGTTCTCTATTTAAAGCCTGGCGGTGAC
>JBLWXY010000006.1:0-195078 GCA_048267225.1 Pseudidiomarina sp.
CCACCGTAGGTTTTTGCCAAAACGGTAGTGATCGCAGCAGTCAGAGTAGTTTTACCATGGTCAACGTGGCCGATAGTACCTACGTTCACATGCGGTTTCGAACGTTCAAATTTTTCTTTTGACATGACAGCCTCTCTTTGGACAACGTACGGTGGATGAACACCTAAATTGAGTCAAATTTACGTAACCGAGAAGAATGTTTTGAAGGGGTTGGACCGATGAGATGGTGCTGATAGGCGGATTTGAACCGCCGACCTCACCCTTACCAAGGGTGCGCTCTACCAACTGAGCTATATCAGCACTTACAGATTATTGGAGCGGGTAGTGGGAATCGAACCCACATCATCAGCTTGGAAGGCTGAGGTAATAGCCATTATACGATACCCGCATGCCTTGAATCGGGCCACCTCAAACCATTCTGAACTCACCGCATTAAACAGACAATGCAAATTGGTGGAGGGGGCAGGATTCGAACCTGCGAAGGCTGAGCCGTCAGATTTACAGTCTGATCCCTTTGGCCACTCGGGAACCCCTCCGAACAAATTTTGAGTTGGTGCCGGCAGAGAGAGTCGAACTCCCGACCTACTGATTACAAGTCAGTTGCTCTACCAGCTGAGCTATGCCGGCACCCCGGTTAGGTGGAGCGCATTCTATTGTATCGATTTTGATGATGCAATAGGAAATGCTGATTTTTTTACGATTCCGCGACTGTTTGGTTAATTTGCGAACGGATGTTGCAAAATAATCGTTTCTGCGCGGTCTGGACCTGTCGAAATAATGTCCACAGGAACACCAGTTAAAGCCTCGATACGCTTGATATAGGCAAGCGCTTCAGTTGGCAAATCTTTGTGCTCAGTAATGCCTACTGTGCTTTGTTCCCAACCTGGCATACTCTCGTAAACTGGCTCAACACAATCGTAGTCTTCAGCCGCCATGGGTGGGTACTCGGTAATCGTACCATCAGGTAACTTATAACCGGTACAAATTTTTAATTCTTTTAGTCCGTCTAAAACATCAAGCTTGGTCAGACAGAAGCCACTGACCGAGTTAATTTGCACCGCGCGGCGTGCGGCAACCGCATCGAACCAGCCGGTGCGGCGCTTACGACCGGTGGTCGCGCCAAACTCATGACCTTTCACACCAAGGTGTTGGCCAACATCGCAATCAAGCTCCGTTGGGAAAGGACCACTCCCCACTCGCGTGGTGTAAGCTTTCACAATGCCTAACACGTAGTCGATGTAACGCGGACCGAAACCAGCGCCAGTGGACACGCCGCCGGCTGTGGTGTTTGACGAAGTAACGTACGGATAGGTACCGTGGTCGATATCAAGCAAGGTCCCTTGTGCGCCTTCAAACATGATGTTTTCGTCGGCTTTGCGCGCATCATCAAGTAATGACGGAATATCGGCAACCATGCCTTCAAGTTGCTGGGCGACTTCACGGCAATAGGCAAGCACTTCGTCAACGTCAACGGCGTCGACTTTGTAATAATTCACCAAGGTAAAGTTGTGGAACTCAACGACTTCCCGCAGCTTTTCTTCAAAGCGAGCAAAATTAAATAAATCACCTACACGCAAACCGCGACGGGCGACTTTATCTTCGTAAGCAGGACCAATGCCGCGACCGGTCGTACCAATGGCTTTGTTGCCGCGCGCTTTCTCGCGCGCTTGGTCGAGGGCAATGTGGTAAGGCAGAATCAACGGACAGGCTTCGCTGATCAATAACCGTTCACGAACTGGAACGCCGCGCTTTTCTAGCATGGCTATTTCTTCCATCAAGGCTTCTGGCGAAAGTACCACGCCATTACCAATGACGCATTTCACGTTCTCGCGCAAAATAGCGGATGGAATAAGATGAAGAACGGTTTTTTCGCCGTCGATGACTAAGGTGTGTCCGGCGTTGTGTCCGCCTTGATAACGAACTGCCAACGAAGCTTTATCGGTAAGTAAATCAACAATCTTACCTTTACCTTCGTCACCCCACTGCGTGCCGAGAATTACGACGTTTTTACCCATGATTAGTGCTACCAGCGTTACTGTTGAAAAAACAGGCGGCGATTTTAACAGGTATTTGCCGCCTTCGGTAGCCCATCAGGGTCAGCTTAACGCTTTTTTCAGTCGCTGATAGTCCTCGGCATCATGATAGAGCGCAAAGCCGAAACGCAAGCGTCTGCCGCGATAGTCGGTCTCTACCCCACCCTGTTGCAGTTGCGCTGCTAATGTCGCGACTTCCTCGGCGGTAGCCAGTTCGAAGGTAAGAAAATGGCCATGCTCCGCCATGTCGTCCACAAGCAGCGTAGCGCGGTTCAACGAAGGGTGTTCAAGCGCATCGACAACTTTTAGAAAGGCCTCTTGCAGGTGTTGCACATAACGATGGATGCCAGCGACCGTTATACCGTCGGTATGCCACCAGTGCAGCACTGATTCAAGTCGATACAGTGCTGTGAAGTCCATTGTGGCCCCGGCAAAGCGCATACCATCATCGGCATATTCAACCCTTGCTTGCTGTGGCTTAGCTAAGTTCGCAAAATCGGCAAACCAACCGGTATATTCCGGTCGTAAATCGGTGCCCTTGGGCACACTCATAAAGCAGCAACCTTCGCCAGCCTGCAGATATTTATATGCGCCGGCAACATAGAAAATACGATCAGCAACCGTCCGCAAGCTCGTTGGTAGCGCTCCGCACCCATGGTAGCCATCAATGATGACCTGCGTCGTCGGTGCAACTTCACCTAACCAGCTCTCTACCCAGGGCGCAACCACACCTGAATTGAAGAACACCTGACTACAAAACACTAGGTCAAAGCTTTGTTGCTTTAACGCAGTCTGCCATCGCTCAGCAAAAGTCGCATAGGGCTCGCACGCTACCCTAACCACCTCTACATTTGGACGCTCTTCGAGACGGCGTACTTGGCGTGAAAAACTATGAAACTCGCCGTCGCTACTTAAAATCTTTAACGGCTGCGCAGGGTCAAAACAACTGATAACACGGTACAACAATTCGTGGGTATTACTGGCAAAGACAAATTGCTCGGGCGCAGGATGATCAAGCAGCTCTGCCAACAGTTTTTGCACGCGTGGTAAGCGCTCACCGAAAATGGTATCCCATTTATGGTCGACGCCTTTGGCACTATCGTCCCAATAAGCCAGTTGTGCAGCACGCGTCACGTCAGGCCAATAGTGATGGCTATGCGGCGAGCAATGAAGGGTGTCAGGGTGCTGCTTCAGAAAGTGTTGATAATGCTGCTTGTAAGACATAAAGATTAACCGCGTTATTCGTTAGTCGTTAGTCGTTAGTCGTGTTTGGCTCTTACGAATAACGAGGAGCGTAGCGATCGAATAACGAATAACGGCTCTTAAAGAAAAGCCGGCGCTGGGCCGGCTCTCGCTTAACTTCCTGAAATGTTCTTCAAGTATTTGAAGAAGTCGCTGTCAGGCTCCAAGACAATCACGTCGTTGCCGCTGGCAAAGCTGGTCTCGTAAGCTTGCAAGCTACGCAAGAACTGGAAGAACTCAGGATCTTGCTGATAAGCCTCAGCATAAATACCTGCAGCTTCTGCGTTACCTTCACCACGCAATTGGCGTGACTGACGCTCAGCGTCAGCCAGCATAACCGTGACACGGGCATCAACGTCTGCGCGAATAAACTCGGCTTGCTCACGACCTTCTGAACGGTGTTCACGGGCAACAGCTTCACGCTCTGCGCGCATCCGTTGGAAGATCGATTGGCTGACTTCGGTTGGCAGGTTGATTTGCATCACCCGCACATCGATCACTTCGATACCGAGTTCTTGGGCGCTGTCCGCACCACGAATCAGTGCTTCACGCATGAGGTTATCGCGCTCACCTGAAACGATCTCTTTAATGGTACGGCTACCGAACTCGGCGCGCAGTCCACTGTTTACTCGGCGAGTTAAGAGGGCCTCAGCTTGAGCTTGATTACCGCCGTTGGTCGACAAGTAATAGGTTGCAAAGTCTGAGATACGCCACTTCACATAAGTGTCGACGATGAGGTCTTTTTTCTCGCTCGTGACAAAGCGGTCCGGGTCGCCATCGAGGGTTTTAAAACGTGCGTCGAGACGCTTAACGTTCTCAATCAGCGGTAGTTTGAAATGCAAACCTGGTTCGTAAACCGTTGGCATACCCGTATCAGCACTACGCTGAACCTTACCAAATTGAATCACGATCGCACGCTCGCCTTCTTTCACGACAAAGAGCGAAGAAAAGCCAAGAACTACGGCGATGATGACAAGTACTGCAATTAAATTTTTCATAACTTAGCCTCGACCTCCGTCGTACCGGTCACTTGTGCGGCCGGTTGAATTCGTGGATGTACCCTGACGGCTATTATTCGAGCGCGTCGAGTTTGTTGAGGTAGAGTTTTGTCCATCAGTTCCTGATGACATGTTACTCGAGCTGTCTGTATTACGACGTTGCTGCTCAAGGATTTTGTCCAATGGCAGATACATCATGTTGTTGCTGCCTTCGACATCAACCATGACCTTCGCCGTGTTGGCGTAGATCTTCTCGAGTGTTTCCAAGTACAAACGGTCACGCGTTACTTCCGGTGCCTTATTGTATTGCGGCAACAACTCATTAAAGCGCGCCACTTCACCCTGCGCTTTCAACACTTGCTCTTCACGATAAGCTTGTGCTTCTTGCAGGATACGGCGTACTTGACCACGTGCGGTTGGTTCTACTTCGCGGGCATAAGCCTCAGCTTCGCGAATGAAGCGTTGTTCGTCCTCTTGCGCGGCAATAGCGTCATCGAAAGCATCTTTAACTGCTTCCGGTGGTCGCGCAGGCAACAAGTTGATATCCACAATCTGAATACCAAGCTGATAAGGCGCAATGATATTCTCCAGCAGTTCTAAAGTGTTAGTGCGGACGTTTTCCCGACCTACGGTTAACACTTCATCCATGGTGGTGTGGCCCACGACGTAACGTAATGCGCTGTCGGTCGCCTGAGCTAAGCTGTTATCGGCGTTTTCAACCGCGTACAAATAGTCGCGCGGGTTGATAATGCGATACTGCACATCAAGCTCAACATGTACGACGTTTTCGTCTTGCGTCAACATGAAGCCTTCAGACTGGAATTGGCGTACGTTGCTCACATCGACCGTTTCCACACTATCAATGAACACTGGGCGCCAGTGCAGGCCGGACTCAACCAAATTGTGGAAGTTGCCGAAACGCAGAACTACGCCACGTTCCGCTTCTTTCACCGTGTAAAAACCGGCAATAAACCACACCACAACCAGCAGCACGGCAATGATACCGATACCCTTGCTAGGGAAGCCGCCACCTGAAGATGACGAACCGCCGCCCTTCTTACCTGAGCCGCCGAAGCCAAATTTACTTAAAAGATTGCGCACCGCTTCATCAAGATCGGGTGGACCTTGATCGCGACCGCCTTGGTTTTTCCATGGATCACGGTCGTTATTATTACCGTTTCCCGGTTGATTCCAGGCCATTGACTACTCCAACTGTAGATCGAACTGTAAATGAATTTTGTCGTCTGTAATGAGCTATTCTACAAAGCCTTGCAAACTATCGCCATACTCATCGGCAACTTGTTTGCATAAACGCTGCCAATCGACAGCAGACATGCGTACTTTTAATGCTAATGCGCCGTCGTCACAGGCGGCTTCTTCCGTCACACTATTTAACGCGTAGAGACGCCCGCGTAACTTGCCCATGGACGGTGGTATTTTCAACGCTACGTTCACCATCGCTGGGCGCAATCGCTGTTCGAGTGCCTCTTTAAGTAATTCAACACCTTCGCCAGTTTGCGCCGACAGCCAAACGCGAACAGGTCGATTCTGGTCATCATAGTCAATACGAGCGGCACCGGCGTCAAGGCAGTCGATTTTGTTACAAATTAATAATTGTGGCACTTCATCTGCGCCAATTTCTTGTAATACTTCGGTCACCTGTTCGACATTCTCTTGCTGTCGATCATCACTAATATCGATGACGTGTAGCAAAAGATCAGCGTCTTGGGTTTCTTGCAACGTGGCTTTAAACGCGGCCACAAGTTCGTGCGGAAGATGCCGAATAAAACCTACGGTGTCAGCTAAGATAATCGGCCCAACATCAGGTAACTCAAGCTTACGTAAGGTCGGATCCAAGGTGGCAAATAACTGGTCAGCAGCATACACATCGGACGCGGTGATACGATTGAAAAGGGTCGATTTACCGGCGTTAGTATAGCCCACTAAGGAGACCGTGGGGATTTCTGCTCGCTGTCGCGCACGTCGCCCTTGCTCACGCTGCTTTTGTACTTTCTGCAAACGCCCAAGAATGTTCTTTATGCGACCACGAATTAAGCGGCGGTCGGTCTCGAGCTGAGTCTCACCCGGACCACGCAAACCGATACCGCCCTTTTGCCGTTCCAAGTGGGTCCAGCCTCGCACCAAACGGGTGGAAATATGCCGCAATTGGGCAAGCTCGACCTGAAGCTTACCTTCGTGTGTTCGGGCGCGTTGCGCGAAGATATCGAGGATCAAACCTGTGCGGTCTAACACCCGGCACTGACAGAGCTTTTCAAGGTTACGTTCTTGGGTGGGTGACAAGCTATGATTGAAAATAACGATATTGGCGTTATGAAGCTTTACCGCGTCGGCGATCTCTTCGGCTTTACCACTACCGACAAAAAACCGCGAACTTGGCGTCGAACGTGCAGCAGTTATCACCGCGAGCGTTTCAACGCCCGCGGATGCTACTAATAATTTAAGTTCAGAGAGATCTTCCCTATCCGTTTCGGCAGGGAAATCAACGTGCACCAGGATAGCCTGTTCACCACTTTCAAACCTATCAAACAAGCTACCACAGCTCCTTCAAGAATCTTTGACTAGTCAATCGCCTCATCACCTGCCGATTCTTGCTGCGGCAGGTAGTTTTGCGGAATTCGAGCCGGTACAACGGTCGAAATCGCATGCTTGTATACCATCTGACTGACGGTGTTCTTCAATAGAATAACAAACTGGTCAAATGACTCAATTTGCCCTTGTAATTTGATGCCGTTCACCAAATAGATAGAAACCGGCACGCGCTCCCGACGCAAAGCGTTCAAAAACGGGTCTTGTAAAGTTTGCCCTTTAGCCATTTTTGCATCCTTTTTCTTTTTATTGTTTTGAGTCCGGCAGCATACTACAGACCACAGGTGCCAGTCCGCTCAACTATAGTCTAACGTTGTTTAAATACCAGCTGCTCTCTTTCACGTGTTATGTTTTTCACTATTACCTTAACTATAAGGCCAAATTGTAGGCTTTCAAGGTTTGAATCGTGTAAAGTTTTTGGGCGCTGTAAGACAATACGCGAGTGCCTGCTCAGTTAGATCAGGCGCCAAGCTATCAAACCACTTGACCCCGGGCCATTTGCGCAGCCAAGTAAGCTGACGTTTTGCTAACTGACGGGTAGCGAAAATGCCCTTATCGACCATGGTTTCATAATCATAATCACCATCTAGGTATTGCCACACTTGACGGTAGCCAACGCTGCGCAACGCCGGTAAATCAAGATGCAGATCATTGCGTTCACGTAAGGCTTTGACCTCATCAATAAAGCCCTGCTCCAGCATTTGCTGAAAACGCAACGCGATGCGCTGATGCAAAACCTCGCGTTCCGTCGGCGCCACGGCTAACTGCAGCACTGGATAATCCAATCCACCGCTGCGGCTTTGCGTCAGCTCGGTCAGCGATTGCCCACTCAATTGGTAAACTTCCAAGGCGCGGATCAAACGCTGGGGATCATTGGGGTGAATACGGGCTGCACTGGTAGGGTCAATCTGTGCCAACTCAGCATGTAAGACTGCACCACCTTCAGCGTCAAGACGAGCAGTTAGGGCTGCACGCACTCTGGCATCGGCAGCGGGCAGTTGCGACATGCCTTCTAACAAAGTTTTGAAATACATCATGGTGCCACCGACCAGCAGCGGCACTCGCCCGCGCGCCAAAATAGCTTCAATTTCACGCTTCGCATCACTGGCAAATTGGGCCGCAGAATAGCGCTCGGCAGGATCACAGATGTCAATCAGTCGGTGCGGCGCCGCCTCAAGTTCTGCCACACTTGGCTTTGCCGTGCCGATATCCATACCACGGTAAATCAGCGCTGAATCGACCGAAACGATGTCAGCGCCAAGCTGTTGGCTCAACTCTATGGCCAGTCCAGTTTTCCCCGCCGCGGTGGGACCATAAAGACAAATCACATAAGGTTCATTCATCGCAACGGCTCCGGTAACTGCGGTAGATCTACTGGCACTATATAAGCTGAACTGCTATCCAATTGCTGTCGCCAGACTTGCCACCAGTGTTCGGCTTGGACTTGGCTGTACTGCTGCGCAACCTGCATGCCGGCAAACCAGCGCCAGAACTCAGGCGTCGGCTCGCTTGTTTCATCGAGCATTTCAACGACGCGGGTTAGGCTAGCGACGATGTCGCTGTGCCGCAGCGCACTTGGGACCTGCTTAACCACCCAAGCGCGTCCTTCTTGTCCGAGCATAATGCCAAGTTGGGCAAAGCGCCCAGACTCAATGCGCTGCATGCGTGCGATAAGATCCGTGTCAGTCAGCTTCACCGGGATCAATAGCGGTTGTCCAGCAAGCCCCATTTGAAACTGTTGCTGCCATTTGAGTGCATTGTAGTGTTGCTCTACGGCCTGCAAATTTAAAAGCGCTAACTGTTCGATCTGGTGCGCCTCTTCCCGCTGCTTAAGTAGGGCAAACCTACCCGCAATGACTGTTACCAGCGCAGGCTCAGAAGCAGTAAGCGTTGCTTCCGGTGCCGCAGCCGTTGGCTGATGCGGCGGTGCAACCGCAGTGCTCGGCTGTCCTACGCGCAGGCCTGGCAATGGCGATGCTGAGCGCGGCTGCAGCTCAGCGACCTGCTGACGCAAGCTCTCTGGCGCGACACGGTAATGGTGTTCGGCGCCCTCAGTGTGCCGCGTACGAAGTCCTTCACGAATGCTTTGTAAAACGAAATCATGAATCTGCCGCGCGTGATGAAAGCGCACCTCGTGCTTGGCCGGATGCACGTTTACATCGACATCTTGCGGTGGTAGCTCTAAATACAACACATAGGTGGCGGAGCGATCCTCGCCAAGGCTATCACCATAGGCTTGGCGGATAGCGTGATTTAACATGCGATCGCGCATCATACGTCCGTTTACGTAAAAATATTGCGCATCGCCTTGATGACGGCAATGCTCAGCCGCCACCACCCAGCCCCATAAGCGCACACCCATGTGCTCCGCCTCGATAAAGGATGCATGCTCGGTAAAACTGGTACCGACGACTTTGGCAACACGCTGCAAGGCGTCTTGCTCTGACACTGCGGGGTAACTACGCACGGTTTTTTGGTTGTGATTGAGGACAATGCGCACATCGTAACGACTTAGCGCAATGCGCTTTAATAAATCATCAATATGGGTAAATTCGGTTTTGTCAGTACGCAAAAACTTACGCCGTGCGGGCGTATTAAAAAATAAATCTTCCACATCTACAGTGGTGCCATCGGGGTGACTCGCTGGTGCAAGTTCGGCACTCATATCACGCCCTTCGACCCAGGCGCGCCAAGCCTGTTCCTGGGCCGACGGTTTTGACGTTAAGGTCAGCCGTGCGACCGAGCTAATACTGGCCAGGGCTTCACCACGAAAGCCAAGGCTCTGTATTGCTTCAAGGTCCGCCAGCGAGCTAATTTTACTGGTCGCATGCCGCGTTAGAGCAAGCGCCAATTCGTCTTTGCTGACCCCAACACCGTCGTCACGAATTCGTATGCGCCGGCGCCCACCTTTTTCAATATCAATAGTCAATTGACGCGCACCAGCATCGAGACTATTTTCGATCAACTCTTTAACCACAGAAGCGGGTCGCTCAATAACCTCTCCGGCCGCTATTTGGTTGGCGAGGCTTATCGGAAGTAACTGTATGGGCATGGATAAACCTATTCGGGACTCGGTATTTCGAGCACTTGGCCAATTTGAATGACCGAACTATTTAAGTTATTGCGCGCCTTGATAGCAGAAATTGAAGTGTTGTAGCGTTGTGCGAGAATCGACAAGGACTCGCCCGAACGCACCACATGGCGACTGGCGCGGTTGTTAGCAAACATAGTGCCATCGGGCGGACGTCGCATGAAGTAACTGCGCACGCCTTGATAAATCGCGCGCGCCAACTTTTGCTGATGTTGATTACTGCGCAACAACTTTTCTTCGGTTGGATTGGTGATAAAGCCAGTTTCAACCAACATGGACGGCATCGCCGTCGAGGTCAGCACGGCTAGGCTGGCATGCTGCGGCTTATCTTTGTGCATGCGCGCGACGTGCTTCAATTCGCGTAAAACGTCGTTGGCTGCTTCGTAACCGCTCGCCATAGCATGGTCCATGCTCATTGAAATGAGCGTCTCACTCAAAAAGTTGTCTTCACTTTCGACGGCTTGCACACCACCTAACACATCAGACAAACGCTCTTTATTCTCCAAAAGTCGACCCATTTCGGTACTCGCGCGACGATTGGATAGCACCCAAATCGATGCGCCGCGCGGTTGCGGCGAGGTAAAACCATCGGCATGTACCGACACAAATAAATCGGCTTTAATGCGTTCCGCCTTGCGTGGCCGTTCATTGAGGTTCACGTAATAATCGTCCGAACGAATCAAATAAGCCTGCATGCCAGGATCTTCGTTAATCATTTTTGCCAAGGCGCGGGCCACTTTTAACACTACATCCTTCTCGTACGTGCCAGAAGGACCAATGGAACCTGGGTCTTCACCACCGTGTCCAGCATCAATAGCCACGGTGACTTTGCGCTCTTGCAAATCGTCAGCACTTAGCGCCGCTGCATCGCGTTTCAATGAAGTTCCGGGCAAATCAATAACTAAGCGATGGCCGTGCATTTCTTGTGGTGGGAGCACCTGAATAACCGGATCGACTTGCTTATCGAGCTCCAACACAATGCGCGTGCTTCCTGGTAACTTCGGCGTACTGGTGCGAACTTTCTTCAGCAGCAGCGACTTCGGCTCAAGCTGCTCAAGGTTGACGTTGAGTTCAGTGCTTGGAAAATCAATAACCAATCGGTAAGGGTGCGACTGATTGAGCGAAAAATAGCTGTATTCCGGTGCGCCAGCCATATCAAAAACCACTCGGGTGTTATCTGGCGAAGGCCACATCCGAATGTTTTTAATGGTATTTGCCGCGTGTACAGGTAGTACAATAGCCGCCAGCACCAGCGTCATGACTGTCACGAAAAAACGTTGCATCAGAGTTGTTCGAGGAGCTCTCGACCTCTTGTAGTTAGCGCACCTATTGTCATTTCCCGCGCAGTATCTGCGTACGCAATGACGATTTTTAGATCTGGCTCTGGTAAAACCCCTACACCGCGTTGGGGCCACTCCGCCAAAATTATTGTATTACTGTCAAGGTAATCACGAATGCCCATAAATTCAAGTTCTTCAGGGTCAGCCAAGCGGTATAAATCAAAGTGGTGGATATGCCAAGGCGGCAATTCGTAACTTTCCACGAGGGTATAGGTTGGACTTTTCACCTTACCCTGATGCCCTAAGCCTTGAATGAAACCACGGCTAAAGGTGGTTTTACCCGCACCGAGCTCACCAAGCAAATGGACTGTTAACGGCTTCTCATCGTTGGTTTTTGCCGCCTTCACCAACTCAGAAAGGCGACCCGCTAACGCTAACAACTCGGCTTCGGATGCCAAGAAAAACTGCTTTTCATTCATGGATTCACTAACTTCCGTAACGGCCCAAACAAATCACTCGGTAGTGTACCACGTTCGCCTGCAATTGCAGCGTGTTCGCCAGCCACAGCATGCAGCCAAGTGGCGACCGGAAGCACCGCTTCAGCAGCGAGGCCTTGCCCAGCTAAACTGCCAACAATACCGCTCAGAACGTCGCCAGCTCCACCAACAGCGAGCGCCGGACTGCCGCGCTGACAAATCCTTAGGCGTTGCGCTTCGGGGTTAGCCATCAGCGAGCCTGCGCCTTTGAGTACAACGTATGCTTGATAACGATGGCTTAATTCTTCGACCGCAGCATAACGATCCTGTTCCACGTGTTCGACTTTACTCGCTAATAAACGTGCGGCTTCGCCAGGGTGCGGCGTCAACCAAAGTGGCGCTTTGCGGTGCGCCCAGTCGCTGTGTTGACTGAGTAAGTTGAGCCCATCAGCATCGAGCACTACCGGTAGATCGCTGCGTAATACCCACTCCGTGAGTTGCTTGGCCCAAGCACTGCTGCCCAAGCCAGGACCTAACACCACCACATCAGCTTCTTGCAACAGCTTGGTCAATTCAGTCTGATCATCCGCAGGGCTTGCTTTGACCATTAACTCGGGTTGCGCCGCAGCAATAATGCCCTGACTCTCTGCTTGTGTGAGTACCGTTACTTTACCCGACCCCGAGCGTAGTGCCGCCTGCCCAGCTAAAACTGCAGCGCCTGTCATTCCTAAACTACCGCCGATAATCAGCACATGGCCATGACGACCTTTATGGCTACTGCGGTGCCGAGGTGGTAAGTGGCGTGTAACTTCTTCCTGCTCCACCAAGGTTGCATAAGGTCGTTCCAGCTGCCGAAATGCAGCAGCTATGCCCAACTCAGCAAGTTCCAAGCGCCCGCTATAGTGGCAACCTTGCCCAGTCAACAAACCAGGCTTCCAAGCAATAAAGGTGACCGTATAGTCCGCTTCCACAGCAACTGGGCAAGCTCGACCAGTATCGCTCTGCAAACCGCTCGGACAGTCGATACTGAGTACCCATAATTTGTGAAACTGTTTGGCATCGTTCAAAACCGTGACCGCGCGGTGGTACATGGCATCAAGATCTCGGGTTAAACCTGTACCGAGCATGGCGTCGACAATAACATCGCATTCGGCCAGATGGCCGCGATCCAATTGTGCTAACGGCTCCACCGCGCCTTGTTGATCGTGCCAAGCTTCGGCAGCTTGCTGGGCCAACTCGGTCTTAGGTTCACTGGCCACCACCGTGACCTGATAACCCGCACGACTTGCCAGTCGCGCCAGTACCCAACCATCGCCACCGTTGTTGCCAGGACCACAAAGAATCATGACTCGTGCCGGCGCGGGTTGTTGCCGCTCGAGTGCCGCTAAGCAGCTCTGTGCGGCACGTTGCATCAATTGCGCAGGACTTACACCGAGGTTTTTTGCCGCTTCGAGTTCACGTTCACGAACTTGCTTAGTACGAAAGACAAGCTGTTGCATACTTAATTGCATCGGTGCATCTCCACTGGATTTTTGTTATTTTTGAGCACTCGCCTCTAAGCATAAGACGAATTAGATGGATTTCCAGCAACTTGCGTTAGATATCAAGAAATGGGGTCAAGAACTCGGCTTCCAAAAGGTCGGTATTACCGATCTTGACCTCAGTAGCGAACGGGCCGCACTTCAGCAATGGCTTGCCGACGGCATGCATGGCGAGATGGACTACATGGAGCGCCACGCTGAATTGCGCACGCGCCCAGATCAGTTGCACCAAGGCAGTGTACGCGCGATTTCAGTAAGAATGAATTATTTGCCAGCCGAGGCTGGCTTTGCAAAAACTCTCAAAAATCCACGTCTTGGCTACATTAGCCGTTATGCGCTTGGCCGTGACTATCATAAATTGATGCGCAAACGACTAAAACAGCTCGGCGAACGCATCAAAGAGGCCTGTGCTGACCTTGATTACCGCCCTTTTGTCGATTCAGCGCCAATATTAGAGCGGCCGTTAGCAGTTAAAGCTGGCCTAGGTTGGACTGGCAAACATACCTTAGTGCTCGACGAACAAGGCGGTTCATGGTTCTTCTTGGGCGAACTGTTAGTGAATCTGCCCTTGCCGGTTGATAAACCGGTCGAAGAGAAGTGCGGCAGCTGCAAAGCCTGCATTACCATTTGCCCAACACAAGCCATAGTCGAACCCTACAAATTAGATGCGCGGCGCTGCATCTCTTACCTCACGATCGAATTAAAATCGGCGATTCCCGAAGAATTTCGACCATTGCTGGGCAATCGTATTTATGGCTGCGATGATTGTCAGCTCATTTGCCCATGGAATCGCTATTCGCAATTAACCGCCGAAGACGATTTTGCGCCGCGCAAAGATCTGCACACCCCAGAGTTGCTCGAACTCTGGGCGTGGGATGAGGCGACCTTCTTAAAGCGTACCGAGGGCTCTCCGATTCGCCGCATTGGTTTTGCCTCTTGGCAACGTAATCTAGCCGTTGCCTTAGGTAACGCACCACACGATGAAGGGATTATTGCCGCGCTTCAGGCGCAACGCGGTCAGGTCAATGCAATGGTCGATGAGCATATCGACTGGGCCTTACAGCGCCAACATAATAAAGCCGCCGACACCAGCAAGCAGGTCTTGCGCCTCACCCGCGCGATTGAGAAAGGTTTGCCGCGCGACGCTTAACCCTTATTGCGCAGACGTTCAAGCAGCGCTTGGAAGTAGGCTACGCCGCGCTGCTGCGCAACATCTATATTGCGCTCGGGAATGGCCTCGGGGTTGGGATAGCGCGCCAGTACTTTTTCCAGGCTGGCTTCGCGTAGCAAGTGCAGCACCGGATAAGGAGCTCGGTTGGTAAAGTTGCTGACATCATCACTTGCGGTGTCAGCAAACTGATAATCCGGGTGAAAACTCGCGATTTGGAACGTCCCTTCAAGATTCAACTCGCGCAGGGTGAGCTGCGCATAATCGAGCAAATCAAGATAGTCGTCGAAATCGCGAAAACCTTGGCTGAGCACCAGCAACGTCGTTTCAATCTGCTCATCTTCAAGCAGTTGTTGCATGGCACTCGCAAGGTCCTCTAACGCAGACTCTACAGACTGCGCGGAACTTTCGACATACAGCACACGATGCTTTTCAACTTCGCGATGCGCAAAAGGGCAGAAGTTTAAGCCTACAACGACTTCAGCAACCCACTCACGCACCGCGTCACAAGGCTTTAGCGGCATAATCTAATGCACCACGAACGGCAGCGACTTGCGCATCAACACATTCCACCGGGTTGGTGTTGGCGCTATCAGGATAAACTTCCGTAGTGGTGACAAAGCGCGCATCGGTTAAGCCCATGCATAAGCCTAGCCCTTTACCGTCATACTCAATGACGCCCTCTTGCACCATAGGCGCACCGATCAAACAGCCATGTTCATCAGCCGGAGCAATGTGCGTGATAGGTTTCACTGTCTCGATGATGGCGCGCTGAAAATCTGGCTCAGAGCGCTTGCTATCGCCAACTAAGTAGAAGCCGTCAGGGATATTCCAGTTGGTGTTGGTTGTGCCATCGAGGGCTGCTTTTGCCGGACGAAACTCGCTATTATCGGTATCGGTGGTTTCGTGCAGGTCGACATGCACGTCGGGGGCAATTTTATGCTTCGCCAAGTAGTTCATGATCAAAGCACATTCTTGCGCCGGACTTTGTGGCTTGAATGAGCGGTTTGGATCAATCGCATCCGGGTTCCAACGGTTGATCGTTTCGTAACCCCATGGGCTCAAGCAAGGCGCGACAATAATGTTAAAGCGCGCTAAGTGATTTACCGCTTCAGTTTCCAGAAAGTACAACGCGCCATGCACACCGCTAGTTTCATAGCCATGCACACCACCGGTAACTAATACCGTTGGTAACTCTGCGCGCCAATTACGGCTACGCACGACAAACAAAGGGTAACTTTTCGCGTCGTAATTCAATTCACCGTAGGTTTCCACATCGAACTGCTCGCGCAGGTGATCGATACGGCGGATCACATCATTACCATAGTCGCGCTGCTTCGATTGCTGCGCATACCACTCTTGTTTTTCTGCATCGCCCCATGGCGTACCGGGCGTTCCGATTGGGTATTCTTGGTTCATTGACTTACCACTCCTAGGCTAAAGGTTAGCTACCGAAGTAAATATGACGTTAATCTCTGGCGCTATAGTCTAGGCGATTTCAGGTCAAGCCTCCAGTACTGAACCTAACAGCCACCAACTCAGCCACCCTGCAGCAATCGCTACAGCAGCAATGACCAGGCTCGTTAGCCGCATGGCTGGGTGCCCCAGCAGCGCCACCATTCCCATTTTCACTGCGGTGTTTACACTAGCGGCTAGTAAAATTGCAGGCACTGCGACATCGAGCGCGAGGCCATTATTTGCCATCTTCGCCAGCGATAAGGTGATCGCGTCCACGTCAGTGAGACCGGAAATCGCCGCCAATACATAAATACCAAGGGCATCAAAGTAAAGGTGCGCATAATGCGCAAAAATCAAAATTGCGACTAGCAACGCAGCGAATTTCAGTGCAGTGACAATATCAAACGGATTATCAAGCACGAAATTGACCGGTTTTATGCTCTGCTGAGCGCGTCGTACCAAGTAAAAAACGCCGCTGTAGGTGACTAGCATCATCACCAGTAAAGGCAGCAACAATTCCAGTAACAGCGACCTATTCAATACCGCAACTTCAATGAGCATGCGTGGAAACATGGTACCGGCGGCGAGCAAAATAGCTGCCACCAATAGCTTATGTCCGTGCTGCTGCAGTTTTCCGAGTCGGCTCAAGGTCAAGGTCACGGCGGTGGAAGAGGCGAGCCCACCTAAGACTCCCGTTAACAGCAACCCGCGATGACTTCCCAGCACCTTGATGGCAAAGTAGCCAACAAACGAAATACCGGTAATCAGCACGACCATCCAGCCGACAAGGTAGGGATTGACCACTTGGCCAGGCCCCATGCCTTGGTTCGGTAGTAGTGGCAATAGGACAACGCTGATCAAGAGCATTTGCAAAATCGCAAAGAGCTCGCGTTGCTGCAACCGCTCAAGCCAACCGTGCAACAATGGCTTAAGACTCAATAGCAGCGCCGTAACCACGGCAATAGGTACCGCGATTTCGACAAAGCCCGCAGTACAAAGTGAACCCAACAGAAAGGTGAGCAGTAAAGCAAGTTCAGTGGTAATCCCGAAGTCGGCGCTGTGCTTGGCTTCTAGCAGATGAGCCACTACCACTAGGGCAGTAATACTGAAGAAAACGGCGACCCAAAGCACCAGCACGAAGGTTGCGGGCATCACCGTAGCGAGTAGAGGTAAAACGCCGCCTAGTAAACTGGTGATGGCAAAGGTACGCAGGCCAGCAAAACGCTGCCCATCGCCCTTACCGCGCTGGCTCCAGCCGCGCTCGAGACCGATAATCAAACCGACCGCGAGAGCATAAGCCAGCGCAAGAAAGTCCATGCATTAGGACCACATATACATGGCGCACTGCACCAATACGGCGATATTCGCAATTGCTCCCAAGACAAAGAACCAGCTTCGTGGACTTGGATTTTTCTCGGTGGCAATGGCGTAGTACAACACCATGTGCAGGATCCGCGCGATGGCGAATACCATCACCCAATAACCAAACCACACTGAATCTAGCCCTAAAAACATACCGAAAAACACGGTCAGCAAAAACATCGGCACATTTTCAAGTGAATTCATGAAGGTACGGTGCGTACGAAACACCAAGGATTCGTGGCTAATATTCTCGGGAACCTTACCCGGCACAGCGCCAGGCTGTTTGGCTTTGACGGCGGCAGCGGTACCCCACTGCACAATGAGTGTGGCAATAATCAACCAAATACCAGTTAGTACGAGCGGATCATAGGTGTTCATAGTCACTCCGGTTTAAATAAACCAATTAAGGTGTCGTCCGTTGACGACGCTTGTTGTTGTGGTTCTTCTTTATCACTAAACGTATGCTGGCAAGCTACGCATTGCACCTGTTCTTCACGCACATTGCCCTCGCCATCTACGTTAATGGTTAGCTGCAACGTATCTGCAGCGCCGCAAGCTGGGCATTCGGCGCCAGCAATAAATCGTTTCCGTGTGCGTGCCATATTCACCTCGTCTCACATCAGGTATAATTGTCGCAGATTCATTGATCAACACCAAGCACAAGGTTCTGCATGATTTCTATCCGCGCCATGGCGCTAATGCGTGGCGGCAACGTCTTGCTGCAAAACACCGATATCACTATTTTCCCTGGCCACCATGTGGGTGTGGTGGGTCGTAACGGAACCGGTAAGTCATCGCTGTTTGCCTTGATGCGCGGCGAACTACAAGTCGAGCAAGGTGAATGCGATGTGCCCAAACAATGGCGTATCGCCAGCGTCAAACAAGAGACGCCAGGACTTGACCAAGCGGCGCTCGATTATGTTCTTGATGGTGATACTGAACTGCGTGCCTTAGAAGATCAATTAAAACACGCCGAAGAACAAGATGATGGTCACGCTATCGGTCGTTTACACGATCAGCTTGCCACCATTGGCGCCTATGAGGCCCCTGCCCGCGCTGCCTCGTTATTAGCCGGCCTTGGCTTCAGCGACGAGCAGTTCCAACAACCAGTCAAGGCCTTCTCGGGCGGTTGGCGCATGCGCTTGAACCTCGCCCAAGCACTGATTGCGCGAGCCGACTTGTTATTGCTCGATGAACCCACCAACCATTTAGACGTCGATGCCATTTTCTGGCTGGAAGATTGGCTACAGCGGTTTCCCGGCACTTTGCTGCTGATTTCCCATGACCGCGACTTTCTGGATGCGGTGTGCCAGCAAATTGTTCACATCGAACAGCAAACCGCCACCTCATATAACGGCAACTATTCAAGTTTTGAACGCCAATATGCCGAACAGATTGCCCAACAACAGGCGCAGTTTGAGAAAGAGCAAGCGCAACGCAAGCACTTGCAGAAATACATTGACCGCTTTCGTTACAAAGCCAGCAAAGCAAGGCAAGCACAAAGCCGTATTAAAGCGCTAGAACGCTTGACCGCAAGTGCGCCATTAGTGGCCAATAGCCAGTTCCAATTTAACTTTCGCACGCCAGAGCAATTACCTAACCCGTTACTAACACTAGATAATGTGCAAGCGGGCTATGGCGAAACGGTCATACTACGGTCGATAAAATTTAACCTAGTGCCCGGTAGTCGTATTGGTCTACTTGGCCGCAATGGCGCCGGTAAGTCAACCTTGGTCAAGCTACTCGCCGGTGAGCTCAAGCCACAAAGCGGTACGCTGCAACTCAATTCCGGTATTAAGCTTGGCTACTTCGCCCAGCATCAGCTTGAACTGCTTGATAGCAAAGCGACGCCGTTACAGCACATCCAGCGTCTCGATGGCCAAGCCTCCGAGCAACAACTACGTGACTTTTTAGGCAGCTTTGGTTTCTCGGGGGATCAAGCGACCCGTCTGGTTGCACCTATGTCGGGTGGTGAAAAGGCGCGTTTAGTCCTCGCCATTATCGTTTATCAAAAACCTAACTTGTTGCTGCTGGATGAGCCCACAAACCATTTAGATAGCGTCATGCGCGAGGCGCTAGTCTTCGCACTGCAAGATTTTGAAGGTGCCATGGTAATTGTCTCGCACGATCGACACTTGTTGCGCACCACTGTCGACGAGTTTTTCTTGGTAGCCGATGCGCAAGTTCAGCCTTTTGATGGTGACCTGGACGCCTATCACGAGTGGCTGCAAAGCCAGCAAAAAAGTCGCATCGAACCGCAAGAAAATCCATCTTCAGCGAAAGTGGATCGCAAAACAGAAAAGCGCGAAGCCGCGGAACGGCGCCAGCGCTTAAAGCCTTTTAAGGATGCCGTGGCCACTTTTGAAAAGGCGGTTCACAAACACGAACAAGCGTTGCAGAACATCAACGAAAAGCTGGCCGATAACAGTCTTTACGAAGCCGAGAACAAAGCTCAATTGACTGAACTCTTGCAGCAACAGGCTACCCTGCAACAAAACCTTAGCCACGCCGAAGAACAATGGATGGCAGCGGAAGAAGCTCTACAAACTGCGGAGGCCGAAGACTAATGCAAATCCCTTGGCAACAGATCGACACAGCAACCTTGGATAATATTATTGAAGCTTTTGTCTTACGCGAAGGCACCGACTATGGTGTCGACGAGAAATCACTGGCTGAGAAAGTTGAAGATGTGCGTGAGCAGTTGCGTAGTGGCGAGGCCATTTTGGTCTGGTCAGAGTTACACGAGACCGTTAATATCATGCCCCGTGCGGATTTCAACGAAGCACCTGATGACGAATAAACACATCCTGCCACGGCACTCGCGCATCACCTAGAATAAGAAAGTTTGGATTACCTAACTGTGGCTCTTCGTTGTAGGTCAGCGATTGAAAGTCTTCGCTAACAATACAGCCGCCCGCCTCACCAACAATGACATCGGCTGCTGCCGTGTCCCATTCTCCGGTGGGGCCCACACGCAAGAAGCAGTCCGCTTGCCCCTCGGCAATCAAGCAGGCTTTTAACGAACAACTGCCCGCCGGCAGCGTGCTCAAATCGCGATCAGGATTCATGCGTTGCATCACTCGTTCGCGTGGTTGCCTGCGACTAATGGCCAAAATCACTGGGTCGCTCTCGGGCTTTTGCAACTGGCGCACGCGCAAGCGCTGTTCTCCATTAATATCGCGGCGAAATGCGCCGGCGCCGCGTTGCGCCAAATACAATTTGTCGCCCGCAGGCCAATAGATCACCCCCAAATAGGGTTGATGACGTTCGACCAAGGCAATCACCACTGTAAAGTCGCCACTTCGTGCAATAAACTCTTGGGTACCGTCAATGGGATCAATCAACCAATAACGTTGCCACTGTTGCCGCTCAGCAAGTGTGAGATGTGCGCCCTCTTCCGACAGTATTGGAATGTTAGGCGATAACTCTGCTAATTGCTCAGTAATAAATCGGTGGGCAGCGTAATCAGCACTCGTCACTGGCGACTCGTCTGCTTTTTCGTAGGTGGCGTAGGCTTGCTCTTCATAGAGCTCCATGATCAGATCACCAGCCTCTTGCGCTATCTTAGCTGCCCCCTCCAGCAGCTGAGTGTAGTCGTGCGGACTCACTGCTGCAGCTCCCTTAAGGTCATTAACAAAGCGGCGATGCTGCGCGCCTCGGTAAAATCTTCTTGGGCCAACAAAGCTTCGGCTTTGCTGATCAACCAAGGCACCTGCTCCAGCGGCTCAGGCTCATCACCTTCAAGCTTTTCAGGGTAGAGGTCACGGGCAATAAAGATATGCATGGTCGCCGAAAAAAACTGCGGCGCCATGGTGACACTTTTTAATGGGGTAAGCTCACGTGCGCCATAGCCGATCTCTTCTTTTAGCTCACGAAGCGCGGCTTGCTCCGGCGTCTCACCGGGGTCAATCAGTCCCTTCGGAAAACCTAGCTGATAGTTATGTAAGCCTGCCGCGTACTCGCGCACCAGCATGATTTGCTCGTTGTCAATGAAAGGCACAATCATCACCGCACCACGGCCGCTGCTCTGCATACGTTCAAACTGGCGTTCCACGCCATTGCTGAACTTTAAATCCACGGCTTCAATGCGTAACAACCGACTTCGGGCTACAATTTGACGTTGCAAGATTTCAGGAACTGCTTTTCGGGCCATGCGCTACCGCCAACGAAATGTTTTCTGCGAATAGCCGGTATAGTCTGCATTACTAGCTCTAGACCGACCGTTTCGGTTACTATAGCGGCTCGTTATAAGCGGTACAACCAACAGGAGCTTTTCATGAGCGAAGTTACGACACAATTTGACGCGGTAGTCATCGGCAGCGGCCCTGGCGGCGAAGGTGCAGCAATGCAACTGGTCAAAAAAGGTCGCAGCGTTGCCATGATTGAAAAACACAACTCTTTGGGCGGTGGTTGTACGCATTGGGGCACTATTCCCTCGAAGGCCCTGCGCCATTCTGTCAGTCGCCTGATTGAATACAACACAAACCCATTGTTTATGGGCGCTTGTGCGCCGCACAGCATGTCATTTGCGGCTATTTTGAAACATGCGCAGGGGGTGATTCAGCAACAGGTACAAATGCGCAGCGGCTTCTATCAGCGCAACGGCGTGACCGTATTACATGGCACCGCGAGTTTTGAAGACCCAAACACGATAAAAATCACCCAGGGCGACGGCACCATTGAGTACATAGGTACCAAGCAAATTGTCATCGCCACAGGTTCGCGGCCTTATCATCCACCCGATGTCGATTTCGACCATGAACGCGTTTACGATTCGGATACGGTGTTGTCGCTAAAACACGAGCCGAAAAGTATCATTATTTATGGTGCCGGTGTTATCGGTAGTGAATACGCCAGTATCTTCCGTGGCTTAGGCGTTAAAGTTGACTTAATTAACACCCGCGACCGTTTGTTGTCCTTCCTCGATGCCGAGATCTCAGACGCCTTGAGCTACCACCTGCGCAATAACGGCGTGGTGATTCGTCACAACGAAGAGTACGAGCGCATTGAAGGCCACGAAGACGGAGTGACCTTATTTACCAAGTCAGGCAAACGCCTTGATGCCGACTGTTTACTCTACGCCAACGGCCGTTCGGGTAACATTGAAGAGCTCAACGTCGAAGCTCTTGGCTTGAAGCCGAACTCACGCGGTCAGCTTGAGGTCTCGAACCAGTATCAAACTGAAGTTGAGAATGTGTTTGCCGTAGGCGACATCATTGGCTATCCGTCGCTGGCTTCGGCGGCCTATGACCAAGGGCGTATTTGCGCGACTGCAATGCTCGAGGGCGAATGTGAGCAGCGTCTTATCAGTGATATTCCGACCGGTATTTATACTATTCCGGAAATCAGCTCGGTGGGTAAAACCGAAGAAGAGCTGACCCAACAAAAAGTGCCTTATGAAGTCGGTCGTGCGCAGTTCAAACATTTGGCCCGCGCGCAGATTTCCAACATGGCTGTTGGCAGTTTAAAGATTCTGTTTCATCGTGAAACCAAAGAAGTACTGGGGATTCATTGCTTCGGCGAGCGTGCCGCTGAGATCATTCACATCGGTCAGGCCATCATGGAGCAGAAAAATGGTGGCAACACCATAGAGTACTTCGTGAATACCACGTTTAACTATCCGACCATGGCAGAAGCCTATCGGGTCGCGGCGCTCAACGGTCTTAATCGTATCCGCGCTTAACACTCCACAGTTTTGGCGCTTGGTAGTTCAATGCGAACTGCCAAGCCGCCTAGCTTGGCACTGCGACCAAAAGTGATGCGCCCGCCATGACGCTCAACGATGCGTTTAACAATGGCTAGGCCCAACCCTGAACCTTTCGACGCCCGCGCTTTATCGCCCTGCGTAAAAGGCTGCAACACGTGCTCAATTTGGCCCGCAGGGATCCCTTCGCCATCATCACATACGGTTACCCAAACCTTCTCTTTATCAGCACTATAACCGGTCTCGATAAGTACCCGTCCGCTCCCATAGCGTTCGGCATTCTCTAAAAGGTTTAGCAACACGCGTTTAATGGAAATTGCCCGCACTGGAATTTCGGGGACCTTGCCGTAGTTCACGATAATTTCAGACCGCCAACTATCGGGAACATGCCCAACGACGTCTTCAACCAGATAATTTAGGTTCTCACATTCACCGTCGGCTTGCGTGTCAATGCGCACATAGTCAATGAATTGGTCGATGATGGCGTTCATGTCATCGATATCACTTATGATGCCCTCGGCCAAATAATCTTCGCTCGCGGGCATCATTTCCGTAGCTAAACGTATGCGCGTTAACGGCGTACGTAAATCATGAGACACACCTGCCATCAGCAACGCGCGGTCTTGTTCTAACTGTTTAACACCTTGCGTCATCTGGTTAAAAGCGCGCGTTACCGCAATCACTTCGGTGGAACCTTGCTCAGGTAGCTCATCGGGATATTCCCCGCGTCCAACCAGCGCTGCTGCCGCCTCGAGCGATTTCAGGGGCTTATTCTGCCAGTTGGTAAACCACATACCGCCGAGCACACTCAGCCCACCAATTAAAATGAGATAAAACAGTAAGGGTGAAAAGCGCGCTTCGTCGAAGGTATCTAAACGAATACGCAGCCAATAGCCATCAAGGGATTCGGTGCGGATCCAAACGTAGTAAATTTCGCCCTGCGCGATGCGAACTTCAGTGTCCGCGGCAAGGTACTGGCTCATTTGCTCGGAGAGAAAATTATAGGTCGACGCATTGGCCAGATCGTTGGTGATTGCCTCGCGCTCAGTGAAGCCATCAATGCCAACAGCTTCGGTGTAGCGCGTTGCTAACATGCGTTTTTCGGCGGTCGACATCTCGCGCTCACTTAACCACCGATCGAGCACGATAATACCGTTCACCTGTTTGGCGACCACGGAACTGATTTGCTGCAAGCTGGGCTTCACCACATAGAGCCCAACCATAATGTAGGACACGACTTGGTTGATCAGCAGCAAAAACGCAATCAGCGCCACGGTACGCGCAAACGCTGAACGCGGAAAGAGTCTCATAGGTTAAGCTTTTTTGCTGCCATCAGGCACAAACACATAGCCAAGACCCCACACCGTTTGAATATAGCGCGGGTTAGCTGGATCAATTTCCAGCATGCGGCGCAGGCGTGACACCTGGACATCAATGCTGCGCTCCAGTGCACTATAGTCGCGCCCACGGGCCTGATTCATCAGCTTGTCGCGGGACATGGGCTGACGCGGATGGGTCACCAAGGCTTTCAAAACCGCAAACTCGCCGCTGGTCAGCGGCATGGGCTCATCACCCTTAAACATCTCACGCGTACCAAGGTTTAAGCGAAATTCGCCAAACACGATTTCTTCATCATCGGAACTCGGAGCGCCAGGAATTTCTTTGCCACGACGGCGTAGCACGGCACGCACCCTTGCCAACAACTCACGCGGATTAAAGGGTTTCGCCAAGTAGTCGTCAGCGCCAAGCTCAAGGCCAATAATACGATCGACTTCGTCACCTTTGGCGGTGAGCATCACAATGGGGATCTCATTATTGGCATGGCGCAAGCGCTTACAAATCGATAAACCATCTTCGCCTGGTAGCATTAAATCCAACACCATAAGGTGAAAGTTCTCGCGTTCTAACAAGCGATCCATTTGTTCACTTTGCGCGGCGGAGCGCACGTAAAAGCCCTGCTCTGTCAAATAGCGCTCAAGCAAGCCGCGCAAACGCGCGTCATCATCAACGACTAAAATTTTAAAGGTTTCTTGTGACATGCGAGCCCTGCTCCCAAAGTTATCTTATTGTTGCCACTATAAAAGATGGTGCGTTTTTTGCCAACGCAAAGCCACCTCGAGGGAACATGTTTTTGTATCCAAATATGTGGATTAACCGAGTTCGTGCTTCAACACCTTGCCGTTGGCATTGCGCGGTAACTCATCAAGCTGGCTGTACAAGCGGGGTAACTTGTAATCCGCAAGGCGCTGGCTCAAATAGCCGTTGAGTTCGTCTTTTAAGTCGCTTACAGCTTCGCGTAAGACCACAAAGGCTTTAACGGATTCGCCCCACTGCTCGTGCGGGACACCGACGACGACGGCCTCAACCACTGCCGGGTGACCGCTCAAGGCATCTTCGACTTCGCGCGGATAAATGTTTACGCCACCACTGATAATGATGTCTTTCTTGCGATCCTTAATCCAATAGAAACCATCTTCGTCACGCACCGCAACGTCACCGGTCTTTAACCAACCATCGCTGGTAAAGGTTTGTTGCGTCGCGTCGGGCTTTTTCCAGTAACACTGCATCATGCCTTCGCCAAAAATTTCCACTTCACCGGGCTCGCCCACGTCCGGCTCTCGCCCCTCTTCGGTGCGTAACCGAACTTCCGTGTTAAAGGCTGCACGGCGTCCCACCGAACCGGCTTTTTGTGCGTGTTCCTCAGGAAGTAATAAGATCCCCGACGGGCCAGCTTCAGTAAGGCCGTAAACGCAATAGAATTGCGACGATTGAAAGGCCTGCTGCACGAGCTGAGTATGCTCGGTCGACATCGCCGCACCGCCATAAATCCAGTGACTGACACTGCTCAGGTCAGTGGTTTTAATGGCCGGGTGCTGAGCCGTAAGTAGGTAAGCCACTGGAGCACCGAAGAAGTGAGTCACTTTGTGCTTAGCGACTAAATCAAGCAGTAACTCCGGGGTGAACGTAGGTGCCACCACGTGAGCAGCGCCAACTAAAGTGCCCGCCAGCAAAAACAGATTCAGTGGCGCCGAATGGGTAAACGGCATCAAGTGCAGTAATTTACTTTGCGGCGACATCGCCATCTCTAAGGCGATCATGGTCGCCACGGATTGAATCGCTTTTTGTTGAAACAATACGCCTTTTGGACGGCCGGTAGTGCCCGAGGTATAGAGTAAAATACATGGGCTTTCTTGGTTCGCTTGGGCAGGCTTAAGCGCTCCGTGCGCGACCAAACTCGGCTGCCAATCATCGAGCCAGAGCCCCGCCAAACCAGCTTCGACGATAGGCTGCAACGCCGCATCAGTCATTTTGCAAGTGAGCACTAACTTTGCGTCTGCGTCTTTGATGATATAGCTCAGTTCTGGTGTCGTAAGGCGCACGTTGATAGGTACAGCAATAGCGTCAAGCCGTTGCAGCGCAAAGAAGCCCAACACAAACGCAATGGAATTCGGCAGTACCAAAGCTACACGATCGCCAGCTTGAATCCCATATTCTTGCTGCAGCCAGCGGGCGAGTTGTTCCGCCTGAGTGTGTAATTCCGCCCAAGTTAACTGCTTGGTATCATCAGTGATCGCCAGTCCGTTACTGTATTTGCGGGCATTGCGCGCCAGCATTTGATAAATCGTCATTGTTCACCCTTCATATTTTTTTATTATTCTTTTGGCCAGGCGCGTCGCAGGATTTGCTGCGCCGCGCTGGGATCTGTAAGTCGACCATAGCCCATGTGGGTGGTGTCACCCAAGCGGCTTTGACAGAACGCATCCGCCACGGCATGCGGGGCATGTTGCTGCAACAGAGCCGCCTGCATGGTGCGGGCAATGTGCTCAACCCATTGCCGCGCATAAAACGGTTGCGCTTGTGCTTGCTGAAGTAACTTAGGAAGCTGTGCAATCGCTGTATCCAGTCGCTGGTTCGCACCTTTGACCTGCTCGAGTTCGGATTGTAATGCAGCAAAAGATTCGGGCTGCTTAGTAACAGCGCGCAGCGCATCGAGGCACTGCACATTGCCGCTACCTTCCCAAATGGCGTTAATCGGGGCTTCGCGATACAGTCGCGGCATAATGCAGTTTTCCATAACGCCACTACCGCCAATCACTTCCATGGCTTCATAGGCATGTTCTGGGGCACGCTTACAAATCCAGTATTTACCGGCTGGCACAACCAGCCGCGCTAACGCTTGCTCATGTTCGTTGTCGGTCGCATCCATTGCTTGTGCCATGCGCATCGTCAGCGCTAATGCAGCTTCACTCTCTAGGGCAAGATCGGCGAGCACATTCTGCATCAGTGGCTGGTCAATAAGCTGCGCGCCGAATGCCGCTCGATGCTGGCAATGATGCAAAGCTTGCACGGTCGCTTGCCGCATTCCAGCTGAGGAACCAATCATACAGTCGTAACGCGTCATGGCGACCATTTCGATAATGGTACGCACGCCTCGCCCTTCTTCACCAATCATCCACGCCATGGCGCCGCGTAATTCAGCCTCGCTAGAGGCATTGGCGACATTACCCATTTTGTCTTTCAGGCGCTGAATTTGCAGTGGGTTCTTCGAACCGTCTGGGCGCCAGCGCGGCAATAAGAAACAACTTAGACCCTGCGCTGTTTGCGCTAAAACGAGGAAGGCGTCACACATCGGCGCCGAGACAAACCATTTATGACCGACCAATTCATAGATCTGCCCAGGGCCTTCTGCGCCCACTGGGTAAGCTCGAGTCGTATTGGCGCGTACGTCGGAGCCGCCTTGTTTCTCGGTCATCGCCATGCCAATGGTAACCGCGTTTTTTTCGGTGTGCGGCACATTGCGCGGATCATAACTGTGATGAAGCAGCTTCGGAATCCACTCCGCCGCGATATCTGGCTGGTGTTGGAGCGCCGGCAGCGCAGCAAAAGTCATGGTAATTGGACAACCATGCGCCGCTTCAACTTGAGTGTGTAAATAGTACTTCGCCGCCCTTGCCACATGTGCTCCAGCCTGCGGCTTAGCCCATGGTGAGGCATGCAGCCCCTGCTCAGTGGCGATGGTCATCAAGCGGTGGTAGGCCGCATGATAGTCAACTAAATCAATACGATGTCCAAAGCGGTCATGGGGCTGAAACTGAGGCTTATGGGCATTGGCCAGAAAACCTAGTTCGATGGTTTCGGCCTTGCCTGCTAATGCTCCCATTGCTTGAATGTCGTCTTGGGCCCACTGCGCTTGCCCTCTCATCACCGCCTCTTGCAGAGCACTATCGGCCTGATACAGGTTGTAATTTTCCAGTGCCGGAGGTTGATTGAGCACGTCATGGGTGCTGGCCATAAATTGTTCAGCTTTGTGCCATTTTGTCATGTTGACCTCGAAAGCAACAAACAGATACTTCTAAACTAAGCCTATCCACGCCCGTTGTCGACTTTAGCGCAGCAATTCCTCGCGTGAAATTAAGGTTGGCTTAAGTCTTAAAATGCACCATTCTTGTTTAAACAGCCCTACAGATGGACCTAACATGCGTTTATTACTCATTGAAGATGATAATCTCATTGCCGAAGGTATCGTCTCTGGCCTTAAAAAACTGGGCTATCACGTCGAACACTGCACCAGCCAGAAGCAAGCCGAGAGCGCACTGAGTACCGATACTTTCCAGTTATTGATTCTCGACTTAGGTCTGCCTGATGGTTTGGCCATTCCGTTTATTGCAAAAGTGAAGTCGCAAGGACTGCGTGCGCCCATTTTAGTTCTCACAGCTTGGGATGATGTTGATAAGAAAGTAGGTGCACTCGACGCCGGCGCCGATGATTACATGGTGAAGCCCTTTGATCTACGTGAACTCGAAGCTCGAATTCGAGTCTTGGTGCGGCGCCATCAAGGTCGACAATCGGACGAGATTCAATGGCGTAATCTGACCATTGATCTGGCGAATCAAGATGTTCGCGTAGACGATGAAGCAATTATTCTTACGCGTCGAGAGTGGCTACTACTGAAAGAGTTTATGCTTAACCCAAAACGGATTTTATCCCGCGAGCACTTAGAATCAGTCATTTACGGCTGGGAATCCGAAGTCGAAAGTAACGCCATCGAAGTCCATCTCCACCATTTACGTAAAAAGCTTGGCCGTACCCTTTTGCGGAATGTGCGAGGTGTTGGCTATATTCTGAATAACGACTATCAAGGAAAAGAGACATGAAGTCGCTGTCTTTACGGCGCCAGCTTTTGCTTAGCACCAATATTGTAGTTATTGCTGTGCTTGCCCTTGGCGCATGGCTCAATTATCGCATGACCATGCACGAACTCGACGAAGTCTTTGACGCAGAACTCGCGCAAACCACCCGAGTGTTGAAGAGTCTTATTCATGACCCCGGTTTTCTCGATCAACAAGGCGAGTTACGGATCATCGAGCTTCCACCGCTACCGCGTAATAGTTACGAAGAAGGCAATGAACGACAATCCGATGGCCACCCCTATGAGCGAAAACTTGCGTTTCAGGTCTGGGATCTTGCCGGGCAACTGCTGTTAGCCAGCGAAAATGCCATTGGTCCACCGCTTTCCGAGCCTCAGCCGGGTTACCACGAGGTCGTCCGAGATGACTTTAAGTGGATTGGCTTCAGTTACTTTGACGCCCACACACAAACCTGGATCTACACAGCCCAACGCGAGGACGTCCGCAGTGAACTGTCGACTTACATTACCACGAACCAGCGTTGGATCGTGTTGTTGACCTGGTTACCTTTATCCCTTGCCATCTTACTTAGTATTGTTTGGTTTATGCGTCCAGTCCGGCTCTTTGCGCAGCAGTTGCAACAACGTGATGCCAGAGACTTGAGTCCTCTTCAGGCGCATTTGCCAAGCGAGTTACAACCGATACAAGCAAGTATCAACTCGCTATTGCAGCGTGTTCATACCTACTTGGAACGCGAAAAGAATTTCATTGCCGATGCGTCCCACGAACTGCGCACGCCGCTGTCCGCTTTGCGCTTGCATGCCGCACAAATTGACCCTAATGAACCACAAAGTATCGCGGCGGTGCAGCAAGCAACCGAGCGCTTAACGCATTTGGTCAATCAGCTCCTATTGCTCACCAAGTTAGAAGGAACGCAGCTCACCGCCGACCAGCTTGCTTCTGTGTCGCTTGAAGCGGTGATTCATGAAGCGCTGGCCGAGTTACCCGAAAGCTTAAGCGAACACTGTGAATGGCGGCTCGACTTGGCTGCAACACCTGCGGTACTCGGTCTACCCACATTGTTGACAGTAATGGTACGCAACTTACTGCAAAATGCCGCCAAGTACGCTGCCGAACAGGGAGTGGTAGAGATTTCCACTCACCCACACCCACACCCACATGGTATCGAATTGCGTATTTGTGACAACGGTCCCGGCGTTCCTGCGGCTGATTTACAACGTCTAGGCGAGCGCTTTTACCGGCATCCAACCACACGTCATGTAGAAGGCGCCGGGTTAGGCCTTTCCATTGTCAAACGCATTGCCGATCTTCATACTATCCAGCTAACTTTCACTAGCTCCGAACAACAGGGGTTATGTGTAACCTTGCTTTTTAGCGCGACCGAGTAAAGCTGAGATACAAATACAATGGCAAGAACCAACCTAATTACCCGCAGTGGCCATGCACAACTGGTCGCTGAGCTTGATCATTTGTGGCGGGTTGAGCGCCGCGAAACCACCGAGAAAGTCGCTTGGGCAGCCAGCCTAGGCGACCGTTCAGAAAATGCCGATTACAAATACAATAAACAGAAATTGCGCCAAATTGATCGTCGCATACGCTTTTTACGCAAACGTCTCGAGGTCTTGAAAATCGTCGACTATGCGCCAGCGCAAGAAGGCAAAGTCTTTTTCGGCGCCACGGTTACAGTGGAGAATGACAGCGGCGAAGAAAGAACCTTTACCATTGTCGGCCCCGACGAGATCTACAACGACAAAAGCGCGGTTTCTATTGATGCCCCCATGGCTCGCGCCGCATTAGGCAAAGCCATTGATGAAGAATTCAAAGTCAGCACGCCGACCGGTCACCATTACTGGTTTATCTCCGACATTACCTATACACGCACCAAACCGGATTAAGTAAACCGCACTGTTAAGCTTGGCTTAAGTTTCCTCATGCACACTTTGCTGACCAGTTGTTGGGGAGCAAAGCAGTGCGCAATCTATTAAATCTCGTGACCAATGGCCTTGCCGCCTATCGTCCGCTATTTGTCATGCTGGGGATCGGTCTCATCGGCTTAAGTGCCAGCCGTATGATGCTGTTCTGGATGAACTTTGAGCGCGTACAAGCGGTTCCTGACTGGCCATTACTCTTACTCAGCGGGGTTCGCGCAGATCTTATCGTCATCGGCTATTTACTTGCCATTCCATTGCTTGCTGCACCGCTACTTTTACTGCCTATTTTACGGCCCTGGTGGTCGCGTTTCTTGCAGGTTTGGCTGCTCAGTAGCTTGCTTTTTCTGTTCTTTATGGAGGCTGCAACGCCTGCTTTTATAGCTCAATACGATGTGCGTCCCAACCGTCTGTTCTTTGAATATCTGCTCTATCCGCAAGAAGTGTTGAGTACGCTATGGAATGGCTTTCGTGGGTGGTTCTTGCTCACCATTGCCGCAACCCTTTTTGCGCTTTTCTCGTTGCTGAAGCTGTCTCGGGCACCTCGCCTGCAGCCGCGGATCAAAAGTTATGCGAGCGCCATTGCCGTATGGCCGATCCTGCTCGTCATAACCGTGCTCGCAATTCGCTCAACACTCGATCATAGGCCTGCTAATCCAGCCTTCTTTGCGCGCACCAGCGATGCATTAGTTAACTCGCTCATCATTAGTTCGGCTTACTCTGTCGAATTTGCGCTTTACAACCTGCAATACGAGGCCTCAGCAAGTGAGCAATACGGCAAACTTAGCGAAGTTGAGCTGCGCAAATTCGTAAAACACATAGACTATCTTCAGAACAGCGACTTTCCCTTTGAGGACTATCCAACCGTACACTGGCAACCGGCGTCAACATCGCGCGAAAAACCGCTCAATATAGTTATTATTCTGGAGGAAAGCCTGGGGTATGGCTTCGTCGAACAAGGCTTAACGCCTGAGCTAGAACGTTGGTCACAGCAAGGCTGGTGGTTTGAACAGTTGTATGCAACCGGCACGCGATCGGTACGCGGTATCGAAGCTGTCGTGGCCGGCTTTTTGCCAACACCAGCGCGCAGTACTGTTAAGCTGAGTCGCTCACAACAAGGATTTTTTACCTTAGCCGATGTACTGCAACGCCAAGGTTACCACACCGAGTTTATCTACGGCGGTGAATCGCACTTTGATAACATGCGTAGCTTTCTATCCGGTAATGGCTTTTCCCACATCATTGATGAAAACGACTACAATGCGCCAACCTTTGTCTCAAGTTGGGGCGTCAGTGATGAAGACCTTTTCGCCAAAGCGCATGAACGTTTTACGACCCTAGACCAACAACAGCAGCCCTTCTTTTCATTGGTGTTTACCTCGTCAAATCACGAGCCCTTTGAATTGCCTGAGAATAAAATCTCTCCGGTCGCCGATGTTCCTATGCAAAGTGTAGAAAATGCTGTCAAATACGCGGACTTTGCACTGGGTCAATTTTTACAACAAGCCCAACAAAGCGCCTACTGGTCAAACACGCTATTCTTAGTCGTAGCTGACCACGATAACCGCGTTTATGGTGAAGCTTTAGTTCCTGTTGATAAATTCCATATTCCCGGCCTTATTGTTGGCGCGGATCTGCAACCACGTCAGCTACCTGCGATCACCAGCCAAGTCGACTTGGCTCCGACTTTACTCTCGCTGGCTGGTGTTTCTGCTTACGTGCCCACACTGGGTCAAGATCTAAGCAGTAGCGCTCGAGCTGCCAATCGAGCTTTCCTACAGTTCAATCAAACGTTTGCCTATCTTGATGGCAACGCTCAGGCACCGACAGTTACCATTTTGCAGCCGGATTCCGCGCCCCTGCTTACGACTTATGATCTGCAGCAGCATACCCTCGATTCGCTGCGTCCCGCGCCGACTCCTCTGGCGGCAAAAGCACTCGCTTGGGCCTTGTTGCCGTCATGGTTGTATCGTGAACAACGCTATTTCGTGCCACTCAACGCAACTGCTACGACAAATCAACGTAAGGAGGTCGCAACCAGCGCGAAATGACTGATATACTGCGCGGCAACTCAAGAGGATGTAACCAAGAGAGACTTTTTATGAGCTCGATTTCTCAGCAAATCGCCACCGAGTTAGCGGTTAATGCCAACCAAGTTCAAGCCGCCATCGCCCTGCTCGACGAAGGCGCTACGGTGCCATTTATTGCCCGTTATCGTAAGGAAGTCACAGGTGGCTTAGATGACACCCAGTTGCGCAACCTTGCCCAGCGTCTCACTTATCTGCGTGAGCTGAATGATCGCCGCCAAGTGATTTTGGCCAGTATCCGCGATCAAGAAAAACTCACTCCGGAGCTCGAAAAGGCAATTCTAGCCACGCAGTCCAAGACTGAGCTAGAAGATCTTTACCTGCCGTACAAACCCAAGCGCCGTACCAAAGGTCAGATCGCCATTGAAGCTGGCCTCGAGCCACTCGCCGATAGCTTGCTACAGGACCCCTCGCAAGATCCTGAAACGCTCGCAGGCGACTACCTGAATGCGGATGCAGGTTTTGCTGACAGCAAAGCCGCGCTTGAAGGTGCACGTTTCATCTTAATGGAGCGCTTCGCCGAAGATGCCGCATTATTGAAGAAAGTTCGCGATTATCTATGGAATAACGCCGAAATTACTAGCGCTGTAGCCAATGGTAAAGAGCAAGAAGGTGCTAAATACCGTGATTACTTTGCCTTCAATGAGGCGATTAAAAAGATTCCATCGCATCGTGCGCTGGCACTGTTCCGCGGTCGTAACGAGGGCATCTTACAATTGAAGCTCAATGCTGATCCGCAGCAAGAAGATCCGAAGGCGCCGAGCTATGGCGAACAACTGGTCGCTGCCCATATTCAATTTGCACCTGCCAACCGTGCTGCTGATGCATGGTTACAGCAGACGATACAATGGACTTGGCGCATCAAGCTATTGTTACACATGGAAACCGAGCTGTTCGGTACCGTGCGCGAACGCGCTGAAGCCGATGCCATTAAAATCTTTGCCAACAACTTAAAAGACTTGCTGATGGCGGCGCCAGCAGGGGCGAAAACGACCATGGGCTTAGACCCAGGCGTACGCACCGGCATTAAAGTTGCGGTGGTTGATAGCACAGGTAAGGTGCTAGGCACGAATACGGTGTTTCCGTTCCAGCCGCAAAACCAAGTCGACAAGGCGATGCGAACTTTGGTTGGCATGTGCAAACAGCACAAGGTTGAACTGATTGCCATTGGTAATGGCACCCATTCGCGCGAAACCGACAAGATCGTAAGCGATATGCTAAAAGCCAACGCCGAGCTGAAAGTAAACAAGATCATTGTTAACGAAGCCGGCGCTTCGGTGTACTCTGCCTCCGAACTTGCGGCGCAGGAGTTTCCTGATTTAGATGTGTCACTGCGCGGCGCCGTTTCTATTGCCCGTCGGCTTCAGGATCCGCTGGCTGAACTGGTCAAAATCGAACCTAAATCCATTGGTGTTGGCCAGTATCAACATGATGTTAGCCAAGCCCAACTTGCGCAAAGTCTAGATGCGGTGGTCGAGGACTGCGTGAACGCGGTAGGCGTCGATGCGAATACCGCTTCTGTTGCCTTACTTGCACGGGTGGCTGGTTTGAATAAAACCTTAGCCCAAAACATTGTCACCCACCGCGACAGTAACGGCCGTTTTGCCAATCGCAAAGCCCTACTTGATGTGGCGCGCATGGGGCCTAAGTCGTTCGAACAAGCGGCAGGCTTTATGCGCATTATGGATGGCGACCAACCCCTAGATCGCTCTGCGGTTCACCCCGAGGCCTATACCTTGGTCGAAAAAATCGCCGCTGACCATGCCAAGCAAGTGACCGACCTGATTGGTGACAGCACCTTTCTGAAAAGTCTCGATGCCCAGAGCTATACCGATGAGAAGTTTGGTTTGCCGACCGTGCGCGATATTCTCCGCGAGCTCGACAAACCCGGCCGTGACCCGCGTCCAGAATTCAAAACAGCCACCTTTAAAGACGGCGTCGACACACTGCAGGACTTGCAGCCCGGCATGACTCTCGAGGGCGTGGTTTCTAACGTTGCCGCTTTTGGCGCCTTCGTCGATATTGGCGTGCACCAGGACGGCTTGGTCCATGTCAGTGCACTGTCCAATAGCTTTGTCAGCGACCCGCGTGAAGTGGTTAAAGCCGGTGATATTGTGAAGGTAAAAGTGCTTGAGGTTGACGTGCAGCGTAAGCGGATTAGCTTGACCATGCGCTTGCAAGATGAAACGCCAGCGCCGACGGCCAAGCGTACCGAGAATGCCAAACCTAAGCCGCAGAGCAAAGGTCAGAAGCCGCGCTCGGGGGCCAAGCAGCCTGCCGCCAATTCTGCCATGGGTTCAGCCTTTGCTGAGGCCTTCGCCAAGGCAAAAAAATAGCCCGACGTTAACAACGTAGGGCTACTCTTAGAGCACGAGCGAGGCGCTACAGCCTCGCTTTTTTTATGTTCAAACCATTTGCGGACTACGCAGCATTTGTTTGAAGTTGCGTTTATGCTCTTCAAAAGCCGAGCGCAATTCCGCAACTTTCGCGTGCATGTCATCCATACTTGGCACATGGTCGGCGAAGGCTTTGGTTTTGCTATCGAGCAGTTGCTTACGCGCTTTATAGTACTCGCGCAAACGCAAGATGAGCGCATCGTATTCGTCATGCAGCTTTTGCAGCGTGGTTTCGCAACCAATAGCCGCACTAGCCTTAGCCTTCTTAAACTGCATTTCCAACTTAGCTTTCTCGATTTGGTAGCCGTTGGTGCGTTTCAAGTTACGCGTCAAGCCTAACCATGAACAGCTCCGGATCAACCATTTGGTTGGGTCAAAGTGCCACCAGCGAATACCATTTCGGTAGTCGGCCGAGAAGATGTGGTGGAAGTTGTGATACCCCTCACCAAAAGTCAGCAAAGCCAACACACCGTTATCGCGCGCGGTATTTCGGTCGGTGTAGGTTTGCTTACCCCAAATGTGCGCCAGCGAGTTAATAAAGAAGGTGGTGTGGTGATTAATCACGAGGCGAGCAAAGCCGACCAAAATAACGGCACCCCAAACGTCACCCAGCATTAAGCCTATGGCGACCGGCCAACCGATGGTGGTCAGCAAGGTGAGCGCCAAATAGTGGCGATGCTGCCACATGACCACGCGATCTTGCTGTAAATCTTTGACGTTGTTGTAATCGTGGTAACGCGAGGCTTGATACTCACGGAGCATCCAACCAATGTGCGAATACCAAAAACCACGCTTCGCCGAATAAGGGTCATTGTCGTTGTCATCGACATGCTTGTGATGCTCACGGTGATCTGACGACCAATGCAAGGCGCTGTTTTGTACCGCTAAGGCGCCACCAAGGGCAAACAATACACGCAACGACCAGTGCGCATCATAGGCGCGATGCGACCATAAGCGATGATAACCTGCAGTAATTGAAATACCTGCGAAGGCAATGGTGCCAATAAGTGCAAACCACAAACCTGCAGAGAAACCATGAGTTAAGCCATACCAAGGCACGCCAATAGCGGCAACAAGAAAGGTGATGGCAAAAACGAGGGTATTGAGCCAAATGACTTTTGGCTTAGCAACTGAAGACTTCGACATAAAAAACCTATTTTAAAAAATCGGCATGTGCGCTTTTGCGACTAAAATGTTTAGCGAACATGTGTACGCTGAATTTACGCATCTTTGTCTGACCTTGCAACTATTATTTGCTTTAAATCGACGAATTGCGTGTACAGGCGTTCACTGACATAATCCCTTTATTAGGCAACACAACGCATAGGAAGTTCAGTTATGGCAGGAGTACGGGCTGCGCAAAAAGAGAAAACGCGGCGAGCGCTGATACAAGCAGCGATGAACCAGCTAAGTGCTGAACACGGTTATGCATCCTTGAGTTTGCGCGAAGTCGCTCGCGAAGCAGGCATAGCGCCGACGTCGTTTTATCGACATTTCCAGAATATGGAGGAGCTAGGTTTAACTTTGGTCGATGAAGGCGGCCTCGCCTTGCGTCAGTTGTTGCGCCAATCCCGCCAGCAAATTGCCAAAGGCGGCTCTATTATTCGCGCCTCGGTGACCACCTTCATGGAATTCGTCGCTAACAATACAGCGATTTTTCGTTTGTTGCTGCAAGAAAAATCCGGGAACTCACGGGAGTTTCGACTTGCGGTACAACGCGAGGTTGAGCATTTTACCGCAGAACTCGTGGATTATTTGGTTGATGAACAAGATTTCGACCGCAGCCTTGCTGAACTGCAAGCAGACGCTATTGTGCGCATTGTGTTTAGCGTCGGTGCCGATGCCCTCGACGCCTCTGCCGCTGAACGCCACGACTTACTTGAAAACACCATAGCTCAGGTACGCATTGTTGCCAGAGGTGCAGCCGTTACCCGTACATTGGCCAAGTCAACGAAATCATAATCAACGCCACCACCGCCATGACTGCCGACAGCGGCAGCCCCAAGCGCCAATAATCCGAGAACTTATAGCCCCCAGGGCCCATAACCAAGATATTCGATTGATGCCCTATTGGCGTCAGAAAGGGGAGTGAAGCTCCTATCGCCACCGCCATTAAAAACGGGTCCTGTGACGCTTCGAGGGTATTGGCCATACTCAAGCCAATCGGCGCCATCAACACCGCTGCTGCAGCATTATTGATAATGTTCGACAGCAGCATGGTCACCACCAACAGCAGGCTAATCGCCACCATACCGGGCGCATCTTGACTGACCCACAAGGCCATACTGGCAAGGGTATCGGCAGCACCACTACGTTCTAACGCGCCACCCAAGGGAATGGTCGCGGCAAGCAAAACGATAATAGGCCATTCAATGTGTTCATAGAGTTCACGTATTGGGATCACATTGGCCAAGACCATCAGACCAGCAGCCATACTAAAGGCCACTGGCACACTTAGTAGGTTAAAAGCACTGGCCAGCACGGCAGCAGCGAAAATACCGAGCGGCATGAGCAGTTGGCGCTTTTTACCTAAGCGCAAGCTGCGCTGCGCCAACGGGAAACAGCCGAAACGATTAAAGACATCGTTCAGTACTTCGGCATCGCCTTGCAATAACAGCACATCGCCCGGTTTAAAGCGTACGTCCGACAGACTTGGCTTCAGCGGCTGCCCTTCACGCGCAACGGCCAGCACATTGACGCCAAAACGATGTCGCAAGCGTAAATCCGCTGCCGAACGCCCGATCAAACGCGAGTCATGACCCACAATGCCTTCAATAACCTTTATTTCATCCGAAACCAGAAAACGCGTGTCAATTTCTTCTTCGGCGTTGAGCTCAAACTTGGTGCCATCAAGAATCTCTTGCAGCGTGGATGCGTCGGCTTCCACAATTAAAATGTCCTCGGCGCGCAAGCGTTGATAACGTGGCGGCGCGGTGATCATTTGTTTGCCGCGTTTGAGCGCAACAACGGCAAAGTTTTCTTTAATTTTGCTCTCAAATTCAAACAAGGTGTGCCCGACCAGGTTCGCGCCTTCGGGTAAGTACAACTCAGTGAGATACGCACTAACGTCATAGGGCGACGTTGAGGTGTCGCGACTTTTACTGCGCGGCACCAACCAGTGTGCAGTGAGCCACATCATCACCAAACCAGCCAAGGCCACGACCAAACCAACAGGCGTAAAGTCGAAAATGCCAAAAGGCTCAGCACCGTGACTGGCGCGGATGTCAGAGATGATAATATTTGGCGGGGTACCAATCATAGTGATGGTACCGCCCAGCAAAGAGCCGAATGCCATTGGCATTAACATGAGTGACGCATGCCCTGCGCCATTACGCGAGAGCTGCAGGGCCACGGGAATCATGATGGCCATGGCGCCAGTATTACTAATAAATGCGGAAACAAAGGTGGTCAGGCCGGTGAGGACGATCATTTGCAGCCAAACTCGGTCGCCCATTTGTTTGACGCCGCTGGCCATAGTATCCACCACGCCAGAGCGCCATAGCGCGTGGCTGATGACGAGTACCGCCGCTACCGTGATCACTGCGGCATTGCCGAAGCCAGCAAACACCTCTTGGCGGGGAATCAGTCCGGCAATATAGGCGGCAAACAGCGCACCCATAGCGACGAAGTCATAGCGCCAGCGGTCGATAACGAAAAGTACCAAAGCTGTGACGAGGATCACCCCAATCCAGATTTGATCGGCCATACGATGTATCCCTGTTGATCTTAGTCTTGCTTAGAGTGGCTTGATTTCGTGGGAAGTCAACCATTTTGCTGCTACTATGTTGAAGAAAAATAACACTATAGGAGAGAAAGATGTTCCTTCGAATAGGTCTCACAGCACTTTGTGCGAGTCTTACCATGTCCGCCTTTGCGCGTGACATTACGCTACAAGAAACCGTGACCACGCAAGCGGTGAATAGTGTCGCCGTAAGTGAAGATGGCCAAGTGGCCGCCTTTACCCGAGTGGTTCCACGCACCCCGTACGTTGATGACGACGGCAGCAACTATGTTGAGTTGTTAGTGGTGCGCGGCGAGCAAGAGCCTGTACCTTTTATCTCTGATAAGCAGGGCGTTGGCGATGTGACCATTCATGGTGATTTTATTTACTTCACCAGCAAGCGTGATGGCGACGACCATACCAGCTTGTACAAGATTTCTTTGAATGGCGGCGAAGCACAAAAAGTCTTTAGCCACGACAACAGCATTTATAGCTACGCCCTAAGCGCAGATGGCCGTTATTTGGCCTTCCGCGCCCGCAGCGAAGCAGACAAGAAAGCTAAAGACCTTGCTAAAAAAGGGTTTAAAGCTGAAGTCTACGAAGAAGAAAACGAGTTTACCCATGCTTGGTTGGTTGATTTAACGAATGACGAGCCAATGGCCGCACAAATCACTAACGACCGCCAAGTGCACTCAGTCGCCTTCCGTCCTGGTCATGAACAGCTCCTGTTGCGTACCGCACCAACAGCACTGGTTGACGACAACTACATGAGTAGTCAGTACGAACTCGTGTCTTACGCTGGTGCGCAAGAGAGTGCGTTTGAAACCGTAGGTAAGCTCGGCAAAGCTGAGTTTTCGCCCGACGGTCGCTACTTAGCTGTGATCGGCTCTGCCGACTACAACGACCCAGCCGACGGCCGCCTGTTTGTGTTTGACTTACAGAACCAAAACACAGTGCGTGAAGTCCTCCCTGACTATCCTGGTCATGTGCAAGATATCGACTGGCGCCGTAACGATGAACTCATTTATCTTGGCCACATGGGAACGGAAAGCGAAGTCCGCGCCATTACCATGCAGTGGTTAGAGACCCGCACTTTGCTAGAGCCGGGCGAAGCCATTGTGGTGGATATTGAAGCGACACCACAACAAGCCGGTGTTTATGCTCGCGCGCACCGCGCAACGCACCCTACTGAGTTATTCCGCATTGAGAACCAGAGCCTGATTCGCCTTAGCGATTCCAACCCTTGGCTTGCCGATATCACCATGCCGCGCCAAGAGACCATCAGCTACGAAGCGCGTGACGGTCTCGAGCTCGAAGGTATTCTGGTGTACCCAACAGATTATCAAGAAGGTACCCGCTACCCATTGATCACTGTGGTGCATGGTGGCCCTGAATCACATTACAGCAACGGTTGGTTAGACCGCTATGCGAGTCCGGTGAAATTTGCGGCGCAGCAAGGTTACGCGCTGTTCTTCCCCAACTATCGTGGCAGCACAGGCCGCGGCGTCGAATTTTCGAAGCTGGGTCAGAACGACTATGCCGGTAAAGAGTTCGACGACATTGTCGATGGCAAAAATCACCTTGTGGAGATGGGCTTAGTCGACAATGAGAAAGCCGCTATCACCGGCGGCTCTTATGGCGGCTTTGCATCAGCTTGGGGTGCTACAGCACAAACCGAGCATTGGGCCGCAAGCGTTATGTTTGTTGGCATTAGCGATAATATTTCTAAGTTTGGTACTACCGATATTGCCAAAGAGATGCATGCCGTTCACGCACGCAGCTATCCTTGGGAGAAGTGGCAATGGTACCTTGAGCGGAGTCCGATTTATCACGCAGAGAAAGCGCGCACGCCGATCTTGATCATGCATGGTAAAGAAGACACGCGGGTCCACCCGAGTCAGTCGATGGAGCTTTATCGCTACTTGAAGACCCACGGCAATGTACCGGTGCGCTTGGTGTTGTACCCAGGCGAAGGCCACGGCAACCGTCGTGTGGCGGCGCAATTGGATTACAGCATGCGCTTAATGCGTTGGTTGGACCACTTCTTGAAAGAAGGTGGTACTGAAGCGCCTGCACATGAACTTCCACATGCCGAGCAACTTAAGTAATACCCCGCAGGACCCGCTATTTAGGCGGGTCCAATTCCTTTGGGCCCTGCTCTGGGTCATGCTCCTTACATTTTTAGTGTTGGGCAGCCTGAATTATGTCCTCAACGACATCAAATGGATTGCCTTTATGCATTGGGGCACCAGTGCGCTTGCCCTCGGTTTGATGTATTGGCACCGCCGCGCGCCACAGCAGGTTTTGGCCATATCTTGGTGTGTCGTGGCGATCAGCTCGGTTGTCTTAGTGAGCTACTTGGTCTCAATGCAGGGCCGCGATTATGCGCTGTTTTGGCTAGCCGTTTACCCTCCGGTTGTATTCTTCCTGCTCGGCCGACGTTGGGGCCATATTCTTAGTACTTTAGTGGTGGGTGGCTGTTTAATTTACGCCGCTCGCGTGGCATCAACGTGGGCGCCCGTCGTTTTTAACGGAAATGCATTGTTGAATGTTTTTATCGCTACTGCGGCTTTGATTGCCATTCTTCGACACATAGAAAAAAACCGTTCCGAAGCGTTTCATCATCTTCGCGAACGCAGCGAACGCTTGGAGTACATTGCCATTACCGACGCCCTTACCGGCTTAGTGAATCGGGCCAAATTAGATCAGGCTTTGGGCCAGGGTGTGCAGCAGGCGCGATTTAGTAACAAAGGGCTGGCGGTAGTGCTGCTCGACATCGATCACTTCAAACGGGTTAATGATACATATGGCCACCAAACTGGCGACCGTATTTTGATCGAGCTGGCGCAGCTTTTGCGCGGGCAAACGCGCGGCTCGGATACCTTGGGCCGCTGGGGCGGTGAAGAGTTCTTGCTGGTGGCGGAAAATTGCTCACGGCAACAAGCAAAAGTCATTGCTGAAAAGATTCGTAATGCCGTCGCAGCGTTTGCGTTTCACGACGGCATTCACATTACCGTAAGTCTAGGGGTGGCCAGCTATCAACCCGAAGATGATGAGTCCAGTTTGATGCGGCGCGCAGATAAAGCTTTGTATGCGGCCAAAGCCAATGGCCGCAACTGTACCGTTACCGAAACAGCGTTAACTTAAGCGACGGCCGATGAAGGCCCGGCCCATCATGCGCCATGACGGTTCTTTGCCATACATGGTAATCCCCAACTGGAACACGCGAACCGCGGCAGAACGGATCATGTAGGTGGCAACCAACAACACGGCTAAGCTACCCAACCATTCCCACCAGGCAACGCCACCGTCGGCCACGCGCACTGGCATTACTGCAAACGAGGTTAGCGGGAACCAGCTTAACACCTGGGCCAGAATACCTTGCGGGCTGTCCATAATCCCAAAACCTGCACCGACAAATAGTGCTGGCACTAACATCATGGCAGTACGGCCTGAGTGATTAGGGTCATCGATGGTTGCGGCGAAACCGGCCATCATTGCATTAATCATGACCAGTCCTAACAACGCGAATACCACGCTCAAGATCACCGCCTGCGCACCCACTGGCGGCAAGTTAAATGCGCCACCTTTGATGACACTCATGAGGACTGTCACCAGTAACATGATAATAATGACCGTCGCCATACTTTTCAGACAGTGCAGCGTAATACCAAGGATCTTGCCATCCATCCATTCACTCGGGGTGATCAGAGTCAAGAGTTGCTCGGTCACGCGCTGTTGTTTTTCCTGCGTAATGGCCGTCATCATGAGTCCGAAACTACCGAATACGCCCACCATAATACTCACCAAAATGAGTAGAGGCACCGCAGTAGTGGCCTTGTGACTAGCTTCTTCATTGTCGCGGCTGATGGTTATCGCGACGTCCACCGGTGTATTCAATAACTGTACTTGTTCTGTCGATAACGGCATTGCTGCGAGTTTTTGCTGTTGCAGCCAACCTTGCAATTGTTGCTGCATGCGTTCTTGCCAGCCCGCGCGATTACTCGCCCAAAGCTGCGCGTTGTAGCCCTGTTCTGGATCGGCATTCACTTGCAGCACACCGCTGTAGGTCCCCTCAGCAAGCGCCGCGCGAGCCGCCTCGAGATCGTCTACCGCTTGCCATTCAATTTGTGGCAATGGAGGAAGTTCCATAGCTGCGGAAACAGCTACCGTATGAGTTTCTTCCAGCGAGGTTTTTAATAGCCCCCAACCCGCCGAGATACCAAACAAAGCGCCCATCAATACCAGCGAGAACAATTCCTGCTTCCATTTAAAGAAGCGACGGAACTCGAAGCCACCAATGCGAAAAATCTGTTGCCAACGTTTCATGCTTGCACCGCCTGTAAATAAAGTTCGTGAAGACCTTGTTGCTTACGACTGAATTGCACAACAGGCGCGATGGCTTGTAGTTCGCTCAGCAACTGAGGTAACTGCACCTGCTCGATGCAACTGAGTTCAAACTCTGTTGCAGTGACACCCTGTGCAGCGTTAACTTGCGCCAGCTCGGTAAGCTGTTCGACGTTGACACTCTGCGCAAACTCAACGCGCAGTTGTTGCTCGCGCAGCAATGTTTCCCGCACTTCAGCTAAAGAGCCTTGCGCAATGACGCGTCCCTTATTCATTAACACCAGCTGGTCAGCCATACGTTCAACTAAGGCCATTTGATGCGCGCTCAAAATAACTGTTTTTCCAGCGTTACGCAGTTCTTCCAGTACACTCAAAACGAACTCTTGATTCACTGGATCTAAACCTGAGAAGGGTTCGTCTAAAATGACGAGCTGTGGACGGTGCAGAAGCGTCGCAATAAGCTGAACTTTTTGCTGGTTACCTTTCGAGAGTTGGCGCATGGGCTCTGTCGCACGCTCGGTTAGGTCAAAGCGCTCAAGCCAGTGGGCAATGCTGTCTGTTGCCGCCTGCTTTTCCATACCGCGCAATTTCGCGATATAGCGCAAATTGTCATTCACCGTGCGGTCAAGATACAGACCTCGGTCTTCGGGCAGGTAACCAAAGGCTGTGGTCGCTAAGTGTTCGCTTACAGCTCCGTTGTCACTGTAACGAATCACGCCTTGGTCCGGTTGCGTCAAGCCAACCATCATCCGTACTAAAGATGACTTACCGGCTCCGTTCGGGCCAAGCAGCGCCAAAATCTGGCCCCCCTTAGCAACAAGGCTCACATCATCGACCGCACGTACCGTGGCGTAATCCTTGCCCACGCCCTGAATTTCAACTTGCATAGTTATCCCCACATTCAATTTTTATGCGCAATAGTTTAAAGGCAATTGCATTTCATCGGGTTATAAATTTGTGAACAATTGTGTCGTAGATATAAAAAAGCCCCATCCGAGGACGGGGCTTATCGCGCTGTTGGTTGGCGTGCTTAATTAGAGTTGCGGACCTGCAGCAACCAAAGCTTGGCCTTCTTCGTTGTCAGTGAACTTCTCAAAGTTCGCGACAAAACGACGCGCCAGATCGTGCGCTTTCAAATCCCACTCGTTAACATCGTCGTAGGTGTTGCGTGGATCGAGGATTGCGTTGTCCTCTACGCCCGCCAATGCCGTTGGCATCGCCAAATTAAAGTACGGCAAGTTAACGAATTCAGCGTCTTCGATGCTGCCATCGAGAATGGCATCAATGATGGCGCGGGTCGCTTTAATTGAGATACGTTTACCCGTACCGTTCCAACCCGTATTGACGAGGTAGGCTTCTGCACCCGCCGCTTCCATACGTTTTACCAATACTTCAGCGTACTGAGTTGGGTGCAGCGACAAGAAGGCAGCGCCAAAACAGCTCGAGAAGGTTGGCGTCGGCTCAGTAATGCCACGCTCAGTACCGGCAAGCTTAGCGGTAAAGCCTGACAAGAAGTGATATTTGGTTTGCTCTTTAGTCAGCTTCGATACCGGAGGTAACACACCAAAGGCATCAGCGGTTAAGAAAATAACTTTCTTCGCATGACCGGCTTTAGAGACCGGCTTGACGATATTATCAATATGATAAATCGGGTATGAAACACGGGTATTCTCGGTTTTTGAACCGTCATCAAAATCAACAGTGCCGTCTTCAAGAACCGTTACATTCTCAAGCAGCGCATCACGGCGGATCGCATTGTAGATGTCAGGTTCAGCTTCTTGCGACAAGTTGATGGTCTTAGCGTAACAACCGCCTTCGAAGTTAAAGACGCCATCGTCGTCCCAACCGTGCTCATCATCACCGATGAGTTCACGCTTAGGGTCAGTCGACAAGGTGGTTTTACCGGTGCCTGACAAACCGAAGAAAATGGCTACATCACCTTTCTCACCAACGTTTGCCGAGCAGTGCATTGAAGCAATGCCTTGTAACGGCAAAAAGTAGTTCATCATTGAGAACATACCTTTCTTCATTTCGCCGCCGTACCAGGTACCACCGATGAGCTGAATGCGTTCGGTTAGGTTAAAGGCAACAAAGTTTTCTGAATTAAGGCCGTGTTCTTGCCATTTCGGGTTGATGCATTTAGCACCGTTCATTACCACGAAGTCCGGCTTGAAGGTTTTCAATTCTTCGTCGGAAGGACGAATAAACATGTTTTTTACGAAGTGCGCCTGCCACGCAACTTCGGTAATAAAGCGCACTGATAAACGCGTGTCTTCATTGGCTCCACAATAGGTGTCGACCACGAATAAGCGCTTACCTGATAACTGCTCGGTCACAGTCCCTTTCAGGTCTGCCCAGATTTCTGGCGAAATGGCTTTGTTGTCATTTTTACCTTGATCAGCCCACCACAAGGTGTCCTTGGTCGTATCGTCACGTACGATGTACTTATCTTTCGGTGAACGGCCGGTAAAGATACCGGTATCTACCGCCACGGCGCCAAGCTTGGTGACAACACCTTTTTCATAGCCTTGAAGGTCACTGCGGGTTTCTTCTTCGAACAACACATCATACGAAGGATTGTGGACAATTTCAGTGACGTCTGTGATGCCGTATTGGCCTAAATCCAGATCAGTCATGTGATGGACTCCTGCGGGTCTGGTCTGAGCAAATTTAATTGAAACGAAAACGGGCCGCGATTTTACCTTGAAAAGCGCAAAAATGGTAGCCTGCCGCGCCGACCACCGTTTAACTTATCGGTTTCTTTACGATTTTTGTCTTGCTGCAATTTTTGCCTGCAGGGCTTCAGCGACGTTTTTAGCCGTGAACTGCCGCACATCACCATGGTGTAGCGCGACTTCTTTGACTAAGGTCGATGAAATGAATGAATTCTCTTCAGAAGGCGTCAGAAACACGCTTTCTAGGCCCGGATACAAGCGCCGATTCATGTTGGCCATTTGAAATTCATATTCAAAGTCTGAAACGGCGCGCAAGCCGCGAATAAGCACCGTAGCCCCATGATCTTTGGCGAAGTCGACCAACAGACCACTGAACCCCACGACCGTGACATTGGGCAAGCCCGCGGTCACTTCACGAACCAGTTCCACGCGTTCCTGCAATGAAAACATGGGGTTCTTGCTTGGGTTATTGGCGACGCCCACGACAATCTCACTAAACAGACTCGCTGCCCGTTCAATAAGGTCGGCATGGCCGTTGGTAATGGGATCAAAGGTTCCCGGATAGATGGCACGCTTGTGCATGAATTTCCTCCAACACAAGAAATGAGGATGCGCGATACCCCGCAGATCAGGTAAACTATAGAACACTTTTTTACGATGATGTCTGCGTAAGCTCTGTCAAAGTTCGGAGAATTACATGAAGAATGATTTTTATCAACAGCTCGACGCTCAGCTTGAAGAACTCCAGCAAGAGGGTCTGTACAAGAAAGAACGTGTGATCACCAGTGAGCAAGCTGCCGAAATTAAGGTCGGCGACGGCCAGTCGGTACTCAATTTCTGTGCCAACAACTACTTGGGCCTTGCCAATCATCCCGACCTCATCGCGGCCGCTAAAAAAGGCCTTGATGAACACGGTTTCGGCACCGCTTCGGTGCGCTTTATTTGTGGTACCCAAGATATCCACAAAACCCTTGAGCAGAAACTTAGCGAGTTTTTAGGCACGGAAGACACGATTCTGTACTCATCATGCTTCGATGCCAACGGTGGCCTGTTTGAAACCTTGATGGGCCCAGAAGACGCGATCATCAGTGACGAACTGAATCACGCTTCAATCATTGACGGTATTCGCTTAAGCAAAGCCAAGCGCTATCGTTATAAAAACAACGATATGGCCGATTTAGAAGCGCAGCTTAAGCAGGCTAAGGCCGATGGCGCGCGCCATATTTTGATTGCCACCGACGGTGTGTTTTCGATGGATGGCGTGATTGCCAACATGAAAGGTATCTGTGACCTTGCCGACCAATACGGCGCCCTGACTATGATGGATGATTGCCACGCAACGGGTTTCCTTGGCGCTAAAGGTAAAGGCACGCACGAGTACTGTGACGTTATGGGCCGTGTGGACATTATCACCGGCACCTTAGGCAAGGCGCTGGGCGGCGCTTCGGGTGGTTACACCTCAGGTAAGAAGCAAGTGATTGATTGGTTACGCCAACGTTCGCGCCCGTATTTGTTCTCGAATTCTGTGGCGCCAGCGATCGTACAAGCGTCAATTCGCGTACTCGAGATGTTGGAGCAAGGTGACGAGCTGCGCCAGCGCTTGTGGGACAACGCCAACTATTTCCGTAGCGAAATGGCAAAGGCTGGCTTTACCATGAGCGGCGCGGATCACGCCATTATTCCAGTCATGATTGGCGACGCTAAACTCGCTTCAGAAATGGCCGATCGTTTGTTAGCTGAAGGCGTTTATGTGATTGGCTTCTCGTTCCCGGTAGTACCACGCGGCAAAGCACGCATTCGCACGCAAATGTCAGCCGGTCATAGCCGCGAGCAACTACAACGTGCTATCGATGCCTTTATTCGTATCGGTAAAGATTTAGAGATTATTTAAGCGGTCGCGCCGCCAGCGGAGGCAACTTTTATGAAAGCACTAGCAAAATTACACGCCGAACCCGGTATTTGGATGACCGATGCCGAAAAGCCTGAGTACGGTTACAACGACCTGCTCATTAAGATCAAAAAAACCGCTATTTGTGGCACCGACGTGCACATTTATAAGTGGGACGAGTGGTCGCAGCAAACCATCCCTGTACCTATGGTGGTCGGCCATGAGTATGTGGGTGAAGTCGCCGCCATGGGCGATGGCGTGCGTGGCTTCGAACTTGGCGATCGGGTATCGGGCGAAGGCCACATTACTTGTGGGCACTGCCGCAATTGCCGTGCAGGCCGTCGTCACCTATGCCGTAACACTGTAGGTGTGGGCGTTAACCGCCCTGGTGCTTTTGCCGAGTACTTGGTGATTCCAGCCGAGAATGCGTTCAAATTGCCAGATGACATCAGTGATGACCTCGCGGCGATTTTCGACCCCTTCGGCAATGCAGTGCACACAGCTTTGGCTTTCGACTTGGTGGGTGAAGACGTGTTGATTACCGGCGCTGGCCCGATTGGTATCATGGCTGCGGCCGTGGCACGCCACGTCGGCGCACGCCATGTAGTGATCACCGATGTAAACCCCTATCGTTTGGAGCTAGCAACGAAAATGGGCGCCACACGCGCCGTGGATGTGAGCAAAGAAAAACTCAAAGATGTGATGAACGAGCTCGGCATGAAAGAAGGCTTCGATGTCGGTCTTGAAATGTCTGGCGTGCCGTCGGCCTTCTCGCAGATGCTCGAAACCATGAACCATGGTGGCAAAATTGCCATGCTTGGTATTCCACCACAAAGTGTTGCTATTGATTGGAATCAAGTTATCTTCAAAGGCCTGACCATCAAAGGAATCTATGGCCGCGAAATGTTCGAGACTTGGTACAAAATGGCAAGTTTGCTGCAATCCGGACTCGATTTATCGCCGATTTTGACGCATCATCTACCCGTAGATGAATTCGAAAAAGGCTTTGAAATCATGATTTCGGGTCAGTCAGGTAAAGTCGTGCTGGACTGGGAAAACGCATGAGTGATTGGACGCACATGAATGTCGCCACAGCTTTCGAGCTGTGGCAGCAGAATAAAGCCGCTTTTGCGGATATTCGCGATGCGCGCTCGTATGCGATGGGCCACATTCCTGGCGCAGTGCACCTGACCGATGCCACGCTTAATGACTTTCTTGCCGAACTCGAAGACGATCAGCCGGTGGTAGTTGTTTGTTATCACGGAAATAGTAGCCAAGGCGCTGCTGAATACCTCGCTCATCAAGGTATCGAACCTGTCAGTAGTTTGGACGGCGGCTTTACCGCTTGGGCACATCAACATCCAGACGCGGTGGAGCGTAACTAACCATGCAAAAATTACTGGTAACCCGCAATGCAGCAATGATGAAACGCCTGCACAGTTATCTACAACAGCGCGGGATACCAGTCACCGTTAGTGAACACGGCAATCAACTTGAGCTGTGGCTGACCCAGTCAAGTTACAGTGCGCTCGCCAAGGGCCTAATCAATGAATTTAAGGCGGACCCTGATGCCGCTGAAGCCGAACTAGCAAATGAGCCAGCGCCGCCGCAACGCCCTGAAGCAGCACCATCCATGGCACAGCAAATTCTGCAACAGGCCGGCGTGGTCACTATTGTTTTTGCCGCCTTAGTCAGTATTGTCTTTGCCCTGTTGAACACCCAATTCGCTACCGCACTCTTCGAAGCCCTGCGGATTAGCGATACCTTTACCGATATTCCATGGTATCAGCCGTGGCGCCTACTTACCCCAGTGTTACTGCATTTCAGTTTGCTGCATTTCTTATTTAACGTGTTCTGGTGGTGGTACTTGGGCGGTCGCTTTGAGCGTTTTTATGGCTCGACCTACCTACTCATCGCGCTGGTGTTCTGTGGGGTATTTTCAAACGTAATGCAATTCATGGACAGCGGGCCTTATTTTGGGGGCCTTTCCGGCGTTGTTTACGGCTTATTTGGACTCGCCGTGGTGGTGTCATGGCAGCGCCCTCGTCACCCGCTATTCTTGCCCGTCGGCCTGATCGTCTTCATGCTGGTGTGGTTATTGCTTGGCTATACCGACCTGCTCTGGGTCAGCGTCGCCAATACCGCCCACTCAGCAGGATTAATTGCGGGCTTAGTTCTGGGTATCGCGTTGCGCTTCGTCGAGTATTTCCGTAAGAAAAAACAACGCGCCTAATGACTGATTTTCCAAAGATTTCATTTCCGGTGGTTACACTTGGTGGCGAAGCTGCGTGGGCTGAGCCCAAAACGACTTCGACATGGTCGACTAGGGCGCGCGACTGGCTCCTCGACCCCGACTCCTTAACCGCCAAACTTAAGCGCCACTGTACGAACTTTCAGGTACAACTTCTTGGTCAACGCGAAGCGCCTTTGTTAGCCGACGAACAAGTTTGGCTTGGCCCCCAGCAAAGCTGCATCGTACGCGAGGTCATTCTTTGGTGCGATGGCCAACCCTGGGTATTTGCCCGCAGCGTCTTTCCGTTTAGCGCATTGGCACAGCAACAATTGCGCTTAGAAGACCTCGGCACAAAACCACTGGGCGAGCATTTATTTAAACAGCCAGACCTGGTACGCAGCGCAGTCGAAGTTTCTAGTTTTGCTGCCTCGACCAAAGTCGGTAAACTCCATCAGCAGCTAGGCTATCCGGCCACGACACTGTGGGGGCGACGGAGTCGTTTCACCGCCGCAGAACAGCATGTTTTGGTTGCTGAGGTTTTTATTGGTGCCTCGCCATTAGCACAGGAGCAACGCAATGATTAACGCTTTATGGCGCTTGATGCGCGCAGATCGACCTATTGGCACCTTGTTGTTAGCTTGGCCAATGCTTGCTGCACTGCTTATTGCGGGTCAGGGTAATCCGCCATTAAAGGTAGTGGTGCTGTTTCTTATCGGCGCTTTTGTGATGCGTTCGGCTGGTTGTGTCATCAACGACTTTGCTGATCGTGACATCGATGGTCACGTCAACCGTACGCGCGGGCGACCATTAGCGACCGGCGAACTTAAAAGCTGGCACGCAATCGCGTTGTTCATCGCCCTGTTGAGCGTTGCTTTTTTGATTGTGCTGCAATTCAACAAAAGTACTATTTTACTCAGTTTTGCGGCAGCGGGCGTGGCCACACTGTATCCATTCTGTAAACGCTTCACGCAACTGCCACAAGTTGTTCTTGGCATAGCCTTTAGCTTTGGCGTGCTGATGCCGTTCACCGCCTTGGAACAAGGCCTGCCATTGGCTGCTTGGCTGTTGTTTGCAGCAAATATCTGTTGGACCGTTGCCTATGACACTGAATACGCCATGGCCGATCGCGATGACGATGTAAAAATTGGGGTGAAATCGACGGCCATTTTATTTGCGGGTTATGACCGCCTCGCCATCGCGCTGTTACAGTTTGCAACCATGGCCTTGCTGTTCTGGCTTGGCTTCCAATTACAACTCGGCTGGTTGTTTAACGCTGCTTTGCTGGCGATCGCCCTACTCTTTGTTTGGCAGCACCGGCTGATTTGGTACCGCGAACCGCAAAAGTGTTTTCAGGCCTTTTTGCACAACAACCACGTCGGTTGGGTGCTTGCGGCGGTCATCGCCGCAAGCTATTGGTACTAACTTTTACTTGCAGCTTGTAAACGGCGCTGCACCGATTGCCGAATGGTTTGCAACACGGCGCTCTCGAGCAAACGATCAATAGTGTCACTCAACGCCGCCACACTGCTGTGGGCAATAAAGTTGCCGTCACTGTTCACGTCAATGTAGTTTTCGCGCTTCAAAGTCGAAATCAGCGCACTGAGAAGCTTCTTGTCAAAGAATTCCGGTGCGTTCACACCATGCATAGCGCTCAACCGCTCCGCGAGTTCCACCGCGGCTTGCTCGAGTTCAGCCCGACCTTGCGCGCCACCCTGTTGCAGCAATTCAAACAAAATGGCATAGCGTTGTAGGGTTTCGCTCGCCGCACGGGCCAAAAGCTGCAGTTGGAAAAACTCGGTGCTTTCGCGAGCGGCGGCACGATAATGGTCATTATCGAGCGCATGCAGTAAGCCAGCCGCAACCATGTGCTCGACAATGGCTTGGGTCCACAGCTCCATGGCCCCGACGTCGTGACTTAGGAATAGCTCTTCTTTCAGCAGCGGCTGTAATTGCTGCAGTAACTCACTGACCTGCGCCACCTTAAACGTGCGATGGCCACAAGCAAAGGCGGCAACAATCGCTGGCACAATAACCATATGCATAATGTTATTGCGGTAGTAGGTCATCGCGATGGCTGTGGTTCCGTCCAGCCGGATCATCTCGCCCATGGTATCGCTCACCACCGTGAACTTATCGTGACGTTTGGCCAACTGCCAAAGCTCCTCGCCCGACTCTGCTGGTACGTAAGCATACTTGCTGTAAGGGACTTCGCGTAATAAACGCATATAAACGTCTAGCTGTGCCACAAGTTCTTCACGCGACAACGTGTGCTGTTCTGCACTCAACAACGCCAACGCTGTTAAGTTGACGCTATTCATGCCCGCCGCGTCGTTGATGCGTTGCATTATTTGCTCAGCAAACAAATTGACCGTTGGCGTGAGCCAGCGCGGTCGCGCTGGTTCTTCAGCACCAAGGGTAATAGATTCACGCCAATTCGGCGTAAGTTGATCTAAGGTTTGTCCTACATTAATAGGTTCACCAAAGGTCACATAGCCTTGGCCAAAGTTGCGTAAATGACGAATGCTCGAAAGCACTTGCCACATGGACTCTTTCTCTTTGGATTTGCCTTTCAGCTCTTTTAAGTAAGTACCCACTTCCATGACGTGTTCGTATCCCAAATACACGGGCACAATTGACATGGGTCTTTGCTGACCGCGCAACATACCTTGCAGGGTCATAGCGATCATCCCTGTTTTCGGCTGCAGCAAACGGCCGGTGCGGCTACGTCCGCCCTCGGTGAAGTACTCCACCGGATAGCCTTTCTGGAACAACCGATCAAGGTATTCGCGGAAGATGGCCGAATACAATTTGTTGCCTTTAAAGCTGCGACGAATAAAAAATGCGCCGCCGCGGCGGAACAGTGGCCCGGCGGGGAAAAAGTCTAGGTTGACGCCCGCAGCAATATGCGGCGGCACTAAGCCTTCTTTATAAATCACATAACTGAGCAACAGGTAATCCATATGACTGCGGTGACAAGGCACATAGATGACTTCATGGCCAGCTTGCGCGAGCGCACGAATACGTTCGCCACCTTCTATATGAATACCGTTGTAAATTCGGCTCCACATCCACCCCATAATGCGGTCCAGCATGCGCACTAAGGTATCGCTGTAATTCGCCGCTATTTCATCTAGGTAGCCATAGGCACGTTTGGTGGCTTTTTCGTGACTGATTTTCTTACTTCGCGCTTCATCCGCAATAGCTTTCTGCAGCGCGGCGCTTTGCAAGAGCTCTTGAATCACACGCTCGCGATTGGCAACTTTTGGCCCTGCGACTGCGTGACGTAAGCGCACAAAATGTACTCGTGCCACGCGGGCGAGCTTATGCGCAACCTTACGCTCAGCACCGAATTGATCGGTCATTTGTCGCAAGCTTACCGGACGACTGCCGCGTACTAGAATGTTGCGCCCAGAAAAGAGCACTAGCCAGAATTTGCGCCAGCGGCCAGGGTTATCGAGATCGGCCACCATGGTGTTACCTTCGCGTGGCTCCTGCCCCGCTTTACGCCCCCAAAACAAGCCAATCGGCACAAGTTGAACGTCGAGCTGACGCTCTTTTTTGTGACTCTCGAGTAGGTGTAGAAACTCGTCGATGGCAGCCTCATTGGTATCGGCCTTCGCTTGTTCGAGGTACATGACACGCGCATGGCGCTCGCCATTGATCAATAAGGGCTCGGTCAAGTTAGGTAGGCCTGCTTTGCGCAACGCGCGGTTGGCCACCAAGAGATCGGTGACCGACGTCGACCGCATTACATAAACCACATGCTGTGGATCGCCCACGGCACTTATGGTCTCGTCAAAAATCGTCTCGAATCGCGTTAACCACCGCACTGGCCAATACAGCACCTTCGCGACAAAGGCTCTCCAACGCATGCTTTACCCCCGCTGTTTTCAGTCTCTTAAAGGATACCATCGATTTATTTGCTTTGCTGTTAGAAAAAAAATGTACAAAAAAGTTGCGATCCGAAAACACCTGTATATACTCACAGTATTACTGTATGAATAAACAGGTATCGATATGCGCCCTTTAACGCCACGACAGCAAGAAATTCTAGACCTCATTAAAGACACTATTGAGGCAACAGGCATGCCACCTACGCGTGCAGAAATTGCGAACCGCCTTGGCTTTCGCTCACCAAACTCAGCTGAAGAGCATTTAAAAGCGCTTGCCAAGAAGGGCGTCATTGAAATGTTGCCTGGCATGTCGCGTGGCATTCGACTGATTGGCGCTAACGATGAAGACATCCCTGAAGGCTTACCACTGATAGGTCAGGTCGCTGCCGGGGAACCGATTTTAGCGCAGCAACATATCGAGAGTCATTATCAAGTCGATGAGAACCTGTTTCGCCCGCACGCTGACTTCTTATTACGCGTCAGCGGCATGAGTATGAAAGATATTGGCATTTTAGATGGCGACTTACTCGCCGTTCATAAAACCCATGAAGCTCGTAACGGCCAAATTATTGTCGCCCGGGTTGAGGACGATGTGACCGTCAAACGCTTCGAACGCAAAGGAAACGTCATTCTCCTGCATCCGGAAAATGAAGAGTTTTCACCTATTCAAGTCGACCTGACGCAACAGTACTTCACGATTGAAGGTCTTGCTGTCGGCGTGATCCGAAATGGAGCATGGTTATGAGATACAACTACCCACACATGAGCCGTGAGCTTGCTGTTGAAGCGCTCAACGTAACCGACGAAAGTACACTTTCAAGTGAAGACTTCGCTGCCATGATGCCTCGCGTGCAGTCCCTCGCGCTGCGTACCAAGCAATGGGTCACCGTCATTGGCGGGTCTCGCGATGTCATCCAACAATTGGTTAATGCGGGTGTAAGTCGCTCGCGTATCCGCTGGGTCGCCGGTCGAGACGCCGACCAACGTGAGTGGGCAACGGAACAAGCCCTACTTGCCGGAACATCTAGCGTGGTTCTCAGCTTTTTAGACGCTTTGTCCTCGCCGCGCGTCGCGCAACGCCTAAAAATGGCGAGCAAAGTGAGCCACACCCATAGTTTTGTTTTTCGCGCTCCACCTTCTCAATCCCCACTCCACTAAAATTGGGAAGGTTCCCTGCAAGGCTGCTTCGGCAGCCTTTTTTTTCGCCATCATCCAAAAAATTCTTAACTTTAGCGGTGGCTTTTTCGGCTACTCATGGTATTTTGATCGGGCAGCTTACTGCTAACACAATAAATAATAATAATTATTGATACAAAACAACAAAGGGTTAGTAGGGAAAGCGATTTTCTTATCTGAAATGCTGTTCCTTTTTCTGCTCACCTCGTTGTTCTTCAGGCTCGCACTTCGGTGTATTCGCGGTAGAGGCCGCGTCGGAAGAATGAGAGGAGATGTCGCGTGAGTATTAAACTCATCACTGCGCTAACAGCTATGGTTCCCATGGCTGCGCAAGCTCGTTCTCAGTTAAACCTCCCACAAGGGGTCACTGAGATCAGTAACCGTGTATACGATCTACATATGACGATTTTCTATATCTGCTGTGTGATCGGTTTGGTCGTTTTTGGTGCCATGTTTTGGTCCATAATTCGGCACCGTAAGTCTAAAGGTCGCAAACCTGCAACCTTCCATGAAAACGTGAAAGTTGAGATTTTGTGGACGGTGATTCCCTTCCTAATTCTCATCGGTATGGCTATTCCAGCCACATCTACTTTGATTGCTATGGAGGATACCTCCGAAGCTGAGCTTACGGTGCTTGTTACCGGTTCTCAGTGGAAATGGCATTACAAGTATTTTGATAGCGATGTTGAATATTTCAGTCTTCTCGCTACCCAGCGTGAACAAATTGAGAACAAGTTCGACAAAGGCGAGAACTACCTGCTTGAAGTTGATCGTCCGCTCGTCATTCCAACGGACCGTAAAGTTCGCTTTTTGGTGACCTCAGACGATGTTATTCATTCCTGGTGGGTGCCCGACTTTGCCGTCAAGAAAGACGCTAACCCAGGCTTTATTAACGAAGCATGGACCAAAGTCGATGAACCCGGTATTTATCGCGGTCAATGCGCGGAGCTTTGTGGTAAAGACCATGGCTTTATGCCAGTGGTCGTTATCGCTAAAGAGCCCGCCGAGTTTGACGCATGGATTGCCGAGCAGGAAGAAATCGCACGCCGCGAAAAAGAAGAAGAACAACGTTTACTCGCGATGTCGATGGACATGGATGAGTTAATGGAACTTGGCGAACGCGTTTATTTAGGTAGCTGTGCAGCTTGTCACCAAGCGAGTGGTGAAGGTATCCCAGGTGTGTTCCCAGCGCTGAAGGGCTCACCCATGGCGCTCAACGACATGCAAGGCCACATTGATATTGTGGTGAACGGTAAGTCCGGCACTTCAATGCAAGCTTTCGGCAACCAACTAAGCCTGCGTGAACTTGCCGCTGTTATTACCTATGAACGTAATGCCTGGGGTAACGATACTGGTGAAACAGTACAAGCCGCAGACGTTAACGCCTTCATGAACGAATAAGGGAGACCTGACTATGAGCACTGTTGTTGGCGAAGTTGATCAGCACGACGATCACCATCATCACGCGCCGTCGGGTGTTACCCGTTGGCTATTTACCACGAACCACAAAGATATCGGCTCAATGTATCTTTGGTTCTCTTTCATTATGTTTCTCGTGGGCGGCTCAATGGCGATGGTTATTCGCGCCGAGTTGTTCCAGCCGGGCCTACAACTCGTAGACCCGCACTTCTTTAACCAGATGACCACCGTGCATGGCCTGATCATGGTCTTCGGTGCAGTTATGCCAGCCTTTACTGGCTTAGCGAACTGGATGATTCCAATGATGATTGGTGCGCCTGACATGGCGTTGCCACGCATGAATAACTGGAGTTTCTGGATCTTGCCATTCGCGTTTGCGATTTTATTGACATCGCTCTTTATGGAAGGCGGCGGCCCAGCATTCGGTTGGACGTTCTACGCACCGTTGTCGACCACCTACAGTAGCGATTCTACCGCGTTGTTCGTGTTCTCAGTCCACATTATGGGTATCTCATCCATTATGGGGGCCATCAACGTCATCGTTACCATCATGAACATGCGTGCACCTGGTATGAGTTATATGAAGATGCCGCTGTTTGTGTGGACGTGGTTTATCACGGCCTTCCTGTTGATTGCGGTTATGCCCGTGCTCGCAGGTGCGGTGACCATGGTGTTAACTGACAAATACTTCGGTACCAGCTTCTTCGATGCAGCAGGTGGCGGTGACCCCGTGTTGTTCCAGCATATCTTCTGGTTCTTTGGGCACCCCGAAGTGTACATCATGATCTTGCCATCCTTCGGTATCGTCTCAGCAATTATCCCAGCCTTCTCGCGCAAGCGACTGTTTGGTTATGCCTCAATGGTTTACGCGACTGCAGCCATTGCCGGGCTTTCCTTCTTGGTTTGGGCACATCACATGTTCACAACCGGCATGCCAGTGTTTGCCGAGCTGTTCTTCATGTACTGTACGATGCTGATTTCGGTGCCAACCGGCGTCAAAGTCTTCAACTGGGTGGCGACCATGTGGCGCGGCTCTATCAGCTTTGAAACACCGATGCTGTTTGCGCTTGCCTTCGTGATCCTGTTCACCATTGGTGGCTTCTCTGGACTCATGTTGGCGATCACTCCAGTGGATTTCCAATACCACGACACCTATTTCGTGGTGGCGCATTTCCATTACGTTCTGGTCAGTGGTGCAATCTTCTCCATTATGGCCGCAGCCTATTATTGGCTGCCGAAATGGACGGGGCATATGTACGACGAGAAGCTCGCGAAAACCCACTTCTGGGCATCGCTTATCTCGGTTAACGTGCTGTTCTTCCCGATGCACTTTGCTGGTTTAGCGGGTATGCCGCGACGCATTCCGGACTATTCCATCGCCTTTGCTGATATTAACCAGATTGTCAGTATCGGTGGCTTTGCCTTCGGTCTTTCACAGCTCATCTTCCTTTGGGTTGTCATCAAGTGTGTGAAAGGCGGCGAGAAAGCACCGGCGAAACCTTGGGAAGGCGCAGAAGGTCTTGAATGGACCGTACCATCACCAGCTCCGTATCATACGTTCGATACGCCACCTGAGGTGAAATAAGATGAGTGAACGACCAACTCAACCGGATAACACCCGCATCGTCCGTCGGCTGCTGCTGACGGTCGTTGGGATGTTCGCTTTCGGGTTTGCGTTGGTGCCACTGTACAATGTGTTCTGTGATATCACTGGTTTCAACGGCCGCTTTACCGACGGACAGGCGGCCGCGAACACCAAAGCAGTGGATACTAGCCGAACTATCAATGTGCAATTCATTACGCGGGTGAATAAGGGCATGCCATGGGGTTTTGAGCCTGAGGTTCACTCCGTACGTGTGCACCCGGGTGAAACCAAAGTAGTGAACTTTCTAGCCAAAAACCCGACCGGGCAAAACATGGTCGCGCAAGCGATCCCATCGGTCGCGCCTGGCGAAGCTTCGCTGTATCTCAACAAGGTCGAATGCTTTTGCTTTAATCAGCAACCGCTAGCTGCAGGTAGTGATACCGCCATGCCCATGCAGTTCTATCTAGACCCTGAGATCCCGGACCATATTCACACGGTTACCCTGTCATACACCATGTACGATATGACAGAAAACGCTCAACCTGATGCATTGGCAGCGCTTGCGCAGCCAGTGAACTGAGGATTTTGCAATGGCAGAACAAAAACATGAAAAATATTATGTGCCAGCCTCAAGTCCATGGCCTATCGTTGGTGCCATCGGCTTAGGTCTTATTGCCTTTGGTGCTGGCCACACCGTCATCGATGCAAGTAACGACGCTGACGGCTGGGGTATTAACGTCTTACTCGGCGGTATCGCCGTGATTTTAGTCATGCTATTTGGTTGGTTCCGCGACCAAATCAATGAGTCCATGTCAGGGCTTTATAGCAACCAGCTTGGTCACTCGTACCGTCAAGGTATGGCCTGGTTCATTTTCTCTGAGATCATGTTCTTTGCCGCCTTTTTCGGGGCGTTATTTTACGCGCGGGTCATTGCCGTAGAATGGCTCGGCGGTGCCAGTAACAACGCTATGACCAACGAGGTCTTATGGCCAGGTTTCCAAGCCATGTGGCCACTCACTGAAACGCCAGGCGGTACCGAGTCAGGAGCTATGGGTTGGACCGGCTTGCCGCTTTACAACACCATTATCTTGATCATTTCGTCGTTCACCTGTCACTTCGCTCATGTAGGCCTTGAAAAAGGTAAACGTAAGCAACTGACGGTTTGGTTGGGCATTACAATTATTCTGGGTTGTATCTTCTTGTATCTGCAGGGCGCAGAGTATGTGCATGCTTACGAGGAACTAGGCCTGACGCTTGATTCCGGCATTTATGGTAATACCTTCTACATGCTAACCGGCTTCCACGGTATGCACGTAACACTCGGTACTATCATGCTTATCGTGATGTTCTTACGTGTTCTGAAAGGTCACTTTACGCCGGAAAGCCATTTCGCGTTCCAAGCCACAAGTTGGTATTGGCACTTCGTTGATGTGGTATGGGTGTGCTTGTTTATTTTCGTTTACGTGCTTTAACGTAGGCCCTACGGCCGTACTAAGCTTAACGCTCAGTACGGTCGTGGATTAGGGTCAAGAACCCCAGTCGCTAACAGAATAACAATGATCAGTATGGCTAACGCAGACGCACCGACGCGGCGTCCTAAATAACGCGTCATCGATGGTTTGTTTGGGTCGTCGCGCAGCATAGCTAACAAAGCGCGCAGCAAATTAAAAACCATGAACAACATGAGTAGTACTAAGATGATTTTTGCAGTAACAACCATTCTCAAATCCTATTTCGGTAGTAGCTGATGCGCATTAGCACCCTTTTGGTAACGCTCTCCACTGTGCTGGCAATTGGCTTTCTGGTCAAGCTTGGTTTTTGGCAACTTGATCGCGCCGCCGAAAAACAAATGCTCTTCGACGATTTTGCCACAGCCAAAGCCCAAGCTGAGTCACTAGCGTTCGACGAACTACCGCAAAACACAGAAGAGCTCGCGCGTTTCCAACCAGTGCAAGTTACAGGTCATTTTGCCGACGCCTACTTGTTGCTCGATAACCAAGTCTATCAAGGCCAAGTTGGCTACCACGTTATCGGCTTATTACACCCCGTTGATGAGCGGCAAATTGTGCCAATTAATATGGGTTGGGTTCCGGTTGGACTTGACCGTCAGCAATTGCCAGAACTCCAACTGCCGAGCACCAAAGTGACGGTGAAAGGCTGGTACTATCCGCCCACTGCAGACACCTTTTCGTTGGCCCAGCAGATTGTCGAGCCTGGCGGTCCACCATGGCGTGTGCAGCAACTCGATTTTGAGGTGATTAGCGACGTCCTTGAGCTTCCCATCAGCACCAATGTGGTGCTACTCTCCGAAACAGAAAGTTATGGCTGGCCACGGTCTTGGCAGCCGCAGGTAATGCCACCTGAAAAGCATCAAGCCTATGCGCTACAGTGGTTTTCGCTAGCCGTAGCCTTGTTGATTGTGGTACTTCTCGTCCGCCGTTCCATAACGAAAACAAAAAAGGAAGGGACATGACTTCAGTAAAGAAATCTCGAGCAACCCTGATCGGGGTGGTACTCGCCTTTGCGCTACCAGTGATTGGCGCCAAATTCGTGCTTGACCAAAGCTGGTATCAGGGTGCGGCTACCAACAAAGGCACCATGCTGATGCCACCGATTAAATTAGGTGAGGAACTCAAGCAACGTCTCCCTGAAGGGTGGCATGTCGCATTAGTCGCCGACGATAATTGCGGCGCACAATGCGAACAGGGTTTATATGCCATTAACCAGCTTGATGTTGCCTTAGGAAAAGAAAGCGACCGCGTTAAGCCGCTAGTGTTTAGTCGCGAACCGCTCGCTTTCGACCTCAGTCAAACGCCTATGGTGCAACCGTCACAAGATGCAGAGATCATAGCTAAACTCTCGGATCTGCCAGCCTATCGACTCTTTATTATCGATCCGCTTGGCAATGTCATGTTGCACTACCCCACTTTTGCTGATGAAGAGCAAATGCGCGCCGAGGCGAAAAACCTGCTCTCTGACCTGCGCACGTTATTGAAACTTTCTCGAGTAGGATAAAGCCATGCGTCTTCTCGTTAACTTAAGTATTGCCTTAGCGCTTGTTGTTATTGTTCTTGGTGCCTACACGCGGCTGACAGACGCTGGCTTAGGTTGTCCCGATTGGCCGGGCTGCTATGGACACCTCACGGTGCCAACCGACGCCGAAAAAATTACTAAAGCCCAAGCCTTATTCCCTGATGCTCCGTTAGAGCACCACAAAGCATGGAATGAAATGATTCATCGCTATGCTGCAGGTTTACTTGGACTTTTTATTTTGGTGATCGCGATTACGGCGCTAGTTCGGCAGCGTAAGCGCGCCGAGACACCGGTTAAACTCCCATTGCTGCTGCTCGCCTTAGTGACGTTTCAAGCGGCATTAGGTATGTGGACGGTGACGCTTAACTTACAACCGCTCATTGTCATGGGGCATTTACTCGGCGGCTTTACCACGCTGTCCTTACTCTATTTATTACGCTTAAGGCTTAAACGCATCCATCTGCCGATGGGCGATCCTAATGCTCGATCATTTAGCGGCGTTGCCATGTTTGCGTTGCTGGTCGTTGTCGGTCAAATCGCCTTAGGCGGTTGGGTCGCCGCCAACTATGCCGCATTAGCCTGCACCGAGCTGCCGATTTGTGAAGGTGATTGGTCGGCAGGACTCGACATTGCCGGCGCATTTTCAGTGCCAGAAGCGGTGACCTATCAGTATGGCGCACATGATTACGCAGAACGTATGACCATGCATGTTGCGCACCGTATTGGCGCTATCGTGACACTCTTTGTAGTCGGTTTTATGCTGCTACGCGGATTTAAGAAATCGCAGTCGAGCGTTATCCGTTCAAGTTTAAGCTGGGTGACCGTGGCATTGCTGCTACAAATTGCCTTAGGTATCAGCAACGTTGTCTTAATGCTGCCACTTAGCGTCGCTGTTGCCCATAATTTAATGGGTGCATTACTGCTACTGAGTTTGGTAGGCTTAAATTACAAAATCGCACGGCACGCATAATAATTATAAGCCAGTGCGCAAGGAAGTGAGTTGTATGACAGAAATGACGTATAAACGTCACGCTCATTGGCGTGACTATTTAGAGCTAACCAAACCGCGGGTCGTATTACTTTTACTCCTCACCGCGTTGGTCGGTGTTTGCCTTGCCAGTCCAACTTGGGTCGGCTGGGAAATCGTGGTGCCCGCGATGATCGGGATCGGTCTCATGTCAGGCTCGGCTGCGGCAGTCAACCATTTGGTCGATCGCCACATTGATGCGCGCATGGCGCGTACACTGAGACGCCCGCTACCGTCCGGAAATTTATCACCCAAACACGTACTGACCTTCGCAGCGGTTATTGGTGCGCTAGGTTTTCTCGTGCTCGCCCTGTGGGTCAACATGCTCACCGCATGGCTAACCTTCGCAAGTCTCGTCGGCTATGCCATTGTGTATACGATGTACCTCAAACGCGCCACACCACAGAATATCGTGATTGGTGGTTTAGCTGGCGCAGCACCGCCATTACTGGGCTGGACCGCAGTAACCAATGACATTCACCCGCACGCTATTTTATTAGTGATGATTGTGTTTACCTGGACGCCACCGCATTTTTGGGCGCTCGCGGTACATCGTGCCAAGGATTATGCAAAGGCCGAAATACCTATGCTGCCGGTCACCCATGGCATTGAGTTCACCAAAACCTGTATTCTGCTCTACACCATTTTGCTCGCGATTATCTGTCTACTCCCCTATATTGTCGGAATGTCAGGCTTGATTTATTTGCTCGGCTCAAGCGTGCTTAGTATTTGGTTCTTGGTCTATGCTTGGAAACTCAAATTCGCACCGAATAAGCACACTGCCTATCGCATGTTTACGTTTTCAATTTGGCAATTAATGGCGCTCTTTGTGCTATTGTTAGTAGACCATTATGTTGCAACACCAGCGCTATAGTCGGTCAGTGAGCGAAAGGGTATGAGGTATTAGGAATGCAAAAATTATTAGTCTCGGTCGTCGCCATCGTCGCTTTGGTTGCTGGCGTGGTTATTTTCAATAGTCTGCCCAAGCCTCAGCCGCAAGCCTTAGTGTACAATCCGCCGCGCGCACTCGATACTTTTATGCTTGAAGGGCACAACGGCTCGCAACTAGGTAACGCCGATTTAACCGGCCAATGGACCTTGCTTTTCACAGGGTACACGTCATGCCCTGATATTTGCCCGACCACCATGGCAGATCTGCGCAAAATAATGCCGCAGTTAACGTCATTTACAGAGCGCCCTGTAAGAGTCTGGATGATAAGCGTCGATCCGAAACGCGATACCTTACAAAAGCTTTCTGATTACAACACCTACTTCGGCAAAGAATTTTTAGGTGTGCGCGCAGAGCACAAAAACCTCTATCCCTTTGTCAACGGCTTGGGCTTGATGTACTCCATCCCCAGCGAAGGCGAAACCGACTATTTGGTGAACCACAGCTCGGCAATCGTCCTCGTTAATCCAGAAGGTGAGCGTCACGCCATTTTTAAAGCTAGCCATGAAGCCGGCGAGTTACCTACCGTCGATATGGAACAAATGGTCCAAGACTTTCAGCTCATTACGCAACAATACAATTAATCTGGCCAGCGCCCCTGCTGATCGGGGCGCACCACCGGCACCGAATACCAATAAAACCGTCCGCTCTCACTCAAGCTAGGCACAGTGCAGTTGACACGTGATCGTCCTACCGGTAATCCCGTTAATTCTAGGCTGAAACTTGTGTCCTGCCATTCTGGCTCGAGGCGTTCGCCTTGGTAAAAACACCCCAGTTGTGCCGGCCGAAAATCGTCTACAGAAGCCACTTCTACGCTAACCATTAGGGTATCAATGCCCTGCGGCAACACCATGTTCGCGGGGGTAACCTTAGTAACGGGTAACGGCAAACTTGCCAGCTTGGTCGCTAGGGTATCAAGGTTGGCGTACTGCGCTGACGCAGGAAAGCGTGGTAATTGCGTGATTGGACTCAACGCACCCCAAGGCCCACTGTGTTGACCGAAAGCGACAAAGTCATGCTCATCCAACAACTGCGCCAATTGCGGATTATACTCGCCATAAGGGTAAGCGAAGTGACGCGGCTGTTGCTGGCCCATTCCTTGATCTAAAGCTTGCTGCGCGGCAAGAATATCTTGCTCCTGCCGCTCCAGCCAGTTAGCTTCACTTTCATCGTCGGTACGCCAGGTCATGTGCGCATGCGCATCGGAATGATTGGCAATACTTGCGCCATAGGCCTCGAGCTCCTGAAGCTGCGCCCAAGTCATATACAAGCGCGGTGTTTCGGCCATGAGCGCGGGGTTCACAAAAATAGTAAATGGGTAACGATAGCGTTTGAAAACCTCTAAACCATTGTCGTAAACATTGCGCCAGCCGTCATCAAAGGTCAGTGCCACGAGCTTGTCAGGCACTTTGCCAGACTGCAGCAACTTATGCGCTTCAGTCAGCGAAACCATACGATAGTCGTTTTCCTTCAAGTAAGCAAAATGCGCTTCGAGTTCTGCCGCTGTTACCGAAGTCACGCGCGGTGTATCATCGCCAATATGATGATATTGCAAAACAACAACACCGTGCTTGGCGACGCCCTCTTTTGCCTGTAAAGGAACTACCGCGCTACTTATGACCATAACCAGCAAAAACACTAACTCGCGCATTGTTAATCTCCGGAAATTATGGGGAACATGGCCAGCGCACCAAAAAATCTTCGCCATCGCCTTACCGATGATCATCTCGAATATTGCGGCGCCGTTACTAGGCCTTGTCGATACAGCCATCATAGGCCATCTACCCGATTCAATCTACCTGAGTGCCGTCGCGTTAGGGGCAATGATCGTTAGCTTTGTGTTCCTGTTGGCGGTGTTTTTACGCATGACAACCACTGGCGAAATTGCCCGCGCGTTCGGCCGCCGTAACACTGAGCAGCAGCGCCAAGTCGCCATGCATGCACTCAGCTTTGCTCTGGTACTCGGCCTATGCATCATGTTGGCCAAACCCTGGTTGATTGATTTAGCCTTCGCCTTGATTCAACCCAGCGCCGAGTTACGCGAGTATGCCGCGAGCTATATCTCGATTCGGCTTTGGGCCGCGCCAGCGGCGTTAATTAACTTGGTGATTCTTGGCATCCTGTTAGGGCGACAACAAAGTCGCCAAGCCATGCTCTTGGTTATTTTTACCAATGCCGTGAATGTGCTTGCTGATGTCATTTTGATCATCGGTCTAGGGCTTAATGTGGAAGGCGCTGCGTGGGCCTCGGTGACCGCTGAAGTGAGTACGGCGTTACTTGGTCTATATATGTTGCGACACATTGTTCAACTGCGGCAGAGTTGGCAGTTGCAAGCGCGCTATTTTTCCCGATTTTTAGGGATGAACCGCGACGTATTTATCCGCTCCCTCGTGCTGCAGCTATGCATGGCAACCATGACGGGGTACGCGGCGCGCTTCGGCGATCTTTACGTGGCGGTGAACGCAGTTCTGATGCAATTTTTGATGCTCATATCCCTCGGCCTCGACGGTATTGCATACGCGGTCGAGGCCTTAGCGGGCGCTGCGGTTGGTCGGCGCCGCAAGGCTGAAGTGAATTATTGGCTACGGCTCACCTTAATGTGGTCGCTTATTTTTGCCTGTTGCTACAGTCTGGCGTTTGCCCTCGGTGGCCATTTCATTATTGGCTTATTGACTGACTTGCCGGACGTTATCGCCACTGCGCAACGTTACCTGCCTTGGATCGTTGCTTTGCCGCTACTCGGGCATTGGAGTTACTATTTTGACGGCGTTTACATTGGCCTCGGTTGGACCCACGCCATGCGTGACACCATGTTAATTAGCGCCTTACTGGTTTTTGTTCCAGCATGGTGGTTAGGTCAATTACTGCTAGACAAAGAAAATGCCAACCAAGGCTTGTGGTTGGCATTGAGTGCGTTTCTGTTAGCTAGAGGCGTAAGCCAATGGCTATTTTTATTACATCGCAGGCGCCAAATCATCTAACAAGATCAGGCCTGGTGGCAAACCACCGCCGCTTGCATCAACGGCTGCAGCTGTGTAAATACCGCCACCTTCAAGCGTCAACGGAACTGGGCCAATCGCCGCAGTTTTAGTGCCAGTAGCAGTCACCGTGACCACGTAGTCGCCCGGCGGCAGTGACACATAGCCAGTCGATACTAAGCCTTCTGCGTTAAACGGGATGTCAGTGAACGCTGGGTCAGCAGTACTGATGTCGTCCGTCGCTGTCACGTAGATATCAACATTGCCAGCACTTGGTGATGCGTGTACAAGCTGGATCTGCGCTTCGGTGGCAATGCGACGTTGCATTTCAGTCACTGCAGCAAGGGTAAGCGAGCCATCAGCTACGGCACCAACCGCATAGACACTCAATTTATCGCTGGTCGCCAAGCTGAGCGGCACGTCATCGAGTACTGTTGGACCACTGGCAACATTGACGTCAACCACATAGTCATCAGCAGGTAAGTTAATGAAGTCCGTGGCTTCACCAAAAGCTAAGCCAGTAATGGCTGGCGCCGCATTATTGACTGCGACATCCACAGCCGGTGCATCGGCACTTGCATGTACAACACGTATTTCTGCACCTGCGTTCACATCAGGCAATAGGGTTGCACCTTCACCATCGGCAATTTGTAGCATGACAGGCGAACTCCCGGTCATGGTATTGGCGACGGCAGCTACAACTAAATCAGCACCGTCTGGCAAGGTGATGGCACCACTGTCATACACCACTGTTGCGGGTTCACCGGCAACAGTAATACGCACTTGGTAATCAGCGGCTGGCACTTCGACTTGGCCTGAGTTATCCATGTACGCTAGCGTGGTCACCGCCGACTCAGCCATCAAGTCTGCGCCTGGTGCAGTCACATAGATATCAACAAGCGGTGCATCTGGGGCGGCGTGAACAACTTCAACACGCGCGTTACCAGCAGTTACGTCGGTGTCTTCATTGGCAAAAATAAGAGGCTCAATCGAACCATCACCGACTTTACCAACGGCAAAGACTTCATAGCGAAGGTTGTCGCCAAGGTTGACGTCAGCAGGACCAATTACGGTCGCGGTTGAACCGTCAGCCAAAATGCCATCGACTTGCAGGCTATAAGAGCCTTCGTCGAGTTCAAGCACGCCAGAAGAAGCACCAAAAGGCACGCCTTCAAGGGTAGCATTACCATCGACTAAGACATTAACGTCTGGAGCGTCCGCAACACTGTGGTGTACACGAACATAAGTTGATTGTGGTGGCGGGGTTGGTATATCGACAACACCGGTTGGGCCGTCGCTGTCACTGCCACAAGCTGCTAGCATCGTCACCGCAAGAGCGGGTATACTAAGTTTTGTGATCCCATTCATGGTTTGTTCCTCGTTGTGTAATAGGCAATTTCCACATACGCAGGACTAAAATGATTGGGATCACTTTTTCATCAGTTGTTATTATTTCTGACTATGACGTGTAGTTAATAATACGAGTGCTCACCCGGTTGATGCTCGGTCACATCTTTCACGCCCTTGAGCTCCTCAGGAAAGCGCTGCAGTAATTCTTTTTCAATACCTTCTTTGAGCGTGACATCAACCATGCTACAGCCGTTACAACCACCGCCGAATTGCAAAATAGCAAAACCATCATCGGTGATTTGATTAATGGCTACACGGCCACCGTGACTGGCAAGCTGTGGATTGATTTCTGCTTGGATGACATATTCCACACGTTCAATCAGCGGGGCATCGTCATCGACTTTCTTGGCCTTAGCGTTAGGCGCTTTCAAGGTCAATTGCGAGCCTAGCTCTTGCTCTTCAAAATCGATAACCGCGTCTTGTAAGAACGGTGCACTGCCGGAATCAACCACGGCGTCAAACCCGCTGAACGGGAGGGTTTCGTCATCTGGCTCGACCGAATCAGGTGGACAATACGACACGCCACATTCTGCTGACGGCGTCCCCGGGTTCACCACAAACACACGGATATTGGTGTTATCCGGTTGTTCGGCAAGCAATTTGCGAAAATGCGCTTGAGCGCTTTCAGTAATACGAATCATGGGGTTACCACCTCACTGCTATACTTGAGTGTTTTAGTAAGGTATATCTTATCGCAAAAAACCGTCATTGCATAGTAAGCCGCTTGGGCTATGGGCTGTCTTTTGCTAGCGTAAGACGGTGTTTCAATCATTTAGGAAGAATTTATGCGTTTGCTGAAGATGTTTGCAGCAGTGTTACTTTTAGCGTCATCCAGTGCCTTTGCCGCCACGCTAAAAGATTACCTGCCCACAGATGTGACTTACGACCCTGCAATCCCAACTCCAAAAGAGGTTCTGGGCTATGAAGTTGGTGAATGGCATGTGCGTCACGACCAGTTGGTCCGCTACATGGAGATTCTTGCCGAGAAGAGTGACCGCTTTAGCATTGAAGTTACCGGTCGTACCCACGAACAGCGTCCACTTTTGCTACTCACCGTAACCACCGAAGAGAATCACGCAAACATCGATGCGCTGCGTGAAGCGCATACGGCCATCGCTGATCCAAGCCGCGATGGTGACCCAGGAACCGCGCCTTTAGTGCTGTACATGGGCTACAGCATCCACGGTGACGAACCAAGTGGCAGCAATGCCGCGCTGTTATACGCGTATTACCTCGCCGCCGCACAAGGTGAAAAGATCGAAGCTGTACTCCGCGACACCATTATTCTGCTGGATCCAAGCTTAAACCCTGACGGTCTTGCACGTTTTGCCCAATGGGCGAACCAACACCGCAGTCAAAACTTGGTGAGTGACCCACAACATCGCGAACACGTGCAAGGCACGCCGCGCGGTCGCGTGAACCATTATTGGTTTGACTTAAACCGTGATTGGCTACTGCTGCAACACCCAGAATCACGTGCACGCATTGCAAACTTCCAAAAATGGAAACCGAACGTCCTTACCGACTTTCATGAAATGGGCACCAACAGTACGTTTTTCTTCCAGCCGGGTATTCCTACGCGTCGCAACCCGAATACACCAGAAGAAAACGTCACCTTGACGGCGAAACTGGCTGAAGGTCATGCCGCAGCCCTCGACGAACAAGGTCGCTTGTACTTCACCGAAGAAGCTTTTGATGACTTCTATGTGGGTAAAGGTTCAACCTACCCTGACGTCCAAGGTGCCATTGGTATTTTGTTTGAGCAGGCATCAAGTCGCGGCCATGCGCAAGATTCAATCAATGGCTTGGTAGAATTCCCATTCACCATTCAGAATCAGTTCACTACGTCTTTGACCACCATGTATGGTGCCCACGCCAACAAAGCAGCCTTTTTGGACTATCAGCAGCGTTTCTTTGACGAGGGTCTTGAGCTTGCTGATGATGCCGACTTTAATGGTTATGTCTTCGGTGATAGCTCAGATCCTGCCCGCTTAGCTGGCATGCTCGAAATTCTGCAACAGCATGAAATTCAAGTTTATCCACTTACGGCAGAAGTCAAAGAAAACGGCACAACGTTCAAACCTGGTGCGAGCTATTACGTACCGCTCGAACAACCGCAATACCGCTTAATTCGTGCGATTTTTAGTACTCAACAAAGCTTTCTCGACAACACCTTCTATGATGTTTCGGGCTGGACTTTACCCCTAGCTTTCAACGTGCCATTCGCCGCAACAGACAGCCGTGTGCGCCACAGTGACGTTGCTTGGCAAGAAACTGAAGCGCCAGCGGTCAGTTTAGCTGCTAATGCCGTTGCTTACGGTTTCGATTGGAGCAGTTATTTTGCCCCGCGCGCTTTGCAAGAATTACTCACCGCTAATGTGCATGTTCGCCAAGCAGCGCAAGGCTTTACCGCTAAAGTCAGCGACGGCCAACACGCCTTTGCACCTGGTGCTGTGGTGGTGACCAAAGCCTATCAAGAGCAACCGTGGGAAGATGTCCAACAGACGCTGTTAGAGATTGCCACCCGCAACGGTTTAACTGTACACAGCATTAGTTCAGGTTTAACGCCGCAGGGAATGGACCTTGGTAGCCGTAATTTAAGCCCCGTAGAACCGGTGAATGTCATGATGCTGGTCGGCGACGGTGCCAACATGTACGAGAATGGTGAAGCTTGGTACTATCTCGATCGCCACGTGAGTATTCCCGTGTCGATGATTGATACTGACCGCTTTAACCGTGTCGACCTTGAGCGTTATAGCCATATTCTCTTGGTGGACGGAAGCTATCGCTCGCTCAATGACCGCAGCGTCTCACGCCTGCGTGACTGGGTCCGCAGTGGCGGTACGGTCATTGGCCAACAAGGTGGCGCAAAATGGCTTGCTGAGAAGGAGTTGCTTGCTGCCAAATTTGTCGAAGGCGCCGCTTTTGATGAGAAGTTTGATAGCAGTGCGCTGAGCTACGCAGATCGCGATAGCTACTACGGTAAGCGCCGTGTGGCAGGTGCTATTTTCGGTGCCGAACTTGATTTAAGTCACCCATTGGCCTTTGGTTTTCCACGCACTAAGCTACCGGTCTTCAAAGACAGCCTAAACGCGATGGAGATCCCTGAATCGCCGTTTATCACGGTCGCTCGTTATCAAGAAGAGCCTTTGCTAAGCGGATATGCCGCTAAAGAAAATCGTGAAGTTATGTCGCAAAAAGCCGCTATTGTCGCGCACCGCTATGGTGGTGGCCGCGTGATTGGCTTCGCTGACGACATGAACTTCCGCGCTTTCTTCTGGGGCACTGCCAAATTATTGAGCAACGCCATCTTCTTATCGCCGGCCATTGAAGCCTACGCGCGAAGCGATGAAGACGCCGCAGCGGCAGCCGCCGAGGCCGAAGAAGAGAGTCATTAAAGTCGACCCGGCGCATGGGGCTCGGTATAGCAGAGCGCCCATACGTCAACAGCCTTCGCACCCCGCCGCTGCAATGCCGCAGCGGCGGCGGTGACCGAAGCACCACTGGTTAACACATCATCCACGACCGCCACAGTTAAGCCCTGCACACTACGGGTGCAATGCATCGCATTCTGCATGCTTTGCCAGCGTTGCTGGCGCCCTAACTTATGCTGCTTGGCTTCATCACGCAGCCGACGCAACAAACCTGCGCCATAGGGTAATTGCAGCTGACGCCCTAGCTCGGCCGCCAGTAACCCTGCTTGGTTATAACCTCGCTGTCGCCAACGCCGATGCGTCATGGGCATGGCAACAATCACATCGGGCCAAGGCAGCGCGTACTTTCTGTAACAAGCGAGTAAATGGGCCGTCATCAACGGCGCCAGCCAACGCGCTAATTCCGGTGAGCGGTTAAACTTGAAACGTTGTATCAAGTGCCGGCTTTCCGCTTGCCACGCCAGTGCTGCGAACCAGTAGCGTCCATGCGCTTGCGCCTGACGACTCGCGCGCCAATGTAAGCAACTCGGCGGCAAGCGTGGTAAGTCGGCGAAACAAGCGCGACAAAAGCCGTTGTGCTCCGTGGCAGTGAGTGGTGTTAAGCAAAGCCAGCAACAGCCTGTTGGCAACTTGGCAAAAATCGGTGAGAAAGCTACCATAGGCTCCTCCATGAGCGAACTAGGAAAGGTAATGGTAGATCAGGTTTGGCGTGAGGTCAGTGGGACCGGAGCGGATATTGTTGTACTGCATGGCTGGGGCCTTAATGCGAATATCTGGACGCCCATTAGCGACGCGCTTAGCAAACAAGGTCGATTAACGCGGTTGGATTTACCTGGCTATGGGGAATCGCCGTGGCCGCAAGGCGAAGCCATTACCTTCAACCGACTTTGTGAACTCACACTTGCCGCACTGCCCGAAAAGTGTCATCTGCTGGGCTGGTCACTCGGCGGTTTGGTTGCCACGCAACTCGCGTTGCAAGCGCCCGAGCGCTTTCATAGCCTTACTACGGTAGCTTCATCACCCTACTTTCCCGCAGCAGAACCCGATTGGCCAGGCATTGAACCCACGATTCTGAACCAATTTGGCAAACAGCTCAGCAAAGACTTTCGCCGCACCGTAGAACGCTTCTTAGCGCTTCAATCACTGGGCAGTCCGCATGCCAAGGCTGATGTGAAAGCCATCAAAGAATGGCTATTTAGCAAGCCTATGGCCAGTGTCGAAGTATTGGATGCGGGCCTCGATATGCTTGCGCAAGTGGATCTCCGCTCGCAACTCAAACATATTACGCTGCCGTTCTTGCGCATCTATGGGCGCTTGGACGCGCTTGTGCCCGCCAGTGTTGCCGCGCAGGTAACGCAGCTTGCGCCACACAGCGAAAGTTACATTGCAGCGCATTGCAGTCATGCACCTTTTATTAGCGATCCAGAAGGCTTCTTAGCGGCCTGGAGCGACTTTTTTACTAACCTCGATCAACGTTGACAGTGAGTACAGTAAACGGTGCTCCGTTGGCCTAAGCGAATTTCTTTTAACTCACTTTTGCAGACCATGCACTGTTTGCCACCACGACCGTAGACATTGAGGTGCTGTTTAAAGTAGCCGGGGCTGCCGTCGGCTTGGGTAAAGTCTTGCAAGGTCGTGCCGCCTTGCGCAATAGCAGCCGTTAGGATCTCTTTGATAATAGGTACGAGTTTTTGGTAACGCGCCAAACTCACTTTACCTGCGGCACGCTTCGGGTGAATGCCTGCCTTAAACAAAGACTCGTTGGCGTATATGTTTCCCACGCCCACGACAATATGATTATCCATAATGAAAGTCTTGATGGACTGTTGCTTGTTACGTGATTTGGCATGGAGATAGCTCGCGGTAAAGGCTTCGGTGAGCGGCTCGGGCCCCAGGTCTCGCAACAGCGGATGCTCAAGACCTGGGTGGCGTTCGCTTACCAGTACACAACCAAAACGGCGCGCGTCATTGAAGCGCAAGCATTGCCCATTGGTCAGTTGCAAATCGAAATGATCGTGCTTTACCACCAGACTGTCGCTAGGTACCACACGAAGTTTGCCTGACATCCCTAAATGGACAATCAAGTAGCCTTTATCGGTATGCAATATAAGGTACTTTGCACGGCGTTCGACCTGGGTGATGAGTGCACCATCGAAGTTTTGCACCGCATCAGGAATAGGCCAACGAAGACGCTTATCTCGTACCACAACTTGCTGAATTTGCTGGCCTTCTAAGTGGGGCGCAATCCCCATTCGACTGACTTCGACTTCCGGTAATTCTGGCATTTAAATTCTCTTGTATTTATGCTCGAGGTTCATTATATTCCGCCGACATTTCGGAGATACGACACCCATGACCCTAGATACCGCCCAACTCGAGGCCGATGACTTCGCCACAGAAGCTATTGATATCGACCACTTGGCTGCGCATGGTTACGTGATTGTACCGAATTTCCTACCCCGCTCCCAATGTTTGGAGCTCTTTCATTATGCGCAGCAATTGCCGAGCCAAGCTTGGCAGCAAGCTGGTATTGGCCGAGCGGACCAATACACCACCAACACTGCAGTTCGCCAGGACAAGATCCGTTGGCTAAGCGCTCAGGAGCCTCTTGAAAACGCCTATTTGATCATGATGGATCAATTACGTGTGCAACTGAACCGAGAACTCTTCATGGGTTTATTTGATTATGAGTGCCATCTTGCGCACTACCCTCCGGGTGCGTTTTATCGCAAGCATCTTGATGCTTTCAAAGGACGCAGTAATCGTATTTTGACGACCGTGTTTTACCTGAACCCGCAATGGCAAGAAAACGACGGCGGTCAACTCGTCATCTACGGTGATAAAGGCGAGGTGCTCGAAACCGTGTTACCCGAAGCAGGCAAGCTGGTGGTTTTTCTCAGTGACGTGTTTATTCATGAGGTGTTAGCGGGAAACCGCGATCGTTTTAGCATTACCGGTTGGTATCGTTTAAATGCCAGTATAGGTGGCTTAGTCGATCCTACCGCGTAACGGGTTCGACGCTCTCGACGCCTAGAAACAAAAAAACCCAGCCGAAGCTGGGTTTTTAATGCGTTATGCTCAGAAACGAATTACTTGATTTTCGCTTCTTTAAACATGACATGCTTACGAACAACTGGATCAAACTTTTTGATCTCGAATTTTTCTGGCATGTTACGCTTGTTCTTGTCGGTAGTGTAAAAGAAACCAGTACCGGCAGAAGAAACTAGACGAATCTTATCGCGCATGGTTTAGCTCCTTACACTTTTTCGCCACGTGCACGCAAATCTGCAAGCACAGTGTCGATACCGTTTTTATCGATAATACGCATACCTTTTGTAGAGATACGCAGCTTCACCCAACGCTTTTCTGATTCTACCCAGAAGCGGTGAGATTGTAGGTTTGGCAGGAAACGACGCTTGGTCGCATTGCGCGCGTGAGAACGGTTATTACCGGTAACCGGACGCTTTCCTGTAACTTGACATACTCGTGACATCGTTTATTTACTCCAAAAATTGCTTCAAGCTCGCCTGTCGCCCATCGCGGCCTTGCCTTGAATCCGAGGGCGCATTTTATACAGTAAACCGGCTCGGTAATCAAGAGATAAGCGTTATTTTTTGATCTTTTTGATCGTTCAGATGGTGGCGCTACTCTACTACAACAGGCCGCGTTCGGCAAATGAAACTGGCGCTCCGCTGCCTATTACAAAGTGATCCAAGAGCGCGACATCGATCATCGTTAGCGCTTTTTTAAGCCGCTCGGTAACGCGCTGGTCAGCATGACTAGGTTCGGCCACACCCGAGGGGTGATTGTGTGCCAAAATCACGGCGGCAGCGTTATGTTGCATCACCAATTTGATAATTTCGCGTGGGTAGACTGGCGCGGCATTAATAGTGCCATGGAACAATTCGACATATTTGAGCAAACGGTGCTGACTGTCGAGCAATAGCACCACAAAGACTTCACGTTGCTGATGACGAAGCTGGGCCGTTAAATAATCACGCACCATGGCCGGTTGCGTAAAACCATCATCACGACGCAACTGCCAAGCGAGATAACGCCGCGAGATCTCCATCACCACTTGCAGTTGCATCACCCGCGCCGGGCCCATTCCTTGCTGTTGCAAAAGGTGCTCTGCCGGTGCCGACAGCAGGCCGCCGATGCCCTCATATTCGGCCATCAAGTCGCGCGCGTAGGTGACGACATCTTTGCCACGCACTCCGGTGCCTAATAGAATGGCCAGTAACTCCGCGTCGCTTAACGCAGCGACGCCCATTTCGGCCAACTTCTCGCGGGGGCGTTCGCCCACCGGCCACTGTTTTACTGTTGCCATTTAGGTTCCTCCTTGAACAAAAAAAGCCACCTTAGCGGTGGCTTTGTTTCTGTGCAATCCTAAAAAACTGTGCGTTTATGGCTGCATAAGGTTGTTGAACCTAGTTATCAATGGGGGCGGTCATACCACTGCGCTGCATCGAAGAGATTTCGCGCTGCGCCTGATCGCGTTCGCGTTCCGCTTGTTCTACGGTACGACAGCGCCGACGCTTAAAGTTACTCCCCACTACATGCTCATTGGTACAAATGATCTCTGTTTTTTTCGCTTCCTCAGCGTCGTTGGTCGCTTGCGCGACCTCTTCGGACTCGGTCGCCGCGCAGCCCGAAAGCAAAAGCGCAATTCCAAATGCTACTAAATGTTTCATATGCGTTTCCTTTTTGTTGCATGAATAATCTAGCAGGTTTTAAAAATAAGTCTAGCGTGCTGCTCAAGTTATTCTATTCGCTTCCCGTGCTATGCTCATGGTATCTTTAGACGTAAAGATTACGTAAGGACTCACTATGACGGAAAGCCTTTCTACAGAGCTATCGGGCCGCCATGTCTTGGTTGCAGTTAGTGGCGGTATTGCTGCCTACAAAAGCCCAGATCTGGTGCGTCGGTTGCGTGATGTTGGCGCCATTGTACGGGTGGTGATGACCAAAGGCGCGCATGCCTTTATCACTCCACTCAGCTTACAAGCTGTCTCCGGACACCCAGTGCACGATGATCTCCTTGACCCTGCCGCAGAAGCTGCAATGGGTCACATTGAATTAGCTAAATGGGCGGATGTGATTTTAATTGCGCCAGCAAGTGCGAATACCCTTGCGCGATTGGCTCACGGCTTTGCCGATGACTTGCTCAGTACACTTTGTTTGGCGACCACTGCACCCATCATGGTTGCTCCCGCCATGAACCAGCAAATGTGGTCGGCGGTCTCGGTACAAAACAACATTCAACACCTACATACGCTCGGTATACATGTGATCGAACCTGCCAGTGGCTCTCAGGCGTGTGGCGATATTGGTTCCGGCCGCATGCCAGAGCCACTCGAGTTACGCGATGCTGTAGTCGAATTGTTAGCGCCTAAAGAGGCCCTACTACGCGGTCTCCACCTGGTTATTACCGCTGGCCCCACCCGCGAGGCCATTGACCCGGTGCGTTATTTAAGCAATCACAGCTCGGGCAAAATGGGCTACGCACTCGCCGCGCAAGCGCAGCGTTTAGGCGCCCAAGTTACCCTTGTTAGTGGCCCAACGCAGCTCCAACCGCCGCCCGGCGTTCACTTTATTGCGGTGGAAAGCGCGCAAGAAATGCTGGAAGCAGTGGAAGGCGTGATCACGCAAGCCGATGTTTTCATTGCTTGCGCGGCTGTGGCTGATTATCGCCTTGCCGCGGTAGCGCCGGAGAAAATAAAGAAGAACGCCGACAGCATGCAACTGGAGTTGGTCAAAAATCCAGACATCTTGGCGACCATTGCAGCGCGTGACAAGCCGCCGTTGTGTGTCGGTTTCGCTGCTGAAACCCAAGATGTTGCCCGCTATGCCGCTGACAAACTCAAACGCAAAAAATTAGCCTTAATTGCGGCCAACGATGTGAGCGATACCAGCATTGGTTTTAATAGCGATAGCAATGCTATGACGCTGTTTTGGCATGACCAACAGGGCCAATTGCAAAGCCGGGAATTACAACGCGCAAACAAAGCCACGATCGCCGACGCAATATTACGCCAAACCCAAGAATTATATGGAGAGAGAAACCGCTAATGACCACCAAGCCAAACCGTAAAGAGCAAATCCTTGCAACGCTCGCACATATGTTAGAGACCAGCCCTGGGCAGCGCATTACGACCAAAAGCTTAGCTGCGGAACTCGGCGTTTCTGAGGCGGCTCTGTATCGTCACTTTCCGTCTAAAGCGCGTATGTTTGAGGGTTTGATTGAGTTTACTGAAGAAGCGGTTTTAAGCCGTATTAATCAGGTGATGGAAGTCGAAAAAGACACTTTGGTACGTTGTGAAATGATGCTTCGCGTGGTGCTTACCTTTATCGAACGCAACCCTGGTATTACCCGCGTACTCACCGGTGATGCCTTGATGGGGGAGCACGAGCGTCTGCGCTCACGTGTACAGAATCTATTTACGAAAATTGAATCGAATATTAAACAGGCTTTACGCGAACGCCGCTTGCGTGAAAACGTACAAAGTCGTCTCGACGAAGCTGTGTTAGCGAATCTTCTGATGGCTTATGCGGATGGTAAAATTGCGCAGTTCGTGCGCTCAGAATTCAAGCTTAAACCTACCGTCGAATTTGATGCGCAATGGCAGACCATTGCACACCAATTACTCTGATGTTTTTGCGCGACTCAGCAGGTTAATCGCAGCCTGCTGGGGCGTCGTATCACCGTAGAGCACGTCGTAGATTTGCTCACAAATGGGCATCTCTACGTCATTGCGACGCGCCAACATGACCACTTCTTTGGTATTGCGATACCCTTCGACCGCTTGACCAATCGACTGCATGGCTTCGTCCACGCTCTTGCCTTGCCCAAGCGCCAGACCAAAACGGCGATTGCGCGATTGGTTGTCCGTACAGGTGAGAATCAAGTCGCCTAAGCCTGCCATACCGGTAAAGGTTTCCGGTTTAGCGCCAAGCTTTAAGCCCAGCCGGGTTAGCTCAGCAAGGCCACGGGTAATCAACGCGGTCCGTGCGTTAGCACCAAACCCAATGCCATCGGCCATACCGGCACCAATGGCGATCACGTTCTTCACCACGCCACCCAGTTGTACGCCAATAAAGTCGTCATTGGTGTAAACGCGGAAACTTCGGTCACAGTGCAGCAAGTCCGACAATTCTTGTACAAACTGCGGATCGGTAGATGACATTGAAATCGCGGTCGGCAAACCTTTCGCCATTTCCATAGCAAACGTCGGTCCAGAGAGCACGGCTAAGGCATGTTCGTGACCTAAGATCTCTTCGGCTACCTCAAATAACAAGCGCCCACTACCGGGTTCAAGTCCTTTAGTCGCCCATGCCACACGGGCATCCGCAGGCATCAGGGGTTTAATGTCTTGCAAGACTTCAGCGAAACCACCGCTAGGAACGACCACGACAATATTGCGTGCGTCCTCTACCGCGGTTGCTAAGTCACTGGTGAGCTGCAAGGCTTCTGGCAATTCGATGCCCGGCAAGTAGCGCTTGTTCTCACGCTCTTTTGCCATGGCCTCAATTTGCTCGGCATCGCGGCCCCATAGACACACCGGAGAGCCTTTACGCGCAAAACAAAGTGCCAGGGCAGTTCCATAAGAACCGGCGCCTAGCACTGTAACTTGAGTATTTTTCATTAGTGGTTTATGAACCGACTAACTTATGCGTCTGCTTGTTCAGATGCTTGTTGCTGCTGACGCTGCATGTGCTGAGCAAATACGGCGTCAAAGTTTACCGGAGCAAGGTTCAATTGTGGGAACGTTGCACGGCTTACCAAGCTAGACAAGCACTCACGCGCATAAGGGAACAAGATGTTCGGGCAGAAAGCGCCTAACAACTGTGCACGCTGAGCTTCTTCGATTGAATCAGCAATGGTAAAGATACCCGCTTGATGAACTTCGGCCAAAAACGCTACGTCATCACCAACTTTGTTGGTTGCAGTGATTTTCAAAACAACTTCATAAGTGTTGTCTTCGAGCTTTTCGTTTTTCACGTTCAGATCAAGATTCAGCTCTGGCTGCCATTCTTTACGGAAAATCTCTGGGGCATTTGGCGATTCGAAAGAAACGTCTTTAGTGTAGATACGTTGGATTGCGAATGCTTGTTGTTGTTGCGCGTCGTCTTGAGCGGCGCCGTTTACTTGCTGTTCATCAGCCATGGTTTTACTTCCTATTAACTATACGAAATGACAATTTTATTTTTTGACGAGCGGAAAACTTGCGCCCTGCCAGGCAGAGATTCCACCTTGTAATAAGGCAACGTTTTCATAGCCCGCTTTGGTGAGCTGCTGCGCAGCAGCTTTCGCGGTCATGCCGGTTGCACATACCACCACGATGGGGGCGGATTTATATTTATCAAGTGCAGCCGTATCATTTTTCCGGATCCGCTCAGCAGGAAGACTAAGTGCGCCATGAATATGTGCTTTGCGATACTCATCGACAGAACGAATGTCGACAAATACGCCGTCATTGCGATTGACCAATAATGTCGCTTCTTGAGCTGACAATGCTTTCACATTCGACGTGGCCGCAGAAACGTAAGAGACAATAATCGCAATCAGCAAAACCACCCATAAAATACTCATCAAATAGTGGTCAGCGGCAAAAGCAAGAAGTTGATCCATGGTTATTCACTACTCCTACTGAAAAAATCAAGCACAAGAGTATACCGCCTGAAATGTCAGTTACCAGTAAAATTTGGCGGCATTTCGACCGACAGCGGATGCGTTGCGGCAGAAAATCGCATAAACTAATGACTTATCAAGCACAACCTAAACGCAAGCAACTTCGAGGATGTTTCATGGCGAAGCCGCACACTCCTTTAGCCCTATTAATTCTTGACGGTTGGGGCCACCGTGAAGCCGCAGCCGATAATGCTATCGCTGCTGCCAACACACCCAATATGGACGCCCTGTGGCAGGATTATCCGCACACTTTGGTGGACGGTTCAGGTATGGCGGTAGGCTTGCCCGACGGCCAGATGGGCAACTCGGAAGTTGGTCATGTGAATTTAGGCGCGGGCCGTATTGTGTATCAAGACTTCACCCGCATCAGTAAGGCTATTGCTGATGGTGACTTCTTCCAAAACCCTACGCTGACTCATGCGGTTGACGCGGCGGTTGGCAACAATGGTGCGGTGCACATTATGGGCCTGCTATCGCCAGGTGGCGTGCATAGCCATGAAGATCACTTGCTCGCTATGGTCGAACTCGCCGCGCAGCGCGGTGCTAAGCAGATTTATGTCCATGCCTTTCTGGATGGTCGCGATACCCCGCCGCGTTCGGCGAAGCCTACCATCGAGCGCTTCGAACAATTGTTCAGCAAGCTTGGTGTTGGCCGCTTTGCTAGCCTGTGCGGGCGCTATTACGCCATGGACCGCGACAAACGCTGGGATCGCGTTGAGCAAGCCTGGCAAGTGGTGGTCGACGGCCAAGCGCCATTCCATGCTGATAGCGCTGCCGTTGGTCTAGCGCAGGCCTACGAACGCGATGAAAGCGACGAGTTTGTGAAGCCCACCCGTATTGGCGATGCCGCACCCATCCAAGACGGCGACAGTGTTGTGTTCATGAATTTCCGTGCAGATCGCGCGCGCGAACTCAGCCATGCTTTTGTTACCGAAGGCTTCGACGGTTTTCCACAGACCCGACGGCCCAAGCTTGCGGCTTATGTATCACTCACGGAATATGCGAAAGATATCCACAGCCAAGTGGCATTCCCACCAGAGGCGTTGAATAATGTGCTGGGCGAGTGGCTGGCGAAGCAAGGCTATAAACAGTTACGGATCTCAGAAACAGAGAAATATGCCCACGTGACCTTTTTCTTCAGTGGTGGTCGCGAACAAGAGTTCGATGGTGAGACCCGCGTGTTAGTGCCTTCACCACAAGTCGCAACCTATGATTTGCAACCAGAAATGAGCAGCGAAGAGCTGACAGATAAGCTTGTCGAGGCCATTAAGGGCGGCCAGCAAGACGTGATCATTTGTAATTATCCGAATGGCGATATGGTTGGCCACACCGGTGACTTTGCCGCCGCAGTGAAAGCCGTTGAAGCAGTGGACCGCTCAATTGGACGCGTCATTGAAGCGCTGCGCGAGGTTGGTGGCGAGTGTTTGATTACCGCCGACCACGGCAATGCCGAGCAAATGCAGGACCATTCTACCGGCCAGTCGCACACCGCACATACTAGCGAACTTGTGCCTTTCATTTATGTGGGCCGTGACGCCGATGCCCGTGAAGGCGGCACCCTGTCAGATGTGGCGCCGACCATGTTGCACTTGCTAGGCTTGCAGCAACCGGAAGAAATGACCGGCAAACCTATTGTCACCTTAAAATGATGAAACTGGCCATGCGTGCGTTACTTCTTTGCTTGCTACTCCTGCCCTCGGTAGCGAGCCACGCATGGCAGACCCCTAGTCAAGAAAGCGCCGCCGAGACACAGGCGCGCATCGATGCCATCGCGCGTGAATTAGAGCGCCGCCAAGCCGCTATGCAACAACGTGCACGCGAGCTGAGTGCGACGGAGCGCGAGGTGCAACAACTCGATAAGCAGATTGCTGACGTCGCGAGCCAACTGGCGGACCTCAACGACGCTTTACAGCAAACTCAGCAGCGGATTAACGAGCTGGAACAACAGCAACGCCAGCTTGTCGCCGAACAAGAGCAACAACAGCAATGGCTCGCGAAGCAAGTGGATATGGCCTACCGCATTGGTGAGCATGATCTGCTAAAACTTATTCTCAACCAAGAAGAGCCGGCCGAACTGGAACGTTTGCACGGCTATTACGGCTATTTTAATCGCGCACGCCTAGCCAAGTTGGCAGAGCTCAAGGCGACGCAAGCTGAACTCGAACGCGTACGCACGCAGGTCGCCGACGAACAGCAAGCCCTCGCCACACAGCGGCAGCAACAAGAACAACAACGCCAGCGCTTGGCCGAACAGAAAGCACAACAACAAAAGCTCGTACGTCAGCTCAACCAGGAGCAGCAACAAGACCAAAGTCGCGTTGCGCAGCTCGAGCAGGACCAGCGGGAGCTCGAGGAGGTGCTTGCCGCGATTATTGCCGCTCTACGGGACGAACCGCAGCTCGAGGGCCTGACCCAACTTAAAGGCAAACTCAGTTGGCCAGCACAAGGCCAAGTACAGCGTCTATTTGGGCGTTCGCGTAGTGGTGGCGTGAAGTGGAAAGGGATTCTGATCGACGCCGCAGAAGGCTCACCGGTGAAGGCAATCGCTGATGGGCGTGTGATCTACGCAAATTGGATGCGTGGTTTTGGTTTGCTCTTAGTTCTTGATCATGGCGATGGTTACATGAGTTTGTACGGCCACAACCAAACCATTTTGCCGAACGTTGGCGAAGTCGTGCGGCGTGGTGAAGACATCGCGCGGGTTGGTCAAAGTGGCGGGCGTGAAACTCCGGCGCTTTACTTTGAAATTCGCGTGAAAGGCGACCCGGTCAACCCCACGCAGTGGGTGCGTTAGATGTACAGAGCTCTGCTGTTATGCGTGCTCATGCAGTTGCCTATTGCTGCTGCGAAGGATGCGAATAGCGCTGCGCCACCCGTTGAAACACCACAGCCAACACCACGTATTGCCATCATTATCGATGACCTTGGCCATCATGCCGACCATCAGGCTTTCGTTGAGCTTCATTACCCGCTCACACTCGCCATAATGCCGTTTAGCATTAAAGCCGAAGCTCTTGCTGCGCGCGCTGCGGATGCCGGGCACGAGGTCATGATACATATGCCCATGCAACCGGAGTCGATGGCTGCACAAACACAAGAAGTCCTCGATCTCGCCGATACTAAAGCACAATTTCTAGCCACCTTAGGTGCTGCGTTTTCACGTTTACCGCAAGCCAGCGGGCTGAATAATCATCAGGGCAGCCTCATGACGGCGCAAGCCGAGCAAATGCAATGGCTAATGGCAGAACTCAAGCAGCGACAAATGTACTTCTTAGATAGCCGCACCAGCGCCGCGACGGTCGCCGAAACCACCGCACGTGAATGGGGCGTACCGAGCAATCGACGCCACGTCTTTCTCGACAATGACCCCAGCCCAGCGGCTATTGCTGAACAATGGCAGCGGGTTGAGCTTATCGCCAAGAATCAGGGCTATGCCATTGTTATTGGGCACCCCTACCCCACGACATTAAGCTTTTTGCAGCAGCTCTCCGCGCCAGATGTGGAGCTGGTCTACACCTCAGAACTGCTTTGCAAGGGCGAAGCCAAGCCTTCCAGTGATGATTATTGTTGGTAGCTAAGTCGGTCGCTCACTCGGTAGTTAAGAGGTTTCTTGTTCGAGGCGAGTGAGCAGAATCAGGGCCTCTTCGCGGGTATGACCGCAAACTGAACGTTCAGCAGAAAAGTCAGCACAGACTTGGGGCCTATCGGGATCGTTGAAGATGCCACAAAGATTATTTTCGGTGAGATGAATACAACGAATGCCAGCGGGTTTCCCGGCTGGCATTCCTGGTATTGGCGAGCTTATGGACGGTGCAATGCAACAGGCACCGCAACCGACCCGGCAGTCCACGGCTTACGCCATGGCCATGCGCAGCTTCTTCATCGCATTCGCTTCAAGTTGACGTACACGCTCTGCTGACACAGCATACTTGTCAGCTAACTCTTGCAACGTGGTCTTGTTGTCGTCGTCTAACCAACGTGCGCGAACGATATCTTGGCTACGCTCATCAAGAGTGTTGATGGCCGAGAGCAAACGCTGCTGCGTGTAAGCTTGGTACTGCTCTTGTTCAACTTCTTCCGCCAAATCTGAACGCTTGTCTTCAAGGTATTGCGCTGGTGAATAGGTCGAACCTTCACGCGCATCGTCGTCATCGGAGCTCAGCTCAAAGGCTTGGTCATGGGCGCTCATGCGCGCTTCCATTTCCATCACTTCCGACGTGCTCACACCCAAGGTTTCAGCAACGTTATTCACTTCATCTTGCGTGAACCAACCCAAACGCTTTTTCATTTTACGCAAGTTGAAGAACAATTTGCGCTGCGCCTTGGTGGTTGCGATTTTCACGGTGCGCCAGTTTTTCAGCACGTACTCGTGAATCTCAGCTTTGATCCAATGCACGGCAAATGACACCAAGCGTACGCCAACCGACGGGTCAAAACGACGCACGGCTTTCATCAGGCCAATGTTACCTTCTTGAATCAGGTCAGCCTGCGGCAGGCCATAACCTGAATAACTACGCGCCACATGCACCACGAAGCGTAAGTGCGACATGATGAGCTGGCGAGCAGCTTCTAAATCGTCTTGTTCGGTTAACCGTACTGCCAAATCATGTTCTTCTTCAGCAGTAAGCATAGGAATGCGGTTGACCGACGAAATGTAGGCCTCAAGGCTTCCGCCGCCTTGCGGTACTGCTAATGCCATGTTTGTCATTTCAGTGCTCATGCAACAACATCCTCTCTTTGCTGGCGACTGCGGTCTCTGGATTGCTTTTGCAGCCACCGATTCAGACTCTCTTTGGCCTGAAAAGTTCCCTCATTCTAGCAAATCTGACGCTGCTGACAATGGGATCCTCGTGATCATCTTGTTACTTACATGGGGCTATTTTACTGGGGTTCAATAGCTCTGACATGTTTTCTTACAGCAATGTGCGATCCTAACAGCCCTAAACCAATCGCCAGCGCCCAAATCACGCCCATTTCAGCGAGGTTGAGCCCTGTTAAACGAAATTCACTGGCGTAAAGATCAGCGATATCGCGCACTGCCCCGCTCAACCACCACAGCAGGGCCGCGGTTGCCAGCCATGTGATAACGCCACCAACAATGCCGTACCACAAACCGGTATATAAAAAGGGTCGCTGGATATACGCATCCGTCGCACCCACCAGCTTCATCACCATAATTTCGTCGCGTTTGCTGCTGATGTTCAAACGGATGGTATTCCCCACAATTAAAACGACGGCAACACAAAGCAGTAACGCCAAGCCAAGAAAACCGTCGCGAACCAACTGCACCATAGCTTCGAAACGCTGCAACCAGCCAACATCAAGCCGTGCCTCATCGACCTCACGCTGTTGTTCGAGCTCCTGCAAGAGGGCCTCGGCAGCGGCGGGCGCACGGTGGTCGGGGTGTGGCGTGACCACTAAAACATCGGGTAACGGGTTGGTCGCTAAGGTATCAAGCGCTTCGCCAAATCCGGAACGCTCACGAAACTCGGCTAATGCTGAGGTCTTATCAATCAAGCGTGTCTCAGCAACTGCGCTATTAAGCTGTATGCGCTTGGCAAAAGTTGCGACTTCTTGTGAACTGAGATTCTTACGCAAGAAAACCGTTATTTCAGAAGCTTGCTGGAAATTAGCGCCCACGCTGTCGGTGTTTTTCACGATCACATAAAGCGTCGCTGGCAACGTAAGACTTAAACCAAGAACCGCCATGGTCATCAACGAGGCAAACGGGTAACGCGCGAGTTCACCTAGGCTGCCAATGCACTGTTGCGCATGGTGCAGCCAAAAAGTGACGAAACGTCGCCAAGCCGAGATCTTCACTTGTTGAGCGCCTTGCTGGCGCGCACGAAAGAGCAAACTCATGCTGGCTCCTCCGCTAGTCCATCGTCAATCATACGGCCGTCTTTGAGCGTGAGGGTGCGGTAGCGCATCCGCGCAATGAGGCTCAAATCATGCGTAGCAATCAGCACAGATACGCCGACACGATTAAATTCTTCGAACAGCTTTATGATTTCAGCCGAAAGCTTCGGGTCTAGGTTGCCCGTGGGCTCATCGGCCAGCAACAGCGGTGGCTTGTTGACCACGGCGCGCGCAATCCCCACCCGTTGTTGTTCACCGCCTGAGAGCATCATCGGGTAATGGCGCATTTTGTCGCCGAGGCCGACTTTTTCCAGCGCCGCTTGCACGCGCTTGCGTGCTTCGCCCATGCTATAGCCTTCGATAAGCAAGGGTAAGGCGACATTGTCAAAAACAGTGCGGTCCATGAGCAATCGGTGATCTTGGAAGATCATGCCAATATCGCGACGCGCATAAGCAATTTGTTTACGTTTGATGCGCTTTAAATCGTGCCCGTTGATCAGCACGCGGCCTGTGGTTGGCCGTTCCATTAAACTAATGAGCTTCAGTACCGTACTCTTACCCGCCCCTGAGTGACCGGTCAAAAACGCCATCTCACCGGATTGCAGCGCAAAACTGACGTTCTTCAGCGCCTGGAAACCACCCGGGTAGACTTTACTGACTTGCTCAAATTGAATCATTCGCCCTGCGGCTCCTGTTTTGGATCTTCAATGGCACGTTGGAACAAGGCTTGCACAAATGGCTTGGCTTCGAAAGGGCGCAAGTCGTCAATACCTTCGCCCACACCAATATAGCGAATCGGGATATTAAATTGGTCGGCAATTGCGAAAATAACACCACCTTTCGCGGTGCCGTCAAGTTTGGTCAAGGTGATGCCGCTCACGCCCACCGCTTCAGTAAAGAGTTTCGCTTGGCTGATGGCATTCTGGCCGGTGCCCGCGTCCAGGGTTAACATCACCTCATGGGGTGCGTTGTCATCAAGTTTTTTCATTACCCGCACGACTTTCTTCAATTCGTCCATCAAGTGCGCTTTATTCTGCAAACGGCCTGCAGTGTCGGCAATCAAAACATCGACATTACGTGCCTTTGCTGCTGCCACAGCGTCATAAATAACTGATGCACTATCCGCTCCGGTGTGTTGCGCGATGACTGGAATAGCATTCCGCTCACCCCACACCTGCAATTGCTCCACCGCAGCGGCACGGAAGGTGTCACCGGCAGCCAGCATCACCGATTTGCCTTGCTGGCGGAACTGCTGTGCTAATTTGCCGATGGTGGTGGTCTTGCCGACGCCATTCACGCCAACCATGAGAATCACATAAGGGCCTTCTGCATTTTGCGGCACTTCGAGCGGCTGTTCGACTTCTTTAAGAATATCGACCATGTCATCTTGCAGGAGTTGGTACAGGGTTTCGGCATCTTTGAGCTGACGACGGTCCGCCTGTTCCGTTAAGCGCTCAACAATACGCATGGTGGTTGGCACGCCAATATCCGCGGTCAGCAACTGGGTCTCGAGCTCTTCGAATAAGTCATCGTCAATTTTCTTGTCTTTAAAGATGCCCCATAAGCCATCACCAATCGCGGTTGAGGTTTTTTTCAAGCCACTGGTTAAACGCTTCCATAAGCTTGGCTTCGATTGCTCTTTGGCGAGTTCTGGTTCTGGCTCTGGTTCTGGCTCCGGTTCGGGCTCTGGCTCCGGCAGCGGTTGTTCAGCGCGACTCTCGGCGGTGACCTGTGCGCAAATTTCCGCTGCGTCTGGCGCGACAACTTCAGCCACAGAGGGCTTTTCTTCCGCGGCGGGGTCTTTGTGCTCATCAATTTCATCGACAGTTTCTGGCGAAACATCATCGGGAATAGCTTCATTTACCGGCGCTTCATTAACGAAAGGTTCGGGCTCGCGCGACGCTTCATCCTTCGCTTGCTCCTGCTGTTCGCTTTTGCTCTGCTCGGTCTCGTCTTTGTCTTTTTTGAACAAACGCGAAAAAAATGATCCTTTAGCCATGCCTTGTTTACCTTTGGAAGTTCACTGCGAGTCAGTTTACAATGGCGCCAGTTTAACATGTACGCTGGCCGACGGCACCTGCACTTGCCGCTCGCGACAGTCTGAATTGAGGGTTACTTTAGCATGCGACGGCAGTCACACAAGCAGAAAAAACCAGCCCGCGCGAGTGTCAGTCAATTGCGCATTATTGGTGGTACTTTGCGTGGCCGCAAGTTAGCCATTGCTGATCTGCCTGGACTACGCCCCACCACCGATCGCGTGCGCGAAACGGTATTTAACTGGCTGCAATTCGACATTGCCGGGCAACGTTGCCTCGACGTGTTTGCTGGCACCGGCGCGCTGGGTTTTGAAGCGCTGTCGCGTGGCGCCAGTGAGGTGGTGCTGATTGAGCAGCAACGCCAAGCGGCACAAACCCTGCGCCAGCACGCGCAAGAGCTTAATCCGCAATGCCCGGGAACGCTAGCGGTAGAAAATGCTGATGCGCTGAACAAGCTAAAAACCCGAGCCGCAGCCCCCTTTGATATTGTCTTTGTCGACCCACCCTTCCGCAGCGACCTAGCTGCACCGAGCTGCGCACTCTTGCAACAAAACGGTTATCTGCATGACGGTAGCTGGGTCTATTTGGAAACTGAGAAAGAGTGGCCTCTGCAGGTGCCGGCAAACTGGTCGTTGGAACGCGAAAAGGTCGCAGGGCAAGTCTGTTACCGACTGTTTTTAATCAAGGACTCAGGCGAGTCCCATGAGGATCAAGAATGAGCGCTTTAGTTTGGGTAGGTCGTATCGTGTTTGCCGTGATTTGGGGCGCCATGCTGGCGAACCTAGTGTGGCCTTTTCCCGGCAAAGGCTACGCCCTCTTCCTTATTTTACTGTTCTTGTTGATCGCTTTACACCTGTTGCAGCTCATGATGTTTGCTACCGTGTACCGCGAACACATCCAATGGCGTCGCGGTGACTACTGGCAGATTTTACTGTTTGGTGTCATTGGCTGGTTGGCCATCGTACAAGCGCAATCAAAACGCAAAGCCTCTTAGCTTTCGCTGTCACGCTCCATACCGATGTTGGTGATGCCTTCGGTCACCACCATTTCTTGTAGCTGTCGTACCATGGCTTGGCTTGGCGGTGCTTTGCTGGCTTGCATCGCCTCTAAAAAGTCGACCAACGCTTGCTGCACTTCGATTTCGTAGACGGCGAGCTCATGCTCACGGAGCATTTGCCGACGCGCGTCAGGCTCTAAATCGGCGCCCTCGGTCAGCTCTAAAAACTTGGCGACGCCGGCTTGCGAGACTTTAGCCACGCTCACTAAGTCAGCAGCATTTTTATCGATAAAACCTTGCAGCATAATGCTAATTGCGGTGCAGGCATCCATTGCCGGATACACTCCCAACATGTCGTGACCATGCTCACTTGGCGTTACATCGTCGACTTTCTCTTGCCAGCGACTGAAGTTCACTTTCACTTTCTTACCTTGCCAACTCCAATCCCAGCACGCGTTCAAAGCACCACGCAACGGCTGCGGGTCGCCAAATCCTGTGACTTGATGAAACAGTTCATAATTTGGGTACATGCGTTCGCATAAGTACAAAGCTGCCAAGACTTGGTAACCAAAATCGAGTTCGCGTAGTCGTTGAAAAGTGTTGAGTGCCAAAGTGATTTCCTCTCGTTGACGAATGCGTCACAGTGTAACAGATTAAAGGATTGTACCCTGCGATTTTCGTCAGTACACTCGATGCATTGAGCAATTTTTCGAGCTTGCCCCGCAGTAGAACTGCGGGCTACAGGGTGGGTCATGGTTGATTTTAAGCAAGTGAGTGCGGCGGCGGACCGAATTGCGGCGCGAGCCTGTCGTACACCGGTGAAGCAGAGCCAAGCATTGAATGCTGAGCTCGGTTGTCATGTCTATTTGAAGTGCGAGAATGAACAAAAAAGCGGCGCCTTTAAGTTTCGCGGCGCCTGTAATGCCTTGCTGCAACTGTCCCCTGAGCAACGTGCGCAAGGCGTGGTAACCGTTTCTTCTGGCAACCACGGCGCCGCGCTAGCCGCCGCCGGCCAAATGTTGGGTGTACAGGTAAAGGTTGGCGTTGCGAAAAATGCGTCACCGGTGAAACGCACCAACATGCTGCGTTACGGTGCCAACATCATTGCCATAGAACCCGGTATGGCGGCGCGTGAAGCTTTTATTGCCGAGCAACTCTCACAAGATGCTATCGTCATTCCTCCGTACGACCACCCTGATATTATTGCCGGCCAAGGCTCAGCCGCCTTAGAACTTTTGGAAGAGTACCCGCACCTGTGGGGCGTCGTGACACCGCTCGGTGGCGGCGGTTTGCTTAGCGGAAGTTGCTTAGTGGCAGAACATTACGAGGCGTTTTGTTATGGCGTGGAGCCTGAACTTGCCAGTGATGGCAAGCAGTCGCTTGCGGCTGGTAAAATTCAGCCGGCCATGCCACCGCAAAGTATTTGCGACGGCCTACTTACCAGCTTAGGCAAGCACACCTTTGCGATCATCAAAGAAAAAGTGTCAGACATTCTGTTGGTCAGCGACGCCGAAGCGCAGGCAGCCCAAGAGTTATTAGAAGCGGCCACAGGAATGTGGATCGAACCCAGCAGCGCCACCGTCATCGCCGCTCTGAAACGCTACCCCGAAATCTTCAAAGAAAAACAAGTCGGCGTCATCATCAGTGGCGGTAATTGCGCTAAGTCTTAAGGTTGGATTTTAGCTTTTGGGTTTTCGCTCTAAACCAACAGCAAACAGCGAATAGCAAACAACGCTCTTCGCTCTTCGTCACTTCGCGAAGAGCCCCGACAGATCCGCAAACGCCTTAAACTCCAACGCATTACCGCTGAAATCATAGAAAAACATCGTCGCTTGCTCACCCGGCTGACCCTCAAAACGAATGTGCGGTTCGATGACAAACTTAATGCCAGCGGCCGCAACACGATCGGCCAGAGTGCGCCAATCATCCATGGTCAGCACTACACCAAAATGCGGTACCGGCACGGCATGGCCGTCAACAGGATTATGATGAGCTACACCAGTACGTTCTGGTGCGAGGTGAGTGACCAGTTGGTGGCCGTAAAAATCCCAATCGACCCACTCTGTGGCTGAGCGACCTTCGCTACAGCCAAGAATGTCACCATAAAACTCGCGGGCGCGAGCGATGTCATCAACTGGAATCGCTAAATGAAAAGGTCGTAAAGCAGAATCGACAGAACTCATTAACGGCTCTCAACTGTAAAAATTTAGTGTTTGAATGTCATCACTGCCGCAGGTTTGCGCCACATGCGCACACCCACACCAGTGAGCAATAACATCCAATTCAACGGTGGAACCATTCCACACAATAGTACGGCAAGCATACTCCACAATGGCTGGCGATAATGACGACCGACCAGCACATAAAACAACAATGCCGCCACTAAACCTTGTAACAAAAGAAGGCTAAGAGGCATAGGATAACCCTTGTTTTTATGTCTGTATTTATTGTCGGATTAGCCTACCGTAACTTCATGCAATTGTAAAAGAATGTAAATGTGCTTGTAATATCAAGCGTTTAGGGCCTGATCCAAGTCGGCAATCAAATCATCGACATCTTCAATACCCACCGAGATGCGTACAAAATTGTCGAGAATTCCCAATTTCTCGCGGTTCTCTTTTGGAATCGACGCATGGGTCATAATCGCTGGATGTTCGATTAAGCTTTCCACTCCACCCAAGCTTTCCGCAAGCGCGAAAATCTCGACGTTCTCAAGGAAGCGACGGGCTTTTTCGATGTCACCTTTCAGCAAGATCGAGATCATGCCACCGAAGCCTGACATTTGACGCTTCGCCAATTCATGCTGTGGGTGACTTTCCAGGCCAGGAAAAATAACTTTCTCGACTTGCGGGTGCTGCTCAAGCCACTGCGCGATGGTCATTGCCGCTTCGTTGTGCGCTTTCATACGCAACGCCAGCGTCTTCAACCCACGTAGAGCTAAGTAGCTATCAAACGGGCCAGCAACTGCGCCGACAGAGTTTTGCAAGAACGCCATTTGCTCGGCGAGTTCTTCATTATCCCCAACAACGGCGACACCGCCGACCATGTCAGAGTGGCCGTTCAGATACTTGGTCGCTGAGTGCATGACAATGTCGGCACCAAGCGCCAGCGGCAACTGGTTGTAGGGCGTTGCGAAAGTATTGTCGACCACCACAATAATGTTGCGGCCTTTGGCCACATTAACGATGGCTTCGATATCGACCAGTTTGAGCATTGGATTACTTGGCGTTTCCACCCAAATCATCCGGGTTTTGTCAGTAATCGCTGCTTCAACGGCGCTGATATCACTTAAATCGACGTACGAAAAATCAAGACCGGCAGAACGACCACGAACCTTGTCGAACAGACGGAAAGTACCGCCGTAAAGATCGTCCATTGCCACCACGTGGTCGCCGCTATCGAGCAATTCCATAATGGTCGATGTTGCTGCCATGCCTGAACCAAAAGCGAAACCACGGCTACCACCTTCAAGGCTGGCCACCGCACGTTCCCACGCAAAGCGTGTTGGGTTATGTGAGCGCGAATACTCAAAGCCTTTGTGCACACCTGGGCTCTCTTGAATATAGGTCGAGCTGGTGAAAATCGGTGGCATTACTGCGCCAGTAGCTGGCTCAGGTGCTTGCCCGCCGTGAATCGTTTTGGTTGCGAATTTCATGTTCTTTGCGTCTGCCATTACTTACTCCTCCAGCAGATTTTGAGCGGCCATCCACTCATCGTTGTATAGTTTCGATAGGTAGCGGTTACCCGTATCACAAGCCAAGGTCACCACCCGTTTCGGTTCGGTTTGCTCACGACAATAACGCAGCGCCGCAGTAATCAAGGTACCGCTTGACGAACCCACCATAACGCCCTCTTTCACCAATAATTCACGGGCCGTCTGGAAGGCGTCTTTGTCGCTTACCGCATAAGCTTTGTTCGCTAACTTGATGTCACAGATATCGGGAATGAAGTCCTCGCCGATGCCTTCGGCCAGCCAGCTTCCCGCTTCGACCGTCTCGTTGCGATTCACTAAGGGCTCCAAGATCGAACCTTCTGGGTCCGCGAGGACCAAGTCGATATCAGCATTTTGCTCACGCAAATAACGACCGATACCTGTTAAAGTACCACCGGAGCCGACACCACAAACGAAAGCGTCGAGATCACCTTCCATTTGGTTCCAAATTTCTGGGCCTGTGGTTTCGTAGTGCGCTTTAACGTTCGCTTCGTTGGCGAATTGGTTCACATAGAAATAGCCGTTTTCTTCAGCTAAGCGTGCCGCCATATCTTGATAGTATTCAGGATGGCCTTTTTGCACGTCAGAGCGAGTGCGCACCACATCGGCACCCATCGCCTTCAAGTTGTTCACTTTTTCTGCCGACATTTTGTCCGGCATCACGATCTTCAAAGGATACCCTTTGCTCGCCGCGACCAAAGCTAAGCCGAGGCCAGTGTTGCCAGCGGTCGCTTCAATAATGGTCATGCCAGGCTTAAGTTTGCCTTCTTTTTCAGCCGCTTCGATCATGCTCACCGCAATACGGTCTTTGATCGAGCCGCCCGGGTTCATCAGCTCTAATTTCAGATACAGCTCACAAGGGCCGGTATCCATCTTGCTAACCTTTACCATTGGCGTGTTGCCAATCATCTCGAGTACGTTTTGATAAACTCGCATGTTATTTGGTCCATTCTCTTTGCAAAGTTGCCGCATTATCGCACGATGCCACCCTAAGATGCCAATTGCTAAAGGTGGCTGCATCATGCTTTTTCGCATAAGTTATGGCACATTAAACTTATTCGATCATTTAACTTCGTTTGTGAGGCTTTCTGAACATGGCTAAAACTCTCCTTAACTCCGTCGCTATTGGCTGTGCGACACTATTCGTCGCAGGCTGTCAGCAGCCTCCCCAAACCGCTCATGATGCGTTTCTGGCGCAGTTTGAACCTTACTGCGGTAAGGCCTTTGCCGCCGAAGTGGTCCGTGATAATCAACCCAGCGAAGCCTGGCAACAAGATCTGGTGGTCCACGTGCGGGATTGCGAAGATGGCCTGGTGCGCATGCCGCTGCACGTTGGCGCGGATCGCTCGCGTACGTGGGTGTTAACGCGCACCGAGCAAGGCATTGACTTTCAACACTTTCACTTACACGAAGATGGCACACCTGACGCGGTATCGCCCTATGGCGGGCATACCGACTCTGAGGGCTCGGCAACGATGCAAGCCTTTCCCGTTGATGACGCGAGCAAAAAGCTATTTGAGGCCAACGCCCTAGATGTCTCGACAACCAACACCTGGATCATCTCTTTCGATGGGCAGACCATGTATTATGAGCTCACCCGCCCCGGGCGCGAGTTTGTTGTTGCCGTAGACCTCTCGCAACCTATCGCCGAACCACCGGCGGCCTGGGGCTACAATCCTTAATTTGTGTGAAGGAGCAATGTGTGATTCTCGATTTACGTAGCGATACGGTAACGCAACCCACCGCAGCCATGCGCGAAGCCATGGCCGCGGCACCGGTTGGTGACGATGTTTTCGGTGACGATCCGACCATTAATGCTTTGCAGGAACGCGTAGCTGTTATGGCTGGCAAAGAAGCTGCCCTTATCGCCAGCAGCGGCACGCAAACCAACTTGTTGGCCTTGCTCAGCCATTGCCAACGCGGTGAAGAATATTTGGTCGGTCAGGAATATCACACCTATCGCTACGAAGCCGGCGGTGCTGCGGTACTTGGCGGTATTGTGCCACAGCCCTTCGAAATCGAAGCCGAGGGTACGCTAGATTTAACCGCCGTCGAAAAGCGCATTAAACCGGATGACCCGCACTTTCCCATAACCCGGTTGTTAGCGCTGGAGAATACGCATACCGGTAAAGTCATTCCGCAAGCCTACATGCAGCAAGCTCGGGCATTGGTTGATAAACATGGCCTGAACTTACACTTAGACGGTGCTCGGGTCTTTAACGCCGTGGTGGCTACGGGTAGTTCCCTTGCTGAACTTTGTGCGCCATTTGATAGCGTATCGATTTGTTTCTCGAAAGGTCTCGGCACACCCATTGGCTCGGTTTTAGTCGGCGATCGCGACTTCATCACTCGTGCCCATCGTTGGCGCAAAATGCTGGGTGGCGGTATGCGTCAAGCAGGTATCGTTGCGGCCGCCATGGACTATGCACTTGATCACCATGTGGAACGCTTAGCCGATGATCACGCCAATGCCTTGGCGCTAGCCGAGGCCCTGAGTCAACTAGAGGGCATTCGCGTTGAGCCTGCACAAACCAACATGGTCTATGTGAACTTTGAGTCTGCCGAGCACGCCCGCAAAGTGAGTGAACACTTACGCAAACAAGATATTGTGGTCGGCGCCGCACAGCGCATGCGCTTGGTGACCCATTTGGGTGTTCCCGCAAACGCTATTGAGCAAATGGTTACGGCTTTTCGTGACGCTTTGACGTCTTGATTTTTTTGGGTTCAATTGCACGCAGCAGCGACATTCCGAAGCTGCTGCAGAATTGTGGGCCTAGGGTTTACTAAAACTTCATCGTTAATCTTTAAAACAACAGCTTTTAGAACATCGGAATTTGTCGGTAATTTTGTAAAGCGTTTTATTGTTTTAAATTCTTCCGCAACCCAGCGTCCTTTTATTGAAAGCCTTTTTTGCGCTGGACCTGCTGCTAGCTCGTTGTCGAGGTAACTTAATAGCGATCGTGATTCTTTAGCGTTTTGGGCGGCAGCATGAATATAATATTTGATGAGCGCCTGAGAAAAATCTGATTCAGCGCCAAGTGAGCAGCTCGCTAAGTTTAGAATATCAATCAAGTGTGCTGGAACGCGGCTTTCAATCGATTCACGTTTTCGCTTAAGCTGTTTTTCAATAGCCGGGACCGATTGCTGTGGAATAACCGAAACACAACCACACTTATCACAAGTTCCGACCAAAATGTTCTTAGCGAAGCCGCGCCCGTCACTGAAAGGTACATTACGCAGAGAAAAGGTTGCGTTTTGAAGTGACTGGCAACCCTCGCAGATCGCTATCTGCTTATCGCCCACTTTGAATATCTTCATTGCACCACCTTAAGAAGGCTGCTCAGTTATGCACACTAATGAACACACAGTTGGGAGCCAAATAGTACCACTTAACATACCAACTCTCGCACAGCGTAAAATATCCATCAGCGCTTCACGGGAAAGCTGGCCTGTCAAAAAATGATTCTTGATATCTATACTATCGCGAGCTTCATGTAGTATGTGGCCTGACGTTAGACAATTTAGCAGCTGTTTCTTTGCAGTCTTGAAACCCACCGTCAAGACCTCAAAATAGTGTACGCCAATTTTCGTACAACGTAAACAAAGAAGTCTTTTGAAGCCTTGCCCGAAACGCTTGCATCATAGCTCCTGTAACTGTTGCAGTAAGCGATCTAGCGCGCGGTAACTTAGCGCTTCGGCTAGGTGAGTTTTGTTAATGTGTTCGACCTCGGCGGCATCAGCGATGGTGCGGGCTAAGCGCAGAACGCGGTGGTAGGCGCGATGCGAGAGTTTGAACCGCTCAATAGCAGCTACGAGAAAGCTGTGATCGTCATCGCTTAGGCGGCAATACTCGGCAAGTTGGGCGGTTTTGAGTTCTGCGTTGAGGCAGCCTTGGCGTCGCATTTGTCGCGCTCGCGCTTTGCTTACTTGCTCGCGTAGCTTTGGCGTCTGCGGCTCTTGCTGTTGATGCTGCTGTTTCAGAACATCGGGCTGCCGCGGCACCTCGACCTGCATATCCAAACGATCCAGCAGCGGTCCTGAGAGCCGACCGAGGTAGCGCGTTATTTGATCAGGGGTCGCGCGGGCACTCGCTAAGGTACCGTCAAAGTGACCACAGGGAGAAGGATTGAGCGCACAGACGAGTTGAAACTGCGCGGGAAAAGTCGCTTGGTAACCGGCACGGCTGATCGACACCTGCCCTGACTCCAATGGCTCACGCAGCGAATCGAGTACATGCCGGGAGAATTCGGGAAGCTCATCGAGGAACAACAACGACTTATGCGCTAAGGAAATCTCGCCCGGTTGCGGCGGCGAGCCACCACCTACCAGTGCTGCTGCAGAGCAGGAATGATGCGGCGAGCGCAAGTTGCGCTCGAGCCAAGCGCTGGGGTGCTCGGCATTGTAATTATGCCCGGCAACACTGCGAATCGCGGCCACTTCTAGTCCTTCAGTATCCGTCAGTGGCGGTAATAGTCCCAGCAAGCGCTGCGCTAGCATGGTTTTGCCCGTCCCCGGAGGACCCACGAACAATACGTGATGACCGCCCATTGCCGCGAGAATCAATGCACGCTTCGCTTGCTCTTGACCAATGACATCGGCTAAGTCGCCATAAAAATGTTGCTGCTCGCTTGGCTGCAAAGGTACCAGATGTGGCAGATGATGGGGACCACGCAAGTGCTCGGTTACGTCGCGCAGGCTCTCGGCAACAACGCATTGTTGCTCGCGCACCACACTGGCTTCGGTTTGATTGGCTAGTGGAATGACAGCTTCACGACCTTGCTCGCGACACGCCAACATGGCTGGCAATATGCCCGGTACGCCGCGCAGTTCGCCGTTCAATGTGAGCTCGCCATAAAACTCACGAGAGACCACCGCCCTTTCACTAATTTGCCCGTCGGCGACCAAGATACCAATGGCAATGGCTAGGTCATAGCGAGCACCATGCTTGGGTAGGTCAGCGGGAGCCAAATTTACGGTGATCTTCTTCGCACGCGGAAACTCAAACTCACTCGCTTGAATCGCCGAACGCACCCGATCACGAGCTTCTCTGACCCCAGCCTGCGGCATCCCCACCACCGCGAACGCCGGCAACCCTGAGGCCAAACATACTTCTACGGTGACCAGCGGTGCATCCATACCATAGAGCGCACGTGTGAACACCCGCGCAATCGAAATCGTCGTCCCTGCCATAACCCTACCCGTCCTTGGCTAAAACACTAAGTCTAGCGTAGACAAGCTAGCGTCACCTGTGCGTTATGACCTCAATTTGGGTAGGCTTCGACCAATCATGTCGGCAGGCACTCTCATCCAGTAGGGCTAGTCTGAGTTTTAAAAGCTTCTATTTCACAACGGATCTTTATCTGTTGTTGGTGGGTCGATGGAACCAATTGGGTTAGGAAATGGTCGCGGTTTATAATTGTCATCTGATGTGCCATCGACATAGTTTTCGTAATATCCATGGACTTCCCACGTTCCGGTGGACTCATAATACGTTGACGCAACACCGTAGTCTTCGCAAAATTCGCCATATCCACAAAACTCTTCCAACTCTCGTGTTAATTCTCTTTCGTATTCGGCCACCGGGTCATCTTCTTCATCAGGAATCTCATTATCGTCCAACCCGTTTAAAGAGAATGATGACATGGTTAGATCGCGCTTCTTGCTAGTCTGATTTACCCCTTTTTTTTTGGATGTTCGCCGTCAGAGAATTCGTACTTCACTCCAGCATCTTTCAGCTTTCTTAAAAAGTCAGCTTGGCTTGCAGCAAGATTTAAAGCCTTGCAGAGCCTTCCTTGTTTTGGATCAACAGCCGTCACACAGAACATATACCCTCTATGCTTGCGCTCATCGCTAGCTGCAGGATTCGCTACCGTCAAAGAAAAATGATGAGTTAAGCTGGTGTAATAGTGACTCATATAAAATACCAAGTCTCGCAGTAACTTATCCTGCGTACTCGTGAAGGTCTCTAGATTAGAGATATCAATTTCTGTTTCTGCACTATTGCGTTTTGTATTCGAGTCTGACTTTGACTCGATCTCAAACACAAGCCCCCAAGTATCGGTACCCGGATTAATGACCACGACTTTTTCGCGAGGCGCATTTTGCTCCTCGGTTACGTCAACCTGTGGAGTGGCGTGAGCACTCCAAAAGATAATCCCTGCTGCTAACAGGAGTACGCCCTTATTAAGTTGCTTTATGTTCATAACATTTCCCTTGTTAAAAACAATCAGAATCAATGACATAGTTACGCAAGATATACATATCAACATCAAGTTTGCATTTTTGATACGCCAAGGTTACTCGGTTGGACTGTAGTCACGATTTTTATAGGCCCAAGCAAAAAGGCTTGTTTAAAGTAATTAATTAGCGCCGTTTCAGGTAATTAAAATGAAAATTATCTCGCTAACAATTTGTGGGCTTATCTGAGCCTCCCAAAAAATCACATCACTTAAAAGCCTTAAACCTCAAATCGTGCCAGCGCCTTTAACGTCCCTTTGCGAATAGTCTCAGCCGTTTGTTCAGCGCGATGACTAATCGAAGCAGCTTCCTCAGATGCAATATCAAGGCTCACCGGTAAATTCGAAGTAATAGATGCAATAACCGCGTCCATGCGTTCGGTATCATAACCGACGCTCTTGGCATGCGATGCCCAATGCCGAGGGAAAATAGTATGCCAATGGTAGTGTCGATTCTTGCTGTTAACTGCCATGGCCATTTCTATCTTCTTAGGGTGTAAATTACCAACTTGCGCAAAGCCATGTGCAGATAATACGTCGTACAAGGGGGTCAGTCGGTATCCTTGGGGGGTTAACGCCAAGCTAAAATTTTTTGCATGCCCATCTATCGCGGCGAAAAGCCAGTACAGTAATTGTGCCGACATAAATGTATCTTGGTCCCTCACTGAAACCGTTGATGTCGACAAAATTCTCATGATGTCTTTAGCGCTAGGTCCACCATGCTCTTCATACTTTGATGCACCAGCCACACCCAGCGCTTGGCATAAGTCTTCTTGTGGGAGCCTATAAATTTTGTTGCCTATGGTTTTTCGGTCAAAACGCTCAACAGTCAATACATCTTCACCGTTAAAGCTGTCAATTATGGTGCCCGCCACCGGCAACCCAAGCGCCTGTATCACGCGCATGCAAAACCACTCATTTTCAACGCTACTTGATAAATCAGGTTCCCCTGGCCGTGTTAGAATCCGCGGTTTTAAAATGTGGGTCGTTGGTGTTCGACCGACAGGGATTCCCCACTGACCTTGCCAATAAGTCAAGGCAGTTTTTTCTTGAGCCCCTGCAAGCGAAAAGCGAAAGGCATCGTCATGTTGCATACCTAGGGTTTTGCCCGAGCGAGCAGCGGCGATGTGTTCACCAACCTCTTCCTCAGACAAGGGAATTATTTCAACATCGGGAACCGGCTGTGGCTCTTGGCTACTTGTGAAAGTTAATGCTCCAATACAATCCTTGCCAACCGCGGCTAACAAATCAAAAGGTTTTGTACTTGTCGCGCCTAGCTTATCTACGATGTGTTTTCTGACCTCTATGCTGTCGGGCAACAAGTTATCAAAATAGGCGTGAAGGGCATCGCCAGAATAGGCCTGATCAGTTAGCGGCATAGATACGGAAATAGCTCGCGCAAATTTGGAATTTAGCCAGCTATCGGAATAGCGGAAACTCAAGTTGTTCAAGCGCGATGTCAAGGTGCCAACAAACTGGTCGTTCATGTGGCAATAAAGCACTTTCTCTAGTTTGCGACGCCCCATTACCAGATAACCTCATTACTCGTTGGTAAACTTTCTTTATCGGTGGCGGCGTTTAGCGCAATACCTAGTGCGGAGAAAACACGTAACAAGGTTGATGTGTGCATCTCACCGGTGCGTTCGATAGACGACACGCTTCGTTGTGAAAGGTCCGTTAGCTGAGCAAGTTCCCTTTGCGTATAGCCTTGTTGCTTGCGTTGCGATTTAATGAGTGCCGCTATGTCGGCCGGACGCTGAAGAATCACGAGTACACCTCACCAATGAAGTTAGATTCATAAAATTGTTTTATGAAGTCTAGTACATATAGCCAAAGAAGTGAAGTGCACATCATAAATTTACTTTTATCAAGTAAACCACTCAAACTCGGCATTCATCACAAATATCAGCGGTAGGCAGAGGCGCGAAGCTTTTAGCTAAAAGGTGACGCAAGGGTCTATCGCAATAGTGCTTCTTGGTGACATGCGGATGCGAGCGTAAACGCCCTTTCAGCACGTTGTTGCCAACGTCAGTTAGCAATGGGTTGTTGGGGTCAATCGTGGGTCCCGATGCCCTCGCTTTGAGTTCAGGTGGTAGCGTGAGCACCGGTACTGTTGCCGAGAGCTGCGCGGCCATGAAGAACGCAATGGAATAACGCTCGGTGCCTTGGGTTGGGCTTTCAACTTTGTGATTGGTGGCTTTTAAAAAGCCATCCGAAGCCAACTCTAACAGTTCGCCAATGTTGACCACCAGTGCACCTGGAATTGGCGCAACGTCTACCCACTGTTGATTGCGTTCGACTTTTAGGCCGCTTTGGCCGTCTTGCATCACTAAGGTTAGGTAGCCCGGGTCTTTGTGTGCGCCGACACCTTGTTGCACGGATTCTTGTGCTGGATAGCGAATCAACTTGGCATGGGTGTAGGGCTGCTCGCCAATGGTGGCATCGAGGGCATTGCGATCCACGCCCAATGACTCACAAAGTTTCTGCAGCAGATTGACCGTTATGCCGCTCATCTTGTTTTGCAAGCTCAACAATGCGGGCTTGAGTGCCGGCATGGCCTCAGGCCACAAGTTGGGGCCGATGAGCTTTTGCCACGGATAACGCAATTCTTTCGCTGCCAGCGCCTGCTCTTCGTTCATCCAGTCGAACTGTTCGCGGGCATCGAGGCGACCGGCGGTCATCTCGTTACCCACGGCGTTATAACCACGAAAATGCGGGGAATGAATCATGTCGACGTGCTGCTTGTCAGCACTCGAGAGCTGGAAGAACTGCTTGCTTAGCGCCAAATACTGTTGCTGTGCGTCACTGCCCAGACCGTGATCGACGAGATAGAAAAAGCCCACCTCACTCGCGGCATAACGCAACTGCGCCAAGCCCTCGACTGTATCCAGCGATGTCATTGAAATAATCGGTAGTGTCGCAGCGTGCATGAGCGCTCCTAAATTCGAGTAACCATGCTCACTATAGGCCGCATTGTATGTTTTATGAACGAACCGATCTGTCTAAGTTAGATTGATTTGGTATAGCGCTTACCAGTAGTGCTCAACGGTCACGTTCCCCGGCTTGCGGCGCAAGTTTTTCGGCAGGCCTTTATCGGCGAGTACCTGTTTGGCGTCACGGATCATATCGGGGTTACCGCAGAGCATGACTTGCGCGTTGCTATCGAGCTTATCGCCTAAGGCGTTTTCGAGTTGACCATCAAGAATTAAGGCTGGAATGCGGCCACGTAAAGCACCCGTCGAATCTTCACGGCTCACCACCGGCTGATACGAAAGTTGCCCAGGATGGGCCGCAACCCAGTCGAGAATCTGCGCTTGGTACGCCAAGTCATTGGCGTAGCGCACCGCATGAATCAGGTGAATACGTTTGAAGCGCTCATAGGGGATTTTCGTGCTAAGCATCGACAGATAAGGGCCAATGCCAGTGCCGGTGGAGATGAGCCACAAGCTGTCACCCTCAGGCACCTCGTTTAGCGTGAAAAATCCTGTTGGCGGCTGGCTCACTTGAATCGCCTGCCCAGCGCGCAAATCGTGTAAACGCGGCGAAAAATCACCGTCTGGGACGCGGTTCACTAGAAAATCGAGAATCGGCTCTTGCGGCCCGTTGACCAACGAATAGGCTCGTTGAAAGCGCTGCTCGCCCTCTTGTAGGCCCAAACGCACAAACTGACCCGCAATAAACTCAAAGGGTTCGGGTACTTTTACCCGCAAACTGAAGAGTTCATTGTTCCAAGCGTAGTTTTCGATAACTTCGCCGGTCATCCATTGGGCCATGTGTTCACCTTTTGTGTTTCGTATATCGCTGGTCTAACTTTATTGATAGAGTACGCTTTTCTTTGTTTCGAGGCTAGGTTATGCGCGGGAAAATGTGGCTGACAGTGCTGTTCAGTCTGCTTGCCATCAGCGGTTGTGGTGAACAACAGACGTCAAAAGTTGTGCGCTATTCGCAGCCTCAAGTTTGTGAATTTGCGACGACCATGGCGCAGCTTGATGCCCAGCAACCGGACCCTAAGCAACTGCGGTTTTTAAATGAAACCTGGCGAACCCTGATCAGCGAAGAGCGCTTTCGGCCTGATGAAAAGCCCATAGCCGCTCGGCGCATGACCGAACTGAACTATTATTTGGCGCAGGATACCCTGCAACTGTTAGAAAAAGTGCTTGGCATTACCGCCGAAACCTACGAAGAAATCGAAGGCATGCGCCGCTTCGCGAGCAATCCAAAAGAAATGAAAGTGCCAGACTCGATGATTCGTAATTACCGCAACGCCATACAAGCCTGCTGTGCCGACGCACTAAGTCGCAACGCCACCGCGCTATTACGGGCGGATAAAGAATCAGGGTTGTATGCGGTGGGTCGTCGCGCTTACTTTATGCAGCGCGACGTGAATGCCTTGCTCGATAACGAGCTCACCTTTGCCGACTATCGGCAAAAGCTCGACGCGGCGCAAAGCAAATTGCCAGCAACAGCGCCTAAGCTCGACTTAAGCGCAGACTGGGTCACTTGCCGCCAACAAGGTTAGTCGTTGCTGTCGGTATCTTGTTGTAGCTGCTGAACTTGCTGCTCAAGTTGCTCAACACGTTGACGTAAACGCAGTAACAGTTGCTGTTGCACGTCGAGCTCTTCGTGGGTCACCACATCGAGTTTACCCAACTGCTGTTGCAAGATCGTCTTAATGCGTTGCTCCATATTGCCGGCAAAGTCTTTCACGCCAGATGGAATGCTGTCGTTGATTTGCTTGGCAATGTCTTCAATTTTTTTCGCATCCATTTCAAACTCCTAGGGCGAATGTCGGAATAGTCTTTTAGCTTAGCAGGAGTTTGCGCTAAAATCTGCGGTTCTGTTGTTCAGCCACCGCGCTCTGTGTAAATAAAGGAACTTCATGCAACTCAACCCGCGCCAGCAAGACGCCGTAAAAGCCATAAGCGGCCCCGTTCTCGTGCTCGCCGGCGCCGGTAGTGGTAAAACGCGTGTGATCACAGAGAAAATTGCCTACTTGATCACCAAGTGCAATTATCAAGCGCGTCACATTGCTGCGGTAACCTTTACCAACAAGGCCGCGCGTGAAATGAAAGAACGTGTAGGGCAAACCTTAGGGCGGCAGTACACCCGCGGCCTCACGGTATCGACCTTCCACACCTTGGGCTTAAGTATTATTCGAAAAGAAGTGCGGCAGCTCGGTTTGAAATCCGGCTTTTCGTTATTTGACGACCAAGATTCTTTTGCGTTGCTGAAAGCACTCACTGAGCCAGAGCTCGATGGTGACAAAGAGACCCTTAAGCGCCTGCAAAGCCAAATTAGCAATTGGAAAAATGCCATGCTGACGCCGCAGCAAGCTCTGTCACACGCCAAGACACCTGATGACGAAGAGTTTGCCGAGTTCTACCGCCGTTACCAACAGAACATGCGCGCCTGTAATGCACTGGATTTTGATGATCTAATTTTGCTACCGACCCAATTGCTCTCGACGAATGAGCATTCGCGCTTACGCTGGCAGAAAAAGTTCCAATACCTGCTCGTTGACGAATATCAGGACACCAACACCTCGCAGTACCAGTTAGTGAAGTTACTCGTGGGCGAACGCGCGCGTTTTACTGTGGTGGGCGACGACGATCAGTCGATTTATTCCTGGCGCGGCGCACAGCCGCAGAACTTAGCGTTATTGCAGAAAGATTTTCCAAGCTTGCAGGTGATTAAGCTCGAGCAGAATTATCGCTCGCACGGGCGCATTCTGAAGGCCGCAAACATTCTCATTGAAAACAATCCGCACGTTTTCGAGAAAAAGCTGTTCTCCGAAATGGAGTACGGTGTGCCGCTGCGGGTCATCTATGGCCGCAACGAAGAACACGAGGCCGAGCGCGTGGTCGCCGAAATCGTGCGGCGGCGCTTTCTGGAGCGCACACCCTACTCGCACTTTGCCGTACTCTATCGGGGCAACCACCAGTCACGGATTTTTGAAAAAGCGTTGCTCACCAACCGTATTCCTTATCGCATGACTGGCGGACAAAGCTTCTTCGCTCGGGCCGAGGTCAAAGACATCATGGCCTATTTGCGGTTGCTGGTGAACCCAACGGACGACACTGCGTTCATTCGGGTAGTGAACGTGCCCAAGCGCGGCGTTGGCCCGCATACCGTCGAACGCATAGGTGAACTGGCCCATGAGCTGCACTGTAGCCTGCTCGAAGCCGCACAACATCAAGCGTTGAAAACGCGCTTAGGTAGCCGAGAATACCAGTCGGTGCAACTCTTCACTCACCTCATTGCGCAAACCGCAAGACGCTGCGATGACAGTCGTGAGGTCATGGCTGCGCTGTATCACCTGATCAAAGAGATTGGTTACGAAGAATGGCTCTATGAAATGAGTCCCAGCCAAGCTGCCGCCGAAATGCGCTACAAAAACATCAGCGAGTTACTGCGCTGGGTCGGTGAGATGCTCAAAGGCGATGACGAGCACGAACCGTTAAACCTTGAGCAAGCCGTTGCCAAATTATGCCTACGCGATTTGATGTCACGCAATGAAGAAGAAGATGTCGGTGACCAAGTGCAACTCATGACCTTGCACGCATCGAAAGGCCTCGAATTCCCCCATGTATTTTTAGTGGGTATGGAAGAAGGCTTATTGCCCCACCAGTCGAGCATAGACGACAACATGGTCGAAGAAGAACGTCGCTTGGCTTACGTGGGTATCACGCGCGCCCAACAATCGCTGATTTTCACTATGGCGAAAGAGCGTCGTCAATACGGTGACGTGATTCGCCCGGAACCGAGTCGCTTTTTGTTTGAATTGCCGCAAGACGACCTAGAGTGGGAAGGCAAAACGCCGGTAACGCCAGAAAAAGAAGAAGAAACGCGGGCCAGTGGGCTCGCAATGTTACGTAGCGCGTTAAAAGGCTAGATGGCTTCCTGCTTCGTGCGTGTCGGCAGCCAACGCGGTTCGCCGAGTTGTTTACCAACGCCGAGTTGCACCCCGGCACTACGTAACGCCTGCAATTGCTCAGGGGAGTCAACACCTGCCGCCGCAATGGTAATTGACAGTTCTTGGCACAGGTTCACGACATTGCGTACCATCACTCCCGCGCGTTTTGAGCGAGCGGTTTCGCTCACAAAGCGTGGATCCAGTTTCACATGGGTAAACGGGTAATTCAGCAAATACTGCAAGGCACCCGAGCTACGTCCAAATTCGTTCAAGGCAAGCCCAACGCCTTCATCAGCTAGGGTACGCAGGGCGGTCAGTTGGCGCTTCGAGTTATCATTCAGCTCAGTTTCACTGAATTCAAACACCAGTAGTTCAGGTTTCACGCCAACTTTGCGGATGATCTCCAGCAGTGCTTTTACATCGGCGAGTTTATACAGGTGCTTGGTCGAGAGGCTCACATAAATTGGAATCGATAAACGTTCGTCGCGCACAATCTCACAACACCGCGTGAGCATCCAGTGGTCAAGTTGCAAAATCATGCCGGTCTTTTCAGCGACGTTTAAGAAACTTTGCGCAGTGAGCAATTGATCACCGCGTTGCCAGCGCACCAAGACTTCACGCGCCCGCGGCTGCTCAGTTGCCAGTGACACGAGGTCAAATTGCTGCAGCACGAAATCCTGATCGAATTGCGCATGTCGCAACTCAGACTCGCGGTGCAATGAGGCAACCAAATCTTTGTGGATACTTTCATCAAATACCACGTAGCGCCCACGTCCCATACTCTTCGCTTGATACATCGCAGCATCAGCATCACGCAACAAACGTTCGGCGGAGTCATTGCGTGACTTGCATTCAGCTATGCCCACGCTGGCCCCGGAGTAGTGCTCGGTTTCGCCGAACACGAAAGGTTTGCGCATATGTTCAATGATACGGCTGGCCACTTCGCGGGCATCGTCAATATGGGTAATCAAGTTCAACAGGATAACGAATTCATCACCACCTAAGCGTGCCACGGTATCGTTGTCGCGCACACACTCGCCAATTCGGCGGCTGGCTTCAAGTAAAAACTCATCGCCGGCAGAATGGCCAAGCGAGTCATTGATATCTTTAAAGCGATCAAGATCAACAAATAGCACCGCGAAATTGTGTGTCGGGAAACGACGCTTTTGGTTGAGCGCTTGCTGCAGACGTTCGGTGAACATTGAGCGATTAGGTAGACCTGTCAGCGTATCGTGGTGCGCATCATAAAAGAGCTTTTCTTCGATTTTCTTACGTCGCTCAATCTCATTCACCAGCTCTTCGGTGCGCTCGGCAACCTTCTTCTCCAAAAAGGCATTCACACGTTTCACTTCGTCGGCATTACGGCGGCGCTCAAGGGCAACAGCCACGTGCTGTGAAACGAAGTTCAGCACTTCAAGGTCATCTTGCTTGTAATTAACTTCATCCTTATAGGTTTGCACTGAGAGCACACCTATGACTTCGTCATCAACCACTAGCGGTGAGCCAAGCCATTGGGTGGGCCGGGTTCCGTAATACTTGGTCGGCCCCTCAACTTTGCCATCCTTGACGAGCCGTGCATAAACCACATGGTCAATAAATACTGGTTGCTGCGCTTGAATAACGTACTCGGTCAAGCCTTTACCAAGCCGGCGACGAGCTACGAGCTGCTGGTCGCGTTCGTCGACATGATACGGAAAATGTATATGCTGCTTATCATCATCAAGCAACGCAACAAAGAAGTTGTCGTTGTTCATGAGCTTACCAATTTGCGCATGCAACTGGGCAAAGAAGGTACTCATGTTTTCCGAGGTGTTGGTCAGCTCCGAAATGGCATACAGCACTGCCGACAGTTTTTCGGCGCGCTTGCGTTCGGCAATTTGCTGTTCAAGGTTGCGGTTAATGTCGCGTAAATTGGCTGTTTGGCGATCAATTTCTTCGCGCATAAACTCGCGTTGCTGAATACGCTCAAGAGCATTCACAATATGCTGCGACACAAACATGAAGAGCTCTTTGTCGTTGGCGGTGTAACCCACTTCGTGGGTATAACTTTGCACCACCATGGCGCCGATCACACGGTCGCCACTACAGAGCGGTACACCTAACCAATCCACCGGCGGCGAACCTAGGTCACGGATTTCACCTTGCTCGACTAATTCATTGAAGTTTTGTTCATTCAACAAGAACGGCTCTGCGGTGCGCATGACGTACCCGGTCAAGCCTTGTCGCAATACATCGGCAGGGAACTCTTCGTTGCTTGGTAGCGCGTCGTACTCATCGACAAAGTAAACAAAACGCACCGTGTCGTCGGTGTTGTCATACAGGCAGACAAAAAAGTTCTTGGCCATCATTAGCTCGTCAATGATGGCGTGCAAAGCCGGGTAGAACTCAGACATATCACGCGCTGACGAGGCCAGTTCAGAAATGCGGAATAAAGCTTTTTGTACCACTTCTGACTGACGGTATTTCAACGCAAGAGTTTTCAGGCGTGCAACAGCCTTGCGCAGACGCGCAATTTCTGAGGAATTGATTTGAGGCTGTTGATTACTGCTGTTCATCGGCTTTTAGTAAGCTCTTTGTTTAATTTTTAATCTATTATTATGTTTTTTTGTGAACAAACATTCGCACGATTATATCTTTACATTCACTTACAAGAAAGCGTTTTGCTGCAATTTTCAACAATAAGTTCGCTAGACAACGCGCACAAAAAAACCGCCGAAGCGGTTTTTTGTCTAGCTATACAAGTGCTTGGTCCCTAAATATCGGCAACCATGTAATCAATTGCAGCTTGAATTTCGTCATCGCTACAGTCTCCGCAAGTACCTTTAGGCGGCATTGCGTTGTAACCTTCAATCGCATGCTTCAATACGGTTTCCATACCTTGTGCCAAACGCGGTTCCCAATCGGCTGCGTTGTTGATTTTCGGCGCACCCAATACACCGCCAGTGTGGCATGCTGCACAATAAGTATTATAAACCTGTTCCCCAGAGCGCGCGCCACCTGAGCTTGCGCCGCTATCGGCTGCGGCGGCTTCACCCGTACGCACTTGACCGATAGGTGCAATGCGTTTAGCAATGTCTTCGTTGCTATCTTGCGGTAACATAGTGGCGCCTGCGCTGCCTACAACAAACGCCATTGCAGCGGCGAGGAAACGACCAGATTTTACGACTTTAAATACGTTCACAGTGGACTCCTGTTGCCTATCGATGAGCTTGCACGCTCATAAAGTTGTTGCGATTATAGCCAGATTCCGTCCAAGGTTAAACATTTCGTTGCATGTCTTCTCCAGCTAATAGTAATACGCGGAAAATTGCCCTGTTAGATCTCGATGCTTTTTTTGCCAGCGCCGAGGTTTTGCGTGACCCGAGTCTGCGCCATAAACCCTTTGCGGTCGGTGGTGGCAGCGAACGTGGTGTCGTGGCTACCTGCAACTACTTGGCCCGCGAGTTTGGCGTGCGCAGTGCCATGTCGGGTACTCATGCGCGGCGGCTTTGCCCTCACTTGCATTTTGTGCCACCTGATCACCGCTACTATCGCGAATTGTCGAAACAAGTGCTGGCGGTGTTACATGAAGTGACGGACGTGGTTGAACCTGCCTCGATTGATGAATTTTACCTCGATTTGACCGACAACCAAAAGTACCAAGGCAGTGCTTCGTTAACCATGGCAGCGATTCGCGACCGACTGCGCGACATCGGTCTGACCGCATCGGCTGGCATTAGCTGCCAAAAGATGGTGGCTAAAATTGCCAGTGAAGAACAAAAACCCGATGGTCAATTTGTCGTGCCGCCCGACCAAGTTGCGCACTACATTGCCCAGCTCAGCCTTAAACGTATACCTGGCGTTGGCCCGAAAAGTTTGGAGCGCTTACAAAACGCTGGTTTTTATCTGGGTAAAGACATTCAAGATGCCGAAATTCCGCGTTTGCAGCGCTTATTGGGCGATAAAGCGGGCTGGTTGCTGCACCAGCGCTGCAGCGGTGTTGACCCCCGCCCGGTAGTAACCGAGCGCACCCGGAAAAGCATCGGTTGTGAAGAAACGCTAAGGCACGATTTTCAGCACTTACGTCAAGTTGAAAACTTTCTTGACCAAGTGCTGTTACCGCAATTGCAAAAGCGTACCGGACAGTCGCGCTGGCAAGACGTGCACATTAAAAGTCAGACGGTGAAACTGAAATTCAGTGACTTTCAACAGACCACAGTGTCAAAAACCGCAAAGACGGCCTCGCCGAGCTTGTTTTATCAATTGCTAAGGGAAGCTTGGGAGCGTCGTCAGCAGCGCGGTGTGCGTTTAATTGGTATTAGCATCACCCTACCCGATCCCGACGAGCAATTGCAGCTCGAGCTTGAACTCGACTAGCGATGCCGCCGGCGACGCCACCAAAACCAAACGCCGGTGATCGGTAACAGTATCAACACTAAGCCTCCGAGCACAGTCGCGCTTAGCCACAGCAGTCCACCGACCGACGCCACGTGCAACGGATAAACCATTTGCGCGAGTTGATAGCCGAGTGCTTTGCCGCGCACGTCATCCGCACTAATGAGCGGACCTTGGTCGGCAAACACCAAATAGCTACGGCCATTCGGATGCCATTCCTCGCTGTGCTGAAGGCGCATGCGGAAATGACCTTGCGCAGTTGGCTTTAAGTACACCAGACGGGGAGTTTGGTCCGGCCAATACTGCTCAGCAATGGTTAGCCGCTGCTGCCAATTGCTTGCGGTTGCTTGCGGAAAAGGCTGGACCTGCACCGGCTTCGCTTGCGGTAGAAGCTTCTCTAAACCAGAACTTACCGCGGCGGCATACATAATGGCCGTACCGGTAAGTAATAACACCGCAATAGGAACGATAAAAATCACGCCACTACTGCGATGCAACTGCCATAAAGTCGCAATAAACTGACGTTGGCTTGGGCGCACAAAACGCACCGATAGCACGCGCCAGCGCCAATGCCGCGGCCACCAACGCACCACTCCAGCTATCACCAGCACGAGGCTGAGCAAGCCCAGCACGCCCATGATGTCTTTGCCAAGATCATGCAGTAACAAATGGTGATGAAACTCGACCATCCACGACACCCAATCACTCAGCATTGGACGCTCAAGCAACAAACTGCCATCACCGGCGAAGTAATAGGTCGTGCCCGCACCATCGTTCACTTCAATCCAAGGCTTATCTGCACGCGGAAGGTAGGCATAGCCGGCCTCAAAGTCATCGAACACAGCGGCCGCTTGGGTTTGCGAAGGGATCTGCTCGAGTTTCAGTTGTGGGTACTGCAACTGCAAAAGTTCGGTTTTATAGATCAACAAAGTGCCGGTCAATGCGACCAGCACCATCCATAGTGCCAGGGTAAGGCCGAGCCATTTGTGCACTCGGCCAAAACCATGTCGCCACATTAGAATTGGTAACTCCAATTCACGCTTAGGGTGCGACCGCGGCCAGCGAAGTTACGCGAGTCGGGACCAACAGTCTGGGCATAGTAAGTGAAGTAAAACTCATCGAGTAAGTTCTCGACGCCCACCGTGAATTGACCGTAGTCGAGGGTTTCAATCAGCACTTGTGCATCCAGCGTCTCGTAGCCTTCAAAGTTATTGATCGCCGCTGCACCGCTATAAATGTCACGGTCAAACAGCATGTTGTACTGCACACGGCTGCTTACCAGAGCGCCCCATTGCTGTTCCCAGAATACATTGGCGCGTTCCGGAGCAATGTTGCGACCGCCTAATTCAGCATCAACCCGGTCATCACCGTCACTGTCGTACTCGCCGTTGGTTTTGGCGTAGTTCACACCAAAGCTGGTGTCGGGCGAGTAGGCGTAACTGGCGCTCACTTCGTAGCCGTCAATTTCAGTCCGCTCACGTTGCACGCTGTAGAAGCCGTCGGCATCGGCCTGCAACCGTGCGCCTAGGTCAGAGTCCGACATGAAATAGCTCGCGCTGAAAGTCATAGCGGCGCTGCGGTACTCAATACCGACCTCACGGTTATCAGCAATCACCGGCTGCAAGTCAAGGAAGCTGCTCACACTCAGGTCAGGCTCGCTAATACCACGCAACACACGGCCCACATCGGGCATGCTGAAGCCCTCTGAGTAACTGGCAAACACGCGCCAATCATTGGTGAGCTCATAAACCACGCCAGCGTTCGGCAGCAGTTCGTTGAACGACGGTTCACCACCCTCAACGAAAACACTGCCGTAGCTTGCGAGTGTGGTGAAGTCGTCGACGTTGAGCTTACCGTACTCATAGCGCAAGCCCGCACTCAAGGTGAGGCCGTTAGCTTGGTAGCGCAATTGTGTGAACGGCGCCCAGTTTTTGAAGGTCGTTTCTGGCACCCACTGCCGTCCAGTTTGCGCAAGTTCTTGATAAGTGCTGTCGTTTAAGTAATCAAGACCAGCGGTGACATCTACCGGTGAGTCGGCCACATTGGCCCAGTTCATGGTTAACCGTGAGCCGTACTTCTGGGAATCGTTGCGCGACTGATCAAACAGGTTTTCGCCGTAGGCCGGATCTTGGAAAGTGCCGTAGGTACCACCACCATAAAGCGCGGAAAAGTCTTGCGAGAAAAGTTGCCAATTCACAGCTGCACCCAACATATTGGCGTTGCGGTAAGTCAATGTCGCCGTGGTCACTTTATTGCGCGGCGCATCACCGGCGGTTGGCTCCTCAATGGAAATTGTCGGCTCGCCTGCCGCGCGATCGCCACCTTGCGATGAAAAGTCACCGTTGCCTTCCATATCAAAGTGATTCACCATCGCTTCGATGCTTTGCTCAGCATCAATGCGGTAGCCTAACTTGGCAAACACATCGTAACTTTGCGAATCCATGGTGTCGCCTTGCGCGGTATCCACGCCAATGAAGTCGCCGTTACCATCAACGTACATGCCAGTGCTGCGTAGTTGCACACCCGCTACTGCCGAAACATCGCCTGATGCCGCACGCACCAAATAACCTGCGCGATAGCCCAGACCGTCGCCAGCTTCGCTGGTTGGCGCGGTAAAGCCAGCCGTCACTTCATGCTCGGCGCCTTGGGTCGCTGACTTGGTGATAATATTGATGATACCGCCACTCGCGCCAAGTCCTTGGATGGCACTCGCACCGTGAATGATTTCGACCCGTGCAATCATCAAGGGATCAATGGTGTAGGCTGCACGCGAGCCGTTACGCAGCGGATTCGACTGCGGCACGCCATCTATCAAATAAAGTGGCTCGCGACCACGCAAAGTTTCCCCAGCGCTGGTGAGCTTTTGTCGTGATGGCGAAAAAGAGGGGACTAGGTTGCCTAGCACATCCGATAAGCTGTCAGCACTTGCCAACTGCTGCCGTAAGTCTTCGCCATCGATCACTGTTACTGTGGCGGGTACGCTTGCCGCAGTTTGCTCCGTGCGCGTGGCCGTGATTTTAATCCGCTCGTCGGCGTTTACCGGCTCACTATTGGCCCGGGCTTGGGCTTGGGCATGGGCTTGAGAAATAAATACAGGGCTTGCCAATAGAGCGGCAATACTCAGGCTCAACAAAGATTTTTGCATGGTTACGAATCCTATCGGCGCAATTTTTCGCAATGAGAAAAAGAAAGTGCGCCAATGATAACGATTCGCATTTATAGATCAATACCTAAATGGGAATAGTTTGTATTTAGTTTTAGTGTTCGCTACTTGGTATCTAATAAATTGTGTGAGTTCATGCTCTCTTCTAACAAACTGTCGACTTTGAGTGCTTGGCACATTTGTACATACAAAACATGACACAAATGCTGCATCCCGAGCTGCATCAACACACTGTCTGTGCGGACGTGAGTGTCACCGCCGAGGGCAAACAAAGGAATATCCGCGAGAATGCTGGTGGGGTTGTTGCCGTAACGCGTTAGCGAAATGACCTTGGCGCCTTTACTCTTGGCTTGGCGCACAATTTTTAAGATATCGCTATTTTGTCCGCCGTCACTGATCACCAACAGCACCGTTCCCTCACTTAAGGTGGTCGCCATTTGAATTTGCAACGCCGGGTCAGTACTACTCAGGGTCACTTTACCCATTTGCATTAGCCGCAAGACAAAATCTTTGGCGACAATGGCCGACTTACCAAAGCCAGCAACTTGAATGGTGTCAGCGGCAATAAGGAGTTTCAGTGCCTGCTGCAACTTCTCGGTTTCATTCAAATCGGCCACGCCTTGCAGCACCGCATAGGTGGCGTCACGGAGTTCGCGAAACGAACTTGCGATCGATCGTTCTTGTGACGGATGGCTCGCCACGCTACGCTGTTGACTGGATGCTGAGACGACAGCCTCGTTCACGGCAAATTTGAGATCGGGATAACCCCGATAACCGAGCTTTTGACTAAACTTAACCACACTCGATTGACTCACGCCGATGGCATCGGCCAATTGTTGCGACGAGTAGTCGCGTAATAAGTGCGTGTTATCGAGAATAAAATCAGCTAATTTGCGTTCTATAAGTGACATATCGTCACGCATGGCGCGGATTTTCAGTAAACAAGACATAGGCGCACGCTTATCTTAATAATCTATGAAAGTGAGTAGACCATATTGAATAATTTATTACTGGTTGGCAATATGGTCGGCAAAAATCCACCTACAACTACAAAACCAAGGTTGCTTTTATGAGCTGGATGTCCGTGCTACCCCCATTGGTAGCGATTATCGTGGTGTTCTGGCGCAAAGAGGTTATTGTCGCTCTTTTGCTTGCCATTGTTACCTCCGAACTACTTTTAACCTGGCAAGGCGGTGAACCCTTAATCTACACCTTTGTGGCCACGATTGAACGCATTATTTCGGTATTTGGCTCAGCCGGGAATACGCGAATTCTGATCTTTAGTCTTATGGTAGGTGCCCTACTTGCCTATATCCGCGAGTCTGGCGGGGTCGCCGCAACAGTTGAGGCTTTACTCGCCAAGGGCTTAGGTAGCACCAAAAGATCCGCGAGCCTGATGACCGTTTTCACTGGTATTTTTGTCTTTATCGAGTCCAATCTCAGCGTGCTCACCGCAGGTATTTTGTCGCGTGGCTTGTTTGAGAAGCTCGGCATGAGCCGCGCCCGCTTGGCCTACATTATTGATAGTACCAGCGCGCCCATCTGTATTTTAATTCTACTTAACGGCTGGGGTGCTTATGTTTTGGGTATGCTGGATCAACAAGATCTGCCTGGCTCAAGTGTCAGCACGCTGTGGAGCACCATCCCGTTTAACTTCTATGCCTTGGTGACACTGATTATTGTGTTCTATACCGCTTTCAGTGGTCGTGTTCACGGTCCGCTGCGCAAGCTAGAAGAGCAAAACCCGCAAGAACATAAAGATATACCGGAGCATGTGCCAAGCAATAGCAAGGCGCGCTTCATGCTGGTGCCACTGACAACCATGGTGGTCGGCATGGTGGCCTTCATGTTTGGTACTGGTGGTGGTGATATTACCCAAGGTGACGGCTCGAAGTCGGTGCTTTATGCAACCGTATTAGCCTGTGTCGTAGCGTACTTTATGCTGATCTTCAGCCGCCGCAACAGCCACAAGCAGTTGGTCGATATCGGCTTTAAGGGCATGAGCGAATTGTTACCGCTGGTTTCGATCGTCCTGTTATCATTGGCACTCGGAGCAAGCTTGCGTGAATTGGGAACGGGCGTGTTCTTGGCGGGTCTCGTTGGCGAGTTCTTGCCGCTATTCTTGATCGCGCCAATGCTGTTCATTGCCGGCGCATTGATTTCCTTTACCACCGGCACCTCGTGGGGAACCTTTGCAATCTTGATCCCAATTGCCGCGCCAATGATTATCGCGCTCGACCTCCCTGCTCCGTTACTGCTTGCCGCAGTGCTTGGCGGTGGTGTGTTTGGCGACCACTGTTCGCCTATTTCAGATACCACGGCCGTTTCGGCCTTGGCCTCGGGCTGTGATCTGCTTGAACACGTGCGTACCCAGTTACCCTATGCGTTAACGGCCGGAGCGATCACCTTGGTACTCTATGTTGTTACTAGTCTTATTATGATTTGATACGGAGCTCTAATGATGCGAATAACCCCACTTAAACGGACTCCTATCCGTAGTATTGCTTTGACTGTCGGCTTGCTCCTGAGTGGTGTCGCCAATGCCGCCACCGAGCCGAGCCAGATAACAGCGAAGCAAATTGATACCACTGTTGCCCGCGTTATGGACGCTTATACCGTGCCGGGAATGGTGGTCAGTATTGTCGAAGGCGACCGCGTAGCTTTTGCTAAAGCCTATGGCGTGCAAGAATATGGAACAGCGACTCCGGTTACTGAAAAGACTCTCTTTAAAATTGCTTCAGTGACGAAAAATTTCACCACCGCCGCCCTCGCCGTCTTAGTCGACCAAGGCAAGATTAGCTGGGACGATGCTGTTATAGACCATCTGCCCGAGTTTCGTGTTCGCGATCCATGGGTTACACGCAAATTCACCATTCGCGACCTGTTAATTCACTCCAGCGGTTTAGGTCTTGGGGCAGGCGATCTCATGTTCTGGCCAACGCCGAATGACTTTAGTCGTGATGACATTCTCAAAGGCTTACGCTACTTACCCATGGACGGCGGTTTTCGCAGTCAATATGCCTATGACAACATCCTTTATGTGATTGCCGGTGAACTCACCGAACGGGTGACTGGGCAACGCTGGGAAGCCTTCGTTGAAGAAACATTAATGCGCCCATTAGGTATGGAATACTGCTTTGCCGGCCCAGTTCCAGACGCATATAAAAAGCATATAGCTCAGCCGCACGGCTGGGTCGACGGGCAACCACAGGTTGTGCGTCGCGACAGTGCCGACGCGTATCTCACCTCAGCTCCAGCGGGCGGTATTCGTTGCTCACTGCAAGCCATGACCAAATGGATGAAAATGCACAATGCAGGTGGCGCTTACGTAGATGAAAACGGCACCCAACAACGGCTGATTAGCGCTAAACAACATGCAGAAATGTGGTCGCCACAAACGCTTATGAATGTGGGTTCACGCGCTTACGAATGGGACAAAACGCATTTCGCCGCTTATGGTTTGGGTTGGCGCATGCATGACGTTGACGGCTTATTACGCGTCCATCACACCGGTACCTTGCATGGTATGAATGCGTATTTGTCGTTTTTCCCAGAGCTGGATACCGCATTTTTAGTGCTCTTTAATCGGTCTCACAGTGATGCACGCACGGCCATGATGCAAACGCTCATTAAAGCTTATACTGACGCGCCGGAGCGAGATTGGTTGGCTGCTGTGCAAGCTTGGCGCGAACAGGCCAATCAACATCGCGCATCGACCTTTACAGAACCTACCACAAAGCCAGTAACCACTGCGCAAGCCGAACGCGTCAGCGGCGAGTACATTGACCCATGGTTTGGCGCCGTCAGCGTTAGCTGGCAAGACGACACCTTACGTTGGGTTTCGCACCGCTCGAAGCGCTTGACCGGACAACTCTTGCATGTGCAAGGCGACACCTATGTTGTGCGCTGGGACGACCGTACTCATCACGCCGATGCTTTCGTTCGCTTCACCAGTTCATTACAAGGGGATATTGGCGGTATGGTCATGACGACCATTGATCCGGACGCAGATTTTAGCTTCGACTTCCAAGACCTGAATTTCAGCAAACAAAGCAATCCGCAATAGGATGTAAGAATTGCATGAGTAATGGTTTACACTTTCGCCCCACTAGGGCAGAAATCGATACCGACGCTTTGCGTCATAATAGTGCAATGGCTCGCCAACAAGCGGGCCATTGTAAGTTATTAGGTGTGATTAAAGCGAATGGATACGGACACGGTGCCGTAGAAGTAGCGCACGCAATCAGTGGCAATGTTGATGCCTATGGCGTTGCCTTTATCGATGAAGCATTGCGACTACGCGACGCAGGGTTTACCCAACCGATAGTTTTGCTTGAAGGATGTTTTTCCGCGGCCGAACTTCCAGTCTGCGCGCATTATAATTTGCAACCCGTCGTACATCAGCAGCAACAGTTGGACGCTATTCTTGAGGCACGCCTTGTGAAACCTCTCGCGGTGTGGCTGAAAATAGATACCGGGATGCATCGCCTCGGCTTTTTGCCCGCGGAAGTTGATGACGTCCAGAAACGCCTAGCAGATTGCCAACAAGTCGCCAGTATCACGCTCATGACGCATTTCGCCAACGCTGACCAGCAAAGACACCCATTAAATGATCTGCAGCAGCAACGCTTCCACTCGGTGTGCGCGCGTTCAACACCCACGAAAGCCTTAAGTGCTGCTAATACCGCGGCCTTGCTGAGTAGTGCCCTTGATCTTGGCGCCAATGGCGTCAATTGGTCACGTACTGGCATTATGCTTTATGGTGTTGATCCCACCACACCGCGAACGACAACTGAGTTACGTTCGGCTATGCGCGTAATAGCTCCGGTTCTCGCGCTGCGTGATGTCAAAGAAGGTACCGCGGTCGGTTACGGGAGCACCTGGATCGCGCAACGACCAAGTCGCATTGCCACCTTGGCAATCGGCTATGCTGACGGCTATCCGCGTCATGCGCCAAGTGGCACTCCGGTTTGGCTGAACGGCCAGATTGTGCCGTTGGCAGGCACCGTATCCATGGACATGATTACTGTTGATGTGACGGACCTGGATGCGGTTACGATTGGTGACGAGGCTGAGCTTTGGGGACCACAGTTAGCCGTAGATCAAGTTGCAGCGGCCATGGGTACCATTCCCTACGAATTATTAACACGTGTAAGTGAAAGAGTTCCTCGCCACTATAAATAATTTATGCCAGAATAAGACTAACACAGGAATATTATTCCATTTGAATTGCGATGAATACATTTGCTCGCTAGGGAGTCATTGTGAAAAAACTTGTTCTTGCCATTGCCGTTAGTCCACTGCTGTTGGCCTGCAGCGCGGCCGAATCCACAGATGCCGCGCCACAACAATTGCCAAACTACACGACTGATGTGATTGGCATGCAGCAGCAATACCTTGAGCCTGAATTCTGGCTGCAACGCCTTGCAGCGCCGCATGCGACTCTAATGACACAAGTAGAGATTGATGAGTTTAATACGCGCTCATTTGCCGTCCAAGATGAGATGGTCTACCTAACTGATATGCCACAGGCTTTATCCGCTGCCGAACTAACCGCAAAAATAGACGACATTAGCGGCCTGCCGAATTATCCGCGGTTCTATGCCGATGGCACCGCGGCAACCGCCGAGCAGTTGCAAGCTTATCGTAATGCTACTAACTTAGACGCTATCACGGAGACGAATCCGGTTCGTTTCGGACTGGTGGTGCAACGCTCGCCAATGCGCACCTTTCCGACCCTCGACAAACTCTACAGTGAAGGGCTGGATACCGACATTGATCGCTTTCAAGAGACGGGGGTTTTTCCTGGCATGCCGTTGGCAATCCTGCATACCAGCAGTGACGGTGAATGGTATTTGGCGCAGTCGTATCACTACTTGGCGTGGATCCAAGCCAAACACGTAGCTATTGGCCCGCGCGATGAGGTTTTGGCGTTTGCCGAAAAAGAACCTTTTGCGGTGGTCACCGAAGCCAAAGTGCATACCAATTACACGCCGAGCATGCCGGCAGTATCAGAAGTTCAGCTCGACATGAGTACGCGCTTACCCCTTCTCAGCGCTGAACAAACCGGCCACAACGTGCACGGCCAGAACCCATTTGCCAGCTACACGGTGGAAATGCCAATCCGTGATGCCAACGGCGACCTGGCTTTTACGCCTGCATTGATCCCGCGCCATAACGACGTCAATGTCGGTTACCTACCCTACACTGAAGCCAACGTCATCACCCAAGCCTTTAAATTCCTGGGTGAACGCTACGGCTGGGGGCATGACTACAACGCGCGCGACTGTACCGGCTTCGTTTTGGAAGTTTACCGCAGCATGGGCATTGAAATGCCGCGCAACTCCAGCCAACAAGGTTATGGCGAGTACGGTCAGAACGTGGTCTATGACGACAACAGCAGCAACGCCGAAAAGCTTGAACGACTCGATAATGCCCATGTGGGTGACTTAATTTACCTGCCCGGCCACGTGGTCATGTACTTAGGCAAACTCAACGGCGAGCACTACGTGATCCATGACGTACATGGGTTAAGCTACACTGATAGCAATGGTGACTATTACGAAGGCACGCTCAATGGCGTTTCAGTGACGCCCCTGACCACCTTAGGCTTTGGCAAAAATGACACCTATCTTGACCGCATCTACGCGATCAAGTCGGTACGCTAAACAGGACGACTTATGAAAATTACTGATATTAAACTGGCGAAGTTACGCGTGCCGTTAAAAACGCCTTTTAAAACGGCACTACGCACCGTTGAATCCATTGAGGACATCGTAGTCATGGTGCACACCGACACCGGACACGTGGGCTACGGCGAAGCGCCAGCGACCGCGGTCATTACCGGTGATACCCATGGCTCCATCATTGAAGCCATCGATCGCATTATCAAACCGAAAATTGTCGGCCAAGACGTGTCTGAGCTGAATCATATTGTCGGTTTAATTCAGAATGGCATTATTCGGAACTACAGCGCCAAAGCAGCGGTTGAAATGGCGGTATATGACCTCTGGGGTCAACTCTACGATGCACCTCTGTACAAGATGCTTGGCGGCGGTGTGCCGACCATCTCAACGGACATTACCATTAGCGTCGACTACATCGACAAAATGGTCGCCGATTCACTGGAAGCCATCGACCGCGGTTTCGAAACACTAAAAATCAAAGTCGGTAAAGACATTGGTGTGGATATTGAGCGGGTGAAGGCGATTTACGCTGCGGTAGAAGGCAAAGCCCTCTTACGTCTTGATGCCAACCAAGGTTGGACGCCAAAAGAAGCCGTGTACGCACTGAATAAGTTGGAAGACGCTGGTGTGCGCCTTGAACTTGTTGAGCAACCGGTCAAAGCACGCGACATCGACGGCATGAAGTTCATCACGCAACGCGTAAATACGCCGGTCATGGCCGATGAAAGTAGCTTTGGTCCACGCGAGGTGATCGAGCTCATCAAAATGCGCGCCGCTGACATTATCAACATTAAGCTGATGAAAACCGGTGGTATTTCCAACGCGATTAAAATTGCCGATATCTGCTCTGTGTACGATATGCAGTGCATGATTGGCTGTATGTTGGAGTCGAGCATCAGCGTTTCGGCAGCGGTGCACTTGGCTGTAGCGAAATCGAATGTGATCACCAAGATCGACCTTGATGGTCCATCGCTGTGCGCCTTTGACCCGGTTGAAGGTAGCGTGAAATTTAAAGAGTCGGAGATCTCGATTAGCGACGCACCGGGCCTCGGCGTACAATCCGTTAAGGGTCTTGAGCCGATAAACCTAGAAAGCTAAGCGCTCCTAAAAGCAGGGCATAGCGCCCTGCTTTACTTATCCACACAATCAGCAAAAATTGCCAAAATTTGAGCCGCAGCATGCCGGCGATAAACGTCAGGGTGTCGCCAATAAAGGGCGCCCACGCCAGCAATAACGACCACTTACCATAACGCTCAAACCACCAATGTCCGCGTTCCAGCGCTTTGCCTTTAAACGGAAACCAGCGGCGATCTTGATAGTGCAGCAGATAACGCCCTAAACCGTAATTCACCACACTACCTAAGGTGTTCCCCAGCGAGGCGACCAGCCAAATCAGCCAAGGGTTGTACCCAAGTTGTTGCGCCGTCACTACCAGAATTTCTGATTGTGCCGGCAGCAAGGTGGCCGCTAAGAAGGCCACCATAAACAAACTTAGGTACATGACAGCACCTTAGTCTTTCTGATAACGCTTAAACCAAGCCAGCGTGTGCTCGATCTTGGCAACAATACGCGACGGCTTCGCTGTGACACCATGATAGGCATCAGGTACGCGCACCATCACCGTTGGCACTTTTTGTAGTTGCAGTGCTTGGTAAAACTGCTCGGTCTCGGCCATTGGCGTGCGACGATCTTTCTCCCCTGTGAAGAGCAACGTCGGTGTGGTGACATTGCCGACTAAAGACAACGGTGAACGCTTCCAGTAGTGGGCAAGATCTTCCCATGGCATGGCTGGGAACTGATTCTGAATTTGCCCAATGGAGCTATCTGCGGTCAGCGTCTTGCTCACCCAGTTAATGACCGGATTAGTTGCCGCTGCAGCATTGAAGCGATCGGTCAGACCCACCGCATAAGCCGTGGCGATGCCACCTGCCGAACCACCGGCAATAAATAAGTTGCTCGGATCAGCGATGCCCATGTCGATAAGCTTGTCGATACCCGACATGTGGTCGGCGAAGTCACGTTCAGAAGAATAATGGCCGTCGAGTAACATGGCAAAGTCTTTGCCGTAGGACGTGCTACCCCGATAGTTCACATAAAGCACCACGTAGCCTTCGGCTGCGTAACGCTGGTGTTCTGCGGCAAAAAACGGCCCGTAAGATAAGTGCGGCCCACCATGAATTTCAACCAGGGTTGGGTATTGCTTACCTTGCTCATAGCCCGGCGGCAAAATGTACCAACCTTGGATGTCGGTACCATCAAACGACGATTGGTAATTGATTTCGCGCACTTCACCTAAGTCACGATGCGCCAGCACATCATCATTCAAAGTGGTCAGGCTACGCGCTGCGCCCTCGGTCTGTACGGCAACATTAGCGAGGTCATACGCGGAGGCTTGGGTATAAGCAATCGCGCCAGTGTTGGCCGCAACGGAGTACATGCCCATGGTGTACGGACGGCTGGCGTAGATACCACCGACATCGTTCACGCGGGTACTAAGTTCACCGGCTAAATTTACGTCGGCGACCTTGATACGCCCACGATCGGCATATTGCACCGTCAACTGATCGCTACCCACCCACTGCGGGCTGTCTAGCGAACGGTCAAAGTCATCCACAATGGCTTCTACCGCACCCGAGCCTAACACCATACGATGCAAGCTCGCATTCCGATAAGGCTCAGCCGCATTGCCACCATGCAAAAAGGCTAACTGTTCGCCGTCTGCCGACAGCGTGCTGGCGTATTCATCGCCCGGCCAGTCGGTGAGCTGAGTCAGGCTGTTATCGGCAAGGCTGACCTGCCACAGGTCACTTTCGCGCGACTGATACTCCCAGTCCTTATTGCGGTTGGCACTGAAAACGATCGCTGAATTGTCAGCAAGCCAGGTTAGCGGCCCACGATGCTGAAACGGACCCGTGGTGACTTGGCGTGCGCTACCACCCTCGCTTGGCACCACAAATACCTGGCTGTATGACGATGGCATCACTCCGCGACCGTCACGTTGGTACAAAGTGCGCTCAACAATAACCGGCGCTTTGCCCCACTTGGCCTTCTCTGGCTTCTTCACTGCCTTCACGCTCTTCGCAAAGTCACTTTTCGCTTCAGGTACCGCCATCATAAAGGCAAGTTGCTGGCCGTCACGTGACCAAGCCAATTGACTTGGGCTTTGCTGAACTTCAGTGATGGCAGCCGTACGCTGTTCGTCAACCCAGAACACATGGATTTGGTTACGTCCAGAACGGTTCGACGTGAAAGCCAAGCGCTGTCCATCGGGTGACCAGCTTGGATTGCCGTAACTGTGTTGATCGGCAAACAACGGGGTATGTTGGCCCGACTGCGTATCCACTAACCACAGGCTACGACGCGTGCCGTCGGTCATAATATCGAAACTATTACGCACGTAGGCGACATACCGACCATCTGGCGAGATTTGCACGTCATTGGCAAATTCCAAGGCGAAGATATCTTCCGCCTGTAGCTTACTGGTTACCGCAACAGTGTGATCTGCAGTTGCCGCTTGCTCCTGTGCCAAAGCAGGCGAGCTCGCCATGCTGCTGGCAAGCAAACTCAAAGAAAAGAAAAGTTTTGCGTTCATAGGTCGCTCTCGTTGCCTGTTGATTTGCTTTTGTTGGTATAGGATAGGTCATGAGCCTACCGAACAATCAACGTTTTAGGCAACGAATAACGACCAAGACGACGAATTAAGAGATTAAACGTCGTCTTTTTTACGGGTAAGCTTGTCCAAGTAACCCATAGCGAAAGCAGAGCCAACAAAGGTCAGGTGAATGATTACATACCATTTGATTTTTTCGACATCGACGTTGTCGGCGTTCATAAACACTTTCAGCAAGTGAATCGAGGAAATGGCGACAATCGACGCTGCGACTTTGTTTTTCAAACCGCCGGAGTCAATTTTACCAAGCCAGGCTAACTTTTCTGTGCCACCACTAATATCAAGCGTCGACACAAAATTTTCGTAACCACTGAGCATGACCATCACCAGTAAGCCGCCAACTAGAGCGATGTCGATCAGGGTTAGCGTGAGCAAAATCAAATCCACTTCAGGCATGGTGAAAATGAGCGGAATGGCGTGAAAGAGTTCCTGAAAGAACTTCACACCCAGTAGCATCACCGCCAAACTCAGGCCCAAATAAATCGGTGCCAGCAACCAGCGCAGACTGTACATTAGGTTTTCGACCAAACGCTCCATGCAAACTCCAAAGCTAAGCTCAATCAAGTAGGAGGCATTAGTGTAACGCCTTGCTGCGTAGCTGACGAGATCTAATATAAAGGTTGCCATACTTAAGGTAGGCCAACGCCTCAATAATAATCCTGCAAAAAGTACGGTTTTTACCTATAAATTTTCGTCAGACCCCCTACAATTAAGTAGTTCCTAAATTATGTAGGGGTTGTCGCATGGTCGAAAGTCTTTTCTCCAATGCTGATGCACTGTTCTTGGCGCGCTTTCAGTTCGCTTTTACCGTTGCGTTTCACATTATTTTTCCCGCTTTCACGATAGGTATCGCCAGTTACCTTGCCGTACTCGAGGGGTTATACCTCAAGACCCGTAACCCTGTTTACCAAAAGCTCTTCCGTTATTGGGTGAAGATTTTTGCCGTAGCCTTCGGTATGGGTGTGGTGTCAGGCATTGTCATGAGCTACCAGTTCGGCACCAATTGGTCAGTATTCTCCGATAAAGCAGGCCCTGTGATTGGCCCCTTAATGGGCTATGAGGTGCTCACCGCCTTTTTCCTTGAGGCTGGCTTTCTTGGTGTGATGTTGTTCGGCATGAATCGCGTCGGCGAGAAGCTACACTTCTTTGCCACACTCATGGTCGCCATCGGCACCGCCATTAGCGCCTTCTGGATTTTGTCGGTGAACAGTTGGATGCAGACGCCAGCGGGCTTCGCCATGAACGACGTCGGTCAGTTTATTGTTGAAGACTGGTTTGCGGTGGTGTTCAACCCAAGCTTTCCCTATCGTTTAGCGCACATGTTACTCGCCGCGTACTTAACGACTGCCTTTGTGGTTGGCGGTGTTGGCGCTTGGCACTTACTTAAAGAGCGCAGCAATGCCGCGGCGCGCAAAATGTTCTCTATGGCCATGTGGATGGCGTTATTGGTTGCGCCATTACAAGTCTTTGTTGGCGACTTACACGGTTTGAATACCCAAGAACACCAACCTGCGAAAGTCGCCGCTATGGAAGGACATTTCAAGTCCGAAACCCAAGCACCGTTGTATTTGTTTGGTATGCCTAACATGGAAACCGCCGAAGTGGACTATGCACTTAAGGTTCCAGGTTTGGCGAGCTTAATTCTCAAGCACGACGTGAACGCCGAAGTCACTGGTTTGGACGCCTTTCCACGCGATGAATGGCCGCCGGTGCCCGTGGTATTTTGGGCGTTCCGTATCATGGTCGGGCTTGGCTTGCTTATGGTCGTAATTGGCTTATGGGCGGGCGTGCAAAGAGCACGCGGCAAGCTCTATGAAGCATCGTGGCTGCATAAAGCCGCCATTGCCATGGCTCCCTCGGGTTTTGTCGCCGTCGTCGCCGGCTGGATCGTAACTGAAGTTGGCCGTCAGCCATGGGTGATCTATGGCCTAATGCGCACAGAAGATGCGGCTTCCCCGATTGCGGCAGAGGGTGTGGGCGGCAGTCTACTGGCCTTTATCGTGGTGTACTTTTTGGTATTTGGCGCTGGGACCTTTTATATTTTGCGCAAAATGGCAGGTGACCCCGAAAGTGTACACATTCCAGACTATGCCAAGCGTCAAAGCGGCGGCATGGCGGCTGAACGCCTAATGCACGAGGAGGACTAAGCATGGATTACGCACTTATCTGGGCCATTCTGATTTCGGTTGCAGTCTTCGCCTACGTTGCCTTGGACGGATTCGACCTTGGCGTCGCCATGCTCTTTCCGTGGTTTAAAAAAGAGGAAGAGCGCGACATCATGATGAATACCGTTGCCCCCGTTTGGGACGGCAACGAAACCTGGTTAGTCCTCGGCGGCGGTGGCTTGCTAGCGGTGTTCCCGTTGGCCTACGCCGTGCTCATGCCCGCTTTGTACATGCCCGTTATTGCCATGCTACTTGGCCTGATTTTCCGCGGCGTCGCTTTCGAGTACCGCTTCAAAACCAAACGCGGCAAGAAACTTTGGGATTGGTCCTTTATCGTTGGATCTTTTGTTGCGGCCATGAGCCAAGGCATCATGCTCGGTGCCATGCTGCAAGGCGTGAAAGTTGTTGATCGCGCCTATGCCGGTGGCTGGTTCGATTGGTTAACGTGGTTTACCGTGTTCTGCGGCTTCGCCGTGGTGGTTGGCTACCTCTTGCTGGGCGCCACGTGGCTGGTCATGAAAACCGAAGGCGCGTTGCAAGAACGCGCTTATCCGCTCGCCTACAAAGCAGGTGTCGGTCTATTCGCCTGTATCGTGTTCGTGAGCTTGTTCTTACCTTGGCAAGACGCTTACATTTACGAGCGCTGGTTCAGCTTCCCGACTTCTATTGGCTTATGGGTTCTGCCTGTATTGTTGATCGTACTTACCATAGGCTTACTGAACTCGCTTACCAAGAAGCAACAAGGCCGTCCGTACTTGTGGTCATTAGGCTTATTTTTGATTGCATACAGTGGGTTCGCCGTGAGTATCTTCCCGTACTTAGTGCCACGCGAAATCACCTTGTGGCAAGCCGCAGCACCGGATAACAGCTTGGTGTTTCTGCTGGTCGGTGCCGCAGTCTTATTACCGATCATCTTTGCCTATACCGGCTACACCTACTGGGTATTCCGCGGCAAAGTCCGCGCTGACTCGGGGTATCACGACTAATGGCAAAACAAACTTGGCAACGCCTCGGCTGGTTCCTCTTGCTTTGGCTCCTTGGCGTTGCCGCCGTCACTACCGTCGGCCTACTTATCCGCTGGGTGCTGCTGTAGGATAACTCCCCAAGACGAGCACCCTATTGCGTAACTGAATCAGCGTTAGCGCGGCGCGAATCGCGGTGTCATCACGATGCCCTTCGCATTCGATGTAGAAGTGATATTGCCCGAACTTCTGCCCGGTCGGACGCGAAACCAGCGAGGTGAGGTTGACGCGGTAAGCGGCAAATACTTGCAGATGCTCGACCAACAAGCCTGGGTGATCGGTGTCATCAATGATCAGCAGAGAGGTTTTGTAGTTCACGTCTGCTTGCGGCGCTTCATGTTCGCCGCGCGATTCGCGCACAGCAACAAAACGTGTTTCGTTGTGCGCGTAGTCGGTAATGTCATGTTCAACATGCGTAAAATGGTGGTCACCAAGGCAATGCTCTGGCACTACGGCTGCCGCAGGCTCGCGACTTTGTTGCAGCAGTTGCAACGCTTCACTATTGCTGGCGGTGTTCATAATCGGCACATTGTAACGGCCCAAACAGTCGCTGCACTGCCCTTGAGCGACAAACTGTGCGTAGATTTTTTCAGGCTGAGAGTGGTTAGCTACCAGCGAAAAGCGCACGGGAATACTCAGCTCACCAACAATCTCCAACGGTCGTTTTACAAAGGTATCAATCACCGGTGACACCACGCCTTCGACAATGTTTTCAATGGGCACGACAGCCAGATCAGCATCCTGCGGCAAGGCTTTCAAAACGCGCGCTAAAGCTGGGTAAAACGCTAACGTATAATCGTTTAACTGACGACCAAACTCGCAGGCGGCAAGTTCTGAAAAGGTACCGGCGGGGCCCAATGTAGCAATGCGCATGAACAATCTCGTAGTTCGCTGAAGACTACCTCTTAAGGTAAACAGGAATGCTTAGGATTGCTAGTGCTGTGGCGCAAGGTTTTGCAGATAACGCTGCTTACGGCGGGGTTTAAGCTGGTGCAAGTCGACAATGAGTAGCGCATCGATGCTGTTATTAAAAGCTGGGTCGACACTGAAACACGCAAACTGCACACCGCCCGGCTCGCAGAGTTCACTGTACTGTTTAAACAGCGGCGGGAGCTTAACGCCTAAATGTTGCAGCTCTGATTTCAGTGTTTGCAGATCTACCGCATAGTCACGGTGCTCGAAAAGCGCTTCTAACCACTGCTCTTCTTCCGGCGTGTAAATAAATGGCTGATTAGGCGTTGCCACCTCTTGCAACGGCGGGAACCATTGCTGATAAAACCACACGATCATGGCTTGTGCCGCGCGCGGGAACTCGCCCGACAAGCTTACCGGTCCAAAGAGATAACGCACACCGGAATGCTTTTGCACATAAGCGCCAATACCTTGCCACAGGTAATCCAAACTGTAGCGATTGCGGTATTGCGGCTGTATGAAACTGCGTCCCAGCTCCATACCCTGCGCAAGATAACGCTCCATGGTCGGCTTAAATTGAAACAGGCTCGCGGTATACAAGTTTTCAGCGCTTTGCTGCGCCGTCATGCGCGCCACTGGCGCCAAACGATAGCTGCCGGCGATTTCCATGGCTTGCGCATCCCACAACAGTAGATGGCTGAATTGCACGTCATAGCGATCAAGATCGCGGCGCTGCCCCGTACCTTCACCGATAGCGCGAAACGTGAGTTCGCGCACCCGGCCCAGTTCGCGCATGAGCGGACAGTCGGTACGATAGTCGGTGAAATAGAGGTCTTTGCCATCTGGCGTTGTGGCCAAATATTCACACTCGTGCAGGGCATCACGCAATGCCAAACGCGGTTCAGCAAGCGCAATGCCCTGCTCGGTTGGGAACATGCCAGATTTACCACTGCCGACTCGGTATAAATGCTTGCGCAGCATGTGGACGCGGTTTTTCAAGCTAAGATCGGTGCGATGGTGATGGCGATAGGCAATACAGCGACCAATCCGAAAATGCAGCACGCCTGCGCGTTGCCGGAACATTTCTTCAACGAGAAGCAAAGTCGACAGTGGCTTATACATCATCGACGACGCATAAAAACTCCAAGAGTTACGGCCGTCGACGTGGATCGGTAAAATCGGCGCTTGGGCTTTGTCGGCAATACGCAAAAAGCCACTTTCCCAACGCGTATCGCGCACGCCCTGCGGACGCAAGCGTGAAACTTCACCGGCGGGAAACACAATTACCGCTTTGCCGTCAGCAAGGTGCTCATGTATCGCTTTAATTTGCTGGCGCCCCGCGCGCCCACCCATGTTGGTGATCGGCAGTAACATCGGCCGCAGTGGCTCAAGGCTCCACAACATGTCGTTAGCGATAACTTTCACATCAGGCCGCACTTCGGCCACCAACTTAAGCAGCGCCACCCCATCGAGCGAGCCAATCGGATGATTGGCGATGATGACTAATTTGCCTTGGCTAGGAATATGCTCGCGCTCACGATCCGCAACAGTGTAGCGAAACTCAAAGTAATCCAGCACCTGCTCCACAAAGTCGCGGCCACGTAAGTGCCCATAGTCGGTGGTGAACTTACGCAAATCTTCAGCGTGCAAGAGACGTTTCAGGAGCTTACTGACGGGGCGCTTCAACCAAGGTGCAACCGCTGGGTGATGCAGCATCGGCGGCAGTTTTTGTTGGATCAGTTGCTCGACATTCAGCATGGCTACCTTGTTGCGCAGTGCGCTGTGAAAACAACGCTAGCTTGCCGATAATCGATGACAGCTCTGTGCCAGAGTGATGAATATTTTGTGACAAGCAGTCCGCTATTAGTGACGAAAAAAGATCCGTTTTAGCCTAAGCTGAGTTTCTACTAAGTCGTTTTATAGGAACTTACTTATGCCATCATTACGCCTCTTTGCCGCTAGTTTAGTTTTGCTATTCACTAGCGCTTGCGCCCATAGCTTTTCGACCGTTGACGCTGACACGGTCGTCCGTAACGTCAACGTTCTCGTATGGGAAGAACAACAGGCGCGCATTGTCCCACAGCAATCTATCGCTATTCGCAATGGCAATATTGTCGCGGTAGACGCTGATATAGCCGTTTCGGAAACCGCCAAAGTCATCGACGGCAATAACGGCTACGTTATCGCTGGTTTCACCGAAATGCATGGCCATGTGCCCGCAGCGGTAAGCTTTGGCGGCATGCCCGAACGCTATGCCAATGACATGCTGTACTTGTATATCGCCAATGGCGTCACCACTGTGCGAGGCATGCTCGGCTATACCAACCAGTTGCAGTTGAAAAGGGACATCGCCTCAGGCCAACGTATGGGGCCCACGTTAGTCTTGGCCGGACCAAGCTTTAACGGCAACACCGTCGAGTCGCCCGAACAAGCCGCACAGCGGGTACAGGAACATGTCGCTGAAGGTTGGGACTTGTTAAAAATTCATCCCGGCTTGGAGCTGGAGGAATACCGCGCAGTTGCTGCGGCTGCACGTGAGGCAGGCATTGATTTTGCTGGCCATGTGCCTGCTGAAGTTGGCGTTGACGTGGCAATGGCTGAAGGGCAACGCACCATCGATCATCTCGACGGCTACCTGCGCTTTGTCGACGCCATTAACCGGCCTATTACCGACGACGAATTAGCGCAACTGGTCGACATGACGGTAACTAACGGCATGGCTGTAGTTCCCACCCAGGCGCTGTGGGCTACCCTGATTGGTGCCGGTGACGCTGACAATCTTGCCGCATACCCAGAGTTAACTTTCGTCCCCGAACCGGTACGAGAGGGCTGGCTCAGTTACTATCCAAACCAGGCCTCAAGCTACTTCAACACAGACCATGCCGCCGTACAGCAAGAAAATCGCCAACGACTGTTAAAAGCTTTGCACGACGGTGGCGCCACTATTGTTTTCGGCACTGACGCACCACAGCTCTTTAGTGTGCCTGGCTTCTCGATTCACCATGAAATTCGTTACATGCAAGATGCAGGCATATCATTAGAAGCGATTTACTACACCGCAACGGCGGCGGCCGCTAATTACTTCGCCAAGAGCCATAATTTAAAGGTGGGCCATGTAGCACTAGGCTACCAGGCAGATTTTATGTTGTTACAACAAAGCCCATTGGAATCGGCAGATGCATTGCGCTCACCTGCAGGTGTGATGGTACGCGGCCAATGGCTTGACCGCGCCAGCATTGATGCACAGCTAAGCGAGATTCGTGCCGCTTACGCGAGGTCAACAGAATAGGGATTGAGAAATTGCCGTCGCCAAAGTAAGTTTGACGATAGTCGTTCAGTTTAGAAGTTATCATCGATCTCGCGCGCGGGCTGACGGACCCGCTCCGGCAACAGGGCCAGTTTTTCTTCTTGTAACGTACGATAACGCCGTAATCCACCTGAACTCGGCGACGCGTCGAACAAAGCAATTCCCAGCAAGCTCGCCAGTTCAAAAACGATGCCGATCGAATCAGGCTCGCCAACACGGCCAGTGCATCCTCGGTATAACGTGAATAGGTGCGCGCGATAGATTTGGGCATGGTCTACTCGTAGGTTAGCTATTACTAACTTAAGCGTAGACCAGTGCTTGGTAGCGTCAACATATTGACCTCTATATGACTCACTAAGCCAATTACTGAGTTATATAAAGGTCATTTTAATTTCTATTTAATACAGCCTCGTAAACACCGGTAATCACGCTGCCGTAATTGCCGGTTTCAAACTGCTTGCCCAGAAACTCATAACTTTCACCTTCTTCGACGATAGGTGTGTGGCGTGCGTTGGTGAGCAAGATGATGCCGAGATCAAGGGCTGGATCGATGACCGTTGCGGTGCCGGTCCAGCCGGTATGACCGAAGGCTTGATGGCTCGCATACGGGCCAAAGTGCCAGCGGGTTTCGCCATCGGCAGCGCGGCGCCATCCTAAGCCAAAGCTGCGGTCGCGGGCGTGGGGTGCCGTGAAGATGTCGAGCACACTCTCATCAAATAAATGCACATAGCCGTAGCCACCACCGTTCAACAGCATTTGTACTAATACTGCAAGATCAGGTCCAGTCGAGAACAAACCTGCATGACCAGCGACACCTTCCATTGAATAGAAAGCCTTTTCGTCATGCACTTCGCCCTGTAGCGTGTAAGTACGAATTCCCGGAAACTCGACGCGCCCGCCGCGGGTGTTGCCGTTCAGCTCGGTCGCGGCGAATTCACTTGGCAAGCGGTCCTTACGCAAAGGCGTAAACAGGGTGTTGTGCAGGCCAAGGGGCGAGTAGATATTCTGTTCCACGTATTGGTCCAACGGCATACCTGCAATGCGCTCGACGATGGTTCCTAGTAACTTGAAACCAGTGTCACTGTAGGTGGCTTGCACGCCGTTACCCACTTTAAAGGGCACTTTAGTAGCGATAAGACGCTGCGTCTTTTCTTTGTCGCGCGAATAAAATAGCTTGCCGAGTTTGTTTTCAGGGTCAAAGAAATGCACCTGCGGGCCATAGCCTGACTGATGATTCAATAAATCACGAACGCGTCGTGCTTCACGTCCCTGTCCCCGATATTCGGGCAAGTAGTGGTAAATAGGTGCATTCACATCCAACAGCCCGCGTTCAACCAAGTGCATCATCGCCATCGCGGTGGCAAAAGACTTGGTGTTTGAAGCGATATCGAAGCCCGTCTGCAACGTCATTGGTGTTGGTGCCGCAAGAAGCTCGCCACTTTCGTCGTAGCGCTTGGCGAAACCATAGGCTGTTTGCTTGATGATCTTGCCATCTTTGACGACCACCAAAACTGCGCCCGGGAAGCCGTCAGCAATGTCCTGTTCAATCAGCTCATCGACTTTGCGAAAGGCATTGCGATACTCTGCGGTAGCGTCAATCAATGTCGGATAAGGGGTCTGCACCCGTAGCTGCGCCCCTTCAGGCTGCACCGACTTCACGAACAACGTATTCAAGCCGTCTTCGGTGCGACGCTTTAGCGAATAGTTATAGGTTTTATCGCCTTGTAGCGGTGTCGCTAAGTTTAAGGTCTCGCCATTAATCTGAATTTCGGCCGTCACGTCTTGCTCAGCCGACAAGGTAATTTCGCTGCGTCCTGCATAAGCTTTAAAACGTAACTTATCGTTGACCCATTCGCGGCTCGAACGCTGCGCCTTTGGCTCAGGGAAAACTGCGTCAATTTGCCCTTGTTTTACCTTTGCAACCTGCGCAGGCTTCGCAGCACTCTCGGCTTGATAGCGTTGCCACAAAGGCTCAAGTTGCTCTGGGAAGTAGCGCTCAAGCAAAGCAAAAACAGCGGCGGTGGTTTGACTGTCGTTTTTGCCGTTCACACTCCACGGTAAGAAGTGCATTTGAAAAGCTGACAAGGCACTTCGCGTTTGCTCATCAAACACGCCGGTTTCAGTCACGCCATAACCGTAGGCTCGCAATGCCGCTTGCAATAAGCCGACACGCGCCGGTTGTTGATTAAACTGACGCCAATAACGCGCTAAGGTGTCTTGCTCATACCATGCGCCAACGCCTTGTTGGTAAAGTTGGTACCACGGAAAGCGTGGGCCCGGGTCGTTTTTGCGCATAAAGGCAATATCAGAATGCCCTACCACCGCAGTCGGATGAATATCGGGATGTCGCGCAAGAATCTCTTGCGACAACTCAATCACAGCTTCAATTTGCGCAGGGTCGTAATCTGGGAAAGTACACAAACGGTTCTCGCCATGCTCGGCGCGCGTGGTCTGCTGGCTGGTGTCCCACTGACATTGCGGCACGTTCACAATCTCGATGCCGATCGACGTATCATTCAGTTCGGTGCGACCTTGCCAATAGGAATCACCCGCGTGCCAAGCACGCTCCTGTTCATCGACCAGCTGATAAACGTTGATCGCATCTTCTGGATAGCTGGGGTCGCCACGCTCAGGCACCAAGTAATGTGAACTTAGCCCCTTAGGTTCAACCAATGCGCGCACGCTTTTCTCGTAATCAATGGCCGTATAGTGCAGCACCAAGGACTTCACCCGATGACTTTGATTCGCTGACGGCATTTGCTCATAGTCGGTGCTACTACAACTATTAAGCACAAGTCCTGATAGCGTGGCGAGAAGAGCTAATTTTACTGGGTTCGATAACAACTTCATGATGCTTGGCAATGTTTCCGAATAAAGTCTGCATGGCTCGGTAGCTGCGCCACCGACTGTTTAAAAATACGCTGTACTGTTTGTAAGTGCTGTTGCATGGTCGCTGCTGGCATTTGTTCGGCAATCGGGTGAACTTGCGCAGGCGTTAAACCCTGCCCGTGGAACATCGAGAACCAGCTAATCTCATTAAAGAGTTCGTTATTGCTATTGCGGAAAATGCTCGCGTTCTCGCGATACAAATCCAGTCGCTCTTGTAACGAGTCGGGTATTTCCATGTCACGGCAATAACGCCAAAATTCTGAATCATCGCGGTTCGTGAGCTTGTAATGGCACATGACGAAATCGCGAATATTGGTAATTTCTTCTGCCGTATAACGATTGAATGCCTTGGCGCGCTCAGTCATAGAACCTTGACCAGGCAACAAGCTAATTAAGCGCATAATCCCCGATTGCGTAAGCTGCAACCCCGTTGACTCTAGAGGCTCAATAAAACCCGCCGACAGACCAATAGCACAAACATTGTGCTTCCATGCCTCGTCACGACGTCCATTGATCCAGCGCAAGTGGTTCGCTTTACTGTCAAAATTACCGATGGTCTCGCGGAATTCGCGTTCCGCTTTGTCGCTTTCGGTGAAACGACTCGAGTACACCCAGCCCTCTCCAGTGCGGTGCTGCAATGGAATTTTCCAGCGCCAGCCTTCATGATGCGCAATCGAGCGGGTGTAGGGCAGAATGTTGTTGGCGTCATGCTGACCGGGCAGCGCGACCGCACTGTCACAGGGCATCCATTTACGCCAATCGTGGTAGCTCACGCCTAGGGTTTCGCCAATCAACAACGCTTTAAAGCCACTGCAATCCACAAAAAAATCAGCGCTTAACTCACCGTGTTGCTCCAACAGCAGGCTCGCTACCGCGCCATTCGCGTGTTTCTTGGCTTCTAACATGCGATCTTCAAGCGCTATAACGCCACGGCTAGTCGCGTACTTTTTCAAATACCCCGCATAGGCATTGGCATCAAAGTGGTAGGCATATTTAATATGGCCCAACGGACTGCGCTTATCGGCAATCGGCCGGGTGAATTTATGTGCTAGCGCAGCGCTCCACTCCAAGTTGAGATCCTGCAATGGCATCGCATGTTCAGGGCCTTGTTCACGTTCGTGACGCAAGTAGTAGTGATGAAAAGGCACGCCATTCAAGGTAATGCCGTAAGGCCCAAACGGATGCATGTATTCATCGCCAATGTTCTGCCAGTTCTCAAACGCAATGCCCAGCTTAAAGCTGCCATGGGTTTCACGCAAAAACTCATTCTCGTCAATTTGCAGCAGTTGATTGAATTCGCGAATACCAGGAATGGTAGCTTCGCCTACAGATACGGTGCCAATGGCTGAAGATTCAACGAGGGTGATTTTATAGTGCTGACGGTCAAGGACTTTTGCAAGTGCTGCGGCGGTCATCCAACCGGCCGAGCCGCCACCAAGAATGACGATGTGGTAAGGCTGTGTCATGGACGCATTCACCTAAAAGCTGAAGGCTAAAATAGCTGCGGCCAGCCGAGGCTGACCGCAGTTCTTCTTACTTTCCTACGACTTACACCTAAGTGTTGCTTAGAAGTTGTAAGTCAACTGTAGGGTGTATGAACGACCACGTGGATCGGCTACACGAGGGTCGAACGCTGCACCAGGAGAGTAATCGTTCTGGTGTGCAGTGAACGGAGGATCGCGGTCCAACAGGTTCTTAATACCGAAGGTCACGTCCCAATCTTCCAACGCCATGTAACGCACGCTGTAGTTGTAGATCGTATAGCTGCTTACATCAGGATCGTAGTTTGGTGGGTTCGCCACACCTGATGCTACACCTGCTGGCGTTTCGTCTTCATAGCCGTCACGGAAGATCTGCGTCAAGCTATGGGCGAAGTCGCCTTTTGCGTAGTTGAAGGTAACGGTGTGTTTCCAACGCAATGGAATGTTACCGCGTGAGTGGGTACCCACAAGGTTTTCACTCCAAGGTGAGTTATCCAGCAGCTTTTTCTTATCTTCAATCAGGTAGCTACCGTTGAAGTTCAAGCTCCATAAGCCGTCACGGTATTCACCGTTAGCTTGTGCACCCACTTCGATACCGCTGGTTTGACGCTCACCGGCGTTGATGTAACGCGTATCGATACTTACCAAGTTACCGTCGGCATCACGAATGAAGTTACTTTCGAACAATTCGTAGTTCTCAAGCAAATCACGGAAGTCAGGAATCTGGATGGTACCGTCGATGATGATTTGCCACCAGTCAACATTAAACGAAAGGCTGTCGGTTGGTGCATAAACCAAACCAAAGCTCGACTGCTTCGACTCTTCAGGACCCAAGTCTTCTTTACCACCAAACAAGCGCGTTGGCTGGATCGGCTGACAGTTTGGATCGCTTGCATCGACCTCACCACCTGGGCAGTCACGCGGATCGGCTAAGTCTTGGCCAGTGTACGGTTCTTCGGTTGTACCGTTGTACAACTGGTTGAATGAAGGCGTACGGAAACCAGTACTGTAAGCACCACGGAACAAGAGCTCGTCGGTTGGTGTGTAAACGAAGCCTAACTTCGGATTCGTCGTACCACCGAAACCATCGTAGTGGTCATAACGTACCGCTAGGTTCAATTCGAAATCTTCAACCACTGGTACCAAGGCCTCGGTATAAACAGCTTTTACGGTACGGTCGACGTCATCAAGTGCGTTCGCGTTATCAAACGGTGCACCATAAATATCTGGACGGTTTTCTGCAGCACGGCGGTCACCGTTGAACTCGTAACCTTCGTTACGGATATCAACACCCGCAGCTACGTAAATATTGTCGCCGCCCCAGCCTAAGTTATAGCCTGAGTCACCGGTAATTTGCGCATCAAACTGCGTCAAAGTGGTTTTACCGCCGAACAAAATCACGCCTTCAGCAGAGGCCGCAGCTAGCGCTGCCATACCTGCTTCTGACTGCGATTGACCTGGCAGCAAGAATGGGTTGATGTCACCGCTACCGATACCTTGCGCAAGCAAGTCAGTGTAGTGATAACCACCACCGAGTTGTGATTCTGATTCGTTGGTCGCATGACCTAAACCGACACGGTAGTCCCAGAAACCGATTTGACCTTCAAGACCAAACTGAATTTTCATTGCAGTAGTGGTGGTTTCGATTTCACGCGGACCACAGTCCATACAACGCCAGCGATACGCAATTGGCGCGCCGACGTTGACTTGGTCTGCGCCGTAGTAATCAACGAGGGCACCAACGATATAATCGTATGATTCACCCGTGCTTGGGTACCAACCTTCAGTTCCGATTGACCAAGGCGTAATCTGGTTTGGTTCGAATACTTTTTGTGAGGTGACTTCAGAACCCATCACTTCCACGAAACCTTCAGCGCTATCGCCAATGGTCATGGTTGCACGGCTGACAAAATCAACGCTATCAACAGGTTGCTGCAATGCCGAGGCGCGTGGGTAATCCCAAGCACAGCTCACACCTTCGTTACGTTCACGGTTCCAAAGTGCCGCAGCGTCGTCATCCATCAACGGATAAACGTCACAACCTGGCATACCTGGCAACGCTAATACGTTAAAGACGTCGTTAACCAAGCCTGTTTCAGGATTGATAAGGCCAGTACCGATTAAGTTGTAGTTCGGGTTTGTTGGGTCATCGCCACCTGGACGGTTGTTCAATGATGCGAATGGCGTACCACGCGTATCTGGTGATAAACCACGGTCAGGTTGGAAAGTGCTGGTGAAGTCACGATCGACACCACGCAATAATTCTGCGGTGCGGTACGACAGTGATGCCATCACGTTGTAACCATCTGAATAAAGGTCACCGGTACCAGCGAGCACGTTGAAACGGTAAATGTTACCGCCACCAGCTTCGGTATGATCGGCAAATGCGCCAACTTGCGCACCTTGATAGTCTTTCTTCAAGATGAAGTTAATAACACCACCGATAGCATCGGTACCGTAAACGGCTGATGCACCGTCACGTAGAATTTCTACGCGCTCGATGGCTGAGAATGGAATCGAGTTCAAGTCAACCGAACGACCTTTCAGACCGTGCGTTGCGGTACGGCGACCGTTCAATAGAACCAAGGTAGAGCCCGCACCTTGCTGACGCAAGTTTGCGCTCGAGGCACCGTTATTACCGCGCTCTTCACCACTTACGATACCGGTGTTACTGGCCAAGTTATCGTTTGAGTTGGAAGCGACGTTCAACTGCAACATTAACTGTTCTGCAGTCGTGATACCTTGGGCATCTATGTCTTCACGGGAAATGATAGTCAGCGGTAAGTCGCCTTCCATCGCTGTACGTTTAATGCTCGAACCCGTTACCGAAATGCGTTCGACCTTTTCTGCTTCTTCGTTTTGCTGTGTGTTCTCTTCTTGATCGACATCCTGCGCATAAGCGAGGCCGCTCATACTTGTCGTCAATCCCAGCACGAGTGCTATTTTGTTGAGTTTCACTTTGCAATCTCCGCTCGTTGTAAGAATCTGGTACGTATCGTCAGTACGTCTTCTTGTTATACCCCTCGCCGTCATCGACGAGAAATTACTACAACAGATGGTACAACCATCAATATATTGAAAGTATCACATATTCTTTTAATGTAAATAATAAATTATTCCAAGCCTTTTCCTGTGTATTTTTTAATCGCGGCCGTAATTGTGCATCGCGTCCTAGCAAAATTTCTCTTAAAATACATAACTTTAACCATTTAAGGCGGATTTATTGCGGAATGTGACAATTTCAAAGCTTCCATTCTGTAAAGAATTTATACCGATAAAGTCTAATAACGACAGTCTTTATTACACTCTTACGAATAAACCTCAAAGATTCGTATGGAATAATTTATTTTTATCGGCAGCTCACGTAGGATACTCTCATCTTTCCGCTGCAAACTAATGCCACTTAAACAAAGAGTATAGCCATGATTCGTTGTTTTGCTCTGCTACTGAGCCTCCTTTTTCTTAGCGCCTGCGGCCCACAGCAAAGCGCCGACAACACACGCCTGCAGTTAGGCCAGAAGCTCATGCTCGACTTCCGCTACTTCTGCGCCGACGGCACGACAAGCGAAGAGTGCACATCTGCGGTTACCGAATTGCCCGAAGCACTAGCACAAGTGCTGCGACAAGGGCGCATCGGTGGCGTCATTTTATTCGCCGACAATTTGCAGTCAGGGCCACAAATCGCCACCTTGATCGAACAAATGCAGCAGGTCATGCGCGAGGCGAATTTACCACCGCTATTTATTGCCATTGACCAAGAAGGTGGCCGCGTTGCACGCCTGCCTGCGCTACTTTCGACGCGCTTCGGTGGCAACATGGCGCTGGGCGCGACCTATATGGAGCATGGCACAGACTACGCCGAACAGGTTGCGGCGGGCATTGCGGCTGAATTGAAACTGTTTGGCTTTAACTTAAACTTCGCCCCAACAGTTGATGTAAACGTTAATCCAGAGAACCCGGTCATCAACGTGCGTAGTTATGGTGAAGACCCTGCCGCGGTGGCGGCACTGGGCCAAGCGACAGTGGCGACGCTGCAAGCCAATGGCATTATGAGCGCACTCAAACACTTTCCCGGGCACGGTGATACCCATGTCGATAGTCATACCGGACTACCGCGCGTTGAGCACGAGCGCGCCACTATTAATGCGGTAGATTTGCTGCCATTTAAGCGCATCATCAACAGTGAAACGGCACCGGCCATGGTAATGACCGCGCATATTCAATATCCGGCATTAGATGCGACAAAGTTTGTCGCTACCAACGGGGAGCCAACCATTGTACCGGCCACCATGTCACATAAGATTTTGACTGGGGTGCTGCGCGAAGAGCTTGGCTTCAAGGGCGTCATTGTCACCGATGCGCTTGATATGGCCGGGATTGCCCATTACTACGCGCCGCTTGAGGCGACCATTCAAACCTTTAAAGCCGGTGCTGACATTGCACTCATGCCCTACACCATTCGTACACCGGCAGATATTGCCGGCTTTTGGCGTTATTTCGAGGCGCTCGAACAAGCCGTGGCGACTGGAAAAATCGATAGCCAAGCATTATCACGCTCGGCAGAACGTATTGCACAACTCAAAACTAAATATGGCTTAAACGAAGCACCGACGACGACCTTAGCCGAACGTTTAAGTGAGCAGGAACAGTTACCTTACGCAGCCAACCTCGCGGTTGAGCAAGCACTCGCGCGCGCCGCGACCACCAAGGTTTATGACAAGGGTGTTTTACCGCTGCAGGCAAAGCATTGGTATGCAGTTATGCCGGATACCCTGCGTTGTGAAGCGTTTACGACTGCGCTGGCAGCGCAACAACCCGATGTCAGCAGTGACTGCTTAAGTTTGGCGGAACTGCCTGAGGGTCAACCTTGGCTAGACTGGCGTGCCGATGCCGCTGTCGTGGTCGGCGATATTACGCCGCATCACAGCTTGGCCGAAATGGGGGGCATGGATGACCTCGCCAGTTGGCGCGACCGTCCAAGCAAAGCGGATCAGCATGCGTGGCTACAACAACTTATGGCGTTTACCCACGCCCGTCAGCAAGCGACCGTTTTTGTCGCTTTGCGCACGCCTTATGTGGTAAGTGATTTCCGCGCTGTCGCGGATGCGGCGCTAGCCACTTATGACTACAGCGCTGCGGCGGACGCCACAGGCGACGTACGCAGCGCTAGCTTCACCGCGCTGGTCGAAGTTTTACTGGGCCGCGACGCGCCAGGTCGGTTACCTGTTAGCGTGGACTGAGCTGTTCACGCAGCGCAGCCAATAACCCATCGGCAACAGCGCCCAACTGGGGTAGCTGTTGCCAAGTTAGCCCGGTGCCATCAAGTTCTTCAAGTCCTTGCTGGCCCGTGCTATCCCCCACGAACTCAATGACATAGCCGTGATGTGGTTGTTCACTGCGGTTCAGACAGAGATCGACTTGGTAGGCGGGGTGCTCACCGTCATCAATGGTCACATGGGTGATTCTTACATCGACAAAACCATCGCTAACATTATCCGGGATCGCATAATAATCGGCCAGACTGTAGTCCTGGTAGACGCCGCTCAATAGCGCGGTAAGCCCTGCCTGCAAAGCCATCACGTTGAGCTTGCGCGCGACTTGCCGGGTCGGGTCGCCGCGATGCTCACCACTTTCGATCAAAATGGTACTGGCTCCGGTGCCGGCAATGGCATCGCCAAACGAACGCTGAGAATAGGTATCATCGTAACGCCCTATGCCTTGCGGCAACCAGTGCGACAAAATTTGTCGCATATGCGCAATAAGCTGCTTCGCGCGCAAACGCGGACCATCGACATGCTTGTCGGGATGGTAGGCCGGAGCTAAGAAAGCAATGGTGGCCGGATCGCCCCCCTCACCCGCAGCGTAATACGGATTCTGATCATGCAGATTAAAGGCTACCGACGGCTTAAGGCTTTGCACTTGTTGCCACAATAAACGCCCTTCAGGTGTTTGTTGCGCCAACGCGTCGCGATTCATGTCGATGCCCTGCGCTGTTTCGCGCGTGCCCTCGGCGGCACCATCAGGGTTGAGCATCGGAATCACATGCAAGGTTAACAATTCTTGCCAGTCCTCCGGCAAGCCGTGCAGGCGCTTTGCCAGCAAAATTCGCAGCCAATCGAGCACGGCCGCGGTCGCGGTGGATTCATTGCCATGCATTTGCGTCCAAGCCAACACCACCATAGGTCCATGCCCTAGGGTTAAACGCCGAATGGGTGTGCCTAAGTACGACGATCCAATAACGGCATGTACTAGCTTGGTATCCGCCGCAAGCTCATCTAGCACCGGCTCAATATCACTATAAATAAGTTGCGCTTTAGCGAGGTTCGGCCAATGCTGGGCACGCCAATCTTGCTCAAGTTCAGCAAAAATTTTATTTGGATGCATCATGAAAGATCCTTGGTGTTCGGGTTTGCTGTACTAAGGCCGTCTAGACTAAGTTCGTCCAGCAAATAAGCAATGTGGTGATAATGCAATTCATGTTGGCCCGCATGGTGACTCAGGCCAATTTCGCAGGTGCGGCTATTGCTGACCGCATGGCTGCAGCCCTGCGGCACTTGTGCGGCGAGTGGTTCTAGCGCACTGGCATTGAGCTGTGGCTGAGTAAAACCTTTGTCGCCAGCGAAGCCACAGCATTGGATCTGCTCAGGTTCAATCACCTGCGTACTGCAGTGTGCCGCCAAGGCCCGCAGTGACTGCCCTTGGTCCAAATGACGGCTACTGCAGGTGACATGCAACATAAGCGGTTCAGACAATGGCGTGAGTTGTAGCTTGCTCGCCACTTGCTGCTGTAAAAATTCCGCGAGTTCGTAGCAGTGCAGCCCTTCCAGATCGCGCACTTGCAACGCACAAGGGCTAGCATCAAACACCACCGCGAAACGCCCCTGCTCGGTCACTTGCCACAAATAGTCACGCAGGGCTTGTTGCTTGTCTTGTGCCTGTGCGGGGTAGCCTTTACTCAGGTAGGGCTGCCCGCAGCACTGGCCTTGGGGCTCTACCACTTGTAACTGAATACCGACTTTGGCACACAAGCGTTGCACAACGGTAGGTAAGGGCTCTTGGGCCTCACTGCCAAACACGCGGTTCGGGCAAGTGGTAAAATAAATCACCTTCTCGCTGGTCGGCGCTTGTACGTTTTGCACCGTGAACGGCTGCGCGGCCGGTGGCAATGCAGGTCGCTTGTGCTGCAATTTGCTCAGCGGTCGGCCAGCCTTTAATGCAAAACGCGCAATCGTTTCGACGCCTTGTTGATGCCGCGCCAGCCAGCTTGCTGTGCCCTGATGTTGCGCTTGCTCGGCCCGTAATTCCTGCACCCAAGCGCCGGTATTAATGCCCACCGGACACGCCGTCGCACAGAGCCCAGTCGCCGCGCACGAATCAATGCCCAAGTGTTGGAAGTCGTTCGCAATAGCCTGCTGTTCGGCGCTACTGCGGTGTGCGTTACGGCGCATCAAGGCAATACGCTGCCGTGGACTCAGGGTGTAATGCAACGACGGACACTGCGGCTCACAAAAGCCGCACTCAATACAGGCATCCACAGTCGCATTAACCGGCGGCATGAGTTTTAAGTCCTGCAAATGCGCCTGTGGATCATCGTTGAGAATCACCCCCGGATTAAGAATACCCTGCGGGTCAACCAGCGCTTTGATGCGTTGCATCACCGCGAGGCCAGCGCCGCCCCACTGCGCATACAAATAAGGCGCCATGTTGCGACCGGTGCCATGTTCTGCTTTCAGGGTACCGCCAAAGCGCGCGGTGATAAGCTTGGCCACGTCGTCCATAAAGGCCGCATAGCGCTCTTTTTCTTGCTCGTTAGCAAAGCCCTGAGTGAAAACAAAGTGCACATTGCCATCAAGCGCATGGCCAAAGATAATTGCTTCGTGGTAACCATGCTGGTCAAACAACGCCTGTAACGCATTCACAGCGTCAGGCAAAGCTTCCAATGGTACCGCAACATCTTCAATAATCACCGTGGTACCGCTGGCCCGAACAGCACCCACTGCTGGAAATAATCCCTTGCGGATTTGCCACAAAGCTTGGCTTGTGGGCTTGTCTGCGCTCATGGGGCAAAGCGCTTGGTAGCTTGCTAGCAATTGTTCTAACGCTTGCTGGGCCTGCCGTAGCTCTTCATCAGTGTCGCGCCCCAACTCGATCAACAGGGCCACAGCGCCCGCTGGCGGCGTCGCGGTAGTCAGTTTATTAAGCAATGGCTGGACCGATTGTAACGAGCGGTCATCCATCAGCTCGACAGCGTCAACGCCAAGCGCTTTCAGTTCAGGGATCACCGCGCAGGCAGCATGACTGTCAGGGAATAAATACAACCCCGTGGCACTGGCCTTGGGCACGGCAATCGTGCGATAGGTAATATCCGCAATAAAGCCTAAGGTGCCTTCGGAGCCAATCAGCAAGTGCGCAAGAATATCGAGTGGATCTTGATAGTCGAGCAACGCATTGAGGCCGTAGCCCATAGTGTTTTTGAGGCGAAACTGGGTGGCGATGTTCGCACTTAACTCAGCGTTCGCCCGCACCTCTTCGCCAAGGTCGTGTAACTGCTGCAACAGCTCGCTATGGCTGTTGCGAAACGCGGCCATTGACGCCGCGTCACTGGTGTCGACATGAGTACCGTCGGCCAACACAAAACTCATGCTATCGAGGGTGTGGTAGCTATTATGTTTGACGCCGCAGCACATGCCTGAGGCATTATTGGCCGCAATACCACCGATTTGGCAGGTGTTGATCGAAGCCGGATCGGGACCAATCTTGCGCCCATATGGCGCCAGCTTTTGATTCGCATGCGCACCAATAACGCCAGGTTGCAGCTTCACCTTGGTACCTTGGGCAAGTATTTCGCTGTGCTGCCAATCGCGCGTCAACATGACCAAAACCGAATCGCTAATGGCTTGCCCCGACAAACTGGTACCTGCGGCGCGAAAGGTCAGTGCCACGCCATGCTGCTGCGCTAACGCCAGCAAGCTCTGCATCTCTGCTAACGTCGCCACCTGCACTACCAGCTTCGGCACCTTGTGATAAAAGCTAGCGTCGGTACTGAACGCAAGACGTTGGCTCAGCTTAGAGATGCAGCGCTGCGCAGGAATAACTTCGCGAAGTTGGCGTTGAAAGGTGTCGAATGCTGCGGTCACAGGCGCTCCTGCATAAGTTTTACGGTGCGTTTTGATATTCAGTGTAACTAGTTTATATTTGAATAAAAAATTACAAGGTGGGACACGATGTCCGCATTTGCAAAAATAAAAGCTGTACGAAATTCATTATCGGCAAGCGAGTCCAAGCTTGCTGCGTTCACGCTCGAGTCTCCCAGTTCGTTACGCGACCTATCATCACAACAACTTGCGAGCACTGTGGGCGTGAGCCAATCCAGTGTGGTCAAGTTCGCACAAAAGCTCGGCTATCGCGGTTACCCGGCCTTCAAAATGTCCGTCATTGATGCGCTGAATAAAAAAGCCCATCAAAGTGCCCGATTACACGGTGAAATCACCTTAGAAGATGATTTCAATGACATGGCCGATAAGCTCCTGGCCGGTAAAATCAACGTTTTAAGCGAAACGCGAAACCTCAATGAGAAAGCAGCCTTCGCGCAAGCCGTACGCAAACTCCTTGATGCGCAACGTATTCTCATTGCTGGCATAGGCGGCTCAGCGCTGGTGGCGAAAGACTTGTCGTACAAACTGCAAAAACTTGGCCTACATGCCATTGCCGATTCCGACAGCCACATTCAATTAGCCAACGCCGCCACCTTCAACGTCGGCGATGTTGTCGTTGCCATTAGTGAGTCGGGCAGTACCCATGAGGTTGCGCGGGTCGTCAAGGAAGCCCGCCGTCATGGCAGCAGTGTCATTAGTATTACCCGCTATGGTAAAACTCCGATCACCCAATTGGCCGACGTGAACCTGTATTCTGTGGCCGAAAGCGAGCCGACTCGATTGTCATCGATTCACGCACGTACCGCGCAAAACCTCGTCATCGACTTATTGTTTATTGCGCTCATTCAAGCCTCGGAGTTGGGCCGCGATACCCTGTCGCGCACCAACCAAGCCTTTGCGCGCCTGCGCAAAGGTTAGTTCAAATCAGGATACAACAAATACGGCTGACGTTGTTGCTTAAAGCGCTGCAGGTCAGCCTGCCAACTGGCTCTAATCTCTGCTGCGCTTTGCCCAGCAACAATAGCTTTACGTAGTTTGTCGGTGCCACTGAGCTTGTCCATAAAATCCGGCGACGTGAAAAAACCGTCAGCCTTACCCGCCGCTTTAAAAGCTGCATAAGCGTCAACCAACGGCCCCAGTTCAAAGCCTGCGATAGCGCTGGTTCTGAGGTCGCGACCGTACAGCTCTTGTCCTTCGAGTTTCGGGTTCGGCGCGCTGTTCGGCATGCTCCGCGGGCTAAACTTGAATTCCCCTAAAGCAACTTCATTATGCCCCATCACTTGGAATGGGAAGTCCGTGCCGCGGCCAATGCTCACCGCCGTAGGCTCGAACAAACACAACGATGGATAAAGCTGGATTGCCTGCGCATTCGGCAAGTTAGGGCTCGGCGCAACGGGCAGGTCATAGTTCATATCACGCTGATAATTAGCGACTGGGACCACGCTGAGTTGCAACGCGTCCGCTTGGTTAATCCAACCCTCACCTTTGATCATTTGCGCCAACTCAGCCACCGTCATACCGTGCAGCAACGGAATTTCATGCATACCAACAAAGGACTGAAATTCTTTTTCGAGCACTGGCCCGTCAACAAAGGCGCCATTAGGATTAGGGCGATCCAGTACCACCATCTCAATATCTTGCTCGGCAGCCGCCTCCATAACGTAGTGCATGGTGCTGATGTAGGTATAAAAGCGCGCGCCAACATCTTGAATATCAAAGACAATAACATCGACACCGGCTAGCATTTCTGGGCTTGGCTTTTTGGTTTTTCCGTAAATCGACAGAATCGGCAAGCCAGTGCTCGGGTCGACGGCATCATTAATGGTTTCGCCAGCGCCAGCATCACCACGAAAGCCGTGCTCCGGCGCTAAAACCTTGGTCACTTTGATGTCTTGCGCCAAAAGATAATCCACTAAGTGCTGGTCGTGAGCGCGCGAGGTTTGATTCACCACCAGCGCCACGTTTTTGCCCGCTAATTGGGGCAAATAGGCATCTGCCTGTTCGGCGCCAACAACAATATCACGGGCTTGCGTCTCGGGCGCAGTACAACCGCTAAGCGCAAATGCACTGATAGAAAGCGCAGCAACAAGCGTTAACCAGCGTTTCATGATTGCGACTCCACGGCACGACGCAAGAAGCCATGTTTTTCGGCCAGCAAAGCTTCGGCTTGGGCCGCAGGCAAATCAGTGAGAATCATCAAAATTGCCAACTTTGCGCGATTATCAGCGCTTTTAAGCGCTTTTTCGGCGACAATGCGTTCACAGTGGGTCGCTTGCATGACGATACGTATGGCTCGTGCACGCAGCTTTTCGTTACTAGCATTCACGTCCACCATCAGGTTCTCGTAAGTCTTACCTAGGCGGATCATGCTGGCCGTGCTGAGCATATTCAGCACCAGCTTTTGTGCAGTGCCTGACTTCATTCGTGTTGAACCCGTTAAGGCTTCCGGCCCTACCACTGGACAAATGCCGATTTGCGCTGTGGTCATAAGCGGTGAGTTAGGATTGCAGGTCACCGAGGCCGTGACACAGCCAATGCTATTGGCATATTCCAAAGCGGCGACCACATAGGGTGTACGCCCGCTCGCCGACAGCCCTACCAACACGTCATTGGCGCTTAAATCCACTGCTTTAACGTCGCGCACACCTGCTTCACGATCGTCTTCGGCGCCTTCTACGGCAAATTGAATCGCGTGTTCGCCACCGGCAATCAGGCCTTGCACTAAATCATCGGGAACGCTAAAGGTCGGGCGGCATTCAACAGCATCCAGAATACCCAAGCGACCACTGGTTCCCGCACCAATATAAAACAAACGTCCGCCGCTTTGCAGCCGCTCCACAATGGCATCGACGGCTTGCGCAATCTGCGGAATTTGCGTGGCCACTGCGGGTGCCACTTGCGCATCTTCGTGATTGATTTTTCTGAGTATCGCTTCGCTTGAGAGCAAATCGATATCGAGGGTGTCAGGATTGCGCCCCTCCGACACGATACTGTTCAATTGTGCGAGTAAGTCTTCAGTTTTGTTTACGTCTTCCATGGTCACTCTTCACTTGCTTGGCACTTCGTTTGTTTGGCGTCCGGCCAAACAAATCAGCGTAGAAATGGCGGTACCGATCATCAGTTGCCAGGTAAAACCAATATCGGTAACCCAGCTCGCCGGTAATAGTAGTTGCTGCGTGTAAGGTTGCATCAGTAATGGGACGAAAAAGCCAATCACCAATGCAGTTGTCACTGAACGGCCACTGCCGCGCTTGCTAAAGAGGGTAACAAAATAGACCCCAAGCAAGCCGCTGTACGAGAACACCATCACGCTAAGCGCGAATTGCAGTAGCGGCGTTTCAGTATATTGTTGCCAGTAGTAGCACAGGCAGGCCATGAAGCCGAGCGCGGCGGCGACCACCGCCATACCCACGCGTCCTGCTTTGACATAATGCGCGTCATCATGGTGCTTGCCTTTGCGCTGTTGCCACGGGCGGTAAATGTCCTGAATCACCACACTCGACATCGAGTTCAAGCCCGAATTTAAGGTCGACAACGCGGCGGCGATGATGCCGATAGTTACCAGACCCCGCACCCCTGCTGGAATTTCGGTGAGCACGTAATACATGAAAATAGTGACAGCTTCACCGGCGAAGGTGGGTACCGGACCGTCGGCTTGACCGCTGGCCATAATGTCGGGGCGCTGGTAGTAAATAAACAACAGCAAGCCAATGATAATGAACAGCAGCATGACCGGAATGACCATCACGACCGACATCAAAATGGCTTTGCTGCCTTCTTTGGCGTCTTTACAGGTGAGCACCCGCTGCGTCATATCTTGGTCGAGACCGAACGCCGCGATATTAAGTAGAACAAAACCGGTCAGTACGGACCAAATATTGAAGACACCAGAGCTACTGAAATCAACGTTAGTGTCAATCAACGTCAGCTTGGACGGTTCGCCAGGAGCAGGATTTTGCAGTGCATGCACAAGCTCACCAAAGCTCACCGGAATGGCATTGTAGAGCACAATAATCACCGCAATTGCGGCACTCACGTAAACCACGGCTTGCAACACGTCAGAGTAAATAACCGTGCGAATACCACCATAAACCGTGTAAATCAGGCCAATAAAGGTCAGCAGCAAGGTTGCCGTGATCACACTTTCCGCGTCGATGTTGCCGAATAAAATCATCGCCACAGCAATCGCCGCCATGTACAGGCGTGCGCCGCTGGCAAACACGCGGCCAAATAAATACATTAAGCCAGCTTCACGTTTGGCGCGTTCGCCAAAACGCTGTTCGAGCAATTCGTAGACGGTGTAGACGCGTTGCTCATAGAATTTCGGGATCAGGAAAATCGCCACGAAGCCTACGGCAATAAAGGCGCCAATATTGGTGGCTAAATAGGTAAGATCGCCGCGATACCCCTGATCAGGACCGCCTAAAAACGTCGCTGCCGATTGCGAAGTGGCAAGCACCGAAATCGCCACCACCCACATCGACATTGTGTTGCCGCCCAAAAAGTAGTCTTGGGTGGACTGGCTTTTGCGGTTGAACAGCCAACCACTGCCCAATAGCACCAAGCCGTACGCCACAAACACCAAGACATCGGCAAGAGAATAGTGACCTAACATTGTCTTTCGCTTTTTCGAGTCATTATCGGTCTAAAATAAATTATTCCAGTATAAATGTATAGACGGAATATAAATTTGGTATAAATTAGCGCTTTTCGCTCATCAACTGCTGCACTGTGCGTCGCAACAAGCTTTCCAATTTTTCGCCCGCATGACCGACATTGGCCTCGGTGTTCTCGTCCACGCTTGCTTGCGCGGCGACAGTGAACTCACGGGTGCCATCCGCCAAAGGTAAACACACATGGGCCAGTGCCACCACTTCACTGGTACCACGGGTTTCACTTGGCCCAGCGCCGAGTTTATGGAAAATACGCCAGTTGCCGTCGGTTGCTTGATCAAGGGTTTCTTGCACAGTCAAGCCTTCCAGCTCGGGGTATTCTGCTTGCAACGCCTGCGCGATGGCGCGATGTGGAGTGAGACTCGCGCCAGCCATCATTCCGCCCGCGCCCGCGCTGTTGTCGCTGTGGCCGGGACCGTAAAACAACATCATCACCGCGTCATCACTCAAGCCAGGCATGCGCGTTTGCGGCACGCGTTGATGGGTTGCCAAACGCTTTAAAAACTCAGCCGAGGCTAAGGTCGTCATCGGCTTGTTGCCGGTTAAACCGCAATCGTCGCAGCGGTAGCCCAAGGCACCAGGATCACTGTCCCGCGCAACGATTTGTGCACTTACCGCCCGCGACGGCGTCCGCCAATAGGCATCACTCGGAGCAAAGGCCGAAGGCCCATAAGCACCACGAAACTTCACCTGCTCCTGACCAATATTGAGCCAAGCCTCGTGAAATAATGCGGTCAAATAATCGCGGCCAGCCACATTGGCAAAGTAATAGGCAATCGCGTTGGAGTTGCCATCAGCACCACCCGAGGGCTCATAGCTGTGAATACTGGTGATCAAGTCGGCAAGTTTGACGTCGCCGACCAGGGTGTCGGCTTGCGCGAAGTTGTCGCTCAGCAGCGATAGCGCCCCGGCATAGGCCATAATTTTTGACGAGCTCCAGGGCTCATACAGATCATCGTGGGTGTCGTCATTGGCAAGGTAACGGAACGCAAGCTCATTGCCCTTGTTGGCATAATCAATGACTAAAACCTTGCCGTCAGCGTCACTTAAATCAAAATAGTCCCAATCGTGCGCACTTTGTTCAACCCAGCCGACATCAGTGCCCGTGGCAGCAACACTGGCATAGCGTTCATCTGTTACCGCTACGCTTGGTGCGCAAGCTTGCCAACGCTGTTCGGCATTGGCGGGCTGCAACGGTGGTGCACCCATGATCTGTTCATAGTAAGCAAGTCCGTTGGGTTCTTCTGCCGTGCACGCCACTAATGGCAGCAACAGGCAGCAACCTAAAACATAATGTGTTGAAATTTTCATCGTTCAATTCCTTATTATTCCCAGATCAAGAATAAAGTATTACAAGTCGGGTGGCAAAGTATGGCAGTATGTCTGCTATAACAAAAACACGAACGCTGAAAGAAAGATAGTTTATGTCGCAGAAGAATTCGTCCAAGCAAGCGCCACAATTTTATGCCGGCGTTGACGGTGGTGGCACCAAGTGCCGCGTCGAGCTTTATGATCCAGCCGGCAACTTACTCGGTGCCGGTGTTGCCGGTGCCGCCAATATCGCACGCAACGGCGAGATTGCGCGGCAGTCCATTTTAACTGCCGTGGAACAGGCCATCGCACACGCTAACCTAGCGCCCGAGGCGATTTCGCAAACCCTAGTTTGTGGTGGCTTTGCTGGGGCCAACCTGCCGTCGGCAAGCAACGCGCTCAAGCAGTGGCAACATCCATTTCACAGCTTTTACTTCACCTCGGATTTGCACACCGCACTCTATGGCGCACACGATGGCGCAAACGGCGCAGTACTAGTTATAGGCACAGGTTCGTGTGCTGCTGCACTCAAAGATGGCGCGCTTACGCAATACGGCGGCCACGGCTTTTTATTGGGTGACAAAGGCAGTGGCGCTTGGCTTGGGAAGCAAGCAGTACAGCACACCCTTGAGGCCATTGACGGTATTCAAGCGCACGGCCAGCTCGCAACCGCCGTTTGCAGTCATTACCAAGCACAGAGCGCAACTGATTTAGTAGATAAACTGAATCAAGCCAGCCCTGGCGTATTCGGTGAACTGTGCCCAATTATTTTGGAGCTCGCCCACCAGGACGAGCCGACTGCTCAAGCCTTAGTGCGGCAAGGCAGTCACTACTTGAGCGCCATCGCGCGCCAAGCCATTCAGCAAAGTGGTGGAAACCTAGTGCTCGCTGGCGGTGTTGCCAATGCCTTGCAACCCCAACTCGATGCCGACGTACGCGACTATATTGCCGCCAGCATCCACGGCCCAGAATGGGGCGCGGTACTGCTGTTTCAACATGGCTATTTCAGCCCGCCCCACACTCTCAAGCCACTCGCTCACTCCCAACAAGATAAGGAGCGCACGCATGACTGAGAGTCGCATGCAGATTGAAGCGCAAGCTACACCAGACGTGATTAACGCGCAGCTTGAAGCGAACGCGAAGAGCTGCGAGCAACTGGGCGCCGAGCTACGCGATACCCCACCGCGCGGCATCATGATGATCGGTCGTGGAACCTCTGATCACGCGGGCGTCTTCGCCAAATATTTGTTTGAAGTCGAAACCGGCGTTCCAGTGTTTGCCGCAGCGCCATCGGTCGGCGGCGTCTACCATGGTCAGTTAAAGCTCGATGGCTATCTGGCGATCTGTATTTCGCAATCGGGGCAAAGCCCAGACATTGTGCAGCAAGCCCAACGCGCCAAAGCAGGCGGCGCCAAGCTGGTTGCGATTGTGAATGTGACCGATTCACCCTTGGCACAATTAGCCGACACTGTCTTGCCCTTGCACGCGGGGCCCGAACTGGCGGTCGCCGCCACCAAAAGCTATCTCGCTAGCCTAAGTGCTTTAGTGCAGATCTGTGCTTACTGGCAACAAAATGAAGCTTTAAAGCGCGCGCTGCATGAGCTCCCGCAACAGCTTCTGCAAACCCAAAAGGCGCCGGCATTGTTGCACGCCGAACAGTTGCAGAACTTGCGCCACTGTGTGGTGCTTGGTCGCGGCTTCGGTTATGCCATCGCCCGTGAAATTGCACTCAAGCTGAAAGAAGTTCTAGGTATTCACGCCGAGGCCTTTAGCAGCGCAGAATTCCTGCATGGCCCGGTGACGCTAGTCGAAAAGCACCTGACCGTGTTTAATGTGCACATCCACGACGAAGGCAGTGACATGCATCAACGTCAGCTTGCCGATATTAAAAAGCGTGGTGCCCATGTGGTACAAATGGCGGCAAATGACGCATTGCATCCACGCCTGCAAGCGCTGGCAGTGATGCAACGCTTCTATCTTGATATTGAACACGCTGCGCGGCAGCTCGGGCTCAACCCCGACGCACCGCCGGGCCTGAAAAAAGTAACGGAAACACACTAATGTTTGTTTGCGACTATGTATTGACGCCTAAAGGCTGGTTAGCCAATCAGCAAATCACCCTCGAGCACGGCCGCATTAAGGCCATTCACGATGCGCCCGCCGAGCATAACTTACCGACCTATCACGGCCGCCTTGTACCTGGCTTTATTGACGTGCAAGTGAACGGTGGCGGCGGGGTGCTGTTCAACCAAGAGCGCACGCCGAAAGCCTTGCAGCAGATCATGGCGGCGCATATGCAGCATGGCACCACGGGTATGCTGCCCACGCTCATTACCGATAGTGTCGAAGCCATGATCGATGCCGCACAAGCCATTAAAGATGCCAAACAACAAGGCGTTGCCGGTATTCTCGGCGTCCATTTTGAAGGCCCGTGGCTGAGTGTGAAACGCAAAGGCGTGCACAGCGAAAGATTCATTCGCGAACCGAGCGCTGAAGAGCTAGCGCTGTTAACCGACCCTGAGCTTGGATTGGTAATGGTGACGTTGGCCCCCGAAACCGCACCTATTAGCGTTATCCGCAAGCTTAGCCAAGCGGGTATTAAAGTCTTTTTGGGGCACTCCGATGCCAGTGCCGAGCAGGTCAACGCCGCCCTCGACGCCGGCGCCGTCGGCTTTACCCACCTGTACAACGCCATGTCACAACTGCACTCACGCGCCCCCGGCATGGTCGGCGTTTGCCTAGCCCGTGACGCCTACGCAGGCATTATCGTTGATGGTTATCACGTTGACCCGCAGGCCTGTCAAATCGCTTTTCGCGCCAAGGGTAAAGCACAAATGATGTTGGTGACCGACGCCATGGCCTTGGCCGCTACCGACGCCACCGAAGTGCCGTTTTTTGACACCAAGATTCAGCGTGATGGCGACAAGCTTACCACCCCTGACGGTACCTTAGCAGGCTCGTGCTTAACCATGATTGACGCCGTGAGAAACACCGTGAACATGTGTGGCGTGCCACTGGCGGAAGCGATTGAGATGGCAGCGACCACACCGGCGAAAATGCTCGGCCTCGAACACGAAGTCGGCAGCATCGCCGCAGGTCAGCAGGCCAACTTCATGCTTCTCGATGAACATTTGCATATCGCGCAACTGTGGTTGCACGGTGAGCCCACATTACAGGACGTTTAACTATGGCCACTTTCATTCCGATGCTTGTGATCGGCTTATTGTTTTTCATTTTTGGCTTCGTGACCTGGCTGAATGGCGCGTTGATCCCGTTTTTACAAATCATCTCGGATCTCAATGAGTTCCAAGCCCTACTTATTGCCTTCTGCTTTTACATTGCCTATGTGGTCATGGCCTTGCCCATGTCGTGGGTGCTCGACCGCACCGGCTACAAAAACGGTATGGTGGTCGGTTTAGCCCTGATTGGTTGTGGCTTGCTGTTATTCGTGCCCGCCGCGCAAACGCACTATTTCAGCGTCTTTTTGCTAGCCCAGTTTGTGGTCGGCTCCGGCCTAACCATTTTGCAAACCGCGTCCAACCCCTACATCGTGCGCATTGGGCCACACGAATCGGCGGCGGCGCGCATCGCCATTATGGGCATACTCAACAAAGCTGCGGGCGTTATTGCGCCACTCTTTTTTACTTGGCTGGTATTGGCCGACTTCCCGAATGTCAGTGCCGCTAGCGTGGCAGAATTAAGCGCCAGCGAACGTGCCACGCAAGTCAGCGCAATGGCAGCGAAAATCATACCGCCGTACGTCGGCATGGCCGTGGCCATGTTCGTGCTCGCGGTGGCGTTCTTTATGGTGCGCTTGCCAAAAATCAAAGAAGAAACACCTTCAGGCGCCGCAGTACACGAGTCGGTGCTCAAATACCCACAGTTGGTGCTCGGCGCAGTCGCGCTGTTCTTCTATGTGGGCGTTGAGGTTATTGCTGGCGACACCATTGGCATGTACGGTTCGAAACTCGGCTTAGCCAACTACTCCAGCCTAACGTCGTACGTCATGGCGGCAATGGTCGTAGGCTATGTGCTAGGTTTAGTGCTCATTCCGCGCTGGCTCAGTCAACAAGGTGCGCTAACGGGGTCAGCGCTGTTAGGTTTAATTTTTACCGGTTTGCTGCTGATTAGTTCAGACACCAGCACCACCATTGCCAGCGTCCTATGGGGGTGGAGTGGCGTGCCCTTGGTGCCAGATTCCGTCGCGTTTTTAGCTTTGCTCGGCTTTGCCAATGCCATGGTGTGGCCGGCCATTTGGCCTCTCGCACTGGCCGATCTTGGCAAGTTCACCGCGCGCGGCTCTGCTATTCTGATTATGGGTATTGCGGGCGGAGCTATTTTGCCACTCGTTTACGGTGGCTTGGCGGAAGGTTTGGGCAACAAAGGTGCCTACAGTCTATTGCTGGTTGGCTACCTGATCATCGGCTGGTACGGCCTCAAAGGTCACAAAAAACGGAGCTGGTAAGGTTTGTTAATCAGGGGCTTTCGGGCTATCCTTTCTACTCATAAGAAGTAGAAAAAAGAGTCCGTGCGCCTGTGGAAATGCATTTACCTACCTTGATCATAACGACCATTGCTCTCAACATTTTGTTGGCAGGGGTGATGCTGATTATTTATCAGGTGCGCCGCTCGCAAAAAAGCTTTCTGACTTGGGCGCTGGCTTGTGCAGTTTTTGCCATTGCCGTCATGCTGACCAGTTTGCGCGTGGTCGTTGAAGATCAGCCATGGCTCACGGTCTTCATGGCCGATTTGTGTATTATTCTCGCCCCCTTACTTGCCCTGCACGGCCTGCGACAGTACCAAGTTCAGGGCCCAGTATCCTTGAAATTGGTCGCTCTGGTGATGAGCTACAGTGCGCTGCCCCTTGTCTACCTTTATACATCGCCATTGCATGCACAAACACTGACAGCAGTGGTTACCGCGGCGATTTACCTGTTCGCTGCAGCCTATATGCTGACAATTAGACAAGCGCCAGCGCTATCGCGCAATGTGCTCTTTTTGCTTTTCTTAGTTCACGGTGCACTCATGCTTGGTATGGCTGGCATGCTGTTCCAGAACCTTGGTGCGAGCCAATACATTACTGTTGAGCCGATCCTCAAATTGATATTGATCACGCACTTGCTCCTGACCACCGGCACCGTGACCTTGTTTCCGGTATTTGCCTTTGCCATGAGCGAGCGCCGCCTACTCGAAATTGTCAACTTTGACGACCTCACGCAACTCTACAACCGCCGGGCATTCTTCGAGCGTGGTAGTATTTTGTTAGCCAAAAATCGCGTGCTGCGCCGTCCGTTTTGCGTGTTGATGCTGGACTTAGACCATTTCAAAGAGATCAACGACAAGCACGGCCACGCCGCCGGTGACGCCTGCTTGCAAGAGGTCGCTAAAATTATCCGCGAAAGCGTGCGCGACAATGATGTGGCAGCGCGTATTGGTGGCGAAGAGTTTGCCTTGGCCCTCAGTGACGCCGACCGCAACCAAGCAGAACTTCTTAGCTACCGCTTGTGCGAACGTATCGCTCAACAAGTCTTTACCTACGAAGACCAAACGATCGAACTCACCGTCAGTATTGGTGGTATTTTCAGTATCTCGAGCCGCCGTGAACTCACTGAACTATTAAGCGCCGCCGACTCAGCGCTATACGAAGCCAAAGCCAGCGGCCGCAATCAATTTAAGTTCGCTTAATGCAAAAGGACTTTTAACCATGAACACTCTAAAAACACTGGCGGCAAGCGCTGTACTGGCGACTCTGGCATTCACCACCGTCACCTTTGCACCCACAGCGCACGCGCAAAGTGCCGAAGACATTCGAGCCAATGCCGAAGCCGTACTCGAAGCCTTCAAGGTACCTGGTATTGCCGTAGTCGCAGTCAAAGACGGCGAAGTGATTCTCGCTGAGGGGTTTGGTGTGCGCGATATCGCTACCAATGAGCCCGTGAATGCGGACACCTTGTTTGGCATCGCCTCAAACACCAAGGCTTTTACCAGCGCAGCCATCGCCACACTGGTGGAGCAAAACAAACTTGATTGGGATGACAAGGTCATTGAGCACATTCCAGAGTTTCGCTTGGCCGATGCAGACATTACGCGCCATATCACTATTCGCGATCTGTTGAGCCATCGCTCAGGGCTAGGTTTGGGCGCAGGCGACTTGATGATTTGGCCGAATACCGACAAGACCATCGATGACTTATTGGCGGGCCTTGCGCATGTGCCAGTGCAGCGCAGTTTGCGCCAGCAATTCGCCTACAACAACCTGATGTTTGTCACTGCCGGCGAAGTTATTGCGCGCGTAAGTGGCATGCCCTACGACGACTACATCACGCAAACCTTTTTGCAGCCGTTAGGCATGGACAACACTCGCGTCGGCTTTTCTAACATTCCTGCCGAGAACGACAACTTCGCCGTTGGTACCGTCGAGTACGACGGCGGCTTGCATCGCTTTCCGCTCGATTATTTGGAAGACTTCAGCTCTGCAGGCGCTATGGCGAGCAGCGTCAACGACCTAAGTAAGTGGTTACTTACTCAGCTAAACAACGGTGTCGCTCCTAGCGGAGAACGTCTGTTCAGCCAAGGCACACAAAATACCATGTGGAACGTCGCGACACCGCTGCCCGCAGATAGCAATCCCGCCACCCAATTTCGCGGCGTCGGCCTCGGTTGGTTCCTAAAAGACTATTACGGTGCGAAACACGTGTCGCACAGTGGCGGCATTTTGGGCATGCTTTCGCTCACCACGCTGATTCCGGAGCACAACTTCGGCATGGTCGTGTTAAGCAACCAACAAGCCTTTGGTGCGCTCACAGTGGTCACAGAAGAGGCGCTAGAAGACTTGCTCGACTTGCCTGACCGCGAATGGCTTACTGAAATGCAAGCTGTTCACCAAGAGTTCATGGCCAGCAAAGCCGACTTTGTGCTCGAAACACCAGAGCAAGTGCGAGCATCACTGCCGCTAGCCAGCTATGCAGGCACCTACAACGACCCTTGGTATGGTGATATAAAGCTGACGCTGGTGGACGGCGAATTGCGCATGGACTTCACTCACACCGAGTTACTCAAAGGCAGCCTTGAACACTACAACGGCGATACCTTTGTCGTACGCTGGGATGAGCCACTGCTCGAAGCCGATGCCTTCGTCGACTTTAACGTCAGCCGCGACAACAGCGTGCAAGGCGCACGCATGGAAGCTGTCGCCGACTTTACTGACTTTAGCTTTGATTTTCATAACCTGCGGTTAACGCGCAAAGATTAACCAGCTACCGCATCAATACAGGCTTTTAACTGGACAAGCAGAGCGATATTCCCTAGAATTCCCGCCTGCTTGTTCGCAAGCTCCCCCGCATTAAGATTCTGATGCGCACCCGTAGCTCAGCTGGATAGAGCGCTGCCCTCCGGAGGCAGAGGTCACAGGTTCGACTCCTGTCGGGTGCGCCATTTTCACTGGCTTGTAGCGCATCTTCGTGTCTTTATAGTGCCGATAACTCAAAAAGTCCCACAGTTAGTCCCACACTTTTGTAAACTTCGCTGATTTGTCTTGGTGCTGTCGTTTTGTCGTTTTATGGTGTCCTGGGACATGTTTTTGTCGATTGGGACAGGACAACGACGGGAAATACATGATCGCTAACAACAATTCAAAGCCGCGGATTATAAAAATATGTCTTATAACCTCAAAGTCGAGTCTCTATTCAAAGGTTTTTGAGTGTTAAACACCACATGTAGAAAGCTGAACCGCTTTCCGTCAACCACGTGTTCAGAAATAAAGTGAAACATCCCTAAATCGTTAACGAAAGGATTTTCAACATGCCAGATACAACCTGGACTCTTCGTTAGGACGTTAAAGACATATTTCCGATCTACGTTAACTTTATTTGTGTTAAGCATAACCACAATTCCGATTTCCTCTGAGTCAGTCATATATTTTAAGGGCTTCTTCGGTACCTCTTTATAATCATGTCGTCCCCAAACTTTGAATTCGATTCTTACTTTTCTTCTTTCAGCCAACTCAATTAATAAGTCCGTCCTTCCATCTGCACACTGAGATTCGTTAGCCGTCGGAAAGTCCATGGTCAGAATTCGTGAAAGGTCATCTCTGAACACCCCCTCATCAATACCGCTACCTGAAGCCCAAACTGGAGGGTTTTGCTGCCAAGAATTGGCGACCTTAAATAACTTTTCAACTACCGTGGAAGGCCAGCGAGATTCTGAAACCTCTATTAAACCGTCCATCACGGATTGATATAATGCAAAATGTTCGGGAGCAAACTCAAATAGAGCAGCCTTTATTTTCCATTCAGGAAATCTATCGGGGTATGCTGCGAAGTTATAACAATTTATATTGGCTGCAAACGATTCAGACAGAGGGTGATTACCTATTCGCACATGGTTAAATGAGGTTACATTTAGACCCACCCCCTGTAGCACCCCAACGGAATTACCATTGATATAAAATTCAAGTCGCCCCACATCCCACGTCAGAGTAATTGCACAAACCTCACTGGTAACAGGTCTTTCCTTCGTGGTAATTTGCTTTCGATGCTTCCCATCGAAAGTCTCCAAAACCAGATAACCACCGTCTCCCGCGATGAACACATTTAATTGGTGGTTGTTTATTTCTGAATGAGCACCAAATAAGATCCCGCTCTCGATACCTCGCCAGTGAAAAAAGTCAAGCTTTGGTCGGAATATTAGGAAAATCGTTCCTTTATCCTGATCACTGAATACCATACGCGGGTCTTTCAAATTTAGTAAACTAGGCGCCCTTTTGGATCCAGGGAGTATTGGTGACGAAGCTTTTGGAAAAGCTTCGACACAAGGAAAAGCTACTAATGCCAATACCGACTTATCGACAGTGTTTTTTATTTTCAATTTGAGCGAAGCCTCAGATGCCGCCGCAGAAAGGGGTAAAGTTACCTCATGACGGTCATAGTGACGATTAGAACGAAAGGTTCTAAAAATAGCGTTTCCATCGGTTTTCAAACCGATTCCGACATCAAGAGCGTTCTCTACTCCCCAGCAAAATGTGCTAGCTGTTAATATTTTCCGTGGTAACTTCAAGTCACATAGAACCTCAATCTCCGTTGTCTCGTTTGGTTCTAGTCTCAGCTCAATAGTTGGTAACTCGCCCAACTGCGATTTTGGGGCTATACGCACTTCACGCTGAAGGTTATTCTGAAATTGCTCAGCGACATGTTCCAATGAGCAAACAAAGTTTTCACTGGGTCCTTCTAAAGAGAGGGTATAGCTCCCTTTAGTAAATGCTTCTTCGTTACGCATATTGTATCAGTCCTATGTAAGCAATGCTGGCTACTATGAAGTCAAAGTACGCCCCATCAACCGTACCTTCCAATCATCAAGCACGCAATAAGCTTCACCGAATATAGTTTCATACAACGTTTTATCCAGCAGCGGCGCGCCGCTCTCGATAATCTCACCAACGCGCTCCGCAGGACGACCGATATACTCGTACTTAGATACATGACCGGCTTGGTCTTTGGCGGCGTCCCAAATACCTAAAAATACCGCAGAGGCAACTTTTGCATGCGGTGTGGGAAGCGTAATCCACATGCGAGAACCGTTATCTCGGTAGTTGAGCTCGCCTTCCTCGATATGCACCTTTGCTCCGGTCCAAAGCTGTTGACCAAATGTTCTTGGTAGCTCGCCTATAACGAGGTAGCGATTACATTGCTTTGCATAACCGATAATGCTTTGTTGTGCTTTATCTAAAGCATCGAGAGAAGCAATCTCTTCTTTCTGTTCCTCTGACAAACCGTTGGCAATGCTTTCGAACTTTTTCTTTAACTGCAGATGTCGAACGCGAACTACCATAGAGTCTACAGCCTGTTGATTGCTAAACCCTAAATATTGCAGCATATCGTTGAGACGCAATAGGTTTTCAGTTTTGGCTATGGCCTTCTCATCTACACACAGGTTCGATGTACTCGCGACCTGTTCACTGATATATGCCCATATACTCTTCATAGTGCTATTTCCTTCTCATCATAGTGTTGATAGCGGTACTCGCCATGTAGGCCTACTGGTCCTTGATCCGCAGCGTCGCATTGGTTCCGAGCACACGTGCTCTGCCATGTGCTGCGGTTGGACGCTCATCTCCTGCAGGGCATATGTAACGGCCGTCAGTGTCATAAATCGCTATCGGATTTCTATCGATAATGAGAAGGTAATGTTTGATGGGCCCATAGATACCGTGGATACCATTACGATCATCGGTAATCGCCTGGGCGATATAAGACTCGCCATTACCAGCTTTCAACGGCACATAATGTTCGGCCATATCCAGCACGTGTAAACGATAACCACCAACCATGCCAGCAAAGGTAATCTGCCGTGGTCGACTATTGATAAAAACGCGCTCTAGATAAGCCTTTGGGGCATTCTCAGGGGTATAGTTATGAGGATGGTTCATATTTTCGTCTCCGTTACTTGCGATTGATGATGGTGCAAATAAGGAGAGCAACACATTATGCGTCTGATGGTTCCTGATTTCACTTCGTCAGGCACATCCCAAGTCGTTACTTGGTGGCCACCTTACCCAGACCGGCAGGTTGGCGAGAGCGTTGCTCTTCTCTTAATGCTGCTGGATATGATAGCTAATAGGTGTTTAGACGTCTATATATAATAATTGGATGTCTACTGTATTGTTCATACACACAAAGTTTTATAAGCTGTTTAAAAAGTGCAAAAAACAGCGATGAGAAGACCATGAAAGTATATATTGCGAACTTTGGTCAAGAAAATTATGAATGGCCTGCATGTCTCAATAAAAGCACTGTTGCCACTATGAATGAAATCGAAGCACAGAGCCTTTGGGAACAGGGAAAACGCGAACAATACATTACTGAGCGGATGAAAAGCCTGACCGCGGCCGGAAAGAAGCCCACAAGGCCGGTTGCTGCGAGATGGTATAATTTGATGACTATCATCTCGCAAACTAGCGGTGATCTTTGGATACATAGAGATGGAGAAAAGCTCTACTGGACCGTTTCTAAGAACCTCGCGCCATTTTTCGAACGCAAAGTCGAACCTGTGGGCCGGAAAAGAGAAGTTGTCGTGTGTCACAAGCCCTGCGAAGATTGGTCCTATCGGTCTAAAAAAGGAGATGAGTTACTCTGGCGTTCGTTGCACCCTAAAGCTCGAGATTTCCTTTCAACAGAAGCGACCTTACAGAACTTGAATGACGATTATGCTGCATACGCGCTCGCGCTGATCAACGGCGAAGACTTATCCCCTTGGCATGATCAAGCGACTTGGAAGGAAAAAAATAAGAAGTCAGCGAATAAGTACAGCCCTGTCACTAATGCTTCGAGTATCCGCAAAGTAGCGTTCCGACTTTCAAACAAGGCAGCTGAGCAACGTATGGCAAGTACTGCCATGAAAACGACTAACGCTTCTAACGGTCAAGTAAGAGAGACAAACGTAAAGAGTAAAGAGTTTCGTTTCTCTTCGAAACTCGAGCTCGAGGAATACATCATTTCACTTATCGAACGACAGGATGGATTTTGTGCTCTTACGGGTTTGCCGCTCGAAATGGATGAAAGAAATGGTGATAGTGAATTCTTGTGTTCTCTGGATAGAATTGATAGTGATGGTCACTATGAAGCCGATAACCTACAAGTAGTTTGCCGATTCGCTAATCGCTGGAAAGGAGCTTCTGACGACTATGAATTTCGTCGCATTTTTAAAATAATTCAAGACTATAAACGCACGTAGGTTTTTAGAAGACCACCTCAAAAAGGTAGATTATGCTCAAAACTAGGCCAAGTCTTACCATATTCTAGAAGTGACTCAGAAGTTGAGATCACGGTTAGGGAACTTCCTTTTATACTTCGTTTGAGTCGCGTTAGACCGGTGTAAACTAACGCTAATTCCTGCTGAGAAGCTACGTCACCGATGTAAATAATCAACAGTCTGGATTCCCACCCCTTAAAGCTGTGCAGCGTGGTTGCTTTTACCCTTGCGTCGCCCATGTAAAACCCAACTTTCTGACGTCGTGATTCTTGTTCCTCAGGGTCGAAAGTGTGGACTGATTTAATGCCTAACTCACCAAGAGCGTCGACAACCTCCATTCCAAATTTTTTTTGCGAACATAAAAAAGTAGTTTCTGCGAAACTAAGGTCCTCAAGTTGCTCCGTTTTAAAGAGCCTTATAATTTCATCACGGCATACCTCAGCGGCGATATCCTGAACTGTATGAACCCAACGCAAAGTTGTCGGTTCGAGCTCAAGTGATGCCTGATCATTGCTCGGTATATTAATATTTTCTTGTGGTAAGAACCGCAAAGCGAATTCTCGAGCATAATCGAGAGCCTGCTTCGGCATTCGATAGCTAACGTCAAGGCTCGACCAAGGCCCCACAAAACCCGCACCACTCATTGCTTCATCAGTCCACGCGTTCGCAGTTTCATAGATATCTTGAGTAGCATCAGCGACCAAGAGCATCTCGCCTCCGGGCTTGCATACTTTGCGAAGTGTATCCCACCAACTAAGTTGATAGTCTTGCCCCTCATCAACGAGAACAGCATCGTACCGCTGGACTACGTTATCATCGTCATTGTCCAGAATACTGCTAACTAGTGCCGCAAGACGATATTTTAAAACCTCTTGCAACTGTGACTTATCCTTCCACAATTCGCGGTATTCTTGCTCCATATCAGCCGCTATACAAACTCGCGCGCACCAAGCATGAAAATTTAACCAGGTTGCGCGATTACGAGTTTTTCCTCCTGTGTGCCCCCAACGTACCGCGACATCCATCAAGTAATGTAAAAGTGTGATATTAAAGGTGACGACTAAGACGTCTTTATCTTGCATGACGAGTTCAGCAGCTCTAGCGGCGAGGACAAGAGACTTACCCGAGCCAGCCGATCCTTTTATTCGACGATAACCACTTTGGGTTCGCGTGGTGGCTAGTGCCCTTTGGTTGGCATCCAGCTCTAACGGTTGACGTTGGGACTCTGAAAAGTCTGGTTCGCGTAGCCAATAGCGTAAATCATTCGCGTATGCCGGCGTCATGTATAGGGAGCGCATGCGTCGCCCCTCTGGGAATACCGACTTCATATCGCCTCGAGTCAGCGCATGCCTACCTGACATTGGAGAGTAGCTGGGATATTTGGTCATTCCTCTGTATTCCATCGAGGAATGGAATAGCTCTTTTACCCGTCCATCATCGGCGAATGGGAAGATTACACCGGCGGTTATTGTCGCAAAGCCAAATTGCTTTGCTAGTCGGGGGCAATACAGCTTGAAGATCTCTTGCTTGTACTGATGAATCTTCTCAACTGGGTTCTGGCTTTGAAGTGAAAACGTTTTTCCGTTGCGCTGCCCCAACAAACGCGGCGATTTTCCGCGACGCATTTCTATGCGATAAGTCATGGCGTCAAGGTTCCAGTCCTTGACTTCAAAGACGGCGATGCCTGCATTTGGATTTAGTAAAACAAAGTCGGGACGCAATCCATTCACGTGCGGCTGCACATAAATCTCCCATTCTTCAGACAGGTTCTGATCGAAGAAATCAAAAACCACCCGCTCTCCCGGCGTCAAGGGTTGGCGTAGAGAATCGAAGCTTTCGACTGGAGGAGATACGTAGCGAGCCACGGGCTAAGTTTCCACAGTAATGTGCTGTGTAACCGACAATTTTGGGTTATCGAGTGAGAACTCATCTCGTAATTCGCCGTGTAACTTCTGAACAATGCAACTTACCGGAGTCACATACTCGCGTTTCGCGATGTCCTCCGGCTCTTGAAATCCTCGGTCGTAGCTCAACCCAGCGTCAGGTGTAAGCAAATACCGAGCGTGCATATCCATATCAGTAACCCCATCATCGATCCGAATAATGTGGTACGTAATGTCCTTTAATTGTAAAGCTTTTAACGCAGTACGATACTCGTGCTCAGTTAAATCACCACTCTTATTGCATTTACTTTCCGCACAATAGACATATACTCGCTCGAGTCTACTGTTATAGGATCTAGCTACCTCAATGATGCTCTTCAAAACTTTCATGCATCGTCTAGCCGACTGAAAGTAGGGGTCTATTAGTACAATTTCTTCGGCGTTTGCAAGCACAAAGCGCGCAGCGTCAGCTAAGTCTTCAGCCTTCTGCTTAACTCGTGTTTGGCCGAAGTTTTCAAACAAGTCGTCGGAAATATCGTCCACATTAAAACATGTCTCACTCATAGGTTCTGATGAGACGATAACCCCATGCAGTAAGCTATTAATCTCTTCGCCAAGAATGTTTTCAGTCCAACTCTGATCTGGCTCATATTGCGTTTGAGGCCGAAATAGTTTGTCACTCTTTGCCTTCCTTAGCGTTTCTTCAATTCGAGCTCGCTCAATATCCTTAATGTTTGGATTACGCCGGCACTCATCCAAAACAAGCGCAGGCCACTTCCTGGGGATTTGTGCAATCAAGGCCCCGCGACTCATTCCAAACTTCTCGATAACGTATCTCATGTTCTGCCAGCTACTGATAGCCGCAGGCTCAACTCCAAATAATGCGTGCATCAGAATAACTCCTCACCACGCTCGGTAAAGAACCCATGCGGCCAACGCTGAACAAACTCACCCTCTTTATCAACCTCAATTCTTCGTGAAGTCACACCACCAGGCCCCGGCTCTAGGTAGGTTATTGAAACATGTTCTGGAGAGACCGGTTCAATATCTTCTGGCAGCTCGCCTTCGGTCGTTTGCCGGATACGTTTTAAAATCCGGAGAATAAGATGTTCACTGTGAGTTTCGATTAGAAAAGTCTTACTTCCTCTACTTGTTTGCAGAAGCAGATCACCTATGCCAACTTGCACACGAGGATGCACATGTAACTCTGGTTGTTCACATGCGATCAAACCATGAGGCCGTTTTACGGCGGCAACCAGTAGGGGTAGCAGTTGTGACACACCCACACCTACCTCCGAACTGTTAACTTCAATATCGTTAACGTCATCCCATAAAACTATGTCGAACCGGCTCTTATCAAGAAGACTACTTTCGCTGTCTTCCAACTTCTTACTGACTTCGGCCCTTACTTCAGGGGGTAACAGCTCAATATTATCCTTTAGCTTATCGATTGAATCGCGCTCTCCACCAAAGGATTGAATAGCACGCAACATATCAGCCAATTCCCGAGCCCAGTTTTCGGAACCTGAATAGCTAACCACTTCGCGCGTCGTTCTATTCCGAATGGAGTAGCCCAAGTTCAGAGTCTCAGGCTTATTCATCCAGTGGTTTAACTCCATCACCTGTGGGCCTGAATTACGGAGCTCTTCCCAGGCCGCTGTTCCGTCGTACCATTCACGTTGATTAGGGTAAGGGTTTCTCGTACTGAGCGAATCTGGCACCACCCGCAGCGGTCCGATACACAGACTTTCATTTAAAAGCAGAAGTAAGTTATCCAAAGGAGCTACCACCACATCTGATAAAATCTCATGTATCCGCTGCATCACCAAAGGCGGCTCAATGTCTAGCGTTGTTTCGAGTACCGCTCCTAACTTTGGCAAGGCGCCAGCAAAACCCTTGAAGCCTATTGGCTCATGGAACTCTAACTCTTTGTTCTTTATGCTTTCGACGTCTGGAACAATCGACATCATTCTTCGCGGCGAATTAATCACCCTCTGAAAATTCGATACGTAGTCAGCACATTCACCTTCTGCTTTATCGCTAGCGTCTTCGTCACAAGTTAACGCTGGATGACTATAATTCAAATAATCAATCATCGGCTGTTTAGTACCTGAATCAGAACTAAGTTCAGCAATTTTTTGATCATCCAACCAAACTTTATAAGACGCCACATACGCATATCCCTCACCTTTGCTATAGCTCCAAGCAATACCGAGCTCAATTGCAACCTTATCTGCGTCTGCTGTGGGACTGTCTACGGTTAAGCCTACCTCGTCATCGAGTAACTCGCTTAATTTGTTATAGCTAGAACCGATGTACCCCCCTTTTTTATAGGTGATTTTGATGGTGATGCGCTTTTTGGGATCTCGCCCATTAACCAAACTCCTAAACCCACCGACATGCTTATTACCCAATGCATCAATACGAAGTGGATCGCAGTGGCCATGTTTAAGTATTTGCTGGACATAAAAGAGCGCTAACAGAATTGAGCTCTTGCCGACGCTGTTGGGTCCAAATAGCAACGTTACTGGTGCTACATCTATATTCTGCGTCGCTCTGAACGAACGAAAGTTTGTGAGGGATATTTGGGTTATTCTCATTTTATTCTTCTTATCAATTGTTCATTTTGTTCCCACTACTTACCGCTAGCCTCTTGTTATCACATAAAACAAGATGAGGGTGATGGCCCCCATTTGTAAGACACTTGATTCCCTAGGCTGATTGCGTATTACTGGATAACATTAATAGTAAACCACGTTTGCCATTCTGCTGTGTTATAGACTTTAGCTCGTCCATAGGCCTCGCCAAGCCTCAAGACTTGATCTTTAACACTCCGGCTAAAATCAAAGTTGTGTAGTCCTCTATCTAACACCAAACGCCAATAACCTAGTCCTTGATCTAATGCTACTGTAGCCGTTTTACCGCTTTCAAAGACCATTTCCAGAGTCCGTCTATGAGGAACATTGGCTTTAGAATCAAATTTAACATGTACATCTTGATCGCAAGCATGTGTTAGCCAACCGGTAAATATCTTTTGATAATCGTCTTCATCCTCCCAATCATGATGGATGGCAAAGCTATTTCTAGGACGGTGATTGCTGTAAGAACAGGTGTTGACTTCGATGATAATCTTCTGGTTTTCCGCAACCGCAGAAAGAAGCTCACTCAACATCAATAAGCTTGACGGACTCCGCAGATAGCGGTCTGTGTAGACTACTTTTTCTATTTTCGAACTCGATAGTAGCTGGCTAATCCGAGGCTCTCTCTCGGTCCAAAGGTTAATTAACCTCTCCCCAAATCCTAGGAGTGGTCCATTCAAATCATTCAGTATTGGAACTTCCAGCGCTCCAATATTAGGCGGTGACTCCAGGTCAAGTTTTTGTCCTGTTATGAGTGGGTAGTCATTAGACTCTACTGATATTTCGTGGCTTACAAGCCAATTCTCACCAGGTAGCGTGGTATGTTCACCCGCGTTTGCTACAGTTATACACTGACCATCTTTCACGATCTGAAACACTATTTCATGTGCGACATTAGCCGCAACCACTTCAACTCCAATCCTTTCGAGCTCAGCTAAGAACCTCTTAACCTCGTCGTCGTAGCAAAGATCTGGTACCGCCACCTGAATGAAAATATCATCGCTCAAAAATCGGTGGAATATCGCCTTGAAGTGACCAGTTGCTATGTCCCAATCGTCTACGGACTCGGAAAATACAAAACTCAATTTTTCTGGTTTGGCTCTGACAGCCTCACTTAACCTCTCTTTCAGGGTGCTAGCCACATACTTAACCTGGCAATCTTCGCCCAACAATGCTCTATAATCACTCGGCAGGAACACATGCCCCTGAACGTTTTCCTGCAACCAAGTCAATGCCAGTTTCCGATTTAACCTATCGATATCATGTCTTGAATCGGTCTCCAGAAGGCAATAATGGCAATAGTTTTCACACTTTTCTTTGCAGTCGAGTACGCTAGAAACTTCTTTCAACAGAAATTCAATGGAATGTCGGGCGGAGGTTGCAAAACCTGCTCCACCACTTACAGTGTCGAAAAGTTGAACGACTTCAACTTTTTCGCCACCATAAATCAAAGCAGGTCGTGTCCCGTAACCTACCTCACCTACTGATATGCCCAAGTGAGCAACTAAAGCTTTTCTGAGCGCCACCGCTATAGTTGTAGCAACAACCGTGTCTTGCAAGTATTCTGTCGAAGTTGGATTCCGAAGTACAAGTTCGAAAACATCGGTCGTTGTATTGTACCCTAAGTGGATACTCTCCATAATTTTTCCAGATGCATTGCACTCTGATTTATCATCAGCATTTCTCTGGAAACGATTGGGCATGGGGGGGCGATGCGGTTTATCGAGCGATAGAGATTGAGGAAGCTCACCTGAAGCGGTCATTGATTCGGCTTTGCCACATCCCAGACATAAAGCATAGCCATTTCCATTTAGCCCAGAGCAATGATGGAAAACATGTCCTTCGTTGTCAGATACCATATAGCCTACTTCAGGGTTAGGCAATGGAATATGAGCGCTTCTACCCATTACCCATGGTTTTTCCACGGGAACAAAATGCGTATGGGCAATGTTGTTCGTTGGAGGATGATAGAAATCAACGACAAACCCGGTCGGCTCGATAACATGGCGCTGGTGTTTGGTCTTTATAGGTTTGCTACATTTTGCGTTAGTACAAATGAGGTTATTTTGCCTGCTTAACTGAGATTCATAACCAGTCTGACCGCAGCTGTCACACTTCCAAGCGATATCAAACTTCTGAGCATCTTTAGCTCCTTCAACATGTATATTTTGCCAGTTTAGAGTGATACCGGCGGATTTATGCACTCGGCCATCCAAAACAAGCTCAGTTCCAGGAGCAAACTCGCGGATAGCAACAGCAAGGTTTCTGCTGGGCATCCCCCGGCTCATTGAAACATTATCTTCTCGTGATTCATTGGTACCCTTTTCGCTCTTACGATTCTTTTCACGCAAGAAATCAGTCAGTGAATAGACCGATAGGTTGACGACGTCTGTCGGAAATCCATAGCCCGGTAAGAATCCTCTTGTTGCAAGGTCTCGCAATAGGTACTCTCGAGAGAGTCTGCACAAGTCTTTTTCCAGCTTGTATTTGTATTGCTCTGAGTCCGTTGCTGCTAATTCACTATGGATATACCGATATTCCTCCATCCAACGCTGCGCTAGCTCTTCAATTTTATGTATCGCATCTTCGCATAGCTTCACTTCCGAGGTTGAAGTGAGTGTTGTGCCTCTTACAAGCACGTCCAAATGCTTTTTCATACTTCCACTATTTGCACTCAGCCAGTCAATGAACCGTTCATAGACCGGTTTCTGGGAGTCCTGTTTGACATAAAACCACTCTAGGCTCAAAAACAGTTTTTCTTTCTGTGTTACACCAATGTGTTCGCGCAAGAATTTACCCAAAAGAAAAGCATTCACATGCCTCTGAACTAATTTAGAGGAGCTAAACGTTACGGTCGGAGCCGGAATAACCATTTCAAATGGCCATTTCGGATAGTTAAATACGAACTGATCATGAGGATTGCTTTTACAAATCGTATATCCAATAGCTCTGGACTCACTAGATCGTCCCGCCCGCCCAGCCCTTTGTAGGTAATTTGCAGGATGCGGTGGTACATTAGTCATAACAACTGCCGAAATTCCGCCAATATCAACGCCCATTTCCATAGTCGTGGAACAATTCAATACATTTTTACGTCCTTGTTTGAACCACTCTTCGTATCTCTCTAGGTTATCAGTTGATTGCTGTGCTGAATGCTCGGCGCTTGTATAATAAAACCCACCCTCAACAGCGCGGTCATTTATATCTGTCCATAGATTTTGTTCACGTAGTTCTTGAACTTTTGGGTCATTGGCTACCTTTTCTCTGACCTCATCAACAAACGTGGAAATATTTGAGCTGGTATCAAACTCCCAAATAGGTGGGAGCTCTACTTTCTCGCACAAATAATCCTCGCGCTTCTTGTTCCATGGGATATATGGTGTCATCCGCTTAAATGCAGTATCGAGAAGCTTATTCGTTATTGGACAGATATATGCCTCCGACATTAATGAGAAATATACTGTATCTAAACGCAGCTGAAACAGCTTGTTAGATACTTCAGAGAGCGTTTGCGTATCAACTAACGCCTTCCAAGCCGCTTTTAGCCATGAGTTGAGTATATTCTCTTCCCGAGATTCGACTGATTTAAAACCCGCGGCTTTGATCAACAGCATTATAATTCGTTGCTGTCTAAGGTTTCCTGTTTTTACTAGAGGCCATTTTTTTATCCGGTTCTCGTCATCGTCGAGAGATTCAGGTGCTATTAAAAACTTCGGGTAAAAGTGCATTCCTATCCAACGAGACCATTCATCATTGACGGCAACGAATGTATTTTCTCTTACATAAAAGTTCATACATATAGTCAGGTAGTCTTTCCAGTCTTGCAATGACAGGTTGTAATCGTCCCAAAACTCAGGAACTTTACCGATGGACTCAATACCGGGGTAAATAAGCTTAATAAGTCCCTGTGTTTCAATGTTATTTCTAAACTTAGGGCGTCTTGCAATCTCACGAGTAAAGAGCATTTCTGATAGCTTCGTTGCATCTGAACGCTCGAACACTTCAGGAGCAAGATAACGGTTCTCCATGGTCATAGAATGTGCGATATCATTGTCGCTTTTGACAATATTAATAAGCTCTTTCCACTGCATTGGTTTTGGCTGTACTTTATTTTGTGCACCTCCTTCGAGTGCGGCCAGATAACTACGTAGAGCATTTGCATCAGCTGGGTTAGCTTTTTCGATTAAAGGCAATAGCCCCTTAATCTTATCAATTGGCATCGACTGGTAATCTTTAACTCGATCTAGAAGATCTGGTTCTAAGTCAATTTGGGACTCAAGTGACTTGCGTAATTCTCTGATCAACACGCCACGAAAGTGCGAGCGCTCCGCTTCTTGTTGAAGGCTTATGGAAATCTTTGCTGTGCCTTGCCTACTATCGGTAAAGGTGATTAGACGGCGCCCCCTTCCCGGAAGAGAGTTAGGTCCTTTTTTATTTTTTTCTTTGTCTTCACTGACAAAATCGGGGCAATATTCAAGTACTGTAGGAACGATACTTGTCGCGAAGAACGGAGCGCCAAGCAAACATCTTCTCAGGGCTTTTCCATGCTCTCCACGCCCTTTATGACCACACTCAGAACATTCTTGTTGGAGAGCCTCATTAACGGTGAGTTTTAGCTCCCCCTTTTCAAACGCTATTCGCCCAGCTCTATCAAGAGAAATAACTTCATATGTACTATGCTCTTGTCCTCTGTAACGACCAAATACAACAGGCGGAGACGTCCGCGTGCTGTTGCGAGTACCTGTAGATGAGCAATGTTTTGGCTCCTCTGGAGGTAACTCTCGTTCTTCTTCCATCAAAGAGAAGTCATCTTCCTGACGATTTACCCATTGCTGTAACATTGAGTCGGCATCGTAAGTGCCAAGTAGATGCGGTTCGTTGCACTCATCGCAGAATGTTAATTCAAGAACTGGACATCCGCATTCGCAACGAACGCGACTTTTTGAGTAAACAGAGCCAAATGGCCAGTGTCCATCGAGAGTCGTATTGGCTTTATGTGCACATTTTTCATCAATGCAAGCCCATAGACCATCAAGGGTACGCTGAAAATAGTGGGCTCTGATTTTAAGAAAGGCCTCATCTTGATTATCGTATGAAGGGCGTGTATTTATGCACAGATCTAACCATCGATATATTGAGTCTTCACTTAGATTGAACTTCGATAATCCACTTTTTAACTCTTCAATAGTCTTCGGAGAGGAGCTTTTTTTAGTTAACAAGTCACGCAGTGTCATGGCAATTTCATTGTTTATCAATGCATTAAAGCGTCTGTATGACACAGAGGGATCACGTTTTTCATTTTTTGAAATAGGCCGCTCACCTTCCGGTTCAATCGCCTCGATATCATCTAAAGACAATTCCTCGCCCGTTTTGGACCGTAATTGTGGAACATTTCGCCGCCCACCTATTACATCGACTTGCTCTTCGGAAATATTTGCTAGATTCGCCAGGTAACGCTTTAGACTTTTTTCAGCTTCTTCTCCCGCGATTGTTGCAGACGTTGCTATAAAGCGAATATTTTCAGGCGCCACCTCGAAAGCTTGCATAACTCGCCTCAACTGTAATGCTAATTCTGCAGCCTGCGAGCCAACGTAGGTGTGTGCTTCATCAAGCACAATCCAACGTAATTTTCCTTTAGATTTTTCAATAATAGGGGCGTCTGCTTGACGAATAAGCATATACTCAAGCATCGTGCCATTTGTTACCAAAATTTGTGCTGGATCACTTCGCAGACCTTCTCTACTCATGACCTCCTGAGGGTTGGCTCTTTGAACTTGAAGCTCCTTACCCCTTATTTCCTCTGGAGTCTTTCCGTTAAAAAGACAAAACCGAATATCTCCATTGAAATGTTTAGTCCACGCATTAAGCCGCTCTCTTTGCGAATTAATTAATGCATTTAGCGGGTACAAAAACAGTGCCCTCACCCCCGTTAGCTGGGATTGAGACGCTGCCGTCTCACGGTACAAATCCTCCAGAACAGGAATCATGAAACACTCCGTTTTCCCCGATCCTGTGCCACTTGTAATGATTCTTGACTGAGCCTTGGGTGATAGGAGATCGTTCCACGCCTTGTACTGATGTTTGAATGGATACCAGTTTTTGTCGAATCTATAGCGCCCATTACTCACTGCGTCTAAAGCATCGACAATCTCTGCTGATAGAAGCCCTCGTTCGCTTAGTTCCATCATGGTAAAAGACTGATTGCGCTCCCAAGCAAACATCTGCTCAAAAACCGGTCCATTCACAAACGCCTCTTCGCTTTCCATTTTTGCGCTCAGATAGTTACGCAATCCCGGGTTATTAATACCCAATACACTGAGCGTCGCTTCTTTTGCCCGTGAGTTGGCCCGCCGCTTTAAGGTTGAAAAAAATCCCTTCATTTCAAATTACTCCTGAAAAGTGCTTAGCGCATACTGGAACATCGGATTAAACCAGTCGCGATCAAAATCCATCAGCTGGCGCAGGAGAAAATAGTTCACGTTTTCTACGCCCAAAATATCTTCCCAACTATGGTTTCCCGATACCACAGCCGCTGCAACGATTGGAAAATACATTACAGCACACTGAAACTTGTTTGGAACGTCAAACACCACTAGCTCATTAAAATAGTTTAATGCTGCTCTCTCGAGTTCAAGACCATAATGTTGAGGCCATCGAATTCTCTCATCCGCGTTATATCTAAGTAGATCATCTCGCCAATTTCTCACTGCGAAGCTGTACATCGCACTATTTTGCGCACTAACTGAAAATAACTCGGGTAGCGACGTAAAAGCTGTTATCGCATCAATTTTATCTTGCAAATATTTAGTAATTAGTGGTTTGGGTAAACCCAGCTTTTCCAAGTAAGTCTTATATCCTTCGCGCGCATCACTCCAACATTGTGAGGGTAGCAACTCCCAAACGACATTGAATTGCGCCTGCAAAACTTCTAGTACTTGTTCTACATTAAGCTTACTTGCGAACGGCAGCATAGCTAAGCAGTCAGGTTGTTTGGATAGCGACTTCCATACCTCAAAGGTCGCCATCGGCAAATGTCCAAACTTTTCCAGAAGTTTGTCGAGGTAACGCCACCCTGAATGCTCAGGTTCGAGTGCCATTGCGTCAAAAACAGGAATAAAGGCGTTTGTATTCGTGACGGGATGAAACTGCTGTACTGCTTTCTCGATCGTTCTGATGTCGCTCGTTAAGCCTGCCACCTCTGTTGGTGGAACAAATATTGCTCGAAACGAAACTTTCGAGTCTTTTTGTGGGACCACAAGTTTTGGCCGCTCACGGTGGCACGGCAATTCATAAGTACCTATCGGCACTCCATTCGACATCCTTTGGTTAAGTATTTCAGGCTTTTGATCTAGGTCAGCGATATTGATCAACTCAACGTTCAATTCTGAAAAATCACCAATATCTTGACTATTAAACTCTATCGACTCGTCATGTAAGTTACCCGATACTCGATTCCATCCCACTGTGTACTGTTTAAACCCTGCTCCGTGGCAGCTAATAATTATTCTCACGACCTCATCAAGTTCATGGTTCTGAGCGGTGGCTAGTAATTGCTTTATTTTTTCCCGAAGTTCAAATAGAAAAACTTCTTCAACTGATTTGTAAACGTCATAGTGAAAGTAATAAGAAGGGTTGTCACGTGCCGAAGTGGGAGCTTTCAATTCAATTTCAAACTCAGTCTTCGCTTTATTAGGCGCTCTGAAAAGCAATAGACGCGCACCCAACAATTCGTCGATCGAACAATGGGTAGGTAGACTCTTCCCATTAGAATCAAACGCAAGCGCTCCTCGGCTTGGAAATGGAATGTTTAGAGAAATAGGCTCTGCTAACAGATTAGCTTGTACTAGTAGGTTTATTTGAATCGGTGGTATCCCCTTAGAAAGCAGCTCTATTATTTTTGTCCCCTCTGCCGAGTGCACTTTCGTCTCAACATCCGTACTCACTTCATAAATAAATGGTCTTTCGCTAAATATATTAAGCGTCCCTTCCTTGGGTGTGGTACCCGCCCTCAGCTGAATTTCAAAATCTTTTGGCAAAATGGCAATCTTCCGGCGGTACAATGTTTTCCCCTCGGATTCGACCCGTAGCACTTGTCTACCGAACAAATCACCTGAATTGGCGGCACAATCAATTTTAGTACTTCCTATAAATACATCGGCATTTGGGTGATGACACAAAACCTCTGGAATACCTTTAAATATTGGATACCCCTCCTTACTCGAAAATTCGAAATATTCTCCATTAATCTCCAGACTTTCTTTGTTGTAACTACCTTCTCGGCTCGATAAGACATAGCGATCGCTATCACCAGCGCCAGTGCTGGGATAACAAACCGTTAGCTTTCCCGAGAAGACTAATCTTCGATATCCATCCCAAGCCTTATTTTCAATTAAATTTGCCGTTGAGGTATCTACAACTGCTTCTTGGGGTATTAAAACTGCTAAGCTCGGTTCTTTATGGCTTACACTCCCACCCCCTATGACCACAAGCTTTTCATTCTGGTTTTTCAATACAATAGGCATATCATGTACCGATAGTGAAGAGTTGGGTATCTCTTCAATGTACGCCAACCGACCAGCCTGCATTACAACCAAAGATAATGGTAATTCAGAATAGGAGCGTTGAAATGAAACTTCTGTTCTACGCATATGGAGTATAGTCCCATGCTCACTAATTTCAGCCCGAGCCATTCCTAAATCAGCTACTTGCTTATTTCCCTCATAGATAAGAACCTCTACTATAGGTGCAGCTAAATCATTCCGAGTTAGCGGGATGGGAAATTGTTTGCTGACTTCAATAATCGCGGAAAATGATAGTTCGGCTGTATTCCCCAGCCATTGGAAAAGCTGCAGACGACTGAACTCACGCTTTTTTATTTTGCGCCGATCCGCCGCTGAAATTAGTAAGCCCGACAGAAATTTGCTTCCAGTCTCTATGTCTAAAGGAATCGGGAAGCTTACTCGCCAATTCTTCACGACCGAATCTAAATATTCTGAAGGTTCGCTTTTCTCATCTAGACTATAAGTATCTATTAATGCGTATAGATTACGTACCATGTCATGGAGCAACGTTACCGTACTTTCTGCATGAAATGCATCAGGCATGCTCTCTAGCTGCTTCTGAATTAACGGTATTGGCGATAGGCCAAACGATCTAGCTCGGTCAAACTCAACAAGTAATCGCTTAAATAGATTTTGAAATCGTCCTCCCTCTGCGGCCAAGAGCGAGAATGGCAATCCCCCCTCACTAAATACTGAGCCAAGATAATCGTTACGATTGCTTTCATATCTGTTTAGGGGGCGCTTCCAATAAGTGAGTCCCTTAATAACAACATCGGCTCGTTGATTGGGATCCAGTTCGAACCCTAATGATTCAAAAATACCCAACCAAGTCCACCCTGACTGATATTCACGTCGATACCATTCAGCGCCGAATAAACAAAACGCTGCACACCAGAAAGCGTTTTTGAATGAAGCAGAACTAGGAGGGCGTCGGCTCAATAGTGACTTTAGTTTGGAATAGTTATTTGCATTAAGCTGAAAAGTAAATAACGGAGCACCACTGGGTTCGGTTAGCTCACATTGACTCAGGAGTGACTTGATAAAAATACTTGCGTTGGTAGTCTGTTCGGCAATCCCGTCGGTATCGTGCATAATCCCTTTTTACTCCCTGTTCCTTTTATAGTTCTCGGAACCCCAGCTTAAAGCTGCAATTCAGCCATTGAAATTATTTGTTCTGAGAGGTCTACCAGTTCAAATTTCTCGCGTCCACTATCATCGTACCTTGAGCGCTCAAGTAATTGTTCGGCTGACATTAATGGCCAATACCGATCAATAACATCATCAGGTTTCATACCGACCGCATTACCTATTATCTTCTTGGCATCACAAGTATCGGTGTAAGCAACGTCTTTTCCAGACTCACCCTTTATTAAATCTGGACACAAATAGTTTTCGATTTCGCGCTTGCGAGTCGAGTAGAACGATCTTCCTTGTGCCTCAACCTCGGCTTTTCTCTTCTGAATTGACTTCACTTGTCCTGGGTCACCACCGACATCAGAGTCCAAAAATACACACCAAGGCAAACCTAGAGCATCAGCAAGCTTATGCGTAACCCAGTGCTTAACGTTCCCACTGCCTCCGGTTTGCAACGGTACAATGCCAGCATCATCCAAGCTTGCATCAATGTGGCCTGCTTCCTTTAATGTCTTGGTTGTGTGGCGTAAGAAAGTTACATCTGATTTCCCTTCGACCAACACCACCCCTTTCGCTCGCTCCATCCCAGTTTCGGGAAGCACTCCAAGGCTCTCAGCTGCTTCTTTGAGTACATCGTCTGATGGCATTTTGACGATAGGAATGCCAACATCATTTTTAGAGACAAATCTAATTCCTTCAATTGGAATTAGGCCAGCTAAGGCTGGTACATGAGTTGTCACTAATATCTGGCGGTTATCTTGATTAGCCAAGTTCAACAGAGCTTTCATCAACATGATCTGATAATTCGGATGCTGAGATGTTTCAGGCTCTTCAATCGCATAAATCACTTTGCGTTGAGAGCCTGCCACGGCTTTTTCTGCCTCTGCTCGAAAGAAATTGAGGAGTATCAAGCGTCGAACACCGCTGCCGCGTTTATTAATAGGAATACCGTTTTCACCATCTAGAGTGAAATTGAAAGTCCATTTAGGTTTATCTTTAAATCGCGGCGTTAATTCGTTTGCAAGTTCTGGAGCCATTTCTCGGAGTTTATCAAGTGTGCGATCGGCAACATCGAGGACACTCTGTTCAATCTGCTGTTCAAGAGCAGTGATTTGGGCTTGTAAAGCCGACTGTGCATCTTTGACCGCTTGTTGAAGGGGATTTTTTGCTTCCGCATCACCATCGCTACTCTCACGATCAGCCTTAAACAACGCGAAGGTAGGAAGTTGGTCATAAATCTTTCCCCAAACGGATTTACCTTCAGTCGATAAACCTTTGTCTACGTCCAACAAGGTTTCCGTTACGTTAAGAGGTTGAGCGTTTACACGAATAGCCTGACGCCAATATGACGCAACGCGTTTGTCTGGAACAGTTTCTTCAACACCAGACTTTTTCCCTAACGCTTTAAGGTCGCCGATTTTTAAACCTAATAGATTGTCCAAACCTTCGTCAGAAGGGTGTTCACAACGAATATAAGTTTTATCGGGTTTCCCCGACGCAGTAGCCTTGAAAGTCTTCACAACCTCAAAGTTGCCATCACTATTCAGCAGATACTCATCGGCTAACGTTGTTTCCACTTGCTCATCTAGAATCAAATTTTCTGGTAATTCGTCGAATTCACAAGCAATTCCAAAATGGCTAGCCCCCTCTGCTAGACGAAAACAATTCATGTCGTTTTTATCAGCTTTCGCACCATCAACCTCAAAGAAGATCGCTAAGGCTTCAAGTATCGTCGACTTACCAAAATCATTACGACCGACAATACCCGTCATTGACTCATCAATAGGAATGACGGTCGTCTCTTGGTATCCACGAAAATTGGTAAGTTTGAGGGATTTTAAACGCATTGTTGATGTCCTTATCTATAGCAAGCCTGAAAATGCTCGTTGACTTAGAGATGAAAATATAGCTTCACAATTAGATAGACTTTCCTCTCGTGTCGTTAATGAGTCTTTATATCGCTTACATACAAGTTCAAATTTCTTTTGGAGTTGTAAATTTGGAACAATCACTTCTAATGATTTCACGTCCTGCTGGTTGATGCTTGATTGATTAACCGCATCTTTTGCAAGTTTAAGAACTTGATTTTTAATAAAAGGAGTTTGCAACTGATGAACCAAAAAACATGGATTGATAATCTCTTCATTGACCGAAAAATGCATCATATTTGACTCAAAAACAGTAACTTCTTCCAGCCTTTCAACAAAAGCACTTTTCCCCAAGTATTCACGACTATTAACACGATTGATTACAATGCCTCTGTTTCTTAATTGGTACTTTTCGATTTCCTTTTGTCCAAGGTTTACCCGTTTTAGCTTTTCCTGTGGCGACAAAACGCCGTTATAAAAACCATCGATCCGAAGTATCCTTATCCCTGCCCCATATTCAGTAGAAGGTTTATACAAACCATTTGTAGGACCTGAATCAACAAGCTCTCCCAATAGCTTAACCTCCCATCCCTTCGGGTTGGTGACGGGGTCGCCGAACATGTCGAGAAAGACGCTGCGGAGGAAGTCGTCGGCGAGCTGAATGGCTTGCTGGCGCTTACGGCGAATGGAATCGGCCTTGTCCAGAATCGCGGCGATACGTTTTTGTTCCGGCATCGATGGGAGTGGGATTTTGATCCTTTCGATTTCAGAAGTTTTAATTGAAGGATAAGCATCATTTGCGATCAGCCGAGATGGAGGGTTTGCTTCAAGCCAGCGTAGTAAAAATCCTGGATCAACATCCCGTGATGGCAGAATAGCAGCAAGGTGGCTAACGGCGTAACAAGGGCTCTTCAACCTATAGACTCTCCCCAGCTTTGCAGACATGCCGCTTTTAGCAAATAAAATTGTATCTACAGGAAAGAGCTTCAACTTATATTTTCTAGCCGAACTATCATCAATCAATTCCAATGAATTTTCTTCAGCTCCAGATAATAACTTCTGAAGACTTCCTGCCCTTACGAAGGGAGTTCCACTCACTCCAAAAGCATTCTCATCTTGAGGAGCGCTCTGTCCAGTTGTCACCTTGGCTACATTACCTAACTTTTTCAGCATCACAACATCCCCTCCAACTCATCCAAATCAGCCATAATCTCTTTCTCAAGATCCTTCAGCTTCTTCAAAATAACTTTCGGGTCTTCGTATTCTTCCTCTTCATACACGACTTCTTTATAACGGTTGATTGAGAGATCAAACTTACTCGCAATAATGTCTGCGGCATCAACGACAAAAGCTTTCTTCGTCTTATCGCCAAATTCCTTTTCAATTTCTTCTTTTGACGAGTTGGTTTCGACGAGTTGGCGGTAGCGTTTCCACTTAGCAACGGCATCAGGCAAATCATTGCCATCTTCACCTTTGAGAGGTGTACGCTTATCATCTAGTGAGTATCCATCCGCTTGCACATCGTAAAACCAAACACGCTCGGTGCTACCTCCTTTGGTAAATAGCAAAATAGCGGTGCTAACACCCGCATATGGCTTAAAAACGCCGCTAGGTAGACTAACTATACCTTCGAGCTGATTATGCTCTAGAAGCTCTTTACGGAGCTGCTGGTGGGCTTTTGACGAACCAAACAGAACTCCATCAGGTACAACGACCGCCGCTCGACCACCCAGTTTTAAAGAACGGAGAATATGAGCAACAAACAGCAACTCGGTTTTCTTAGTTTTTACCAGCCCAAGCACGTCAGGGTTTGTGTTTGTTTCATCTAAGCTACCTTTAAATGGCGGGTTGGCAAGAATGACATCGAAGAAATCTTCCTCTTGTTTGGGGAAGTTTTCTTTTATCGATTTACCCAAACTATCCTGATACAGGATGTTGGCGCCATTTACGCCATGCAATGCCATGTTCATGCTGCTGACGCGGAGCATCGTCGTATCAAAATCAAAGCCCCAGAACATACTGGTGTTGATATGCTCACGATAAGGCGCCAGCAAGTCACCGGTAAAATGCTTATTACCCTCTTCGTCGGTGAACGTTCCTGCTTCACTTGAGTACGCTCGGTTTAAATACTCCATCGTACGGGCTAAGAAACCTGCCGTGCCACAAGCCGGGTCACAAATAACTTCGGTTGGCTCAGGAGCCAGTAACTCGATCATCATATCGATGATGTGCCGTGGCGTTCTAAATTGCCCATTGATACCGGCGGTCGTCAGCTTACTGAGCAGATACTCGTAAATATCGCCTTTAACATCGCTTTGTGTGAGCGGTAATTCATCCACCATCTCGACTGCGGAAACCAGAACAGACTCGTTCTTGATTTCCAAGTCAGCGTCCTGCATGTATTCCCCAATATGCCCGAGCGCTTTTGTTGTTGTACCTTCATCACCCAAACCATCATTTTGGTCAGATTGAGCACCTAGGGTTGAAAAATAAGGGAATACATTCTGTTTCAAGTGCCTGTGTAGCTCTTTGCCGCTGAGGTTTTTAAAATTCCTCCACCGCAGCAGTTGCCCTTCTGGCGTTTCCGGGAAAAGGCGCTCGAACTTGCCGCCGGTTCGGTTTGCTTTTCGCTCCGCCATATCCTCTTGCATATCGAGCATCCGCGCGAACATCAAGTAACTGATCTGTTCGATGACGGTTAATGGGTTGGTGATTCCCCCCGTCCAGAATTTCTCCCAAAGCTTGTCGATATCACTTCTAATTTTGCCTGTTAACATAGTTATTCCTGTACCTCTTGTGGCTGACCTTCAGCCTTCAGAAATGGAGTTATTGCCGCTATCAACTCATCAACGTCATCCGCCGGGAACACACCGTCCACCCCTTCGTGTGATACTGAGGTAAACGGTGCATCATATAGTGTGTCGATCACTATCGAGCCATGCTCTGCAATATAGTTTTTGAGTAAGTTTAAAAAGGTCACTTGCTGCGCAGTTAGCGTTGGATGCTCGCGTAAAAACTTCGAGAAATGCTCATCCACTGCTTTTGCATCAAGCCCCACCAACTCGCGCAGCGTTAAGTGTAATTGATCTGCGGTTCGACCATAGAACTCATTGAGCACTTCAAGACTCACCCCAGGGTTATTGGTCAAAATAGTAGATGTTAGCATTTTCAGCTCGGACTCGGTGATGGGTTGGTCATCACGAATCTTTTTAAGCGTTGGATTTTGCGCGATCATGCGTTTCAAGATAGCTCTCAACCGTCGCCGATACAGCAAGGCCTCGTTGTATTGCATCATAGGAGCTTCACGTTCGACTCCTTCAACACCGCCATCTTGGGTTTTCGTTCGACTTGTTCCCAACGCATGGTTACCACCGGGTTTACGGTATTTCATGATGCCACGCAGTTCCTTGCGCACACGCTCTAGGTCATCGACTGAGAGTTCTTGCCAAAATTTGGCGCTTTGCACCTCGTCGATGATAGTGCTCTTTTGTCGTACGGCTTGGATGTTCACTGCCAACATACTGATATCGATCATCAGCTGATCTCTACCATCCTCGAGACAACTGGCTTGCTCAACAAAGCACTTGGCAATTTCGGCGATTAAACGATCGAATTGACTCGCGTGCTTGTCACTCAGAACGCGTGCAGCCATTAATGGTGCAATTGTCTGCATCAGAAGATGCTGCGTACGCGCGTCAAACTTCTGTAATGCATCAGTTTGAATCAGCTGATGTATCTTTCTCAGCTCACGCTGCACAGCAATACTTGCCTCTGGTAAGTCGGCAAGATCAGCTTTAATTTGCTCGATTGCGGTATCGAATGCCTTGATATGGTTGTGCTTCAGTGCACTCTGTGCGAGCGCCACTCGTGCCTCGAAGGTGGTTTGCAATAATGGTCGAACCGTCACATTCTCGGGTTCTTTATATTCCTGCTCGAAGAAGTCAAAATTACCGTAATGATCGAAAATGAGAAATTCAGACTTATCCTTGCCCGGGCCAAAAAGATTGGGCCGCAAGCGTGTTCCACGCCCGATCATTTGCCAGAACTTAACCCACGATTTTACCGGCTTGGCAAAGACGAGATTCACCACCTCCGGCACATCAATACCGGTATCCAACATATCCACTGAGATCGCGATGCGGAACTGATTATCGGGTTTCTTAAAATCCTTAATCAAGCTTTCCACATGTGGAATACGGTTATGTATGACCTTACAAACCTTCGCTCCGTGTTGAGGGTATAATTTGCAGAACAACCTCTCCAGATGCTCTGCGTGATCTTGGCGCTGAGCAAAAATAATGGTTTTCCCCACAAGCGAACCGGTTTCATCCTTGATGCCGTTATCCATCAGGTTTTCGAGAATGATAGTGTCGGTGCTCTCACTGAAAATTTTACGACCGATATCCTTGCCAGCAATCGTCGTGTTTTGCGCCTCTTCGAGGCCCAAATCTTCCTCTAGCTGGCGTTTTTGCTCGTCAGTGAGATCGTTATAGTGGATGCCGTCTCGCAAAAAGTCTGTGGTTAAATCTCGTACCCGGAACGGCACTAAGTAGGGTGGTTCATGATTAATTGCAGCTTCAAGATCAAACTCGAAAGTCGGGTCCAAGTTCTCGCAATCGAACATCTCAAATGTGTTGCGGCTAATAAATTTCACCGGCGTTGCTGTCAGTCCAACCTGCAAAGCATCAAAGTAATCGAACAAATCGCGGTACTTGTTGTAAATACTACGATGTGACTCGTCAGCAATGATCAGGTCAAAGAAACCAACATCAAGCTGAGCAAAGCGGTTCATCATGCCCGGATAAGTCGCAATATAAACACGCGCATCTTGATCTATCTTACTTTTTTCACCAATGACGCAACGAGGCTCAGAACCTAAATGCTCTTTGAATGCATCATCTGCTTGGGTACGCAATTCTTTGCGGTCACACAGAAACAGAATGCGTTTAGCCCAACCCGTGCGTGAGAGTAATTCCGCAAGTGCAATTGATACACGCGTCTTACCTGTACCTGTCGCCTGAATGATCAATGCTTTTCTGCGTTGATTCTGGAAATGTGCGGCAACGGTTTTGATACCCTCAATTTGATACGGTCGTTCGGTAATACTCATATCAGGATTGAAGCGTTCTAACTGTGGCTGACGATATTGCCGCTGATACATCAGATACTGCAAGCTGTCTTTGGAGTAAATGCCATAGACTCGACGGTAGGTGTTATACTGCACGTCATCCCAAATAAAGGTCTCATATCCATTGGTGTAAAAAATAACAGGGCGCTGTTTGCCCATGCGCTCGAAGGCATCGGCATACAGTCGTGCTTGCTCTCGCCCTGCCTGCAGGCTTTCGTTGCCTGAGCGCTTTGCTTCGACCACCGCTAACGGCTGACCATTGTCATCCCACAGCACATAATCGACATAACCCTTACCGGATGGATTCGCAGGAAAATCGACTTCGATTTCTTGACCAACACGGCTTTCATCACTGACGTCCCAACCCGCTTGTAGCAATAGCGAATCAATCAGCAGTAGGCGCGTTTTTTCTTCATTCCATTGCAGGCTATTGGCAACTGCTTGGCTTTGACGCTTGCGCTGCTTGCGCTCAGGTTCGCTCGGCTGAGGAAGTTGTGCGGCATATTGAGCACGTTGCTTCTCCAGCTCTTGAATAACTGAATCAAGCTCTTCTTGTTGCTTCTCTATTTGCTTTTCATAAGTGGATAACGACTTTTGCAGCGCATTTACTTGTGCACTGGGATCTTTTATATCTTTGAACTCAGCAATATCTTGCTTTTTCTTATCCAAGTACTTGAGTCCAAAATAGATGGCGACCTGGTGCGCTATAACCATGCCTTTTTGGGCATCGTGTAATGAACCTTGACCACCGTGAGCACTATCGTTACCTCTCAGACGCAAGTAGTGAATGTGATTGATAAGCGACGGATCCACGCAATCCTCAAAGACCTGACTTTTGAGCAAATCATAAAATGATGCTTGAGGCATCCGAGGAAGTCGTTCAAGCTTATAAATCAGCTTCACAACCTCTTCGGCAAAGCTTCTCAAGCGAATTAACGCACTACCCGGATCAACATAAAGCAATGATTCCGCAAGCCCTCCTAGCTGAGCAAGGTGCTCAACTTCTGGCTTAAGGAATTCAAAGTTCAATGATGTGATAGCATTATTCATAGTCATAGATTTATCTCAGCAATATGCGTGCCAACTTTTTCATTCCTATAAAAGTTGGTATTTTTCCATCCAATTATTAAGTGTTTGGTAGTTTTTTAAACCTAATAATTTCGCCGCTTTCTTTTTATTTTGTCCTGTATGAACAAGTGCTCGCGATATATATTCTTTTGCCAGCTCATCCATCAATCCTTTGATATCAACCCCTTCAGCGATATTATGTTCCATTATTTCGGGCTGTTGCGGCTCTGGGGTAAATAGCGCTTCTTCGATATCCTTGCGCTCAATCACGTTGCTTGAAGACCAGAGTAAAGCCCGGAGTAAGGTCGAATGAAGTTCGCGAACGTTACCTCGCCAGCCCTGGTTAACTATAAAACTTTTTGCATTTGCAGAAAGTTTTTTATCTTTTAGTGATGGCTCGGATATTTTCAGTTCCTGAATTAAATGATCCGCCAGCAACAACAAGTCTCCTTCACGCTCCCTGAGCGGGGGTAAATTTAAAATCCCCACCGCCACCCGATAAAAAAGATCTTCTCGAAAAGAGCCATTGCTTACCAACTCGAATAGGTTTTGGTGTGTCGCAGCTATGATGCGCACATCAACTTTTCGCTCTTTGTTGCTACCAACAGGGAGAAATGTTCCCTCTTGCAGTACTCGAAGAAGTCTCACTTGCGTTGCTGGTGTAAGTTCACCAAATTCATCCAAGAATAAGGTTCCACCATGCGCTTCATCGAAAACTCCCTTTTTATCCGAAACTGCACCTGTAAATGCGCCTTTAACATGACCGAAGAGAATTGAATCAATGAGTTCACTTGGAATCGCACCGCAGTTAAGTGCAATGAAAGCCTCGCTTGAACGCTGACTTGCATTATGGATTGCTCTCGCAAATAACTCTTTGCCCGTTCCTGTCTCTCCATAAATCAATACTGGCACGTTTCTATCTGAAAGCAGTTGCGCCCTTGCTTTAAGTAGCTCCATCGTTGGGTTACGTGTAATGATGCTCTCAAAAGCTGCATTGATAGGTGCTCCCGATATCGATATATCAGTAAGCTTCTTGTCGTCGAGCTGGCTTGCAACCGGCAAATATTCAGCTGCAAGTTCAAACGGGATATCTACCTGGCGAGGACCTTGCTCGAGCGACGACTCAAAGAATGTTGCTTCACAAGAGGTCTTGCCCAAGAGAATCCACACGGCTTGCATCGCAGGAGTTCCTGGACTCAATAAAAGAGAGATGTCACGCTGCTTGTCTTGTTGAGCGAGAATGAGAGAGCGAGCCGCTTGGTAAATTTCACTAAAGTTTGTAGGAGATGTCATCGGTACATAGCGTGCTGAAACGTTCGCTTGTGTTTTTGCGCTGAGCCATGCTAGATAGGACTCCACATTTTCTTGCGGATAATTGTAAAGAAGCTCGACTTGATCGAATTCATGCGCAGCTAAAGTCGAAGCGACCGGACCACCTTCCAACAACGTCGATGCTCCCGAATCAACCTTGCTGAGATCATTTCCTCCAATCCAACTCAATAATACCGTTGTCTTGGATTTAGCCATCGAGGTCGCTCCCTTGCATCTCTAAAATTAGCAACTTATGAAAATTATGTTGAGATTAACATGAAAATATCGGGAGACAACTCTTTCACCAAAATCCTCTTATTCTTACAAGGTCAATTTTTAGCGATATTAGCCGCCAACTGAAGTATAGATATATCTGTACACGGTAAAATTGACTAAAACGCTGCTAGGCCACAACTGGCTTGACCTTGAGCGTAATTTAGCAAAACCTTAAACAAGGCAAAGTAATGTGCTGCTTTTTGGAGTGGCTTTTGAGCAGAATAAGGCTAGTGCGTATCCATTTTGAATCATCTAAACGGGGACTAGGAACCTTAGTTGAGAAGATGCTACCACTTCAAAGTCGGCCCTAGAAAATGTAATGTTTAAAATTTGTGCTAGTATTTGTCAAAATAACAACGGTAAGCCCACGGAAGAAATGCCATGAAAAAGCTCTTAATCATTATTGCACTTTTGCTAACGACGAATGCCTATGCTGAAAGAAGCAACTTCCGGGGATTGGAAATTGGCTTATCTAACCAGCAACTGACTGAAGTCCTCGAACAACAAAAAGAAAACTACGCGATCATGACTGCAGTCCAGAATACGGCTGGAGGCTATCAAGGCGAGCCGGTTAATTGGTATGAACTCAGTTTGACTTTAATCCCCGCTGAAGTCGCCAACGATGAGTATGAGTTTTGGTATTACGATCGTTCTGAATTCGCTGAGATTTATATTCGCGAACATGAAGACATCGACCATGAGAAGATTTATGAAGAAAATAGTGAGCTAGCTGTGCACCATGCCGAAAATCGAGAACGTATCGGTGGTACTCTCGATCGATATGTGGGCACGCTAAAATGGCCGAAATTCACGGTGCGCGCTCTAAAGTTACAACCCTCTTTCTTCAACGCTGAATCCATGAACGTTTCGGAGTTCATGGATGCCTTACTTTCAAACTATGACTTTTATGATCCTGGCTTCATGCTTGCATCCGAATTAGGTCTCAAGTGCGAATGTGTTGCTGGCATCTTAATCACCGGAGAATTAGTAGCTTTAACAACGACATCCAACTACGACTGGGAAATGATTGTGCGAAATGCCAGTGATGAAGAAATCGGCCGTGTCACCAAAAGTACCCAGCCGACTTTCAATTAAATTTTCTGGCATGACCGCGATTAATGATGATTTATCTTAGACACGAATCCGGCAAAACCGCAGCAGAACTATCCCAGTAGAAAAGAAAGTTATTCTGGTTTTCTGCTGTGGTGTACTTCAAGCAGTAACCAAGACATTTACGCTTATCACTCTCTGTAAACGGGCGCTTATAGTCAGTCTGGTGACCACACCCCTTGTGCTCCCAGAAAGCTGTAACGAACTGTTCTATATGCCTGCATAGTGTTTCATCTCTTTGAGCCATTACAGCGCTCTCAGGAGGGTTATGAAGCATCATATGAATATGGATAGAACCACTCGCATGGCGCTCGATGCCACCAATCATCATTGGATAGATACTATCCTCAGCATACTTCAAAGCATGCTGGCCATAAGCTTTCGTTCTCATGTGCTTAGCAAGCGTTTTTAAATCACGATTGACTCTTAGTACACTTTTCACTTCGTCCCTGTAGGTCAATGTTACGTATCTATCAAACACATTAGCATATTCATTGATCCACTCTTTTCTTATTGAACTGGCACTATCATAAGTTGTTATATTCAAATCTTAGTTCCTGTTGTTTAACAATAGAGTCATCAAGGGGTAGCACCTAAGTGACCCTCTCAATTCTCTCGAGTTTTTCAGCATTGATGCTTCGTCGTGAGACCAGCTCTTCAACTCCACATCACGCTAAATCACAGCAACAAAATCGCTTTTGATATCTCTATTTATAAAGTTCGTAAGTTTCGATGAGGCTTTTTTGGCACTTTTTTGCTAACACTCTGAAAAACGGTGTAATTTAGTTTGGTATGTAGGAGTGTTTTAGGAGGTTAGAGCGGAACCATACGTCCCGCTCGCTAACTTTGGCTGGAATTAGTGTCGAGTAGACGATTCGATCGACTCAATCCACTCTTCAATATCGCAAGCGCGCCAGCGGGCTGCCTTGGTGCTGAACTTTGTCGGGCGCGGGAAGTTACGCTCCTCGATCCAGCGATAGACCGTCGACTTCGATATTTGAAACTGCTCTTTGATATTGGCTAATGTTAAATACTGCATTCCGATACGCTCCGTAATTATCTGACTTGATATCAGTATTTACTCGCGCCAAAAACTACGCATTGGTGATATCCGCAATCAGGCGGTCCCATTGTTGCCATGTTTCACGTTGCTCCTCTTCTCGAGTGACGATTTGATAGGTGCGCACCAACTGATTTTGTGGCAAGTGATTCAGCATCAGCTCAACCAATGTCGAATCAGCTCGCAGTTGCTCTACCCACTGCGTTGCTGCGGTGCGTCTTAAGTCATGCAGCGTGAAGTGCGGAATACTCACGTCTTTTCTCATGCGCGCAATCATGAAGGTGACTGAATCAGAGCGAATCGACTTATTAACGCATTTGTTCGATTCAAAGACCCAATCTGAATTGCCGGTGATCGGAGTTAGTCCCTGCAGTAACCGTATGCTTTGCCCATACAAATAAATCCGGTGCGGCATACCGTTTTTGGTTTCCGGTATATCCCAGATCCAATAATTCTCTTTTTGCGTGAGCTGCGACCACTTCATTTGCGTTATTTCGCTACGTCTGGCTCCGGTGAGCACGGCAAGCTTTAGAATCGTGATCATTTGTGGCGTATGCTGTGGTGCCCTGCGGTCTAGCTCATCCCACAAGACTTTGATCTCATTCATGCTGAGGTGCCGACTCCGCGACTTCCCCTTAGTCGCCTGAACATCTTTAGGTTTGATAGTTCGGCATGGGTTTTCCGTGATCAGCATGCGTGCCAGGGCATAATCCAACGGCAGGTTTAGCGTAGTGAATGCTTTTCGTGTCTGCTCTTTGCTTCTGCTGGCGCATTTATCGAGTGTGCTCAGCAAATCTGCGCGCGTAATTGAATTGATGGATATCTTGCCAAGGCTAGAGCTCAGGTAGGAATACCAGCGCCAGCGATGGGTATCGATAGTTGATTGCTTACAACCTTTAGCTTCACTTGCATGTCGATACCACTTCTCAAATAACTCATCCATGTTGAGTATGGTTTGATTCTTGATTTTCTCTGCAGCACGGATTCTTCTCGGGTCGTGACCTTCGTCGATCTGTTGCATGCATTCATTATGCTGCGCAACAGCGTCTTTAAGTGACAGCGCGGGATAACTACCAAGTCGCACATCGATACGTTGCTCACGAAAAAGTGCGCGAGTATAGAACGTTTTTTTACCTGTGGGGGTTACAACACATAACAGCGTACCTTTTGCGAGACCTTTGGCATCAACAACGACACGGTAACGTTTGCCATTTGCGTCGGGCTTGAGTGCATCAATTGCACGAGGGGTTCTGATCTTCTGACTATTCATAAGGTTTTCCTCTTTCAGTTGTAACCCTATTTAGTCCCACAGTTAGTCCCACACTTTTGCTGGGATTTAACCTAATCTAACGGGACTCATCAGGACCAACTGATGAGATAACCTTATGAATTATCGGTAATTTCAATTCTTATAAAGACGAGACGAAACCGAATAGCTTGTCCCTCCGGAGGCAGAGGTCACAGGTTCGACTCCTGTCGGGTGCGCCATTTTCGAAAGCTGATATCTCGAAAAGTCCCGCACTTTTGTAATTTTCATTGAATTGTCTTGGTGTTGTCGTTTACCGGTGCCCATTTAAAATCAAACAGTTTAAAAAATACTTATTACACGCTAGTTATTAACGTATTTAGTTACTTTACAAAACCATTTGGTTTGACTAATTGAAGTTTCACGCCAATAATTAACGTGTATTTTGATAGTTTCAAACTTAAAGAGCATCATATGCTAAATCATGAAGCAGGCAAAACACTCAAGCAAAAGCTTCCGCGGGGAATGGTAGCAACGAAACGTTGGCTACAAGATCAAGGATTGAGTGTGCATTACATCGACAATTCCGTCCGACGCGGAGCTTTAGTCATAGCCGCTCCTGGTGTTTATTACCGAGACGAGTCTCATTTAACTTGGCAAGGTGTAGTCGCTTCACTGCAGCGAATGGTCACATTCCGAATTCATATAGGCAGCCTAACCGCGTTAGAGTTATCCGGCGTCAGTCATTACGTAAATAAACGTGATACGTCTATCGTTGACCTATACTGTCCCGATAAGCTTCCCACATGGCTTCACAAGCTAGATGTGCAAACTACATTTGTGTGGCATGGCACGAAGCGGCTATGGCCTGACTCATTAATGAACGACCAACGTCTTGTCCGTGATCAGCAGTGGTCAAAAGGTTTGCCAGAAATAACCTATTCGTGTGTTGAAAAAGCCTTTCTGGAAGTACTTAACGAGGTACCAAAAAATGTCAGTTTTGAACATGCTGATGCGCTGCTTCAGGGGTTGCACAACCTGTCACCTCGGAAATTGGATACTCTGCTAAAAGCCTGCCTAAACGTAAAAGTTAAACGGTTATTTTTTTGGCTAGCGGAGCGCAATCAACAGCCCTGGTTTAAATATTTAGTGCCAACAGACTACGATCTAGGCTCAGGTAAAAGAGCTATCGCGGTTAATGGTCGCCTGGAAAGCAAGTGGCAAATTACGGTTCCCAAGGAGATGTAAATTATCATGGATAGAAATAGCATTTATTATCGCCAGGTTCAGTTGCTTATGCAGGTGCTACCATTTGTGGCTGCTCATGACTGTTTTGCGCTCAAAGGCGGTACAGCGATTAACCTATTTGTCAGAGATTTTCCAAGGTTGTCGGTTGATATTGACCTCGTCTTTTTACCTATGATGGATCGGGGTCAGTCACTTCAAACGATCACAAGTCACCTAGAGCAAATAGCAAAGAATCTTACCGCAGCGCTGCAAAATGTGACTGTCATACGCTCATTTGGAATTAAAAAGGACGCGCTCCGTTTATTGGTGGAGCGTGATGTTGGCGGTAGAAAGGTTCAGATAAAGATAGAGTTGTCACCTGTTCTTCGAGGAACGATCTACGAATCAACCTCTTTGAGTGTTACTGAAACGGTTGAAAATGAATTCGGGTTCGCGGAAATTTCAGTTGTCAGTTTTGCCGACCTCTATGCTGGTAAAATTTGCGCCGCACTCGATCGGCAACACCCTAGGGACTTGTTTGACGTCAAACTACTCTTGGATAATGAGGGCCTCACGGATGATATACGTAAAGCGTTAATTGTTTATATGCTCAGCCACCCGCGTCCTATTTCGGAATTATTACGACCCAAATTCAAAGATATTGCTGCTCTTTATGAGGGGGAATTTAAGTCGATGGCGGACATTGATGTCCCGTTAGCCGAGCTTGTGGCTGCGCGAGAGGAAATTGTAAAGCGCATGCATGAGTCATTTACTGATAACGAGAGAAAGTTCCTATTAACGTTTAAATCACGCAAACCGGATTGGTCATTACTCGAAATTGCACATGTTCAACAGTTGCCTGCTGTTCGTTGGAAACTGAATAACCTTGAAAAAATGAGTGAGGAAAGGCACCAGATAGCTTATAACAAACTTAAGGAAGCTCTGAGTTCATAACGTGCGGCGGGTTCTTCCTAAACCACTTTTGGTTGGGGTATAATCCGGAGACAGAGGCCGCAGGTGCGACCCCTGTCGGGTGCGCCATATTTAAAACAATATCCTGACGCTACTTTGAATTACGCAAATAACGAACGATTTAGAAGACATAAATAAACCCGACACCTAATTCCGCTTCATAGTTGTTACGTGCGATTGGACTCTCTTCTACGTCGCTGCTGTAGCGTTCATAGAGTCCTTCGACGTAAATCAGCCAGTTCTCATTGAGGTATTGGCGGTAGTTGTAGTGCAGGCCAAACGAGCGCAGCCCACTATCCAGATAGGTTTCATCGAGTCCTGATGCGGCGGCCTGCGATGCGGTAATGCCAAAGTCACGGTTGGCGCGCTCACTGTCGTGATAGACCGCAACAAGCGCGAGTTCAGAGCCGGTACCGTCATTTTGTTCGCCGAAGCGGCGGCCGACGCCGAAAATACCAATATTGCCGTTGTCGCCAGTGATCACGCGGCCATCTAGCCAGTAGCGCCAATCAGCATCGAACGCGCGTCGTGCTTGCAGCACAACCTCAGTGCCTTCTTCGGTATCGCCAAGGCCATCCAAGTAGCCGTCATCGGAGTCACCCTCTTCGCGACCCTCTTCAAAGGCAACAGTGGCCTCGAACAGCCAATTGTCCGCGCGCAGACCGCGCCAACCCAATGCTTCACCGGCGAAATAGAAAATATTGTCACCACTGCGCCACTGCACAGCGCCAGCAGGGTCGACTTCAAAACCGAACTCATCTGAACCTTCGTAGGCAGACTCGTATTCAATACCGCCACCGAGTCCGAAGGCCCAACCATTCTGGCCCTTGGTGAAGTCATCCAACGACGGTAGTGGCACCAAGGCTGTTTCTTTTTCCTGCGCTAATGCCGACTGATTGGCGATTCCACCAATGCTCAATGCCAAGAATAAAACTGTAAATTTTTTCATGTCGACGCCACTCCAGAATATGAAGACTGCTTATTTAGCTTAGCAGAACGTAGAATTTCTGAGATAAGATCACATGACGCAAGCCGCCAATACTCGCGAATTGAACCTGATACACTGAACCAGTGTCTGAGAATGTGGCGTATTTTCAAAAAGGCGAGGACGTGCTTAAACCCAAGATCGTGATCCCTCAACAGTTCATACATGAACACCCGATTGTTCATGGCGAAGACTTTGGCGTGCTGTGCTGGAATACCCAGAAGCTGACTGAGACGCCAAAGTTTCAGCGCGCGCTCGCAAGCGTCTTAGCCGATTACCCTTGTTTATTTTTATTGCTCCAAGAAGCGAAACTGAGTGCCAAAGAGAATTGGTTATTGCCACATTGGTCTTATGCAGTTGCCCCGAATATGCAAACGCGACGCTCTGTTTATGGTGTGCTCACCGCCAGCCAATATGCTTTTACCGAGGCTAAGGCACGACTGAGCAAGAAACGTGAAGGCATGTTCGCCACACATAAGAGTTATATGCTTTCCCACCATGCATTGGCCGAGGGCGGCTCATTGTTGGTCGTCAATGTCCACGCCATCAACTTTGTGCGTACGCAGCAGTTTTCGCAAGAAATGGAGCTTATTAAAGAGCAGCTATTGGAACACAAAGGACCACTTATAGTGGCGGGTGACTTTAACGTGTGGAGCCGCCAACGTCGCCTGCGCTTGCTGCAGTTCTGCCGTAGTATTGGCCTACGCCAGGCGATTATGGTCGATCCGCATCTTATCAAAACCTATCGGCAGCACCCGCTCGATTTCATTTTCTATCGCGACCTTACCCTGCAAGAAACGTCCGCGATCGATACCAGTACCGTGTCCGATCACAACCCACTTTATGCGCGCTTTAAATTATAACGGCACCGGGCTCAGTCGTGCTCACGCCAGATACGAATCCGGATCCACATATACCAAACGAAGCCAGCAACAAACATCATTAGCGCAACCACATTGACCTCATTACGCTGCGCGTAAGCATCACCGCTTAGATAAAACCAAAGCAGCCCTGCGACCGCTAAAATAAACGCGATGATTCCCTGTATCTGCAACCCCTTCGAAGTATTCGCGCTCGTAATTTCTTTTTCAGGATGCTTTTGTTGCTCGGGCTTGTCTGATTTCACAAAACCACACGCGGGGCAGCTGTAATTGTTATCCAGCACTTGGTCTTCACATTCAGGACACTTTTCAATTGCCATCGAATCACCTACTTAGTTTTCCATGAGTGTTCGTTTTAGGTTGGACACTAGTAAGTGTAGATCATTCATATGGATGAGTTTGACGCTATCGTGTAAACCAAATCCTTATTGATACCCAAGTACCTTAACAATCTCCATACTTGATTTATCTACATGAATTTGGACAGATTTACCTCCTCCTGGAATAGTCGTACGATGATCATCCTCATGCGTGGCTCGCAATACAATATAAGTAGAATCGCTTTCTTCTAGAATAAAATCGTCTGGTTGAATTATGAATTCGCCACACTTCCACTTGAGCGTTTTAAGCACATACTGCTTGGCAACATCAATAGCCCTTTGCTCTGGACTTATCTGTGCTGACGACACAAAAGACAAGCCACATAAAATCGAAAAACCAATCCATCCTATTGCCTTTTTCACTAAATCACCTCCCTGCTATTGGGTAAAAGAAGCCGTAATATCCGGTATCAGTAATGAGAACGCCCGGAGTCTTTGCCTCTCTCTTATGGAATCCAATATCCCCATCACTTAAGCTACGAGGCACATAGCCTTCAGTTTCCGAGTTCGGGTGTGTATGAAACCAAGCTAAAACATCGAACTTGTTAGAGTTGGGCCTGCTACCGACTAAGCCTTTTATTTGATCTCTAGTGCCGCTAGGTACGCGAATCACATCTAGCGCTCCAGACTCTTTATTTCTTACAATCCATCCGCCTTGCTCTCTCTTCTGTGACCCTGATAAGCCTCTCTTAACCTCTGGCGCATCAGGATTTGATTCCTCCCATGCGTTATTCAACTTCGCCTGTACTCCCCTATCATTCATGAATTCGAATGAACCGAAACTTTCACCTCCAAGCTTTTCGGGATCACATCGTTGCCCAACACAGTTACTTAAAAGAATTGGTGAATCACTAGAGGAGGCTGTTCCCCGAGACGGCATTTCTTCCCCGACTAAAACCTCCCCAGGCGCACCAATCGCAGCTCTTTCGACTTCACCGTCGCTTGTGCTACTCGGCGTGTCCAGCGCGCCATTGCTGTCAGCGCTGCCTGCGGTGGAGACGCAGAATGGGCAGTTCTTGTAGTTGAGCGGGCCGTCAACGAAATCTCCATTGCAATCCGCTTT
>JBLWXY010000007.1:0-122843 GCA_048267225.1 Pseudidiomarina sp.
CGGACTGCCGGACTTCGCAGAGGAACTCAACTACGGAGTCGATCTATCAACCATCTGAGGGTGGTATCAGATTGATGGGGTGAAGGTGCCCCATCAACCATTAAATCCGTATACCCTAAACAAAAAGGCCTCCATGTGGAGGCCTTTGTAGCTTTCATCCCAAACTTAAACAGCGCTATTTGAGTTCTGCTAGGTCTTTTACACCCATGTTGTGAAGGGTGAAACCATAGATATCAGCATACTGTTCGATGGTTTTTGAGACCGGCGTACCTGCGCCGTGACCTGCATTGGTTTCAATGCGGATCAGTTGCGGGTTAGGTCCGGTATTTTTCGCCTGAAGTTCCGCCGCAAACTTGAATGAATGCGCTGGAACCACTCGGTCGTCGTGGTCACCTGTAGTGATCAAGGTCGCTGGGTAGCTTTCACCTTGCTCGACGTTGTGCACCGGCGAGTAGCCATACAAGTACTCAAACATCTCTTTACTGTCTTCGGCTGTGCCGTAGTCATAGGCCCAACCGGCGCCAGCCGTAAAGGTGTGATAGCGCAACATATCTAAGACGCCAACCGCTGGCAGTGCCACTTGCATGAGGTCAGGACGTTGGGTCATGACTGCGCCCACTAACAAGCCACCATTCGAACCGCCGCGCACGGCTAAACGTTCGCTTGAGGTATAGCCTTGCTCGATGAGGTACTCACCTGCAGCGATAAAGTCATCAAACACGTTCTGCTTTTGCATTTTGGTGCCCGCATCGTGCCAAGCTTTACCGTACTCACCGCCACCACGCAGGTTGGCGACAGCGTAGACACCGCCCATTTCCAGCCACAAGGCATTGGTAATGCTAAACGATGGCGTAAGGCTGACGTTAAATCCACCGTAGCCATACAGAATCGTCGGCGTAGTGCCGTCTAGCTCAAGGCCTTTCTTGTGGGTGATGATCATCGGCACTTCGGTGCCATCTTTTGAGGTGTAGAACACTTGCTTCGACACATAAGCATCGCTATCGAAGTCCGCTTTAGACTTCTCATACACTTCAGATTCACCGGTTTCTGGAGCAAATTTATAGATGGTGCTCGGGGTGTTGTAATTGGTGAAGGTGTAGTAAAGCTCTTCGGCGTCGGCTTTGCCGCCTAAACCACCCACACTACCCACGCCAGGCAACTGGACGTCACGTACTTTGTTGCCGTCGAAGTCGTATTGCTCAACTTTTGAGATAGCATCGACCATATACTCAGCGAAGATATAGCCTGCGCCAGTACCAACACTCAGCACATTGCCCGTCTCAGCAATAAAGTCCTGCCAGTTCTCTGGTGCAGGATTGCTAGCATCGACTGTGACCACGCGTTTGTTCGGGGCGTCGAGGTCGGTGACCAGATACAATTTAGAACCTTTGTTATCCAAAGGGTAGGTGTCGGCATCGGTGTGACCTTGCACAGTCACCAACTCACTTCCAGAGGTGCTTAAGTCTTTAATAAAGAGCTTATTGCCAGAAGTCGAGACGGCAGCAGTGATATAAAGGTAGTTATCATCTTCCGACACATAGCCACCTACATAGCGATGCTTCTCGGCTTCAGTGCCACCAAAGATGACCGGGTCATTGGCTTGCTCGGTACCGAGTTTGTGGTAGTAAAGTTTGTGCTGGTCGGTTTTCGCCGAAAGCTCACTGCCTTCTGGTTTATCGTAGCTAGAATAATAGAAGCCGTCGTTACCAAACCATGAAATGCCACTGAACTTCACATCAACGAGCTCAGGCTCCAGTTGCTGCTTCGTTTCAGCATCAATGACAATAATTTTACGCCAGTCACTACCACCTTCAGAAATCGCGTAGGCTGCGATAGAGCCATCTTTCGAGAAGCTGATGCTCGCCAGCGACGTCGTGCCGTCTTCACTGAAGGTATTTGGATCTAAGAACACTTCAGTGTTGCCTTCGGCATCAGTGCGGTACAACACGCTTTGATTTTGCAAGCCATCGTTTTTATAAAAATAGGTGTAATCACCTTCTTTAAACGGCGCGCTTATTTTCTCGTAGTTCCACATCGCCGTCAGGCGCTCTTCAATCTCTTGGCGATACGGGATCTGCTCTAAGTAATCAAAGGTGACTTCGTTCTGTTTTTTCACCCAAGCTTCTGTCTCTTCACTGCGGTCATCTTCAAGCCAGCGGTAAGGGTCAGCCACAACCGTACCGAAATACTCTTCGGTAACATTGCCACGGAAGGTTGTTGGGTAGGTGATTTGAGTGTTCACCGTTGTTGTTTTTTCAGCCACTTCTGGGGTACTCGTTTCTTGTTGCGGCGAGCATGCGGCTAACACCGCTACACTCGCCATAGTGATCATCAATCGCATAAGAAAGTCCTATTTATTGTTATTAACTTAATGCCGGATGCGTATTTGCAAACCAAGGTTGTTGGTTCACGCTAGCTAAAAATGCCTGTAAATTCGGCCACTGTTGAATCGTCAAACGTTCGCGGAATTGTGCCCAGCTCAAAAAGCAGGCTAAGCGCAGGTGCGCATCGTTTTGTGGATCCACTTCTGGCCATTCGCGCTCGTTGAGCTCATCTAAAATGGCGATGACGCGCGAATGTTGCCGTTGTAGGTAACCGACCTCATCCACTGCAACACCATCGCGTTCTAATAGGAACAAGTTAATGGTGGTATCGAGCGCGGTGTTGACCAAGCAATACAGATCAAAATCTTCGACGTCATCGCAAAAGCCTTGCCCAGCTAAATTGCGAAGATAGCGTAAAATTGACGACGAATCGTGCAATTTTAACTCATTATGAGTAAAGAACGGCACGCGTTTGGCCGGTGAATGCTGTGCACTTTGCGCGTAGTCGGTGGGCACCAGCTCGAACTTTTGCTCATTGAGCGCCAAAACAACCCGACAATGGCGGACAAAAGGTGAGGTATAACTGCCAAATAGTTTCATGTTAGGTCCTGAAAAGCTAAGCTAGAACAAACTCACAAGAGAGTAGCATAATGAAAAAAGCCATACAGTATTTACTTAAAGGTCTCGCAGTACTGTTACCTATCATCGTGACCATCGCTGTCGTGCGTTGGCTACTCGTGACTGTAGAAACGTGGTTACGACCCATTTGGGTTGCCGCCTTAGGCGAAACTTATTACTTTCCGGGTTTAGCCTTCATCAGTTTTCTTGTCATTGCCTTTCTTATTGGCTTCAGTGCCCGCTGGAGCTTGCTCAATAGTCTGTGGGAGCTGCCCGGCAAGCTCATGAACAAAATGCCGGTGCTGAACACCGTATATGGTACCGTCAACGATGTTATCGAGATGATGTCGGGAAAAAACTTTGCCGACGAGTCAGTGGTCTTGGTGACCCTGCCCGGCGGTGACTTAAAGCTCATTGGTATTGTCACGAAGAAAAGCGATGATGGCGACCGTTTGGCACAATTCCTTGAAGACGACCACGTCGCGGTGTTTTTGCCGATGAGTTACAATGTCGGCGGCTACATGGTGATGGTACCGCGTAGCTGTATTGAAGCTATCGATATGAGCCCTGCTGATGCCCTGCAAATGACCATCAGCGCTGGGCTTGGAAAGAAACAAGCCAAGGAGTATTAAATGGCCCTTTTGCCATGTGTTGAAATCGAGCCGAATGAACCCGCCAATCGCAGTATTATTTGGCTCCATGGGCTGGGTGCTGACGGCAACGACTTCGCGCCTATAGTGCCGCATATTCAGGCCCCCGAGGGCGTCCATATTCGCTTTGTTTTCCCACACGCGCCGCAAATGCCTGTCACCATTAATGGTGGTATGCGTATGCCTGCATGGTATGACATTTTAGAGATGTCGATTGCGCGTAAAGTAGATGCGACTCAGCTCCGTGCTTCTGCTGCGGCCATTCGGGAGTTGATTCAACGCGAGCAAGAACGTGGTATCGCCGCTGAGCACATTATTCTGGCGGGTTTTTCACAAGGCGGTGCGGTCGCTTATGAGACGGCGTTAAGCCACCACGAAAAGCTAGGCGGTTTGCTGGCATTATCAACCTATTTAGCGACACACGACAGTATTGAACTCAATGCTGCGAATCGCGAGCTGCCTATTTTGATTCAACACGGCAGCCAAGATCCGGTCGTGCCTGAAGCTCTCGGTAAGCATGCCTACCAGTGGCTTACCGAGCAGGGTTATTCGGCAGACTATGAAAGCTATCCTATGCAGCATCAGGTCTGTGCTGAGCAGATCGATGCCATCAACAACTGGTTAAGCAAGCACCTGTAGGCGCTCACGCCACTGTTTCACCCAAGTCTTCGCAGTCGCAAGGTTAGCGGTACGAATGTTGACGTGCCCTACTTTGCGGCCTGGCCGCGGCTCTTTGTTGTACCAATGACATTGGGCATCTTGGTGGTGCCACAAACCCACAGGGATTTGCTGCGCGCCAATCACGTTGAGCATCAGTGTCGGTTCAATTCGAAGCTGCGGGAATGGCATGCCAGTCAAGGCGCGCATGTGTAGGTCAAATTGGCTGCAGTTTGCGCCACTCATGGTCCAGTGCCCGGAGTTGTGCACTCGCGGTGCCACCTCATTAATCATCAGCTCAGCGTCTTTACCTTCGCCAACCACAAAGAACTCAATGGCAAACACGCCGACGTAATGCAATGCAGTCGTCAGACGGTGGAAAGCTTCTTCGGCTTGCTGCTGCAAAGCTGCAGGGACTTCGTCAATACCACCTAGGCTGTAACTCAGAATGCCATCTGTGTGCACGTTGGTGATCAACGGATAACAACAAACGCTGCCATCTTTGCCGCGCGCACCCACTAAAGACACTTCTTTGTGAAATGGGATCATGTGCTCAGCGATGCCTGGCTCTTTGCCTGCTTCTGCGGCCAAAGCTTGCACATCATCGCCCGGCTTAAAGCGCCACTGGCCTTTACCGTCGTAGCCACCGCGAGCGGCTTTCAAAACCAACGGCTGCTCAGCTTTCGTTAACAGCTTTTCGAGTTCGCTGGGGGTGCTATAACTCTGCCATGGCGAGGTTGCCACACGGCAATCATCGAACAGCTTTTTCTCAGCACGGCGATCGGTAAGACTTTTTATGCGCGCTGGGTCCATCAAAAATTTGTCGTGTGCGGCAGCAATCACGTCGGCTGGGATGGCTTCATGCTCCCAGCTCACCACGTCAGCCCAAGCAATCGCCTCCGCCAAGTTCCAAGGCAGCGCTACGTGCGCGGACAGCGGCTTCACTTCTTGCGTTCGAGTGCTAAACAGCAAGCATTCGTGACCATGGCTAATGCCACTGGCACCTAACATTTGACCGAGTTGGCCATCACCGACAAACAACACCTTCATGCGTCAGGTAACTCCAGTTTGGGACCATTCATGACTTTTTCTTTCTGCGCTTTGCGAAACGCATTCACGTTGTCGCGTATTTTGGCATCTTGAGTGCCAACAATCTGTGCTGCAAGTAAGCCAGCGTTAGCAGCTCCAGCTTGACCAATGGCCAAGGTACCCACGGCAACACCTTTCGGCATTTGCACGATCGATAATAAGCTGTCGAGGCCTTTAAGCTGTTTGCTTGGCACAGGTACGCCGAGCACTGGGATAGCGGTATAAGCCGCGAGCATGCCCGGAAGATGTGCCGCGCCACCAGCGCCAGCAATAACTACAGGCACGCCATCTTGCTCAGCTTGCGCCATAGAAGACTTGAGTAAATCGGGGGTACGGTGTGCAGACACAACTTCAGCGCGCCACTCAACACCGAGATCTTTCAGCATCTGGGCGGCATGTTGCATCACGGGCCAGTCAGACTGTGAGCCCATAAGAATAAGAACGGGTGCCATGAGCTGCTCCTTTTTGAAAGGAGCGAATTGTAGCTAGGCACGCCGCTCGGTGCAAATTTATTGTGCGACTTTTAGCCGGTTGCGGCCTTGGCTTTTCGCTTGATACAGGGCTGAGTCGGCAGCTTCCATCCACTCACCCCATTGCTGGCCCAGCTTAAATTCGGCCAAGCCACCGCTGGCGGTAACCGTCACGGTTAACGACTTCACGGTAAAGGGGTCATGGCGAATACGATCCAAAATATCCGTTGCAACGTCAGCCGCTTGTTTGCGCGGCGTATTTGGCATCAACACCACAAACTCTGCACCACTGCTGCGAATGACACTATCGCCATCACGCGCCGCCGCACGGATGCGCCGCGCTGCCTCTTCGAGCACTTTGTCACCGAACAGGTAGCCGTAACGGTCATTCACACTCTGGAACGAGTCCATATCGATTTGCAGTAACGAAACTGGATGCTTTGAACGCTCGGCCTTATTGATCGCCTGTTGCACCATATCGCTTAAATATTCACGCTTAATACAGCCCGTCAATGAATCCGTTGCCGCGGCCGAGAACAATTTGCGTTGCATACTGCTCATCATAATGAGAAAAGCACCGCCGACGCCGATAAGCACCAACATGGATACCGCAACGCGCCAGGCATAATCAAAGGGTAAAACTTGATAAATAACCGCTGCAAACAGTGCGTAGATCAACATGATGACCAAAACGAAAATGGTCTTATCAAACATAAAGAAGACCATGGCCAAGATCGGGTACATCCAGTAGACGCCCATAATCCCCGCACTCTTCATAGACACGCTAACTAAAGTGCCTAAACAACAGATGACGAGGAAGTTAATCCACTGGGGAGCTAATTCGTTACGATACAGATAGCCGATTAAGATAAAGCCTATGGCGACGCAGAAGAGTGCCGCTGCCGCAGCCAATCCGCCATCGAGCAAGGAGTAGATTGCGGTGCCAGCAATGACAAGACCCGAGCCAAAGTAAATGGTGCGCATCGCTAGCAAACGAAAGTGTTGCCAAAGGTCGAAGGTCGCTGAAGGACTGGTTGTTGGAACTGGCGTCATAATTATGTCCGTATTTCGTTTTTATGCTGTTAACTGTAACTGCTTTCGCGCAGTTTGCCTAGCTAGGTCTCTTGACTCGTTTCGCGCGCCGCGTTACTCGCTTTACGCACTTGGTTTCTACCTTTACGCTTGGCCTCAAGTAAAGCAGTATCCGCCGCGTTTAGCCACTCAACCCAAGATTGCTCGGCAACCAACTCGGCCACACCCAACGAAAGTGTGATCTGCACAGTTGCGGTTTTGCCGTTGAATTCGCTATCGGCGACCAGCGCTCTTAATTTTTCGGCAACCAGCTTAGCCTCGTTTAACTTCGTTGCTGGCAAGACAATAAGAAACTCTTCACCGCCCACGCGAAAGAGTTGATCTTCTTTGCGCAGCACGGTGTGCATGCGCTCCGCCACCTGCTTAAGGATCTGATCACCAAACAAGTGACCATGCTGGTCGTTAAGTTGTTTAAAATGGTCTAAGTCGGCCATGATGATACTTGCGGGACGATCATAGCGAGCAAAACTATAAATCGATTGTTCCAATACTTGCGTCACCAAGTGGCGATTCTGCAATCCGGTTAGGGTGTCCGTGACCACCATCTTACGTAATAATTTCTGTAGCTCTGTCAGCAACACCACAAAGACCGAACCCAAGACGCAAATGATAATAAGTGTGGCCATGATGCGCCAGCCGTCATCCACTGGCATTGTTAGCATGGCAGTGGTCGAGAAAATGAGGGTCAGTAATAGCGCCGACAAAATGCCCGCAGCGCCGCTAAAGACAAAAAAACAGGCGACTAGTAGAGGGTAGGTCCAATACACGCCAATGTGGCCGTTGAAGTGAATAGACATGACGCTAATCACGGTAAGCAACGCAACAAAAGCAATGCGCACAACAACAGGGATGCGACGGCCTTGGTAAAACCATGCCATGGCCGTGAAGAAAATCCCTGCGGCAAGAATGATATAGGCTTGAATGGTGTTACCGAGTAAAAATTGCGCGATCGACAACAGGAGCTCGGTGATACCACCGGCCCAAATGATATTGCCCGTTACCTTGATCTTGAACTTCTGCAACAGTTCATCTGCAGAAGTATTACTTGGTTCTGTTACTGTCCGCTGCATGAATTTTCCAGTCCTTTGCCTCAAAGCTATCGCCAAGTTCTAGGAATAGCAAGCTGAATACGGCACAATGCTTTTATCTTTTTCACAAGTCGTTGTGAGGTTTATTTTATGCTACTCGATGCAAGCGACAGCCTCGTCGTGATTGTTGACGTACAAGAAAAACTAGCGCCCGTAATTCATCAACGTGATCAGCTTATTGGTCGCATGCGTTGGCTTGGTGAAATCGCTAACGAACTCGCCGTGTCCGTGCTCGTTACCGAGCAATACCCTAAGGGCTTGGGCATAAGTGTAGACGATTTAGCCGCAGTTATAGAAAATTCGCGGGTCATTGAGAAAATGCACTTTAGTGCTTGGCAAGAGCCCACATTTGTCGATGCGGTCAAAGAAACCGAAAAACGCCAAATCATCTTAATGGGTATGGAAACTCACGTCTGCATTTTGCAAACAGCTATCGACTTGAAAGCCGCTGGTTATTCCGTTTACGTCGTCGAAGATGCCGTAGGCTCGCGTCGCGAAACCGACAAGCAAGCAGGATTGCACCGCATGCGGCAACATGGCATTGAAGTGATCACCTCCGAAATGGCCGCGTACGAATGGCTCCACCGTAGTGGCAATGATACTTTTCGGCACATCACCAAAAACTGGATTCGCGGTTAAGGTTTAGATCTTCCTCATAAACTTCATTTGACAGGGGGTTTATTGAGCGTATACTGGCAGCCGCTAGAAAAATTCGGCTGTCTAATTGTGGCCTGTTACGAAGTCTATTGCTGTACCTCGTTTTGTAAGTCCCAAGTAATACACGTATTTTTATTAGCAAGACCCTAGATTTTCACATGCATTACGAGGAATATTCAGCATGTCTACTGTAACTGGTAAAGTAAAATTCTTTAACGAAGCTAAAGGTTTCGGTTTCATCGAGCAAGAGCAAGGCGCAGACGTATTCGTACATTTCAGCGCTATCCAGTCTGAAGGTTTCAAAACCTTAGCTGAAGGTCAAACTGTACAGTTTACCATTGCTCAAGGCCCTAAAGGTCCACAAGCTGAAAACGTAGTACCTATGTAAGACGTTGCTTTAGCAACGCGTTTAGCGAAACGAATTTGAGAAAGCCGCTCTTTTGAGCGGCTTTTTTTATGTCTGTTTACTTCTTCTCAGGTTCTTCGTGTTTGCGCCGCTCGGCTGCCGTTTGCTCAGCAGAAATGAAGTCCATATCGTCCATGTCGACTTCTGGAATCTCTTCACAAACATTGCCGCCAAGCTGATTCACCGCGCAGCACAGATCACCTACTTTTTGATCCAGTAAGTGAACGTGATCGAGCATACGCCCAATCGCCGTGGCCACCGGATCTGGATTATCCGGTGAAATCGCGTAAGCATCAAAGCCATATTGTTTGGCCATCGCCGCGCGACGTTCGTTAACCTCGGTACTTACTTTGGTGTGTGCGACCCGCGCCGGAATACCTACTACTGTCGTCTCGTCAGCAACGTCCTTCACTACCACCGCATTAGATCCGATTCGGGCTGCCTGCCCAATGGTGACTGGGCCAAGTACTTTAGCGCCGGCACCAATGACCACACCATCTTTGAGTGTGGGGTGGCGCTTACCTTGGTTCCAACTAGTGCCGCCCAAGGTCACGCCATGATAGATGGTCACATCATTGCCAATTTCAGCGGTTTCACCAATCACCACGCCCATACCATGGTCAATAAAGAAGCGACGACCAATACGGGCTCCTGGGTGGATCTCGACCCCGGTAAACCAACGCGCCAAGGTCGATGTGAAGCGTGCCAGCCAATAAAAGCGCCAACTCCAGAGCTTGTGGCTCAAGCGGTGCCACCAAATGGCATGGAGCCCTGGATAGGTGGTTAAGACCTCGAACCAATTGCGTGCGGCTGGGTCGCGGGCATAGACGCTTTGAATATCTTCGCGGATGCGCTGAAACATAAGGCTTTAATCCTAAGCTTGGTTTAGGGGTGTAAGTATACCAATTTCCACCCCCTTGCGTTAACCGTCCTATTTTCTGCGGTATGCAAAATCTGTACAGCTTGCCAGACTTGAGTTTAACAGCGTAAGGTGGTGAATGACTAAGCAACAACTTAAAGGATACTCTTCATGATCAAGAAAACGCCTCTCGCGCTTCTCGCAGCGAGCCTCTTCGCCATTCAGCCCGCCGCCTTCGCCGATACGCTCATATATGCAGGCAAGCTCATCGACGGTACCGGCGCAGACCCCGTTGCAGATCAGACCATCGTGGTCGCGGACGGCCGGATCAAAGCTATCGTGGCGGGTTTTCAACAAGCACAAGCCGACGATGAAGTGATTGACCGCCGCGATAGCACGGTCATGCCCGGCTTTATTGATATGCACACACACTTAACGTCGGAGATGGCGAAAGGCAGCTACATTCATAAATTTACTAAGAGTGCCGCCGATGTGACGCTTGATTCAGTCAACTATGCTAAGAAAACGCTGCATGCCGGGTTCACGACAGTGCGCGACCTTGGTGACTCATATAACGCCAGTATCGCGCTGCGTAATGCGGTGAATGCCGGTAAAGTGGAAGGCCCGCGTATCTTCACTTCAGGTAAGTCGATTGCCACCACTGGCGGACACGCCGACCCAACCAACGGCGCTAAACAGGGCCTGTACCCGTCACCGACCCCGGCCGATGGCGTTGTCAACGGCCCTTACGAAGCCCGCGAAGCGGTGCGCGCACGTTACCAAGATGGTGCCGATCTGATCAAATTGACCGTCACTGGCGGAGTGTTAAGCGTGGCGAAAAGCGGCCAGAACCCACAGTTTATGATGGATGAGCTCAAAGGCGTCGTCGACACGGCACGTGACTATGAAATGAAGGTCACCGTACATGCGCATGGCAAAGAAGGCATGCTTCGCGCCATTGAGGCCGGCGTGGCCTCCATTGAGCATGGTACCTATATGGACCAAGAAGTCATGGACGCTATGAAAGCCAAGGGCGTGTATTATGTGCCAACCATCACCGCCGGTAAGTCTGTTGCCGAACGTGCAGAGATTCCAGGCTTCTTCCCAGAAGTCGTGCAGCCGAAAGCTAAAGCCATTGGTCCAAAAATTCAAGGTACCTTTGCTGAGGCCTACAAACAAGGCGTGAAGATCGCCTTTGGTACGGACGCTGGTGTCTTTGATCACGGCGAGAACGCGCGGGAGTTTGGTTATATGGTTGAAGCCGGAATGCCGGCACTAGAGGCCATTAAAGCAGCGACTTTTGAAGCCGCCACCCTACTCGGTACCATTGATGATTTCGGTACTCTGGAAGTCGGCAAACGCGCCGATGTGGTTGCCACTGCTGGTGACCCGCTCAAGGACATCGACGCATTAACGAACCTCAACCTCGTCATGAAAGATGGCAAGGTGTACAAATCGAAAGCTAACTAAAGTCCTTTAATAACTGGCGGACGTCGGTCAAGATGGCGTCCTCCAGCTCTTTCTCGTAGCCCTCGCGTTCGTCATCCATTTTACGAATCTCGGCCTTAGGATACTCCTTTCTGGCCTCGTGGGTGGGCATATGCTTGATACGCTCGTACATGGTATGCAAACCACTGTAGCGTTGATTGTAATCGACCTTTTCAGGCTCAACGCGAAGGTCGAGCAACACGACCAAGCGCAGTGCGCCTTCAGATAGCGGACATTGGCCCTGATCCATGGCCTTGGCGATAGTTACAATACTTTCGTGTAGACGTTCGTTGCGTTTACCTATGGCTTCATCACGGCGTTTATTTTGACTTTGGAGTTGGCTCAACAGACGACCAGCAACAAAGGCGAGCGCAGCTATGACCAACACGCCTACTATGAGTAAACCCCACATCCACCATGGCAAATTAGTCATCGCTATCCTCCCAATCGTCATCGTCGTCATCATCAAGGCTTAAGCCAAGTTGCTGGGCGAGCTGTTCAAAACGCTCAGTGCGCTCATCTACATAGGCTTCATCAGCAGCACTTAGATCGGCTCCTTCTTCAATGTCCGCTAAAAGAGCTTGTAAGCGTGGATCGTTCTCGAGTGCTTGTAATTCAGCCTGCGCCGCAGCACGATCAAAACCAGCAGTCGATGAGGCCGCAGCAGGCGCTGTTGCGCTCACAAGCGTGATAGGCTTCTTGCTGCCGAACCGAGGATCATCTTGGCCACCTGCTTGCTGAGGCGATGTCGTCTTGGCTTTGGCCACGTTAAAACGGGACCCTGGCTTCTTGCCTTTGCCTTTATGCTTGCTTGGCTCCGGCGCAGCTCGCTTGAGCTCTTCTTTTGACTTTTTCGGCGCAGCGAGTGGGCCAGTTTTGCGAGTCTTCTTTTTACGCGTCATAAATGATGAGATTCCAGTGAAGTAGTTAGGCGTAGTTTAACTTACAGAGGCACAAAATAAAAAGGCGATGCCGAAGCATCGCCTAGGGTATTCTCTCTTTTTCACACAGCGCACGTGCGATTCACGAGAACGGTTGTCAATTCATCCTTGTTCTTAATTATAACTTCCGTGAGGTTTTTTATTATTATTGTTATTTTTTTCGCGCATTAACCGAGCTTTAAAATTGTTGTTGTTTGCTTGGTTAAAAATGGCCTCCTGGCCTATTCTTATTCCCTGGATTAAATCTGTAAATCGCCTTAGGCAACCGTTGGGTGACGCTTTCGCAGCGTTTCCCGTAATCTGGAATCGCATTCAGACTACTGAATCGAAATATTTATTCAATGATTTTTATGATCTAAAAAAACTGTTTTTTATGCCTTATAGGTTTATAGCTTGGTTTTTAACGGCTTTCTTAGCCTTTTTAGATAACATAAAACCAAAAAAAGCAGCATAAAGATGCTGCTTTTTTGCTTGCCTAAGCGGCTCTAACCGCTTCCAGCGCCTTAATTAATAAAGGCCTTGGATGTATTGCGATAAGATTTCAATGTCTTTATCTGTCAGTTTTGCTGCTACATCACGCATCATGCCATTCATATCATTCGCGCGGTCGCCACTGCGAAACATCTCTAATTGCGCTTTCAAATAGGCGGCGTGTTGACCTGAAACATCAGGGAATTTCGCTAAGCCCATGCCGTCACCACGTGGACCGTGACAAGCGACACATGCGGCGATTTTACGTTCTTCATCACCACCCATGTAAAGTGCCTGACCAGCAGCCACCACATCTTCTGGTGCTGAACCTTGCATTGGGTCTTGGCTCGCGAAGTAAGCCGCCAAATCAGCGATGTCTTGATCGTTCAGATTAGCCACTTGGCCCTGCATGATGGCGTTGGCACGGCCTTGCTCGCCACCGGTTTCGGCAGCAAGTTGATAATCGTGCAGTTGTTTCTCGATGTACGAAGCATGCTGCCCGTTCAGTTTTGGGTACATATCTGAAGGCGAGCTACCAGTTGGACCATGGCATGCGGCACACACTTGTGATTTTTGTTTGCCAGCTTCGGCATCACCTTCTGCGGCCATAACGACGCCGGTGAGGCCTAGGTACAGCCCAACGAACAATGCGATTTTTTTCATGATCGATATCTCTGCTCTGGATGTTGTAACAGACGCTATTTTACACAAAACTTCTAAGGATTAAACGCCTAATCGTGATAGTATAAGCATTCCTTCAAAGCATTTTAGAACTCATGGAATCAACAAACCTTAACTTTCAGCCGACAGTGTTCGTCACCAGCGCCGCAGATATTCGTCAATTACCCAGTGATGACGGTGTCGAAATTGCCTTTGCTGGCCGCTCAAACGCCGGTAAATCAAGCGCGCTCAATACCCTGACACGCCAACGCAATCTTGCTCGCACCAGTAAAACGCCGGGGCGGACGCAATTGATCAATGTGTTTGAGGTGCTACCAAGCAAACGACTGATCGACTTACCGGGCTACGGCTATGCCAAGGTGCCGATTGCCGTGAAAGAGAAATGGCAACAAGCGTTAAGTGAATACCTGCAAAAGCGCGAATCGCTACGTGGTCTTGTGCTGTTAATGGATATTCGCCATCCGTTCCGTGAAGTTGACCAAGAGTTGTTGCACTGGGCAACCGACAGCGAAATTCCAGTGCTCGTGTTGTTGACCAAAGCCGACAAACTGAAGCCAGGCCCACGCAAGTCGACCCTACTCAAGGCACGCGAAGCGGTATTGGTCTTTGGTGGTGACGTGACGGTCGAAATGTTTTCCTCACTTAGTAAGCTTGGGCTCCCCCAAGTCGAAACCAAGCTGACCGAATGGTTAGTGCAGCATGACGAATGAGGCGCCGCCACTAAAAGCTTGGTTGCTCCTCGGTTTACTTGCGCTCATCTGGGGCAGTTCGTTTTTACTGATTAAAAAAGGCTTACTCGGCTTTGCACCTGATCAGCTTGCGGCAATTCGCATTGCCTCGGCCGGCTTTGTGTTGCTCCCTTTTATTCTTCGACGTTTCAAAACCGTACAACGCCATCACTGGCTCAAGCTTATTTGTGTTGGCCTAGTAGGCAGTTTCATCCCGGCATTTTTGTTCGCCTTTGCGCAAACAGAGCTACCCTCAGGCGTCACCGGGGTCCTTAACACGTTCACGCCTTTGGCGACTTTAATTATTGGCGTGGTGCTTTTTAAACAAACGGCTTTGGCACAGCAATGGCTGGGCGTGGTTATTGGCCTTATCGGTACCCTGCTGTTAGTCACCGCGACGGCCAACGGAGCCTTCGAGTTCAACCGCTACGGCTTACTGATTATCGCCGCAACCATATGCTACGGTTTGAATTTGAATCTCATCAAGCACCATATTCCCGACCTCGGCGCGCTCACCATCACTGGCGTATCGCTGTTTTTAGTGGCACCCGCGGCGCTTATTTATTTACTGATCGCTACACCCTTTACCGCTCAGGTTACGCAGCCCGAGCTGTGGTTCCCGCTAGCCGCCATTCTAGTGCTTGGCATTATAGGTACAGCCATGGCCTTGGTGATCTTTAATACGGTGGTGAAGCTGACGGACACGACCTTTACCAGCTCAGTCACCTACCTGATACCGATCGTCGCGTTGGTACTGGGCATTCTTGACGGTGAACCTTTCTTTATACAACAAGGTGTTGGGCTAGCAGCAGTACTGTCCGGAGTGTGGATTGCCAACAAGCGCAAGCGACAACCGTTCAACGCGCAGCGCTAAAAAAGAAGCAGCGCTAGAAAAGAAAAAGCCCGGCAACGAGGCCGGGCAAAAAACTTACAATCCAGGGAGAGAACATCTCTGAAAGGACTTCGCAAACGGAACAAATAAACTCGTTTAATGCGCCTTTCACTAACTCTGACTGGACGTTTTTTGATTAGTTCAAAAAAAATCTAAATTTTTCAAAAAACTTTTCCCGTCGCCCTGCAGGCCAATCAATGCGCCTCATCCCAGTTATCGCCAACTCCGGCTTCTGCAATAAGTGGCACATCAAGTTGCACTGCGGCTTCCATGATCTCAACGAGTTGCTGCTGCAACTTTTCAACGTGCTCGGCTTTGACTTCGAAGACCAGCTCATCGTGAACTTGCATGATCAGCCACGCTTGTTCGTCGGTCACCTCTTTATGCATAAAGTCAGCGACTTTGATCATCGCATACTTGATGATGTCTGCAGCAGTACCTTGCATCGGCGCGTTGATGGCGGCGCGCTCGGCGGCTTTGCGGCGAGCCCCGTTTTGTGCCCGAATCTCAGGCAGGTGTAAACGCCGACCAAACAAAGTTTCGACATAACCATCGCGTTTTGCCTGTTGCCGCGTCCGCTCCATGTAATCCTGCACGCCCGGGAAGCGCTCGAAATACTTATCCATATAAAGTTGAGCTTCATTGCGGGCAATATCTAACTGGCGCGCTAAACCAAATGCCGACATGCCATAAATTAAGCCAAAGTTGACAGCTTTGGCGCGGCGGCGTTGTTCGTTTGTGACCTCGTCAAGACTTACGCCAAAGACTTCTGACGCTGTTGCCTTGTGAATATCGCGACCTTTCGAGAAGGCTTCCAACAGGTTTTTATCCTGCGATAAATGCGCCATGATCCGCAGTTCAATTTGGCTGTAGTCGATGGCCATAATCCGATAGCCTTCAGGCGCCGTGAACGCCTTCCGTACGCGGCGACCCGCTTCGGTACGAATTGGAATATTCTGCAAGTTAGGGTCACTAGACGACAGCCTTCCCGTAGCCGTCACGGCTTGGTGGTAAGAGGTGTGAATGCGGTTAGTGCGCGGATTCACCATTTTAGGCAATTTGTCTGTATAGGTTGATTTTAACTTGCTCAAACCGCGGTGCTTCATGATCACGTCAGGCAGCGGATAATCAAGTGCTAGCTCTTGCAGTACATCTTCTGCCGTTGATGGTGCGCCTTTTGGCGTTTTCTTGATAATCGGTAACTCAAGCTTCTCAAACAGAATAGCTTGTAGCTGCTTGGGCGAACCCAAATTAAATTCTTCACCTGCTATGGTGTAAGCCTGCTCTTCAAGTTTCGCCAGTTCAAGAGCAATTTCATTGCTCTGTTTAGCTAACAGTTGCGCATCGATTTGCACACCACGTTGTTCCATGTCGACGAGAATTGGCAGCAATGGCAACTCAATTTCCGTTAATACCTTGAGTAACGATTGCTCTTTACTGACTTCGCCCCATAATTTTTCGTGCAGACGCAGGGTAATATCGGCATCTTCCGCGGCATAAGGCGCCGCCTCATCCAAACCAATTTGGTTGAAGGTCAGCTGCTTCGCGCCTTTGCCGGCGATGTCGGTAAACGACACCGGACGATGCCCCAAGTGCTGCAGACTTAAGCTGTCCATGTCGTGACGTGAAGCCACACTGTTAAACACATAAGAGGCCAGCATCGTATCGTTCTTCACTCCAGCCAGGCGAATGCCGTAGCGCCGCAGAATATGGCTGTCATACTTTAAATTCTGCCCGACTTTCGTGGTTTTTTCGCTTTCTAAAAGAGGCTTGAGTTTGGCTAAGACAAGGTCGCGCGATAGCTGATCTGGCGCCCCGGGGTAGTCATGCGCAACTGGTACGTAGGCGGCCTTGCCTAGTTCGCAGGCGAACGACACACCCACCAATTCTGCTTCCATGTAATTGAGGCTCGTAGTTTCGGTATCGAACGCAAAGACTTCTGCTTTCTCGAGTTGCGTCAGCCAAGCATCCAGCGTTGCTTCGTCCAGCACGACCTCATAGTTATCGTGACTGACTGCAGAACTTGTCGCTCCAGTAGAGGACGTTTCACTCTTTGCATCAGATTGCTCGGTCACTGGGCCTTCTTGCAACAATTCATCCAACCAACGTTTAAATTCTAATTCCGTGTAGAGCTCGACCAGCTTATCGCGGTCCGCAGGTTGGATCTCGAGCGCTTCAGGGGTGACGCCGTCTAACTCAACATCCAGCTTGATGGTTGCGAGTTCGCGCGAGAGCAGCAAGATGTCTTTATGCTCTTGTAACTTTTCCGGCATGCTCTTCGCGCCACGAAATCCTAACTCAGCGACCTTCTCGGGCGCCTCATACATGGCGTCAATCGATTGCATACCCTGCAACATAGCCAGAGCGGTCTTTTCGCCCACCTTGGGTAAACCGGGAATGTTGTCCGAGCTATCACCCATGAGCGCCAAGTAATCAATAATTTGCGTTGGGTCCACACCAAACTTGGTCTTCACGCCGGCTTCATCCAACACTGTGTTGGTCATCGTATTAATGAGCATGACATGGTCATTCACTAACTGCGCCATGTCTTTATCACCGGTACTGATCAGGGTAAAACGCCCTTTCTGCCCAGCTTGGCTAGCTAGTGTTCCAATCACATCGTCGGCTTCGACATCGTCGATGCATAACAAGGGTAAACCAAGCGCCTTAACAATGGCGTGCAATGGCGCAATCTGTGAACGCAAATCATCCGGCATCGGTGGGCGATTTGCTTTGTACGCTTCGTACATATCATTGCGAAAGGTTTTACCCTTGGCATCAAATACCACAGCCATATGCGAAGGCTTATATTTTTTGATCAAGCTGCGCAGCATGTTCACCACACCAAATATTGCACCCGTCGGCTCACCGGCACTGGTAGTGATATGTGGCGGCGCATAAAAAGCGCGGAATAGATAGGACGAACCGTCAACTAAAATGAATGGATTTTCGGGAATTTGCGGCGTTTCTTGTGCGGCCATAAGTTGCGTGCTTTCTAGCTGTTTAGGATGCCGCTAAGCATGCCACAGTAGCGCGATTCTCGCCAGTTCAGATAGCGTTAGGGTTGATAATGCAAAGGTGGATAACATGTGGATAAGTCTGTTGACAATAGTTCATTGCATCGTGATCAACGGCAGTGCCGTACGATGTACAATTAAGCGTAACCTATTGGTTTATATGGGAATTTAAAGACTTCACATTCCCTGACAGCTTTATTTTTTTATAGTGTGTCAGTTGTGGAAACTGATCTTTCGCTTCGCTGCTATCGTAACTTAAATAGAAATGATGAGCTGGCGAAGCTTAGGTTGATGTCGTATCCAACCGAACAGTAAGACTATCACATGTTGTCGCTTTTACTAGCTAATCGATGAACATTTTTAGAATGTTTTTCGCATATACAAATGCGGCTTTAGATTATTTTGTAATCAGAGATTTGGGTTGCAGTTTGTTATGATCATCGTCATATTAGGACTCGCATAGTGCGACTAGATCGCAGCGGTGAGGTCCAACGGTAGAAAGGTTATGGAGTTAGAAACCATGAACACAGCGCCAAACGAAACAACAGAAGTGACGCCTCAAGAGCGCCGACGTGGAGCTTTTGACGCGCAAGAATGGTGGCAACGATTATCCATGGACCAAAAGTTCGGTGTGTACCAACTCAGCAAATTTGGTTTCGAACTCGCTTTTATCCGCAACCTTGCCAGCGGCCCGCTTGCCGTTGTGCGTCGCAGTCGTGACTATGCCACCGTAGATCATTCCGGCAGCGTTGATCTAAACCCTGCTATTGAGATACGCGACTAGCTACCAGCGAGACTCTCTCGAACTTGTGCTAACACCGCACGACTTTCAGGCACCTTGCCATCGTGCCACAGCGCAAACGCCAAAGCCGCCTGTTCCACCAGCATACCTAAGCCATCTGCGCATTGCCCGACGCCCGCTTGCTGCGCCTGTAGTAGGAAGGGGGTTAACTGTTTCCCGTACATCATGTCATACGCTAGCACGCTGCTGCTGAACCAAGCAGAGTGAAGCGGTAGGTCGACACCTCCCAGCGACGCTGAGGTTGCATTGATCAGCAGGCGCTGTCCTGCCGATTTTGGCGGCCGCGCCAACTGCTCGTACGGTAACACCTGTAACTCGCTAAAGCTCTGTTGTAGGGCCGTCACTTTAGCCGCAGTGCGATTACTCATCACCACGGTCGCTCCGGCTTGCTGCAGCGCCTCAATCACACTACTCGCCGCCCCGCCGGCACCAATAATGAGTACCTCATAAGGTAACTGTTCAGATCCAACAAGGCGTTTTAAATCTCGCACCAAGCCCTCACCATCGGTGGTGTCCCCCACAAGCTGGCCATGCCCCATTGGGATCAGCGTATTGACCGCTCCGGCGCGGGCTGCTCTTGGCGTCAGGTGGGTCACAAGTTGAGCCGCCTGCCCCTTGAATGGCACAGTCACGTTAGCACCCGCACCGCCCCTACGAAAAAAGCTCGCAACCGCCTCGGCGAAACCCTGTTTCGATGCTAAACTGCGCGTGTATTCAAGGTTGACGCCCATTTGTTCGGCGAAGCACGCGTGAATCATGGGCGATAAGCTATGTGCAATCGGATTACCAAAGACCGTATATGTCATCATGTTTTCATTCTTAAAAAGTAAAAAGCCTGAAGGTCCTACTTCACAATACCAACAGCTTGGTGGTGAAGCGGGCGTGCGCGCAATGGCTGAACGTTTCTACGACATTATGGAAACTGAACCAAGAGCTCAAGACTTATTAGCCTTACACCCACAGCCCCTGACCGCGATTCGAGAAAAGTTCTTCGAGTTTTTGAGTGGTTGGTTTGGCGGTCCACAGCTCTTTACTGAGAAATATGGACACCCGCGGTTGCGGGCGCGCCACCTACCCTTTCGTATCGACGTGAAAATGCGCGATCAATGGTTACTTTGTATGTATCAGGTTCTTGATGAGCAAGTCCAAGATCCTTTGCTACACATGCAACTAAAGCAGCAGTTTACGCGCTTAGCTCACCATATGATCAATGCCGACTAAAGTTCGCTTAGCCAGTCCCTTGGGCGCAAATAATCGGTGTACAGCCGTGCTTCTGGACTGTCAGGTGCTGGTGTATAACCATACTCCCAGCGCACCAGTGGTGGCATCGACATCAGAATAGATTCGGTACGCCCGCCGGTTTGTAAGCCGAACAAAGTACCGCGGTCCCAAACCAGATTAAACTCCACGTAGCGACCCCGACGGTAGAGTTGAAATTGCCGTTCGCGTTCGCCAAAAGCCGTCGCCTTACGTCGCTCAATAATGGGTAAATAGGCCTCAAGGTAGGCATCCCCAACGGCGCGCATAATCGCAAAGCACTCTTCGAAAGGTCGGTCGTTGAGATCATCAAAAAACAGTCCACCGACACCGCGGGTTTCGTCGCGATGTTTAAGCCAGAAATACTCATCACACCAAGCTTTAAATTTCGGATAGAGTTCAACGCCAAATGGATCTAAAGCTTGCTTAGCCACTTGGTGCCAATGCTTGATGTCTTCATCAAAGGGGTAAAACGGCGTCAGGTCGAAGCCTCCACCGAACCACCAAACGGGATCAGCGCCCTCTTTCTCGGCAATGAAAAAACGCACGTTCGCGTGGCTGGTGGGTACATAGGGATTGCTTGGGTGCATGACCAAACTGACGCCGCAGGCGTTAAAGTTTCGCCCAGCAAGCTCAGGCCTGTGGGCTGTTGCTGAAGCCGGCATTTGTTCGCCGAAGACGTGTGAAAAACCAACGCCGCCTTGCTCGAGGACGTCGCCATCGCGCAGCACGCGCGAGCGTCCACCGCCGCCACCTTCACGCTGCCAGCTTTCTTCAGCGAAGGTCGCACCGCCATCAGCCTGCTCTAGCGCACGACAAATACGGTCTTGTAAGCCTTGTAAATACTCAATAACTTCAGCTAATGCTGGGTGACTCATAGTTATGCCCGATAAATCTGGTTCGTCAGTGGATCAATAATTTTCGATGGGCTAGTGGCCCCGCCTACGGCATCCTCCATAACCCACGCCACGCGCTCGCCAAAGGTTTCTCTGACAGCGGGCGCCGTGGTAAGCGCTGGCTCGCCAGAAAAATTCGCGCTGGTCGACACAATAGCACTCCCTAACGCGCGACAAAGTTGCCGCGCCGGTTCATGGGCCGTGACCCGAACCGCAATTTTATCGCTGCCACCAGTCAGCCATGCTGGCGTACTCGGGGCTGCCGGCAACAGCAAGGTGATCGGCCCAGGCCAATGAGAAAAAACACTGAAGCGCTTGTCTTGCGGGATCTTGAGGTCAGCCACAAAAGGTACTAATTGACTGTAATCGGCGGCCAACAGAATCAAGCCTTTCTCTAGGGGGCGTTGTTTTAGCTCAAGCAACTTTAATACCGCTTGTTCATTGCGCGGATCGCAGCCGAGGCCAAACACTGCCTCAGTCGGATAGGCTAGAAGCTCGCCGCTAGTAAACGCTTCTTTTGCCGCATGCCAATCCATTTCGTTCTCCTAATCAACGGATCTCTGATTTGTAATCGCATTCATCGTTGGCGCAAATCAAGCGCTCGCCGGCCGCAGTTTTTTTGCGCAACAACAATGGGTAGTTACAGGTAGGGCATGATTCTGCCACAGGTGGCAACGGAACGGAAAACTTACATGTTGGATAAGCATCGCAAGCATAAAAAGAATGGCCAAAACGGCTGGTTTTTTGTACTAATTTACCGTTTTTACAGCTTGGGCAGGGAACGTCGGTGCCGGGGTCAAAATCGGCCGAGGTCATATAGTCACAGTCTGGGTAGCCGCTACAACCGACAAAAAGGCCGTAACGGCCTTTTTTCAATTGCAGTTCCCGCTGGCACCGGGGGCAAGGAACGCCCAGTGGTTGAGGCTCAAGGAAGTTATCGGTCATTTAATGCAACAGACCTTCTGGTTCCTCAAACAAAAGCCCTTCCATCTGATTGTAGGCATCTTCACAGCCAGGTACATTAAACAACACCATGAGTACCACCCACTTCAGATCATCCAGATTCACTTCGGGCATATCGAGTTCCATCACACGATCCATCACCATTTCGCGCGTTGCGAAATCGAGGACGCCGAGGTTCTCAAGGTAAATCAAAAAGCCACGGCTCGCGCAATCAAGTCGCGCCGTTTCTTCCGGAGTGAACACCCGTGTTGCACTGCTTTGAGAGCGATTAAGATAGGGTTTGGTTTGACTGTCCTGTAGGTCGGCCAAACGCTCTAACCATGCTAGCGCCTTATGAATCTCTTGCTGACGGAAACCCGCCCGCGTGAGTTCATCAGTGAGCTCGTCATGATTCACCACCACCTCAACATCCGAATGGATGAAGTTCTCGAACAGATACATGAGGATATCAAACATCTTTAGCGCCTCCCCATTCTCATATAACCACCGGCGACTGAAGCTACTCGGCCTTCTAATTCTAATAACACTAACTGCTCAGAAACCACAGCGACCGGTAGTCCGCTGCGCGCCACGATAGTGTCTATCGATGTAGCCTCATAGCCCACATTAGCCAACAATTGCGGGTTTGCCAAGCTTCGCTGACAATTATTTTCGCTCGCCTGACTGCCCTCCTGTTCCTTATGTGGGGCCGTTCTTTGCAAACTCAACTCATTCAGCACGTCATCGACTTTTACCACCAACGCCGCACCTTGCTGTAATAGCTGTAAATTCCCCGTGCGGTGTGGATTCCAAATGCTGCCTGGCAAAGCCAATAACGATCGGTTTTGCGCAAGCGCTAAACGTGCCGTCACCAACGAGCCACTCTTTAGCTGCGCTTCGACCACCAACACACCGAGTGATAAGCCACTTAGAATACGATTGCGGCGCGCGAAATGATCAGGTTGCGCTGACATGCCTGGCGGAAACTCTGAAACCAGCAAGCCGTGCTGTTCAATTCGCTGTTGCAGTTGCCGATGTTGACTAGGCGCCACCTTGTCTGGCCCAGTAGCGAGTACGGCTAAGGTTGGACCGGCCTTCAACGCACCTTGATGCACATGATGATCGATACCCTTGGCCAAGCCACTGCTGACCAAGACCCCGGCTCGGGTTAAGTGCTCGGCAAAATAGGCGGCCTCCGCAAGGCCCTCGTGACTCGCCGCACGGCTGCCCACCATGGCGATTTGTGGCGCCGTTAAGTAATCGCTAGTGCCCGCCAGAAAAAGCACCAAAGGCGGCTTATCAATGGTGCGTAAGCGCTCTGGGTAGCGTGGCGAAAACCAATGAATGACATCGCGTGTCGGCCCTGCGGCCGCGCCGCTGGCCAGCCAACGTTCGAGGTTATCGACATAGCGTTCCGGTAAAGCATTTAGATAAGGCGCTAACAGCGCGCGGCACTTTGCAAAGCTGGCAAGTTTGTAGACTTTACGGCGATCTTGGGCTGCTAAGCGGGTAAGCGCTAAGAGCTCCGCTGGAGAAGGTTGCATGGCACGTCCTTGTGCTTGTTGTTCGTTAATCGTTAGTCGTTAGTCGTTAGTCGTTAGTCGTTAGTCGTTAGTCGTTAGTCGTTAGTCGTGAGGATCTTAGGGACAAAATAAGTGCCGACTTCAAACCATTCATGAGCTTCAACGACCATCGCCATGCTCATGGTTGGGAAGGTTTTTACAACCAAAAGTTCGGCGCCCGCTTGATCCGGTAAACGTAATGTATCTCGCCATTTCCGCGACAAGTCATCGTATGGTTTATAGAGATTTGCAAACTCAGGTTTTTCGCCGTCCATAAAGACTGATACGCCTGGCCGCACGGCTTGGAACATTTGCCCGACTGCAACACCATCGGCCACGCCTTTATCGAGCACGACCATGTCATACTTACCGTGTTTGTTGCGAGCATTCAGGGAACCAACGACATAACCATCCACTGGTGCGCCATTACTTGGCACAATAATCTCGGGTAGCTCGGTCGGTTGCGGCTGCAACACCACGTCACCGCGGCGAATTTCTCGCGTTGGACTAATCAGCTCACCCTCGATGATATCTACGTGATGCATGTTCACGCGTACCCCGGCCACATCGCGCAACAGGACTTGATCATTAAAACTGTCAACGGCGGTAAAGACGCGATATTTGCGATCGAGCTCGACATTGCCCTTGATAAAAACCGGAGCCATACCATTAATACGCGGCGCGCCACGGTTGTCGCCAAGAATTTGTGGCATAGAAGCAATGTCACCCGGCGTAGCGATAACGTGCCCTTCTAAAAACGGCATCAGTGCAGCACGGTCAAAGGTAGGTATAGCATTCCCCTTGGGCTCAATAACACCTTCTGGATTAAGAGTTTTAGTGACCTTGCGGCTGAGTTGCGGACGCCCGTTCACCCAACTCAAGTACAGTCGGTCGCCCGGATAAATTAAATGTGGGTTTGCAATGTCGTCATTCAGTCGCCAAAGCTCCGGCCAATGCCATGGCTCATTCAGGTACATTGCGGAAATATCCCACAAGGTATCGCCTTTTTTGACCACGTATTCACGCGGTGCATTTTCACGCAAACGGATGACGTCGCCACGTGTAGAAGTAGTAGCTGAGGTCTCTTGTTGTTGGGTTGCGAAGGCGGTTGCTGGCGTGATCAGCAAAAAACCGATGACCGCAATCGCTTGGAATCGCCACGTAGTCATGTTGAGCTCCGTTGTAAACTCGTGTTTTCATCCCCAAATTACGTTAAAATTAAGCAATATGAAACTAGCGAATGACGAGTTATGACTAATTTAACTATTTTAAAATACCCTGACGAACGTTTACGCACCGTCGCAGAACCGATTACAAGTGTAGACGATAGTCTACGCGATACCATCGATGCGATGTTCGAAACCATGTACGACTCTAATGGTGTAGGCCTTGCGGCAACACAAGTCAATGTGCACAAACGCCTTTTTATAGCTGATTGTAGTGAAGATCAGAGCGAACCGTTAGTTTTTATTAATCCAGAGATTACTGAAAAAGACGGATTATTCGCTAATGAAGAAGGGTGTTTGTCGTTTCCGGGCGTTTACGCCAAAGTAGAGCGTGCCAGCAAAATCACGGTCAAAGCACAAGACCGCAATGGTGAAAGCTTCAGCCTCACCGCTGAGGGTTTGCTGGCCATCTGTATTCAACATGAGCTTGATCACTTAAACGGTAAGCTGTTCGTCGATTACTTGTCGCCACTGAAGCGCGATCGCATCCGGAAAAAGCTCGAGAAAGAAGCTCGATTAAGTGCGGTGTAACCTAGCATGCGCATAGTCTTTGCCGGAACACCTGAGTTTGCAGCAGGCCACTTGGCGGCGTTGTTAGCTGCTGACGAACATCAAGTGGTTGCGGTCTATACCCAACCTGATCGGCCGGCTGGTCGCGGTAAAAAGCTGCAAGCGAGTGCAGTAAAGCAACTTGCCCTAGCCCATGATTTGCCTGTTGAGCAGCCCGCTTCACTCAAAGACGCCGATGCCCAAGCGCAGTTGGCCAGTTACCACGCCGACGTGATGGTGGTGGTGGCTTACGGCCTTATTCTGCCCGAAGCGGTTTTGCGCATACCTGCGTACGGTTGTGTGAATGTGCATGGCTCGTTGCTCCCACGTTGGCGCGGCGCAGCGCCAATTCAACGGGCGATATGGGCGGGCGACACACACGCAGGCGTAGCCATTATGCAAATGGAAGCCGGCTTAGATACCGGTCCAGTGCTGCTAGAAAAGGCGCTGCCCATCGCCAACGACGAAACTTCGGCAAGTTTGTACAGTAAATTAGCCGAGCTCGGCCCTGCTGCGCTATTGGAGTGCCTGCTCGATTTGCCCAGCAAGCTCGCGAGTGCTCAAGTGCAAGACGAACACCTTGTCACCTACGCGCACAAGCTGAGTAAGGAAGAAGCTGAACTCAATTGGCAGCAGCCCGCCGTGGTACTGGAGCGCTGGATTCGCGCATTTAACCCCTGGCCAGTAGCATGGCTACACAGTGCCACCGGAGAAACGCTCAAAGTTTGGCGCGCGGAAGTCCACCCAGGCAACGCCGAGTCTGCGCCAGGAACGATTCTTCAAGCCGACAAAAATGGCATCGTGATTCAGACCCAAGAGCAAGCGCTCGCTATTCTTGAACTCCAACCCGCCGGTAAAAAACCAATGACTGCGGCGGCTTTCCTTAATGGCCGTGCCGAGCAGTTCCCGGTGGGCCAGCGACTTGTGGGAGTCGACCATGAGTAAGGGTGCCGCTTCGCGCGCAGCAGCGGCACGCATTGTCTGCGACGTACTCGAGCACGGCCGATCGCTGAGCCAAGCCCTACCGCAACATACGGAAAAGTTCGACAGTCGCGACCGGGCGATGGTGCAATCGCTTTGCTACGGTGTACTCCGGCACTTGCCGTTATTGAACACTGCTATTGCTTCCTTTGTTAGCAAACCGCTGAAGAAAGATCTTCTAATTCTGCACCACCTACTGTTAGTGGGCGCTTACCAACTTCTTTTTATGCGGACCTCAGACCACGCTGCCGTGTCCGCCACAGTTGAAGCCACCGAAGTATTGAAGAAGCGTCGGCAAAAAGGTTTAGTGAATGCGATTTTGCGCAACCTGCAGCGCCAGCGCGACACGCTCTTGCCGAAACTGCAAAGCAATACCGACATTAATCATGGCCATCCGCGTTGGCTTGCTGAACACATTGAACAGGCGTATCCGGCACAGGCCTCGGCTATTTTTGCCGCGAACAACGCACAAGCGCCCATGTGGTTACGCGTCAATACGCAACAGATAAGCGCCACCGATTTTTGTGCCGCACTCGACGCCCATGACGCCGAATTACGTGTGGACGTTGAGCAATGCACCACCAGTATCGAACTGCGTCACGCCGTTGATGTGCGCCAACTGCCTGGGTTCGCCGAGGGCTGGTTCTCAGTACAAGATATCGCCGCACAGCAAGCTGGGCGATTAGTTGCCGCACAAGCGTCGGAACGCATCTTAGATTGTTGCGCAGCGCCTGGCGGCAAAACCGCGCATATTCTTGAGTTAGCGCCCGGGGCAACCGTACACGCGTTGGATATTGATCAGCAGCGACTGCAACGCGTCACGGAAAACCTTGAACGCCTGCAACTCCACGCCCAAGTGCTCTGTGGTGATGCGGCACAACCGGAAAGCTGGTGGGATGGTCAACTTTACGACCGTATTCTGCTTGATGCGCCCTGCTCTGCTACCGGTGTGATTCGCCGTCATCCAGATATTAAATGGCTACGGCGCGCCAGTGATATACAGCAACTGGTTAAAACCCAACATGACTTGCTCGACGCCCTCTGGCCAATGTTACGCTCTGGTGGTAGGTTAGTTTATGCGACTTGCTCAATTTTACCGGCAGAAAATACGCAGCAAATCCAAGGGTTTTTACAACGCCACGCAGATGCCATTGCGGTACCTACAGCACCCGATGGCGCGACAACTTGGCAACGCCTGCCCGGTGAGCAAGGCGGCGATGGCTTCTTCTACGCAATAGTGGAAAAACAATAATGAAAATCGTCATTTTAGGTGGTGGACAAGTCGGCGGCACGCTCGCGGAAAACTTGGTCGGCGAAGACAACGACATCACGGTCGTCGATACCGATCTCAACCGCTTAACCGAACTTGCCGAAAGCAATGATATTCGCACTGTGCAGGGCTACGCCTCGCACCCACGTGTACTGCGCAATGCCGGTGTTGAAGATGCCGATATGCTCATTGCTGTTACCCCAAGTGACGAAACCAATATGATGGCATGCCAAATTGCCTACACGCTATTTAAAACGCCACAACGTATTGCGCGCATTCGTTCCGAAGCCTATATCGACTTTAAAGACCGTCTTTTTCATAAAGACGACGTTCCCGTCGACCATATTATTTCGCCGGAACAGCAGGTAACGCACTACATTAAGCGCTTGGTGGACTATCCGGGCGCGCTACAAGTCATGGAATTTGCCAGCGGCCGCGCCAGTTTGGTTGCGGTTAAAGCCTATTACGGCGGTAAGCTCGTCGGTCATGCCATCTCTTCGCTCAAAGAGCACATGCCCAATGTCGAAACCCGAGTGGCAGCCATTTTCCGGCAAGGCAAGGCCATTAAGCCTATGGGGACGACCATCATCGAAGCCGGTGATGAAGTCTTTTTCATTACCGACACGCGCTACGTACGCATGGTAATGGAAGAAATGCAAAAACTTGAGCACCAATACCGCCGCGTCATGATTGCTGGCGGTGGTAATGTTGGCGCCGGTCTTGCGCGTATGCTCGAAGAAAACCATCACGTTAAACTCATTGAACATAACAGTGAGCGTGCCGAAGTACTCAATGAACAGTTGCGTCACACCACTATTTTGCAAGGCGATGCCTCGGACTCACGCTTACTCAGCGACGAACATATTGAAGATGTCGACGTGTTTATTGCCGTCACCAATGATGACGAAGCAAATATCATGTCGGCTATGCTGGCCAAGAAAATGGGCGCGAAAAAGACCATGGTGTTGATTCAACGCCAAGCCTACGTGGATTTGGTGCAAGACAACGTCATTGATATCGCCATTTCGCCCCAGCGCGCGACCGTGTCGGCCCTGCTGTCATTGATCCGCAAGGGTGATATTGTCAACGCCTATTCCTTGCGCAAAGGCGCTGCTGAAGCCATTGAAGCCATCGCCCACGGCGATGAGAAGACCTCGAAAGTGGTGGGTCGCGCCATAAGTGAAATTAAGCTCCCGCCAGGCACCACCATTGGCGCCATCGTGCGCGGTCATGAGGTGATGATTGCCCATGACGACACTATGCTGCAAGCCGATGACCACGTCATTTTGTTCTTGGTCGATAAAAAATACATTCGGGAAGTGGAGCGCCTGTTCCAGCCAAGCGCTCTATTTTTCTAAGAGCGCCAGAAGGTTGGCGTCAACAAGACCAAAATAGTAAAGACCTCGAGTCGACCGAAGAGCATGGCCACCACCAGCAGCCATTTGGCCGTATCTGGGATGGTGGCATAATTCGCCGCAACGTCACCTAGACCCGGGCCTAGGTTATTCAAACAGGCCGCGGTAGCCGAGAAAGCGGTAATGTCATCTAAGCCTGTCGCTAACAGTCCCAGCATAATCACCACAAAAACCAGCGCATAAGCGGCGAAAAAGCCCCAAACGGCTTCGACCACCCGCTGCGGTAATACGCGATGGCCAAGCTTGACCGAATACACCCCGGCAGGATGCACTAAGCGGTTTAACTCACGGACCCCTTGGCGAAACAGCAGCACCACGCGGACAACTTTTAAGCCACCCGCCGTTGAGCTCGCGCAGCCGCCAATAAAGCTTGCGAAGATCAACAGAATCGGCAGAAAGAGCGGCCATGCGGCAAAATCGGCGGTCGCGAAACCCGCAGTGGTACTAATGGACACCGCTTGGAACATCGCCTGATTAAATGCCGTACCGGTATCGGTAAACTCTTTGTGCACCAGCACCGTGGCGAACACCAAGAATATCAACACAGCTTGAATACCAAGGAATGCCCGTACCTCTGGGTCGCGCAAGTAATTCATGATGGAAAAGTTGGTCGCGGCCGCATAGTGCAACGCAAAATTGATACATGACAACAGCAAGAACACCACACAGATGGTATTAATGGTGCTGCTATCGAAGTAGCCCATACTCGCATCGTAGGTACTGAAGCCGCCCACGGCGATGGTTGAAAACGCATGTCCGATGGCATCGAACCAATTCATTCCAGCCAAATAATAGGCAAAGGCGCAGGTGGCCGTGAGCGCGACATAGATATACCAAAGATGCTTGGCCGTATCGGCAATTCGCGGCGTCATTTTGGTGTCTTTCTGCGGGCCAGGGATCTCTGCGCGGTATAACTGCATACCACCAACGCCAAGCATTGGCATAATGGCCACGGCCAGTACGATAATACCCATACCGCCCAGCCACTGTAGTTGCTGGCGGTAGAACAATAAACTATGCGGTAAGGTCTCAATACCTTGGATGACAGTCGCGCCGGTCGTGGTCAAGCCCGAGAACGACTCAAACACAGCGTCTGTAAACGACAACGGCAACTCTTCGGCGAACCATAGGGGCATCACCCCGACCATGCCCAATACCGTCCAGAACAATACCGTTAAGAGAAAGCCGTCGCGCACTTTTAGGTCGGTATGGACACTACGATTCGGATACCAGACAAAAAAACCGATCACTAAACTAATAGCGAATGCGAGCATGAATGCCGTGCCGCCGCCGTCGCCAAAATAAAGCGCAACCGCTGCGGGGGGCAGCAAGGTCACGCTAAACACGCAAATTAATAATCCCAGTACTCGTAAAATACCTCGAAAGCGCACGGCGTTTCCTCAAGTTTCTTTTAGTTCGACACGCCCCTGTGTCGCATTTTTTAGTGCTTCGGCTAAGTCCGCAAAATCGCTTTCGGCGACCGCGAGTTGGCATTTTATGGATGCGGCAAAGTCTTGCGCTTCGGTGACCGCATCAAATTGCTCAAGCCAATGCGAAACTATTTTTTGATCAGCATAATCGTAGTGTAAATAGGCCGCTTTGCGTACCTTTTTTTCAATAAATTCTACTGCTTGGAGTGCGTCGACCGTTGCCTGCGAATAGGCACGTTGTAGCCCACCTGTACCCAGCTTGATGCCGCCAAAATAACGTGTCACTACCACCGACAGCTCACCAACCTCCTGCTTAAGTAACACATTCAGCATGGGCCGCCCCGCGGTTCCACTCGGTTCACCGTCATCACTCATCGCGTAAAGCTGACTGGCATTGGGCGCGCCGGCAACTGCGGCACTGCAATAATGATTCGCTCCTGGCCAGCGCTGTTGGCACTGCGCTATATGTGCTTGATGCTCGGCCAGCGACAGCACCGGCGCTAGCGAGGTAATAAAGCGACTGTGTTTGATTTCAAGCTCAGTGACGACCGCGGCTTGCGGTATTAAATACGCACGCACAGTCTACAAACCTACGCTATCACGACTAATCTTCATGGTCGCCAAATCTGCAAAGCGGTTTCGCGGCTCTTTCTGAGCCAAGAGCAGATAAATTTGCTGATAGGCCAGCACGTTCTTCACGTAATCGCGCGTTTCTTTGTAGGGAATCGTCTCGATCCAGCGGTCAATGGCCATGCTTTCACTCGGTATCCAGTCGTTGACGCGGTAAATGCCGCCGTTATAAGCCGCTGTCGCTAGCACCCAGTTCTCGCCCAAGCGACGTTTGAGATCCGCCAAGTAGCGCGTGCCGAGCAAGATATTGGTGTTCACATTGTACAAATCGAAACGGCTGTAATCACGACGACCAACGTACTTGGCTGTGCTTGGCAGTAATTGCATCAAACCGTGCGCGCCAGCGTGTGAATAAGCATCAAACCGAAACGAGCTCTCTCGCCGCGAGATCGCTAAAGCCCACTCCATATCGATGCCCGCCGATTGTGCGTATTCACGATGTTCATTTTCGTAGGCCAACGGGAAGCGTTGTTCTATCGCGCCAAATTCACCCAACTGCCCGAGCGTGTAAATCACTTGATCATGCCAACCCCACTGCGAGGCCAGCACCGCCATCAGTTCCTGCTGACGTGCATCAGTATGTTGCAGTAGTTCGTACCATTCACGGCGCGCATCTAAATAGCGTTGTAGTTGTAAAAATTCATAGGTCCGCTGCACCCCCGGCAATTCGCGGACTGAGGCTAGATCAGCGTCGCTGTAGCTGATTTGTTCACGGGCAAGCTGTAACGGCTGATTGACTTTAGTGGCTGCTAAAAAGCCATAATAATTACGTTGGTCGGCAATCTCGGCGAATTGCGCTTGCGCGCTTTGCCCTTGCCCTAGCTCTTCGTAGGCGCGTCCGCGCCAATAGCGCCATTGCGCGCTACCGCTGGCCGTTGCCATTTCTGCTACAGGATTATCGATAAACGCCTGCCACTGGCCCTCACGGACCCACTCAGCAAGTTGCCATTGCAATGTTTGGCTGTCATGTTCGGCTGGCGTTAAACGTTGTAGCCAAGTGTGCGCTTGCGCATGATTCTTAGCGCTTAGAGCCACCGCGAATTTTTGTTCAATCTCGGTCTTCTGCGCCGCCGACAGCTTGATACCCTGCGGTAAATTCGTGGCAGTATTGATGGCCACGTCAGGGTCACGCCAGATCAGGCGCCCGAGGCCATAAGTCACGATTTGCGCCGCACGCTCTTGCGCCACGCCCCGTTGTTTAGCCAGGTCCGTGAGCTCACGGACTAAGTTAGCCGGATTCCGGCGAACTTGTCGATAACTCAAAATCAGCGAGCGCGTGGGCTCATCAACCAAGCCCGCCAGATAAGGTAATAAGGTGTGCTTGCCCTCTTCAGCAGCGAGCGTCGCGCGTTTCCAGACTAAATCTTCTGTGCGATGACCGGCTTTGGTCCACGTCGCTAGCAGTGGGTCACATTCTTTTGGTAGCGACTCCCCGGTTTGCCATAGCTGATCAACGGCGCGCATTACCGCGGCCCGCGGCTGTGTGTTTTGTGCTAGGGTGAAGCGCCAAAAGTAGCAACGATGCTCAAGGCGCCCAGGATGGCGAAAGTCACGCAAGAAGCGTTGCTGCTCATCTTTGCGCGCTAAATAATCGAGCCAAGGTGTGCGCAACTGCCAGTCCAAAGGTGTTTTGTGCATGGCATTGAGAAACTGCAACACCCGCTCTTCATTGGCAAGGTAACCCACCTGTTGCAACCGTTCTAATTCAAGGTAGGGCGTAAGGGGATACTCCTCGAGTTGCTCGAGCAGTTGCTGATATTCGACCAAGCGCCCGCGTTTTGCCGCGTATTCAGCTTTAACGAACAGCTCACGTTGCGCACTGCGCTGTTCGATATTTGCCAATATAGGGTCATGAATTTTAGGTTCAGCCCACCCGCTCCTACTCGCCAGCAAAGTTACCAGAGCTGTAAAGAGAAGCGCACAACTTGTACCACCTACTGACCGCATAATTTCAAACGCTCGTTTAAATAATCATTGAAAAATGAGCCTATTCGAGCCAAACTCTCGTAACGACTCATCATACGCTAACCGAAAGCAATCTGAAAATCAGGAGACCTTTTATGATTTATCAGGGTGATAGCATTCGGGTTGAATTTGTTACTGACGGCATTGCCGAGTTGCAATTTGCAGCCGCAGGCTCAGTTAATAAATTCGACCAGAAAACCTTGGAAGAATTCAGTCAGGCTTTAGCGAAACTCGCCGAAACCAAAGACCTGCGTGGCGTTATTGTCACCAGTAGCAAACCTACCTTCATTGTAGGCGCTGATATTACCGAATTCCAAACCTTGTTTGCCGACTTAGAGCAAACCAAAACTTGGGTGCACAAAGCCTCACGCGTCTTTGACCAACTTGAAGACCTGCCCGTGCCAACCGTTGCTGCCGTAACCGGCTTTGCCCTAGGCGGCGGCTGTGAAGCCACGCTGGCGTGTGACTACCGCGTTGCAGACACCACCGCTACCATCGGCTTACCCGAAGTGAAGCTCGGTTTGATTCCAGGCTTTGGCGGTGTCGTACGTTTACCACGCATCATTGGCCCAGATAACGCCCTTGAATGGATCACCACAGGCAAAAACAACTCAGCGGCCGCGGCACAAAAAATCGGCCTCGTTGACGCCGTTGTGGCTCCAGAGAAGTTACGTGACGCCGCTTTAGACATGGTCAAGCAAGCCATCGCTGGCGATCTTGACTGGCAAGCCAAGCGCCAACCAAAACTCGAAGCGCTGCAAGCCAACGACACCGAGCTCACCATGACCTTGGTCACCGCCAAAGGTATGGTCGCGGCGAAAGCTGGCAAGCACTACCCAGCGCCTCATGCAGCGATCAAAGCCATTGAAGAGGGCGCACGCCATGGCCGCGAAGAAGCATTGAATGCTGAAAACGCAGCCTTTGTTGGCCTCACGCAGACCGACGCCTGTCAGGCACAGGTTGGCATTTTTATGGCCGACCAAATGGTCAAAGGCAAGGCCAAGAAAGCCGCCAAACAAGCGACCAAAGAGATCAAATCAGCAGCCGTTCTTGGCGCTGGCATCATGGGTGGCGGTATCGCCTACCAGTCCGCCTACAAAGGCGTACCGGTGGTCATGAAAGACATTCGCCAGGACGCCTTAGACCAGGGTATGGGCGAAGCCAGCAAGATTCTTGGTAAGCTGGTTGAGCGTGGCAAAATTGACCACAAGAAAATGGCCAAAATTTTGTCATCGATCACCCCTACTTTGCTTGATGAAGCCGTCAAAGACGTCGACATCGTTGTTGAAGCTGTGGTCGAGAACCCTGACGTTAAAGGCAAAGTCCTTGCCGGTATGGAAGACGTGGTCGCTGATGACGCCATCATTGTGTCGAACACCTCAACCATTTCGATCGACCGCTTAGCGAAGAACCTCAAAGATCCTTCGCGCTTCTGTGGCATGCACTTCTTTAACCCGGTGCACAAAATGCCATTGGTCGAAATCATCCGCGGCGAGAAAACCTCTGACGATACCGTCAATGCCGTTGTGGCCTACGCCGCACGCATGGGTAAAACCGCAATCGTCGTCAACGACTGCCCAGGCTTCCTGGTCAATCGCGTATTGTTCCCTTACCTCGCCGGCTTCGCTGGCATGGTCGACGAAGGCGTTGATTTCGCCGGCATCGACAAGGTTATGGAACGTCAGTTTGGCTGGCCAATGGGCCCTGCTTACCTGTCGGACGTGGTGGGTATCGACACCGCCGATCACTGCACCGTGGTGATGGCCGATGGCTTCCCATCACGCATGCCTCGGGATACCAGCAGCGCCATTGCCAAACTAGCCGCCGCCGAGCGCTACGGCCAGAAAAATGGCAAAGGCTTCTACAACTATGGCGTCGACAAGAAAGGTCGCCCTAGCAAAGAAAAAGCACCTGAAGTTTATGAAATGCTTGGCATTTCAGGCAAAGAACTCAGTGCCGAAGAAATCATTGCCCGCACCATGGTGCCAATGGTCAACGAATGCGTACGCTGTCTCGAAGAAGGCATCGTCGGATCCGCGGCAGAGTGCGATATCGCCCTGTTGTTCGGACTTGGCTTCCCGCCATTCCGTGGCGGCCCATTCCGTTACCTTGAAACCATGGGCTTGGCCAACTTTGTTGAGCTGGCCGACAAATACGCGCATTTAGGTGAAATGTATCAAGTCACCGATGGCCTGCGTGAAATGGCGAAAGCCAACAAATCGTACTTTGCAGGCTAACGGAGGAAATTATGAAAGACGTAGTTATTGTCGATTGTATTCGTACCCCAATGGGGCGCTCGAAAAACGGCGTATTTCGCAACGTGCGTGCCGAGGACCTCTCTGCGCACCTCATGAAAGGCCTGCTGGAGCGTAACCCAGAAGTCGACGTGAACGAACTCGAAGACATCTACTGGGGCTGCGTACAGCAGACCCTAGAACAAGGCTTCAACGTCGCGCGTAATGCCGCATTGATTGCCGGCATTCCGCACCATGTTGCCGCTGTGACCGTTAACCGCTTGTGTGGTTCATCCATGCAAGCCATGCACGACGCAGCACGCGCCATCATGGCCGGCGACGGCGACATTTTCATCGCTGGCGGCGTCGAACACATGGGTCACGTACCCATGACTCACGGCATTGACTTCCACCCTGGCATGAACAAGTCCGTCGCCCGTGCGTCTGGCTCAATGGGCATGACCGCCGAGTTATTGGCACGCAAGTTCGAGATCGACCGCGCCGCCCAAGACGCTTTCGGTGCACGCTCTCACCAGCGCGCCCATCAAGCCACCCTTGACGGACGCTTCGCCAAAGAGATCTTGCCCATCGAAGGGCACGACGCCGACGGCATATTGCGCCTGATCAAAGACGACGAAGTCATTCGCCCCGAGACCACAGTCGAAGGCTTATCGCAGCTGCGTCCAGTCTTCGACCCGGCCAACGGCACAGTCACTGCTGGTACCTCATCGGCACTGTCAGACGGCGCCGCAGCCATGCTGATCATGTCCGCCGACAAAGCCAAAGCCCTTGGCTTGAAGCCTCGCGCGAAAATTCGCTCCATGGCCGTAGCTGGTTGCGATCCATCGATTATGGGCTTCGGTCCAGTACCAGCCACCAAGAAAGCACTTAAACGTGCCGGCTTAAGCATCGATGACATCGACCTATTCGAGCTTAACGAAGCCTTCGCCGCACAGTCACTACCCGTGCTCAAAGGCCTTGGCTTGCTCGATAAAATGGACGAAAAAGTCAACCTTAACGGCGGTGCAATCGCCCTCGGTCACCCACTCGGTTGCTCAGGTGCACGCATCTCGACCACCTTGCTCAACCTCATGGAAGACAAAGGCGCCACCCTCGGCCTTGCCACCATGTGTATCGGCTTGGGACAAGGCATCGCCACCGTGTTTGAGCGCCTCGACTAAACCGCGCTTTTGCCCAACACGGATTTACCGTAAAATAAACGCCGCATCCCCTTGGGGAGCGGCGTTTTTGTTATATTAGCGGACTCAAAAGGAACAACCGTGTCAGAAAACAGCATCCAAACCCTCGACACCCTCGGCCTCCGTTGCCCCGAGCCCGTGATGCTGATCCGCGCCGCCATCCGCAAACTCGAGTCCGGCGCCCTACTCGAAGTCATCGCCGATGACCCTGCCACCACCCGCGACATCCCCAGCTTCTGCCGTTTTATGGATCATGAGTTGGTGCTCGCCGAAACGACAGCTACGCCGTATCGCTACGTGATCCGTAAGGGGTAGTGCGAAAAGCGTTATTCATTAATCGTTAATCGAAAAGCGAAGGCCGGATGTGAGGTTCTAACTCGAGTAGCAAGGGTGTCTGCCGCAGGGATGCGGCAGGCAAGCCCCCACGGATGGGTTCACGGCGTCCCTTGCTGCTTGAGTTAGAACCTCGCAGGGAGGCCTTCGCACTGCCGCAGGGATGCGGCACACAAGCCCCCACGGACGGGTTTACGGCGTCCCTTGGTACTTGGGCTGCAACCTCACACAAAGGCCTTCGCTTTTTAGATGTACTTTTGCCAGAACTCGGCTTTGCCGTTGGCTTCGTCGAGTTGGTAGGGCTTGAAGCCGAATTTGTCGTAGGCGATTTTTGCTGGCTCGTTGCCTTGCAGCACTTCTAGCGTGAGCTTCACGCAGCCGCGGAATTGCGCCAGGGTCTCCACTTCTTGCAGCAGACGCTTAGCAATGCCTTTACCACGGAAGTCTTTGATGACCGCAATGTCGTGGATATTCATGACTGGTTTTGCCGCAAAAGTTGAAAAGCCTTCGACGCAATTTGCTAAGCCAACGGGCTCATCGTCGACAAAGGCCAATAGCGAAAAAACGTAATCGCGTTTCGCCATTTCATCGACCAAGTTTTCCTTGGTTTCTTCCGGCAACGCCTCGCCACCGCCCATTGGATCTTGCGCATAATCATTTAACATCGCCACAACCGCTTGACGGTGCTTCGGATTTTGGTAATCCGCTAAAAGAATTTCAACCATGATGCTCTCGTGCTGTTAGAGAAAAATCACGCATTTCACGACAGACCTCGTCGTAACAATGACAGTGCACCACATGATCATTGACCATGCCCACCGCTTGCATAAATGCGTAACAGATTGTCGTGCCCACAAAGCTAAAGCCCGCTTTCTTTAAGGCTTTGGCCATCGTATCAGAAACCTCGTCAGAAGTCGGTATATCGCCCCCCTGCCGAGCGAAAATTCGGGGCGTTCCATCGCTGAATTGCCACAAAAAGTCATTAAACGCGATGCCTTGCTCACGCAAGCGCAAATAGGCTCGCGCATTCTTAAAAATAGACTCAATCTTGAGCTTATTACGAATGATTCCAGCGTTCTGCAACAGTTCGTCTTTGTAACTTTCTGGCAGCAGCACAATTTTCTCTGGATCAAAATCGCAGTAGGCTCGTTCGTAGTTGGCTTGTTTGCGCAAAATCGTGATCCAACTTAGACCCGCCTGTTGACCATCCAAACACAGTTTGGCAAACAGCTCCTGGCTGTCGGCCACCGGCCGCCCCCAGACGGTGTCATGGTAGTGCATGTACTGCGGATCTGAGCCGCACCAGCTACAACGCTGTAAATCATCTGACATTTTTCGCGAGGCTCCTATGGCCTTGCCCTGTCACCAAGGCTGAATAAAGGTTATAATTTACGCCAATTTTCCGTAAAGATCTAAGTACGAGACCAACCCATGGCTAGCTATGATGTAAAAACCTTTCAGGGGCTCATCCTCGCGCTGCAAGATTATTGGGCGCAGCAAGGTTGCGCAATTGTGCAGCCCCTCGACATGGAAGTAGGTGCAGGCACCTTTCACCCGATGACCTTTATTCGTGCGGTAGGCCCAGAGCCAGCCAACTATGCCTATGTGCAGCCTTGCCGCCGGCCAACCGACGGCCGTTACGGTGAGAACCCTAACCGCTTGCAGCACTACTACCAATTCCAGGTCATTTTAAAGCCCTCCCCAAAGGATATTCAGGAGCTTTACTTAGGCTCACTGCAAATGCTCGGCTTTGACCCGCTGGTCCACGATATTCGCTTTGTGGAAGACAACTGGGAGTCACCGACGTTAGGCGCATGGGGCCTAGGTTGGGAAGTTTGGCTGAACGGCATGGAAGTGACGCAGTTCACTTATTTCCAGCAAGTTGGTGGGCTTGAGTGTAAACCAGTGGCTGGCGAAATTACTTATGGTCTTGAACGTTTGGCTATGTACATTCAAGGTGTCGATAGTATTTACGATCTGGTTTGGACCGATGGCCCACGCGGTAAGATTTTATACGGCGACGTGTTCCACCAAAACGAAGTTGAGCAATCGACCTACAACTTTGAACACGCCGACGTAGACGTTTTGTTTGCGCGTTTTGATGCTTGCGAGAAGGAATGTGAGCACTTACTAGCTGCGAACCTTCCGCTACCCGCATACGAACAAGTCATGCGTGCCTCGCATGCGTTTAATCTACTTGATGCGCGTCATGCGATTTCAGTGACCGAACGCCAGCGCTATATCTTGCGCGTTCGCACCATGGCCAAGGGTTGTGCCGAAGCCTATTACGCAGCGCGAGAAGCGCTTGGATTTCCACTGGCAGAGCAAGGAGCCTAAGTCGTGCAAACAGCTACCCTACTCGTAGAAATCGGTACTGAAGAATTACCACCGAAAGCACTGCAACGCTTAAGTGAAGCTTTTGGTGAAGCTCTGCATCGCCAATTGCAGGACCACAATATTGCCACAGGTGCCATGCACTTGTTTGCAAGCCCACGCCGTTTAGCCGTACAGATTAAAGACGTGGCGGCACAGCAGGCCGACCAAGTGGTCGAAAAGCGCGGCCCATCCGTTGATGTGGCTTTTGATGGCGAGGGTAATCCTACCAAAGCCGCCGAAGGCTGGGCACGGTCTAATGGTATTAGTGTCGCTGAAGCCGAACGCCTAGTGACCGATAAAGGTGAATGGCTGTTATACAAAGCCGAGGTCAAGGGCCAGCCATTGGCGGATTTGCTACCAGACTTCGTGCAAAAAGCATTAGCGCAGTTGCCTATTCCAAAGCCAATGCGCTGGGGTTCAAGCGCTGTGCAGTTTATTCGCCCTGTGCATACCGTAACCATGTTGCACGGTGATGAGCTCATTCCCGGCACGGTGCTTGGCGTTGCGGCCTCAAATCATTTATTGGGTCATCGTTTTCACCGCCCACAAGGCGCTACCTTGAATCACGCGGACGACTACGAGGCGACACTAGAAGAAGCCTACGTCATTGCTGATTTCGCCAAACGTCGGCAACGCATTGTCGAGGGTATCAGTTCCGCAGCTAAAGCCGCGCACGGCACCATTCGCGACGATGCTGAGTTACTTGACGAGGTCACTGCCTTGGTTGAATGGCCAGCCGCGCTGACCGCGAGCTTCGACGAAGGCTTTTTGAACGTTCCGAAAGAGCCTTTGATCGTCACCATGAAAGACGACCAGCGTTATTTCCCTCTAGAAGATAGTGAAGGCAACCTACTGTCAAAATTCGTCTTCGTGACCAATATCGACAGCAAAGACCCTGCGCAAGTCATTGCCGGTAACGAACGTGTGGTGCGCCCTCGCCTTGCTGATGCTCAATTTTTCTTTGAAACCGATAAGAAAACCAAGCTTGCTGACCGAGTTCCGGCCCTTGGGAATGTGTTGTTCCAAAAGCAGTTGGGTAGTATTAAGGACAAGTCAGATCGTATTTCCCAAGTCGCCGCAGGTATTGCCGAAATGCTTGGGCAAGCGGGTGACGTTGCCTCGCGTGCAGGCTACTTATGCAAAGCCGACTTGGTTTCGCAAATGGTGTCTGAGTTCCCCGAAACGCAAGGTGTAATGGGTATGCACTACGCCCGCAACGACGGCGAAGCTGAAGGCGTTGCAGAAGCGATTTATGAGCATTACTTGCCACGCTTCAGCGGCGATGCGCTGCCACAAAGCGTAGCTGGTTGCGCTGTTGCTCTTGCCGATAAGCTCGATTCGTTGGTCGGTATCTTTGGTATCGGACAAACACCAAAAGGCGATCGTGACCCGTTTGCCCTGCGTCGAGCGGCTATTGGCTTATTGCGGATTATCGTTGAAAAAGATCTACCTTTAGACCTTGAAGAGCTTATTGCCCTTTCCCGTGACAGCTTTGACGGCTTGCTCAGCAATGACAACACCGCGAGCGATGTCCTTGATTTCTTACTTGGCCGCTACCGCCCAATGTATCAAGAGCAAGGCATTAGCGTTGACGTGATTCAAGCTGTTTTGGCGCGCCGACCCACTGCTCCGGTCGACTTCGATAAGCGCGTACGCGCTGTGGCGAGCTTCCGCGAGTTGCCTGAAGCCGATGCCTTAGCGGCGGCAAACAAGCGTGTTGCGAATATTTTGGCTAAAGTCGATAGCCCTATCGCGGATAAGGTAGATAGTGGTCTGTTAACGGCACAAGAAGAGATAGCGCTCGTAAAAGCTCTAGAAGAGGCTGAGATGAGTTCTGGCCATGCCCTAGAGCAAGGTGATTACACTGGCGCGTTGAAGGCGTTAGCGGCGCTACAGAAGCCCGTAGACGCATTCTTCGATAGCGTTATGGTCAATGCCGATGATGATGCAGTCCGTGCCAATCGGCAAGCCCTGCTACAACGCTTACGCAGCTTGTTCTTGCAGATCGCAGATATCTCAGTGCTTAATCAATAAGCTATTGATAAATAAAAAAAGGAGCCGTTTGGCTCCTTTTTTTTTGGTCTTGCTAATAAACTCTAGACTAAACGTCCAAGTTCGCCACTTTCAGTGCATTGGTTTCAATGAAGTCACGACGTGGTTCAACTTCGTCGCCCATCAAGGTCACGAACAACTGATCTGCCGCGATGGCGTCCTCAATGGTCACACGCAACATACGGCGCGTTTCCGGATCCATGGTGGTTTCCCATAACTGTTCAGGGTTCATCTCACCAAGACCTTTGTAGCGCTGAATGTAAACACCACGCTTGGATTCGTTGATCAGCCATTCAACCGCTTCAACGAAGTCACTGATAGGCTTCTCTTTGTCGCCGCGACGAACGTAACCACCCTCTTCCACGAGGCCATTGATCTTCTCCCCAATGCTGACGAGCTGGTCGTAGTCGCGTGACATCAAGAATTCAAAGTTCAATGGGTAGTCGTTATCGATACCATGTTGGCGCACAGTAACCACTGGCAAGTGGAGCGAACGTTCTTCATCAAACTGCACCGAAAGCGTATAGGTTGCTGAATTCGTTTCGCGCGTGGTTAAGTCACCTTGCAGAGTTTCCGCCCACTTCTGCATGCCAGCTTGGTCTTTCAACAGCTCTTCTGTTAAACGCGGAGCATAGAGTAAGCGCTGTAAGAAGGTTTCTGGCATACGACGTGATAGGCGCTGCTTAATGGCATTCTGTGCAAGCTGATAATCGTTTACGAGCGTTTCTAGATGCGCACCTGAAATACCTGGTGCCTCAGCGTTCACATGCAAAGAAGCGTTTTCAAGTGCCATACTCGTTAGGTAAACAATCAAACCCGGATCGTCTTTGATGTAGGTCTCTTGCTTGCCTTTTTTGACTTTGTACAACGGCGGTTGCGCGATATACATGTAGCCACGTTCGATAAGCTCAGGCATTTGGCGGTAGAAGAAGGTCAACAGCAAGGTACGAATGTGCGAGCCGTCGACGTCGGCATCGGTCATGATAATGATGCGATGATACCGTGTCTTATCGGGATCATATTCGTCACGACCAATACCACAACCAAGTGCGGTAATCAGCGTCGCAACTTCTTGAGAAGCCAGCATCTTGTCAAACCGCGCTTTCTCTACGTTTAGGATTTTACCTTTAAGTGGCAAAATAGCTTGGAACTTGCGGTTACGCCCCTGCTTAGCAGAACCACCCGCAGAGTCACCCTCCACAATATAGAGTTCGGAAAGCGCCGGGTCTTTTTCTTGGCAATCGGCGAGTTTACCTGGCAAGCCTGCAATGTCGAGAGCACCTTTACGACGTGTCATCTCACGCGCTTTACGCGCTGCTTCACGTGCCCGTGCTGCATCAACAATTTTGCCAACGATAATTTTAGCGTCGTTAGGTTGCTCGAGTAAGAAATCCGCGAGCTTCTCGTTCATGGCCTGCTCTACCGCAGACTTAACCTCAGAAGAAACAAGTTTTTCTTTGGTCTGTGAGGAGAACTTAGGATCAGGGACTTTCACCGACACCACAGCGACCAAACCTTCACGCGCATCGTCGCCAGTCGCGTTAGTTTTGTACTTCTTGTTCAGTCCCTCTTTCTCCATGTAGGAGTTGAGCGTTCGCGTTAAGGCCGCTCGGAAACCAGCCAAATGCGTACCACCGTCGCGCTGTGGAATGTTGTTCGTGTAACAGAAAATATTCTCTTGGAAAGAGTCGTTCCATTGCATCGAAACTTCAACCGCAATGCCGTCTTCACGATCTAAAGTAAAGTGGAAAACGTTCGGGTGAATAGGGGTCTTTTTGTCATTCAGGTACTGAACGAATGCCGCGATACCGCCTTCATATTTGAAATGGTCTTTGCGGTCACTACGCTCGTCCTGAAGAATAATTGACACGCCAGAGTTCAAAAACGACAGCTCTCGTAAGCGCTTCGCTAAAATATCGTAATGAAATTCAATGTCGGCAAAGATCTTTGGACTAGGCCAGAAGCGCAGTTCGGTACCCGTTTTATCGGTGTCGCCGATTTGTTTCAACGGTGCATCTGGGTCGCCTAAACTATAAAACTGCTCATAGACATGGCCTTGTCGGCGAATGGTCAACTGTAGCTTATCCGATAACGCGTTAACGACCGAGACACCTACACCGTGGAGACCACCGGAAACCTTGTAGGAGTTATCATCGAATTTACCACCGGCATGCAATACGGTCATAATGACCTGTGCAGCAGACACCCCTTCTTCTGGGTGTAAATCGACAGGGATACCTCGTCCGTCATCTCGAACTGAAACTGAACCATCGGTATGAATCGTCACAACGATGTCTTTGCAGTGTCCAGCCAAAGCTTCATCGATGGAGTTATCCACCACTTCGAATACCATGTGGTGAAGTCCGGTGCCATCATCGGTATCACCGATATACATACCCGGACGTTTGCGCACGGCATCCAGTCCTTTAAGGACCTTAATACTGGACGAATCGTAATTATTTTCTGCCATAATTAGTTTCTCTATAGTTCCTTGACGGTTCCATGTTCCACGTGGAACATCTTTGTATCAGCACTTTTTATTAGTTCAGGCAATTCCGCCTGATTTATAGCTGAAACGAATAATTGTGCTTTAGTGGCTACGAGAGCCTCACAAAATTTTTCTTGGCTTGTGCTATCCAGCTCAGCCGTAATGTCATCTACCAAGTAGATACATTGTACTCCTGTTTCACTACTTAAGTATTCTCCTTGCACCACTTTTAACGCAGCAACGAGGAGCTTAAGCTGTCCGCGAGAAAGAATACTCTTCACATCCTCGCCATTTGCTGTGATTCGCAACTCAGCTTTATGCGGCCCTACAGTGCAATGACCATAGCGATAATCTGCATCTTCATGCTGGACTAATGCCTCTTCGAGACTAAGCGCACTATCCCAACCACGTTTCAGCTGAAATTTAAATGTGTATTGGGGTAAAAAATGCTTAAGCCTTTCCACCAAAATAGGCTCGAAACCTTCGATATATTGGTGGCGCGCTTTTGCAACACGCTCGCCATATTTCGCAAAGTTTTTATCCCAATAAACATTCTCATCACTTTTATGCCGCCGCTTAAGCAACGAATTTCGTTGTTTAAGAATATGCGCGAACTTCATGTGATCATCCAAAAAGGAATGTTCCACGTGGAACACTCCCCAATCAATGAATTGCCGACGAACCTTGGGTCCCCCTAAAATCAGCTCAACCGTTTCCGGTGTCATGAGCTGAACAGGCACCATTTTTGCCATAGGTCCAAACTTGCGAAGAGCGTCGCCATCGAGCCGGATTTTTACCTCGCCCGAATTTTCGCGCTGAAAACCGAGCTGATGCACTTCACCCTTCTGGTCCCGAACTTTGGCAAATATGACAAATCGCTCTTTTTCGTGTTGTACTATTTGCCGGTAACTTCCTGGTCGAAATGACCTTCCGGAACCTAAACAATAAATCGATTCCAACAAACTTGTTTTACCGCTGCCATTCTCACCGACAAGTAAATTGACCTGACGCCCTGGCAAAACCTTCGCTTCTTCAAAATTTCGGAAGTTGGTAACCGTCAGAGCATCAATGTACATAAAGTCCTAGATTACCCCGCGACTACAAACGCATCGGCATGACGACATACAACGAAGCATCATCTTCGTTGTCTTCAATCAATCCACTTGCGTCCGGACCCGACAGCGTCATTTTTATTTTATCGCCGTGAATAGTATTGAGCACGTCAATCAGATAGCTCACGTTGAAACCAATCTCGAGACTGTCGCCTTGGTAATCAACTTCAATCACCTCTTCGGCAGTTTCTTGTTCAGGGTTGTTTGCAGTTAAACACATTTCACCTGAACTCAAATTTACGCGTACACCACGATACTTTTCGTTAGAAAGAATCGCCGCACGCGAACAAGCTTGTTTGAGCACATCACGGTCGGCAACCACCGTCTTATCGCCACCTTGTGGCAGAACGCGACGGTAATCTGGGAAGCGGCCGTCCACTAGTTTACTGGTGAACGACATACCATTGGTTTCCACACGAATGTGATTAGCGCCGATCGCGACCTTGACCTCATTGTCGCCGTCATCCAAAAGACGCATTAATTCCATGATCCCTTTGCGAGGCACAATCACTTGTCGCCCAGGCAAATTTGGCTGTGGAATTTCGACAGAGCTCATCGCCAAACGGTGGCCATCAGTGGCAACTGTACGCAAGGTATTGGCATCGGTTTCGAACAACATACCATTCAAGTAATAACGGACGTCTTGGTTCGCCATTGAGAAGTGAGTGCGCTCCATCAAGTCGCGCAATACGCCCTGTGACGTTACCAACTGAATATCGCTGTCCCAGTCGTCGATGTTTGGAAAGTCTTCGGCGGGCAATGTGGCTAAAGTGAACTTACTGCGCCCCGAGCGAATCGTCGCCTTCTCACCACTCGCAGTCACTTCAACTTCTGCGTGGTCGGGTAAGCTACGCACGATGTCGACGAGCTTTTTCGCAGGCACTGTTAATTGCCCTTCTTCACCGCCCTCGATCGCACAAACCGAAACCAATTCAACCTCAAGGTCAGTACCCGTAAGGCGAATATGATCCGAGGCGACCTGAATCAATACATTCGATAAAATTGGAATTGTATGACGACGTTCGACGGCTCCACTAACGACTTGAAGCGGCTTTAAAAACGCATCACGATTGATGGTAAATTTCATCCCGTCATTCCCCTGTGTTCGTGTCCCTGCAGCACCGGCCTTACCACTCAAAGCTACGCTTAGGCTGATAACGTGCGGATTAAGTTTCGATAATCTTCTTTAATATCATGCTGCGCGTCTTTTAAGTTTTGTATTTTACGACACGCATGCAGAACTGTCGTGTGATCGCGTCCACCGAACGCATCACCAATCTCTGGCAGGCTGTGATTCGTTAGCTCTTTCGCCAACGCCATCGCCAACTGTCGTGGTCGCGCTATTGACCTTGTACGACGCTTAGAAAGGAGATCTGCCATTTTTATATTGTAATACTCGGCGACCGTCTTCTGAATATTCTCTATAGTAACTAACTTCTCTTGCGCTGCAATCAAATCTCGCAATGCTTCGCGGACAAAGTCGATGGTGATCTGGCGTCCCGTCAAATTCACATTCGCGGCTAAGCGGTTTAATGCCCCTTCGAGCTCCCGCACATTCGAACGTAGACGTTTTGCGATGAAAAACGCGACTTCATGCGGCAGCGTAATACCACGCTCCTGCGCTTTACGAATCAAAATCGCCACACGGGTTTCCAGCTCAGGCGGCTCAATCGCTATAGTTAGACCCCAACCGAAGCGCGAACGCAAGCGATCCTCAACCCCTTCAATTTCCTTAGGATAAAGGTCACTCGTCATGATAATTTGCTGGTTACCTTCCAATAAGGCATTGAAAGTATGAAAGAATTCTTCTTGTGAGCCTTTCTTGTTGGCAAAGAAATGAATGTCATCGATCAATAAAGCGTCAACAGAACGATAGTAACGCTTAAACTCATTAATCGAATTATTCTTCAGGGCATTCACCATGTCTTGGACAAAGCGCTCGGCACGCATATAAAAGACCTTGGCGCCCTTTTTATTGGCCATAATGGCATTACCTACGGCGTGTAACAGGTGCGTCTTACCTAGACCGGTGCCACCGTAGACAAATAATGGGTTATACACACCGCCAGGATTTTCCGCGACTTGTGAAGCGGCCGCTCGCGCAAGCTGATTCGATTTACCTTCGACAAAGTTATCAAAGGTGTATTCGGGATGGATATTACTTTCAAACGCGGGAGCTGGTGTTGCCTCGTCCCAAGGACTTTGCCGTCTTGACGGACGCTCCACAGCTTTGCGTCGAGTTTCAACCTTGGTGCTGCTTTCCGCAGCGCCATTAGTCTTACGCTCAACTCCGCCAACCGCGAAAGACACACTAGGCGCATCTCCGCCCTTGTCCTTCGCCGCTTCACCTAGGTAATCATTAATCAAGCTAAGGTATTTGTCCTTAACCCAATCCACCACGTACATATTCGGAGCATAAAGCGTCAAAATCTCATCACTTAGATCCGCCTGTAGCGGCCGGATCCAAGTATTATAATGTTGCGTTGACAGCTCGCTTTGTAGGCGTTCAGTACAATGTTCCCAAAGCGATTTACTCACTCTCTACTCCCTGCATTCCTGCCCTGCAATTCTGTAGCAATAGCGATCCTCTATGGCGCACCCACTTTTGCACCAGTTCTTCACGAAAACGACGAGAATCGACTACGAATTTTTGTATAATTTATTGCTATTGATTGTACTGAAGTCGAGCGCTATTCGCTAGCCTCAAGCGCAAATAATGCGACCAACAGCAGGTAGGTTATCCACAATACGAATCATTCTTTTTTGTTAATTGTGGATAGCTTTTAGCGTTGACTTTGATCCTTTTTATCGATAGAATTCGCGCTCTAAATTTTTAGGTAACCCGATTACGGAAGTAACGTCATGAAAAGAACATTTCAACCAAGCGTATTGAAGCGCAAGCGCACTCACGGTTTCCGTGCTCGTATGGCAACTAAGAACGGCCGCCAAGTTTTGGCTCGTCGTCGTGCCAAGGGCCGCAAAGTCCTGTCTGCGTAATTGAAGCAGTTTTCCTATGGTCGGGAGTTACGTCTGCTAACTCCCGCTCAATTCCAGCAAGTCTTTAATCATCCCCCGGTGAAAGCTGTCACAGCTGAACTCACCATGCTCGCTACTCCAAATCAATTCAGCCACGCTCGCCTTGGTGTCACGATTTCAAAGAAACGTGCTAAACGCGCTGTCGATCGAAATCGAATAAAACGCAAGATTCGCGAGAATTTTAGGCTGAAACAGCATAAAATACCGCCATTCGACATTATCGTGATTGCAAAAAGCGGTATTGCCGATCTGGAAAATGATGCTTTGCAACAACGGCTCGATTATTTATGGCGAACATTAAGCAAGCGGTGCGTGCAATACCTATCGGCTGCATCCGATTCTACCAGTGGTTCATAAGCCCACTGATCGGTCCGCGCTGTAGGTTTCAACCAACCTGCTCGCAATACGCCATCGAAGCGATACAAAAGCATGGTATGATGCGGGGCTTCTGGCTTGCCAGTAAACGCATTAGTAAATGTCATCCCGGTCATCCGGGCGGCTTCGACCCGGTGCCAGAGACAAATGCATCGGACTCAAAGAACGAAAGTAAAACAGAGACGAAGGACTTATGAATTCGCCACGTTCCATATTGTTTATTGCTTTTTTGGTAGTGAGTTTTTTCCTCTACCAGAACTGGGTCATTGATACCGCGCCAGGTACCCAAAAAGCGGCTCAGCAAGCTTCCCAAACAGCGAATACTGCTAATACCTCTGCCAATACAGAAAGCGCAGTACCAAGTGCCGACCCTAGCCTACGCGATGAAAGCGTACCCAGCGCGACCAGCAGTGACACTCCTGTTGTCGCCGAAGCGGTTTCCGGCGGTCGAGTGCAGGTCACAACTGATGTGCTTGATGTCGCTATTGCGTTACGCGGTGGCGATATTGTTAACGCACAACTTCTTGAGTTCGCGCGCAGCCAAGATTCAAAAGCGCGTTTCGAATTGCTTCATGACGACCCAGCGCAGCTCTACATTGCACAGTCTGGTCTGGTAGGCAAAGACGGTACCGATTCAGCCGAAGGCCGCCCGTTGTTCTACGTGGAACGTGATAGCTATGAAATGACCGGCGACACCCTGCGTGTACCTATGACGTATACCATGGACGACGGTTCTAAAATCACCAAAACCTTCGTCTTTAGCAAGGGTTCGTACGCAATCGACGTGGTCTACAGCGTACAAAACGCCGGAACTGCCCATAAAGAAGTGCAGTTCTACGCTCAGTTGAAGCAAATCATCACCGAAGCCGGTGGCAGCATGATGATGCCTACCTACAAAGGTGGCGCTTACTCATGGGACGAAGATCGCTACGAGAAATACGACTTTGATGATATGCGCGACAAGCCGCTACGCATTTCAACCGAATCAGGTTGGGTCGGCATGCTTGAGCATTACTTCGTTAGCGCTTGGATTCCGCGCGCCAATGGCACTAAGCAACTTTCTTCGAGTGTGATTGGTGGCAACCAAGCGCTGATGCGCGTTATCTACCCTACCGCTACCATTGCGCCAAACAGCAAAGCCGAAATCCGCTCTACGTTGTTTGTTGGTCCGAAAGACCAAGACGCTATGGCTGCCGTAGCTGAAAACCTCGACCTAACCGTCGACTATGGTTTCTTATGGTGGCTCGCCCAACCGATCTTTAAGTTACTGCAGTTCCTGCAAAGCTTCCTGATCAACTGGGGTCTGTCGATTATTGCAGTCACCATCATCATTAAAGCAGCACTGTATCCGCTGACCAAAGCGCAATATGTCTCTATGGCAAAAATGCGTATGATTCAGCCGAAAATGAAGGCGCTGAAAGAGCGTTATGGCGATGACCGTCAGAAGATGTCACAAGCCATGATGAAGCTCTACAAAGAAGAAAAGGTGAATCCGTTAGGTGGTTGTTTGCCAATGTTGCTGCAATTGCCAATCTTCTTGTCACTCTACTGGGTACTGCTCGAGAGCGTCGAGCTGCGCCACGCGCCGCTCTTCCTGTGGATTGAAGATTTATCTGCCAAAGACCCGTATTACATCCTGCCATTGCTGATGGGTGTATCCATGTGGTTCATGCAGAAGCTGCAACCTACGCCGGGTACCGATCCAATGCAGCAGAAGTTGATGCAGTACATGCCTGTCATCTTCACGGTATTCTTCTTGTGGTTCCCATCGGGTCTGGTGCTGTACTGGTTGAGTAACAACTTGATCACCATCGGCCAAATGCAGTGGATTTACCGCGGCCTCGAGAAAAAAGGCATGATGGAGCGTCGTAAGAAGAAATGAGCTTCGAGCTAAGTAACGATACCATTGTTGCCCAAGCCACCCCGCCTGGACGCGGCGGGGTTGGTATCGTACGTGTGAGTGGCCCGGCAGCGCGCTCTATTGCCGAGACGCTACTAGGCCACTGCCCACCAGCTCGTAAAGCCGAATACCTACCTTTTCGCGATGCCCAAGGCCATTTATTGGATGAAGGCATTGCATTGTTCTTCGCTGGCCCAAATTCGTTTACCGGCGAAGACATTCTTGAATTGCAAGGCCATGGCGGCCCTGTCCTCATCGACATGATCATCAAAGCAATACTTGATTTGCCCGACGTGCGCCCTGCACGGCCTGGTGAATTTAGTGAGCGTGCCTTCATGAACGACAAGCTTGATTTAACGCAAGCAGAGGCCATTGCCGATCTTATCGATACAACTTCCGAGCAGGCTGCTAAAGCAGCGTTACAGAGCTTACAGGGCGGATTCTCGCATGAAATTGACCAACTGGTCGACGCGGTTATTCGTCTGCGCATGTATGTTGAAGCCGCAATTGACTTTCCCGACGAAGAAATCGATTTTCTGAGTGACGGCAAAGTCACCGCTGATCTCGAAGCTATATTGGATCACATGCAGCAAGTCATGGTGCAAGCCAAACAGGGTTCGCTGTTGCGTGAAGGCATGAAAGTGGTCATTGCCGGACGCCCTAACGCCGGTAAGTCGAGTTTGCTGAATGCCCTTGCTGGCCGTGAATCGGCTATTGTCACATCAATAGCCGGTACCACCCGCGACGTACTGCGTGAACATATTCAGATTGACGGCATGCCGCTGCATATCATCGACACCGCAGGCCTACGCGAGAGCCCAGACGAAGTTGAACAAATCGGTATTCAACGTGCATGGGACGAAATCCGTGGCGCCGATCGTGTGTTGTTTATGGTGGATGCGACCGAAACCCAAGCCGTACACCCTGCCGATATTTGGCCTGAGTTTTTCGAGCAACTACCCGCCGAACTCCCTTACACTGTTATTCGTAATAAAGTCGATTTAAACGAAGAGCCTGTGCAACTTGAAGACATCAGTGGCGTCCCGGTATTACACCTTTCCGCGAAGACCGGTCACGGTGTTGAGCTGTTGCGTGAGCATCTGAAACACTGCGTTGGCTACCAAGCCACCAGCGAAGGCAGCTTTATGGCACGCCGCCGCCATCTCGCCGCTTTGGAAAAAGCACGTGAGCACTTACTCACCGGACAAGAAGCTCTAGAACAACATATGGCTGGCGAAATTCTCGCCGAAGAACTACGGCTCGCACAGCAACACCTGAACGAAATCACGGGTGAATTCACCTCTGACGATCTGCTTGGTAAGATCTTCAGCTCGTTCTGTATTGGCAAGTAACCCCTACAACGAGAGTAACAACATGGGTCTTATCGTTAAGCTAGTCCTAGGTATTGTTTTTGGTATTTTGATCGGCTTGTACATGCCGGAGTGGTTCACGCAATTGTTGCTCACCTTCAAGAGTCTGTTTGGTGAGCTATTGTTTTTCACCATTCCGCTCTTAATTCTGTTCTTTATCACCAGTGGTATTGCAGGTTTACCGCAAAATTCTGGAAAACTGCTTGGCCGTACCTTAATCATCGCCTATCTATCCACAATTTTGGCGGGTATCGCGGCGTATTGGTTAGCACGCGGCATTGTGCCAATGCTGACTGCCGCCAGTGAACAGGCGAGCACCAACACGCAAGTGTTAGAACCCTTTATCACCATCGATTTACCACCGGTCTTTGGCATAATGACGGCGCTGGTGTTGGCCTTCATTTTCGGTCTAGGTATTGCCGCCACGCGCGCCGAACAAATGAAACAGCTCTCAGATCAGGGTCGCGACATCATCGAAAAGCTTCTGGCAAAAGTCATTATTCCGCTGCTGCCCTTTTATATTGCGGGTGTATTTGCTGGAATGGCGCATGCCGGTACCGTATTCCAAACCTTGCAAACCTTCGGCATTGTCTTGCTAATGGCGGTCGCTCTGCATTGGGTTTACCTGACCACCATGTATATTCTTGCCGGTCTACGCCATGGCCGCAGTCCGTTTATGCTGCTCAAAAACATGTTACCGGCCTACTTCACTGCCTTAGGTACCATGTCGAGCGCAGCTACGATTCCGGTAAGCCTGCGCTGCGCCAAGGCGAACAAGGTCAACGATGACGTTGCCAACTTTGTCGTCCCCTTGTGTGCGACCACCCACCTTGCCGGCTCCACCATTACCATTGTGAGCTGCACCCTTGCGGTCATGTTCTTGCATGATGCGCTGGCAATTCCGTCATTCTTTGCCATTCTGCCGTTTATTTTTATGCTGGGCGTGGTCATGTTGGCCGCCCCTGGCGTTCCAGGCGGCGCGGTGATGTCAGCCGTCGGTTTGCTCGGATCTATGCTAGGCTTTGGCGAAACGGCTATTGCCTTGATGATTGCGCTATACATGGCACAAGATAGTTTCGGCACGGCTTGTAATGTCACTGGAGATGGAGCCATTGCGCTACTCGTAGATGAGCCAACTAAAGACTAGTTTAGCTAATTACGGTTTTGACTATTCCCGCTTCCGGTTCGGTACGCGAACCGGCATAGCGGCCTGCCTGGCGCTTTTGTTGGCTTGGACGTTGGGCCTAGAGCATCCACAATGGGCCGCCATGACGGTTTGGGGTGTATCACAACCTACCCGCGGCCTATTATTCGAAAAGGCCGGCTATCGAAGCCTAGGTACGTTGGTTGGCACCAGTATAGGCATTTGCATAGTGATGCTTGCCGGCGATGCCGTGCTGTTCAAAGGGCTGGGCTTGACACTTTGGGTCACGCTCTGCGTTTATGGTGCCAATCTACTCCATGGCTTAATTTCTTATGGCGCGGTGCTGGCCGGTTATTCGGCGTCTATGGTAGTACTCCTCGCCCGCACTCCTGATGCCCTGTTACCACTTGGGCTCGACCGTTTAATTACTGTGTTGCTAGGCGTGTTAACTGCGTTATTCATCGGTTGGCTATTCACCTACAAGCGCGCCGAGCAAACCTTGGTCAACAAGGTTCGCCGACAAACCGCAGAAACCCTACGAACGCTCGCCCGTGCCTACGATCAAGGCTCAATTGATAAGCTGCCGCTGCACGACCAGATCACCCACCTTGCCCACCTCGAGACGCAACTTGCCGATCATGGCACCGGCTCGCCGTCAGCGCATTTGTCGGCCAAATTGCTGCGGCGCTTGTTGAATGCCCAGCTTGGTCTGTTGGCACAGCTCGAGACACGTTCGGTGCAGCAACGTGAAGACCTAGCAGAAGCGTTGCGAGACACCGCACAGGCTTTTATTGATAACGAAGTCAAACCGATCCGTAATGGCCTCAAAACCACGCAAGAGCTCATCAAAGACAGTACGCTCAACGAAGAGTTTCGCGAATTTAGCGATGCCGTCGAAGACCGCATTCAGTTCCGCGAAGGTGGCTCCACCGCGCGTTCAACCAAGCGTTTCTCTGTACTACTTCACCGCGACTGGCGTGGCGCGCAGCAGGCGGCTCTACGCACCCTAGCGGTGATGGCCTTGATAAGTTTTGCATGGTTTTATACCGAGTGGATGCAGCTCGCTTATTTGCTGCTGGGTGCGTCAGTGATGTTGACGCTGTTTTCAACCATGGAGAACCCGGCCAAAACCATGTATTACGTGTTTCTGGGGCAAAGTGCCGGAGCTCTAGTCGCACTCACTATACAAGCCTTTATTTGGCCGCATTTAGATTCAATGTTGGCGATGCTGGCTGCGCTTATGCCAGTCATTTTGATTGCTGGCTTGCCGCTCTCACACAACCGCACAGCCCCAGGCGCCATGGACTTCAACTTAGTTTTCTTGTTGCTTATGCAGCCCGCTTTGCATTACCACTTTGAACCGGCGCTAGCGATCGGCATCGCCGCAGCAGTAGTGGCGGCACCCTTGCTCGCCATGGCAAGCTTTAAGTTGTTATTTCCAACCAATTTACGCTCACGGCAACGTCATATTCTTAACGCCTTGGAGCGTGAACTTGAAGAACTCGAAGCCCGCCGATTGACGGCACAGCAGCTTAAACGCTATCGCGCGCGCTTTTATCATCGACTGTTCAAGCTCTACCAGATGGCCGACAAACTAGGTTTCAACGACAAGTTAACCGCGGCCCGCTATCTCATTAGAGTGCAGCAACAATTGAATAGCTACCAATAAAAAACGCGCCCAGAGGCGCGTTTCTCATGTTCTCCAATTAGAACTTTATCGCAAGTTTAAGCGCGATTAGGCACGATCCGTAACTCAACCCGACGATTAAGTTGACGGCCACTCGCCGTATCATTAGTGGCGACCGGCTGACTTTCACCATAACCAATAATCGTGATACGACGGGTATCAACACCGTTTCCAGCAAGATGATTACTTACTGACCAAGCGCGGCTCTCAGAGAGCTGCTGATTATACTCGGCGGTGCCGGTGCTATCGGTATGTCCTTCAACCACCATTGTGGTCTTCTCATACTCTTTAAGTACGCGTGCAACATCAACCAAAATCGGGTCAAAATTGCTCGCGATCTGCGAACTATCGGTAGCGAACGTAATATTACTCGGTAGTTGCAGGCGTATGGTGTCGCCGTCGCGGATCACTTCAACGCCACTGCCCGATAACTCTTCCCGGAATTGTTGCTCTTGACGGTCCATGTAATTACCAATGGCACTACCTGCTAAGGCCCCTACAGCTGCACCCCAGACGTAGCGACTTTTGTCGTGGTCACCGGTGCCCTTACCAATGAGAGCCCCTGCAACAGCACCTATAGCGGCACCTTTTTGCGTGTTGCTCATTGGTGTTTGGCAGCCTGCTAATACCACTGCTGAAGCTACGACTACTGGAATCCAAACTTTCATAAAGTTACCTCTCCGTCTTTCCAATGTGTCTTTACAAAGTAGCACAAAGGTAAAAATATGCGTGGTAGCTTTACATAATATTTAGGGTCGAACGCCTACTTTTCAGTCTTGAATGTCAATCGTAGCAACTGACCGTTTTCGGCATCAGTGGCAAGCCAAATGGCGCCGTCTCGGGCAACTTCGACCGCTCGCAGTCGGCTTGCATTGCCTAGCACATCATCCTGCATGACTTGCCACTTGTCGTCCACCAAACGTAAGCGTTGCAGACGTTCTCCAGCCAAGTGGGTAACGAGGAGGTCGCCTTGCCAGTCCGCAAACATTGCCCCTTCATACAGAGCCATATCTGAAGGTGCCAGCGATGGTGTCCATTGGTACAAAGGCAAGGCAACGCCGGGCAATTCTTGGTATGGCGTGACCATGGCACCAGTGTAATCAATACCGTAACTTGCTATCGGCCAGCCATAGTTCTTACCGGCTTGGAGTTGATTGATTTCATCGCCTCCTTTAGGCCCATGTTCATGCTGCCAAATCACCTTGCGCTTAGCGTCATAGACAACACCTTGGCTGTTACGATGCCCATAGGTAAAAATAAAGCCGTCAGCTTTATCTGGAAACGGGTTATCCGCCGCCGCAGTGCCGTCACGCGTCAGCCGCACGGTTTTGCCCAAATGGTTAGTGAGGTTCTGTGCCTGTTCACGATAATCAAAACCATCGCCTAAGGTCAGCAATAAAGTCTCATCGGGTAACCATGTAATGCGACCGCCATAGTGTGCGGCGCCCTTGCGCAGTGGCTGTGCGACAAAGAGTTGCTCCACGTTGGACGTTGCAAAGGGTGCGTTGACAGACAGTTGTGCACGCGCCAAACACGTGGAGTTCGCCGACAAAGAACCACAGGAATAACTGACAAAAAACATGCGACTCTGCGCAAAATCCGGTGCCAATGCCACTTCGAACAAGCCACTTTGCCCCGAAACGAACAGCTCCGGTAGCTCCAAAGGTACAGTATTCACTGAGCCATCGTCAGCGACGTGGAGCAAGCGCCCACTGCGCTCTGTGACTAACCAGCCCGCCTGAGCTTCAGGTAATTGTTGTAGCGACCAAGGAAAGTTAAGACCTTCAGCCACAATATCTACCTGCAGGTCCTCCTCAGGTTCCGAGGCTTCGGCCAAAGCCAAAGAATTGCCCGCCGACAGCAACGCCAGCGTCATCAAAGCGGTTTTCATCATACCAGTGGCTCCGCAAGTTCGCGTGGCATGGGGTGCCACAGTCGGTCAAATAGCCATCCGGCGAGGGCGCCACTCAGTGCCATCGCGCCGAGGCCTGTCCAACTGCGTGTCGCCGCAATAAGCGTTGGCATTGGCGCTACGTAGTTTACGATGACAAAACAACACAGTAGACCGAAGAACCCGCCAAAAATGAACCACCACCGCTCTGCGCCACCTAATTTACGGCTCAAAAATGCAGCAATAGGTAAAGCAACAAGCAAAACAAGGGTTAAAAGTAGCCCGAAGATCGGCGAAAAATGAATAAGATCGTGGATTATCGTTGAAATTCTAACGTCCAATGAGATCGGCACCGAAAGTTCTACGAGTGCCGCTAAATTAAATTGCGTTTGTATAATACTGCCGACAATAGCGCCGGCAATAACCGCAAGGACAAAAGCAATAAAGGTCTTGAACATAACACCTCCTCGGTGCTAATTCGGCTGCTCCTGATCATCAAAAGCGATCTGCAGCCAATCATCTTGTGCATTGAATTGTAGACTCTTTATTGCACCTTTGCCTTCAATATTCACCAAGTTTTGCTGCTCGGGCCAAAGCTCTTGTAGCGCTTTTTGCCGTACCGCCAAGCCTTGCACCTTGGTTGGAATAGGGGTTTCTTGGTAGACCCAAAAATCGCGGCCGTCCACTTGGTAACCGACAGCTTCGAGCTTCAGCGGCTCACCCTCTAAGGTTTTTAAACTAAAGGCCTCAAGCGCATATGCGGCAAACAACGCCCGCGTTTTCTCATCGGTGTGAATGTCCGCTTGTTGCTTGTTAAACAACTCGCCAACTGCGTGCTCAGCATCGTGCAACACAAAACGATGCATCACCTCGATATTACCGGTGCGATCATTAAACAAAATGGTTGTGACCGACGATTTGAGTTGGTGGGCACTTGCGGTGCCCACCATCATTAAAGTCACAATACCGACGAAGAAATTACGCATCATTCGTCGTTATCGCTCTCGGCGGATTTAAGCTTCGTTTTAGCTTCTTGCATTAAGTCACGGCGAATATGATCGCTGCCTCGCTCAGACTTGAAAGCTTCGATACGTGACGGAATGATCTTACGCGGATAGTAGTTGTTCTCGATGTTAACGTCGGCCGTTTCCCAGTTCGGGTCAACAGCAAAACTGACAACTTCTTTATCCGTGACAATTAATTTACTCACGTTCTTCGCATTGCGGCGCCAGATTTCCGCCGGAATCCGATAGTCTTCTGTGCTGCCATCGGCATAAGTCATTTGCAACAAGATCGGCATGACTAACCCACCAAGATTCGAGAAATCGAGCACATAGTAGTTTTTATCTTCTGCAATTGCGCGATCGAACACCCGACGTTCCCAAGGTTCTAGCTTCTCAAGAAAGTCTTGATAGGCGTTGCGTTGCTTATTGGTGACCGTGAACTGATCATTTTCATCGTAGAAGTCACGCACGTCAGAATTCATTTCTACCCAAGTTTTGCGACCTTCTGCTTCGTTGCGCTGGACAAAGAACGATACTGGTTTATCCGCTTCTTCTTGGCGACGACGTTCCCAGTCAATGTCAGGATCTTGGGTGTCTAAGCGTAATTTGTAAACACGATCGAGGCTGATGTCGACATGATCGGTGCTATAGAACCAACCACGCCAGAACCAGTCAAGGTCCACGCCAGAAGCTTCTTCCATAGTGCGGAAGAAATCTGCTGGCGTTGGGCGTTTGAACATCCAACGCTGGGCATATTCGCGAAATGCAAAATCAAAGAGATCGCGGCCTAAAATCACTTCGCGCAGAATATTCAAAGCTGCAGCAGGTTTGGTATAGGCATTAGGTCCCAAGCGCAAAACGCTGTCGGACTGCGTCATAATAGGTACTTGCACTGACGACTTCATGTAATCAATGATGCCGCGCGGTTCGACGCCCCAAGGGATTTGCGGATCCCATTCACGTCCAGCAACGCCATCAAGAAAACTATTAAGACCTTCGTCCATCCAAGTCCACTGGCGCTCGTCGGAATTCACGATCATTGGAAAGTAAATGTGACCTATTTCATGGATCACAACGCCAATCAAGAAGCGCTTTTCGGCCAACGAATAGGTGCGCGAGCCGTCATCCTGTAATTCCGTGCGCGGGCCATTGAAGGTAATCATCGGATATTCCATGCCACCCACTGGACCGTTTACCGATTGCGCCGTTGGGTACGGATAGTCAAACGAGAAACGACTGTAAACTTCCATGGTGTGGATGACGGACTCAGTCGAATATTTCTTCCACAAGTCGCCGCCTTCTTTGGGATAAAACGACATGGCCATGACTTCTGGTTGAACATCACCACCTTGCTGATAGCCTTTCGCATCCCACATGAACTTGCGCGATGACGCCCAAGCGAAGTCGCGCACGTTGTCCGCTTTAAAACGCCAAATTTTACGTTCGTCGGTGCCCGCCGCTTCATTCTCAAGCGCTTCTTCCGCGGTCACCACAAACACCGGACGCTCCGCTGTACGAGCTTGTTCAAGGCGCTCGCGTTGGGTATCGGTCAACACCTGTTCAGGGTTCTGCAATACACCACTCGCCGACACAATATGGTCGGCTGGCACATCGATGGCCACCTCAAAATCACCAAATTCCATGGTGAACTCACCACGCCCCAAAAATTCTTTATTGGTCCATGCTTCATAGTCGGTAAAGGCCGCGACCCGCGGGTACCACTGCGCTAACAAGAAGATATCATTACCACCTTCGCGGGCGTCATCGGGGAAGTGCTCATACCCTGAACGTGCACCAACGGCGTCTTCTTCAACGATATTAAAACCAAAATCGATGGCCAACTCGGTTTGTTCGCCAGGTGCCAACGGCTCAGGCAAATCAATGCGCATGTTGGTACCGACAATGGTAAAACTGAGCGCTTGCCCGTTGTCTGCTGCAACTTTATCGATGGCAAAACCGAGTTCATTATCGGTCATAAATTGCTGACGTCGCAATTGCCCCAATGAAATACGTGCCGGTTTGTCGATACCATTCAGATCTCTGTCAGGGTGACTACCGAAGGTCGCACTGCGCTCCGCACGTGAGTCATTCCGGAAGATGTTTTGATCCAACTGAATCCAAACGTACTTCAACGTGTAAGGCGAGTTGTTGTAATAGGTAATGGTCTCGGACGCATCTAAGCGGCGTTTTTCTTCATCTAAACGGACGTCGATAGCGTAGTCCGCACGCTGTTGCCAATAGCGTTCGCCTGGCTCACCAGCAGCACTACGGTAAACATTTGGCGTTGGTAGAACTTCGTCAAGTTGTCGAAACTTGTCTTCGAAGTCGCCTTTGGTTTGTTGAATTGCGGATGCTGAAACCGCGTCAGCGCTGGCAAAACTTGCCACCGTAATTGCCGCACAGGCCAGCCAGAAACTTGATCGATGCATAAGTGCTCTCGTTAGTTATTCGAATACGTAAGAGGGTTGTCATAACCTACCAAAGCCGGCGCAGCGAAGCCATTGCATTGGTCGTAAAAAGTTTCCTTTTATCGCGAACTGTGCTTTACATTAAGTAATAACAAAAAAATGATGCGATGGATCTCTACAGTGACAGCGCCACCTATCCGACAATTTTCAGCTTCATCTTTTCGTTACCTCGCTTTTATTGCGTTATGGATTCTCGTGTGGTGGTCCGCCACCTTAATGGAATACCAACCTTTCATCAGCTTGTGGTTTCCTCCTGCCGGACTCTCTCTTGCCGCTTATATTCTAATGGGCACACGCGCGTTTTTGCCGATATTAATGGCGTCCTTGATTGTCGGTTTTTGGATGTACTTTCTTTTGGATAGCCAACTGCCGTACTTAAACCGCGCTTACAACAATTTACTCCTCGCCGCTGCACACACTGTCGCCTATGGCATCGGTGGGCTCTATTTTAGACGCACCGTCGGCAAATGGGATATTCAGCAACTGCCACAACGCATCCTTTATTTTTTAATCATCGCCATGTTAACCACGTTGCTTGCGGCATGGTTGGGAACGCTAGCCTTTCTATCGATTGGCGGTATGAACTGGACCCAAGCAAGCGAGTCCTGGCTCAACTGGTGGGTCGGTGACCTCGCGGGTGCCGTGGTCCTCACACCATTTTTTATTCTCGTTCTGAGTCGTTTATGGCGTTTTGATATTTCGTGGTTGCGTCCAAACGATGACCGCCGCGCAAGTGAACTATTCAAAAATAAGCTCTGGAGTCACAAAATCGCATTAATGTTGGCTTTGGTCGTGTTGGTGATCATCGCTGATCATTATTACGAACATCCGGCAGTAGCTTATTTCATTCTCTTTATTAGTATTCCGCAAATGTGGATTGTTTTTACCGAACCCATGGAACAAACGGTTTTTTCACTGGCACTGGTTTCCGTTGTTATTGCCCTGTGGTTTGGTTTTTATGGTGTCGACGAGCATGCGCTCACCTATCAATTCGCGATCTGTGTGGTCGCTGCCAATGCCTACTTTGGTCTCGCTGTACCATCACTATTACGGCACAACCGTAAATTGCACCATCAGACACAAATCGATGCCTTAACCCACGTGGCCACCCGCTCGCATTTTATCGAAACTGCCGAAGCCAAATTACACGGCCAACGCAGCAACGATTTTCCCTTAGCTTTGATGGTATTTGATTTAGATGAATTTAAAGCCATTAACGATAACCATGGTCACATGATCGGCGACCAAGCCCTGATCATGGCGGCACAAAGCGTGCGTACCCATATTCGTAACTGCGACTTAATCGCACGCTTTGGTGGTGACGAATTCTTGATCCTGCTGCCGGAACAAAATCTCGCGCAAGCCACCGTGACCGCCGAGCGCTTACGTCAATCGTTACCGGCGATTCCAACACCCAAAGGGCTCGTTCAAATCAAGGCAAGTTTTGGCATTGTTGAAATCCAACCTCATGAGTCAATCACTGAAGCACTACAACGTGCCGACCAAGCTTTACTCGAAGCTAAACGCAAAGGCCGCGATCAAGTGGTATCATCATAAGTATCTTCAGTACTTATTGAGGTTGCCGTTATGGCCATTACAAACATCGACATTTTAGTTGCCACCACCTCTGGCAATACCGAATATTTAGCCGACCAGATCGCCGAACAGCTCCAGCAACAAGGCTACAACACTGTCGTTCACTACGAGCCAGACTATTCTGAGATAGTGGAAAACGTCTCTGATGAAACCCTATGGATAGGATGTATTGCCAGTCATGGTGCAGGCGATTATGCCGACAGTATGCTTGCGTTCGCTGACGATCTTCATGCCAAAAACCCCCAATTAGAACCCTTGCGTTATGCCGTTATTGCCATTGGTGATAGCTGCTACGACACCTACTGTGCTGCCGGACGGGATTTCGACGAGAGGCTTGCCAAAGCTGATGCGAAACGCTTGATCGAACGCCTTGAAATTGACATGTCTCAGGATGATCCGGAGGAAAAAGCATCAACATGGCTAAGATCTCTACTCGAACGTATGTGAGTAATCCATGTATAAGATCCTAGGAGATCTGTAGATACTCACTGTACAAAACTGTTGATAACTCCATCTGTGGATAACCAGCCAACTTACACACAGGTTGATCAGAACAAGGATCAGGTATTGATCACAACTTTACGGATCGTTTTGATCCTTGGTACGACTGCGATCCAAAGGCTTATCCACAGAATTCTCAATGCTAGTAGTAATAGCAATAAAAGATCTAAACAAAAGATCTTAAGTTACTAATAGATCTTTAGGGCCTCGCAAAAAAAAGCTTTAACCAAGCAACTGAACGAAATTTAACCGTTTCGATCCAAGCTAATTCAGGTTAAACTATACGGCTACGATTTTGCTCGCATCTGTTGCTTAGCAATACACCAAACGAAGGCTCTAGGATTACGTTTATGTCGAATACTTCAACTTACCATCAGCATTATGACGTGATTGTCATTGGTGGTGGACATGCTGGTACTGAAGCAGCTCTTGCTGCCGCACGTATGGGCTGTCAGACACTCTTGTTGACGCATAACATTGAAACCTTAGGCCAAATGTCCTGTAACCCAGCTATTGGTGGCATTGGCAAAGGTCATTTGGTGAAAGAAATTGATGCCTTAGGTGGTGCTATGGCACTAGCTGCCGATCGTGCAGGTATTCAATTCCGTACCTTGAATTCGTCTAAAGGTCCTGCTGTTCGCGCGACACGAGCACAAGCGGATCGCGTATTGTACAAAGCTGCCATACGTGAATTGCTTGAGAATCAGCCTAATTTAAATCTGTTCCAACAAGCCTGTGATGATCTGATCGTTGAAAACGATCGTGTGGTGGGAGTGGTCACCCAAATGGGCTTGAAATTCAGTGCGAAAACCGTGGTGTTAACCGTAGGTACCTTCCTAGGTGGTCAGATCCATATTGGCTTGGAAAACTATCAAGGTGGACGCGCTGGCGATCCTCCAGCAAACGCACTAGCAAAACGCTTACGTGAATTACCATTACGTGTTGATCGCTTAAAAACCGGTACACCACCACGCATTGATGCCAAATCGATTGATTTATCAGTCATGCAAGAACAGCCAGGCGATACACCAACGCCGTTGTTCTCGTTTATGGGTAAACCTGAAGATCATCCAGAGCAAATTAGTTGTTATATCACGCATACCAACGATCAGACCCACGACGTTATTCGCAATGGTTTGGATCGTTCGCCAATGTATTCCGGCGTTATTGAAGGCGTTGGCCCACGCTATTGCCCGTCGATCGAAGACAAAGTCATGCGCTTTGCCGATAAGACGTCACATCAAATCTTTGTTGAACCTGAAGGGTTAAATACCCATGAGGTGTATCCAAACGGTATCTCAACGAGCTTGCCGTTTGACGTGCAAGTTGAGCTCGTGCGCTCGATTAAAGGTTTTGAGAACGCACATATCACGCGCCCTGGCTATGCCATTGAATACGATTACTTTGATCCACGTGATCTGCAGCAAACACTTGAAACCAAATACATTCATGGTTTGTTCTTTGCTGGCCAAATCAACGGTACCACCGGCTACGAAGAAGCAGGTGCGCAAGGCTTGGTTGCAGGCTTAAATGCCGCTCTGCAAGCACAAGAAAAGGAAGGTTGGGCACCACGTCGCGATAATAGTTATATGGGCGTATTGATCGATGATCTTTCGACCTTGGGTACCAAAGAACCTTATCGCATGTTCACCTCACGAGCGGAATACCGATTATTGCTGCGTGAAGACAATGCTGACATGCGCTTGACCGAAAAAGGCCGCGAGCTTGGCTTGGTCGATGATGTACGCTGGGCACGCTTCAATGAAAAAATGGAAGCTATTGCGCAGGAACAACAGCGCTTGCGCAGCACTTGGATCCATAAAGATCACCCAGCCGTGAATGCGGTTAATGAGTTGGTCAAAACCCCGATCACCAAAGAGGTGAATGGCGAAGATCTCTTGCGCCGCCCAGAAATTACCTATCAAGCCATGATGCGTATTGATGAATTGGGCCCAGGTCTTGTTGATCGCGAAGCCGCTGAACAAGTTGAGATCCAGACCAAATATGCGGGTTATATTGCCCGTCAGCAGGACGAAATTGCCAAACAGCAACGTCATGAAAATACGCGTTTGCCGATGGGTTTTGATTACGCTGGCATTAAAGGTTTGTCGAACGAAGTCATTGCTAAGCTCAATGAGCATCAACCTGAAACCGTTGGTAAAGCCGCGCGCATTTCTGGCGTTACTCCTGCGGCGATCTCAATGTTGTTAGTGCATTTGAAAAAACAAGGACTGTTACGCAAAAGTGCGTAACATGAGTTATCGAAAATTAATATGCAGAAAAAATTAGCGGAATTGATTGAGCGTGCAGGATTAACCGTTGCCCCTGCACAACAACAACAGCTTGTGCGTCTAGTTGAGTTGTTGGACAAATGGAATAAAGCCTATAACCTGACGTCTGTGCGTGACCCTCAGCAAATGCTAAGTCGTCACATTGTCGATAGTCTGGTAGTGTTACCTCATCTGCAAGGTGAGCGTTTTATCGACGTAGGTACTGGACCTGGGTTACCAGGCTTGCCGCTTGCCATAGCGCAACCCGAAAAAGAATTCGTCTTGCTCGATAGTTTAGGCAAACGCATTCGTTTTATTCGCCAGGTTTGCCACGAACTCGGCCTTAAAAATGTAAATGCTGTGCAAAGCCGTGTGGAAGAATTCGATGACCCAACTAAATTTGATGGTGTCATCAGTAGAGCCTTTGCCTCGCTTAGTGATATGCTGAATTGGTGTCAGCACTTGCCAAAGCCACAAGGTAAGTTTTACGCTTTAAAAGGCGTCTACCCTGAAGCTGAAATCGCTGCCTTAGCAACTGATTTTCCAGCCGATACATTTCAGGTGGACGACGTTATTGCGCTGCAGGTCCCTGAAGTCGAAGCAGAGCGTCACTTAGTTATTATCTCAACAAGAGGTTAATCACCCGTGGGTAGAATCATTGCCATTGCAAATCAGAAAGGCGGCGTGGGTAAAACCACCACGGCGGTGAATTTGGCGGCATCGATGGCCGCAACACGGCGTAAAGTATTGCTCATTGACCTCGATCCCCAGGGTAATGCCACCATGGGAAGCGGCATCGATAAATACGACATCGAAAACACCGCTTACGAACTGCTCGTCGATCAAAAGCCATTTCATGATGTGGTTGTTACTGAAACCAATGGTAAATACCATCTTATAGCCGCTAACGGCGATGTAACTGCAGCCGACGTAAAACTCATGGAAGAATTTGCCCGTGAGCAACGTTTGGCTAACGCGCTTAAGCCCGTGAGTGACAACTACGACTTTATTTTTATTGATTGCCCGCCTTCACTGAGCATGCTGACAGTCAATGCGATGGCGGCTGCCGATTCAATATTGGTGCCGATGCAGTGCGAATACTACGCACTCGAAGGGCTTACAGCCCTAATGGATACTATTGAACGCTTAGCCGAAGCGGTGAATCCACGACTGCAAATTGAAGGCATCTTGCGCACCATGTATGACCCGCGCAACCGTTTGGCGAACGATGTCTCTGAACAACTCAAAGCACACTTTGGTAATAAGGTTTACCGTACCGTTATTCCACGTAATGTGCGTTTGGCTGAAGCGCCAAGTTTTGGTGCTCCGGCAATGTACTACGACAAATCATCAACCGGGGCAAAAGCCTATCTCTCGCTAGCAGGCGAACTGATTCGCCGCGCAGAACAACTAAAAAAAGCCGAAGCAGCGGCTGAAGCCTGAGGAAACCACCAGCTATGTCTGCCAAGAAACGAGGACTAGGACGCGGCTTGGACGCGTTATTAACCACCAGTAAGCATGCTCGCGAGCACGAACATGAGCAGCCTGAGGGCAATGACGTACCGGACATTAGCAAGGGCGAACTACAGAAACTACCGATTGAGTTTTTGCAGCCTGGTAAATACCAACCGCGTAAGGATATGTCGCCCGAAGCTCTTGAAGATCTTGCTGCGTCAGTCAAAGCACAAGGCATCATTCAGCCGATCGTGGTGCGTGAGATCGAAACAGACAAATACGAAATTATCGCCGGTGAACGCCGCTGGCGTGCGGCGCAAATGGCGCGCTTGAGCGAAGTACCCTGCTTGGTCAAGCATGTCCCTGACGAAGCTGCCGTTGCGATTGCGCTGATCGAGAATATTCAGCGTGAAGACTTGAATGCAATGGAAGAAGCGACAGCGTTACAACGCTTACTCGATGAATTCCAATTGACCCATCAAGAAGTTGCCGATGCTGTAGGTAAATCCCGTGCAACCGTAACTAACTTGTTGCGTTTGAATAACTTAGAACAAGAAACAAAAACCCTCCTCGAACGTGGTGACATTGAACATGGCCACGCCAAACTACTGCTTGCCTTACAAGGTGAACAACAAAGTGAAATCGCTCGTACTATAGCTGCGAAAGCGATGACCGTGCGCGAAGCAGAGAAGTTGGTACGACTGACGTTAGAGCCGAAAAAGCCAGCCGAGCCGAAACAACCTGATGCCGATATTCAGCGCTTGGAGCAACGCTTAAGTGACCGCCTTGGTGCGGCCGTTGCGATTAGTCACGGCCGTAAAGGTAAAGGAAAAGTGGTGATAAATTACAGTAGCTTAGATGAGCTCGATGGTATACTCACGCACTTCCAATTGCCCGATGACGCTTAAGCCGTTTGCATTTTGTTGCAATTAGAGCGCAAATCTTTATACTATCGCGGGCTTTTAACTGAGGTTTTGAGCCCGTGAGTGGAACGTTAACACAAGCCGGAAAACAGCTCGCGATAAAACTACTGCGAGCCCAAGCAGGAACAGTGTTTTTATTGGCCTGTACGTTTTCTTTGGCGACATCGTATGAATATTTTTGGGGTGTTGTTGGCGGTGGCCTAACCGTCATGCTTCCAACAGCACTGTTTGCATGGCGCGCCTTTGCCCAAGGCGGCGCGCGTGCGGCGCAACAAGTCGTCAGTAATTTTTTTGCCGGTGAGGCGTTGAAAATCAGCCTCACAGTGATCTTGCTGGTCGCCCTGTTATTGTTGACCTCGCTCCCGCTGGTTGCGGTTTGTAGCGGCTACATAGCAGTTTTGATCGTGCAATGGTTGGCACCGATTTTGTTTTTAAAATCAACTTAAAATTGTGGGAATTAAGATGGCTGCAGAAGAGTTAACGCTCCAGAGCCACATTCAGCACCACTTAACTAACGCCAAGATGTGCTCTACCGAAAATGGTATCGCCTTCAACAAAGCGTGTAGTGAAGCCGGGTTCTGGACGTGGCACATTGACACACTCGCTTGGTCGATCGGACTAGGCATTCTGTTCTTAATGATTTTCCGTAGCGCAGCGAAAAAAGCGGATACCGGCGTGCCGGGTAAATTCCAATGCTTTATCGAAATGATCGTTGAGTTCGTTTCGGACAACGTGCGCGATACCTTCCACGGTAAAAGTAAGCTTATTGCCCCATTGGCACTGACCATCTTCGTCTGGGTTTTCCTGATGAACTTGATGGACTTGATTCCAGTGGACTTCCTGCCAGCATTCGCGGGTTGGGTTGGTGAGACAGGCTTCGGCGTTGACTCCCATGACGTTTACATGAAAATCGTACCGACCACAGACATCAACATGACCGCAGCGCTGGCGCTTGGCGTGTTCTTATTGATGATTGGCTACGGTATCCGTATGAAAGGTATCGGCGGCTTCATTAAAGAGCTGACCTTGCACCCGTTTAGTTCTAGCAACATGGCAGTTCAAATCTTATTGATTCCGTTCAACTTGTTGCTCGAAACCATTGCGCTGGTTGCGAAGCCTTTCTCGCTCGCACTGCGTCTATTCGGTAACTTGTATGCTGGTGAGCTAATCTTCATCTTGATTGGTGCGGTTGGACTCATGCAGTTGCCATTGCATTTTGTTTGGGCCGTATTCCACATTCTGGTTATCGTGCTGCAAGCGTTTGTATTCATGATGCTGACCATCGTTTACTTAAGTATGGCCAGCTCAGAAAGTCACTAGTTTTGTATTAACTTTTATTTTTAACTTCAACCTTTGAAATATCGGAGAAAACAATGGAACTAATGTTAGGTCTTAAATATATCGCTGTAGCACTATTGATCGGTTTCGGTGCAATCGGTACTGCAGTTGGTTTCGGTAACATGGGTGGTAAATTCTTGGAAGCGTGTGCACGTCAGCCAGAATTAGCGCCTTCTCTGCAAGTTAAAATGTTCATCTTGGCGGGTCTGATCGATGCGGTAGCAATGATCGGTGTTGGTATCGCCATGGTTCTGTTGTTCGTTCTGTAAGGCTCGTTACATCATTTCGAACAACTGAACGAATAGGAGGGTGGGTCTATGAGTTTAAATATGACCCTGATCGGTGAATTAATCGCGTTTATCGTCTTCGTGCTGTTCTGCATGAAGTTTGTTTGGCCACCGCTAAACAATGCGATTGAAGCTCGTCAGAAAAAGATTGCCGATGGCCTTGCAGCTGGTGAAAAAGCTGAGAAAAGCCTCGAAGAAGCGCAAGCTAAAGTTGCTGACGAACTGAAAGACGCGAAAGCGCAAGCTGCAGAGATTATCGCCCAAGCGAAAAAACGTGCGGACGAAACAATCGAAGACGGCAAGAAGCGTGGTGAGCAAGAGCGCGAGAAAATCGTTGCTGCCGGCCACTCTGAAGTCGAAGCAGAGCGCAACCGCTTACGCGAAGAGCTGCGCAAGCAAGTGGCAGTATTGGCTGTTGCTGGTGCTAGCAAAATCATTGAGCGTGAAATTGATAAAGACGCTCACAGTGACATCGTTGAAAAACTGGTCGCTGAACTCTAACCAAAGGGGTTTGTGCAAATGTCAGAATTGACTACGGTTGCTCGCCCCTATGCAAAAGCAGCTTTTGATTTTGCACTAGAGCACGGCGCTATCGAAAAATGGCATGACATGATTGCTTTCTCAGCCGCAGTTGCGAGCGATGAAGGTATGGCCACGTTTTTGAGTAGTGCCGAAACGCTAGAGAAAAAGGTAGAGGTTTTCATTAACGTCTGCGGCGAACAATTGGATGAAAAAGGCCAAAACTTCGTGCGCTTGATGGCGGAAAATAGCCGTTTGAAAGCCTTACCTGCTGTCGAGAAACTCTACAGTGAACTGCGCTCAGAATATGAGAAAGAAGTCACTGTAGATGTAACCGCTGCGGTCAAATTGACCAAGAAGCAGCAGGACAATCTAGCACAGACGTTAGAAAAACGTTTTTCACGCAAAGTTAAGCTGAATTGCAGTGTCGATGCAGCGATTGTCAGCGGCTTATATATTAAAGCTGGTGACACCGTGATTGACGGTACGGTGCGCGGTAAGCTCGATCGGCTTGCCCATGCACTGCAATCCTAATTGGGGACTTGAGCATGCAACTGAATTCAAATGAAATCGCAGAACTGATCAAGAAACGTATTGAACAGTTCGAAGTGGTCAGTGAAGCTCGTAACGAAGGTACTATCGTTTCGGTAACCGACGGTATTATCCGCATTCATGGCCTTGCTGACTGTATGCAAGGTGAGATGATTGAGCTTCCTGGCAATCGTTACGCCATCGCGTTGAACTTGGAACGCGATTCTGTAGGCGCCGTAGTAATGGGTCCGTACGCGGACTTGCAAGAAGGCGTTAAAGTTAAATCAACAGGCCGTATCCTTGAAGTTCCAGTAGGTTATAAACTGCTGGGCCGCGTAGTGAACACCTTGGGTGAACCTATCGACGGTAAAGGTCCTATCGAAGCCGACGGTTTCGAACCTGTTGAGAAAATCGCACCGGGCGTTATCGAACGTCAATCGGTAGACCAGCCAGTACAAACGGGTTACAAGTCTATCGATGCGATGATTCCAATCGGCCGTGGCCAGCGTGAGTTGGTGATCGGTGACCGTCAAACAGGTAAAACCGCTTTGGCAGTTGACGCCATCATCAACCAGAAAGACTCTGGTATTAAGTGTGTGTACGTAGCTATCGGTCAGAAAGCCTCGACCATAGCTGCGGTAGTACGCAAACTTGAAGAGCATGGCGCACTGGAAAACACCATTGTGGTTGCAGCTTCTGCTTCTGAATCAGCAGCGTTGCAATACCTTGCAGCCTACTCAGGTTGTACCATGGGTGAATTCTTCCGTGACCGTGGTGAAGACGCGCTTATCGTTTATGATGATTTGTCGAAGCAAGCTGTTGCTTATCGTCAAATCTCATTGTTGTTGCGTCGTCCGCCGGGTCGTGAAGCTTACCCAGGTGACGTGTTCTACTTGCACTCACGCTTACTTGAGCGTTCAGCGCGAGTTAACGCTGACTACGTAGAGAAATTCACCAATGGTGAAGTGAAAGGTAAAACCGGTTCATTGACCGCTTTGCCAATCATTGAAACCCAAGCCGGTGACGTTTCAGCCTTCGTACCAACCAACGTGATCTCAATCACCGACGGTCAGATCTTCTTGGAAACTGACTTGTTCAACGCTGGTATCCGCCCTGCTGTTAACGCAGGTATCTCGGTATCGCGGGTAGGTGGTTCAGCACAAACCAAGATCATTAAGAAGCTTGGTGGTGGTATTCGTTTGGCATTGGCCCAGTATCGTGAACTTGCGGCGTTTGCCCAGTTTGCTTCTGATCTTGATGAAGCAACACGTTCACAGCTTGAACACGGTCAGCGCGTTACCGAACTAATGAAACAGAACCAATATGAGCCAATGAGCGTTGCAGAGATGGCAGTGTCTATCTTCTCAGCTGAAAAAGGCTACCTCAAAGATGTGGCGCAGGACAAAATCCTCGACTTTGAAAGTGCGTTAATTTCGTACATGAAGAGCGAGTACGCCGATCTGATGGCTGATATTGATAAAACTGGCAACTATAACGACGACATCGAAGCTAAGCTGCACGAAGGTCTGAAAACCTTCAAGAAGACGCAGTCTTGGTAAGCAACGTGGCCACTTCTAAAGAGTGGCCACACGTCGTTGAGTTAACAGGAGATTATCATGGCCAGCGGTAAAGAGATAAAAACCAAGATCGGGAGTATTAATAATACTCAGAAGATCACTAGTGCGATGGAAATGGTAGCTGCGTCCAAAATGAAAAAGGCGCAGGAACGTATGGCTTCGAGCCGTCCGTATGCCGACAGCATTCGCAAAGTGATCGGCCATGTTGCCCATGCCAACCTCGAATACAAGCATCCGTACTTAGAAGAACGTGATGCCAAGCGAGTTGGTTATATCGTGATTTCAACGGACCGTGGTTTGTGTGGCGGTTTGAACACCAATCAGTTTAAACAGGTGGTCAAGCACGCAAAAGCACAGCAAGAAAACGGTGTCGAAGTTGATTTCGCGGCGATTGGCAGCAAGGCAACGGGTTTCTTTAAACGCTTTGGAGGCCGTTTACTGGCGCAAACATCAGGCCTTGGCGATAAGCCAAGTGTGAACGATGTGCTCGGAACCGTGCAAGTGATGCTCGATGCTTTCGATGAAGGCAAAATCGACCGCTTGTTCTTGGTGTACAACAAGTTTGTCAACACCATGACGCAGGAGCCAACGATAGCGCAGATGCTACCGTTGCCAAAAGCTGACGAAGAAGAGCGTGATCGCGTGCAATCAGGTAGCTGGGACTATCTGTATGAGCCTGAGCCACAATCAATCCTTGATACCTTGATTCGTCGTTTCGTTGAATCAACGGTTTACCAAGGTGTGGTTGATAATATCGCGAGTGAACAGGCTGCGCGGATGGTGGCAATGAAAGCCGCTACCGACAACGCCGAAGACCTCATCGATCAGTTGCAGTTGGTGTACAACAAAGCACGCCAGGCAGCGATTACGCAGGAAATTTCGGAAATTGTATCGGGCGCCGAAGCGGTTTAAGGCGAAGCTTGCAAGAATTTTAGAGTTAGAGGAAATGTCATGAGTCAAGGTAAGGTCGTGCAAATAATTGGCGCGGTTGTGGATTTTGAATTTCCACAATCAAGCGTGCCAAAGGTCTACGACGCGCTGAAGGTGACCGACGGTGACCTCAAGGGTTTGACCCTCGAAGTGCAGCAGCAGCTTGGTGGTGGTATCGTGCGGACAATCGCAATGGGTACTACTGACGGCCTGCGTCGTGGAATTACAGCAGAAAATACAGGCGAACCAATCATGGTGCCAGTGGGTAAACAAACCCTAGGCCGCATCATGAACGTATTGGGTGAGCCAATCGATGAAGCCGGTGATGTTGGCGCAGAAGAGCGCATGTCGATTCACCGTGCTGCACCGTCGTACGAAGAACAATCAAGCTCTACCGAGCTGTTAGAAACCGGCATCAAAGTTATCGACTTGATTTGCCCGTTTGCTAAAGGTGGTAAAGTCGGTTTGTTCGGTGGTGCCGGTGTAGGTAAAACCGTCAACATGATGGAGCTTATCCGTAACATCGCTATCGAGCACAGCGGCTACTCAGTATTCGCCGGTGTTGGTGAGCGTACGCGTGAGGGTAATGACTTCTATCACGAGATGAAAGATTCAAACGTACTCGACAAAGTAGCACTGGTCTACGGTCAGATGAACGAGCCTCCAGGTAACCGCTTGCGGGTTGCTTTGACTGGCTTGACCATGGCCGAGAAGTTCCGTGACGAAGGTCGTGACGTCCTGTTCTTCGTTGATAACATCTATCGTTACACCCTAGCCGGTACAGAAGTATCAGCATTGTTGGGTCGTATGCCATCAGCGGTAGGTTATCAGCCTACACTTGCTGAAGAGATGGGTGTATTGCAGGAACGTATTACTTCAACCAAGACCGGTTCAATCACTTCAATCCAAGCGGTATACGTACCTGCGGATGACTTGACTGACCCATCACCAGCAACCACCTTCGCTCACTTGGATGCGACGGTTGTATTGTCTCGTGATATCGCGTCATTGGGTATCTACCCTGCGGTTGATCCACTGGATTCAACGTCACGTCAGCTTGACCCGCAAGTTATCGGTAAAGAGCACTATGACGTAGCACGTGGTGTACAGTCTGTATTGCAGCGCTACAAAGAGCTGAAAGACATCATCGCAATCTTGGGTATGGACGAGTTGTCAGAAGAAGACAAACTGACGGTATCTCGTGCACGTAAGATCCAGCGTTTCTTGTCGCAGCCATTCTTCGTAGCAGAAGTATTCACCGGCGCGCCTGGTAAATACGTTGCGTTGAAAGACACCATTGCTGGCTTTAAAGGCATCTTAAGCGGTGATTACGACGACCTTCCAGAACAAGCGTTTTACATGGTTGGCAGCATCGAAGAAGCGGCCGAAAAAGCCAAGAAAATGTAAGAACCGGGAGGTTTAAATGGCAGCAAAAACTGTACACCTTGACGTGGTCAGCGCGGAAGATAGCTTGTATAGCGGCGCCGTAGAGACCGTGCAAGTGACCGGTAGCGAAGGTGAACTGGGTATTTACCCAGGTCACGCGCCACTTATCACGAAAATTAAACCAGGTATGGTGCGCGTCGTGAAAGAAGGCGGTGACGAAGAAATCATCTACGTTGCTGGTGGTGTGCTGGAAGTGCAGCCTCACAACGTCACGGTTTTGGCTGATACAGCCGTTCGCGGTGAAGAGCTTGATGAACAACAAGCTCTTGATGCGAAAAAACGTGCTGAAGAAGCAATCGCAGATTCAAGTTCTGACCTTAGCTACGCAGAAGCGGCGGCAGAATTGTCTCGGGCGTTGGCACAATTGCAGATTATTCGCAAAATTCGCAAATAATCGGCACCAGCCTACTGATTTAAAAGCCCAGCCTTGTGCTGGGCTTTTTTGTTTGTGCAAATTTTCTGCAAAGTCTTTAACCTTGTGCTTTAGAAGGCAATTTTGCACCTGTTAATTTCCTGTAATCCAGCTAGAATAGGGCTTTCAGATTCACCAACGAAAAAATGGAAGGATTCATGGCATTGAGTGTAGTGGTACTTGCTGCTGGCAAAGGCACCCGCATGCGTTCGGCATTGCCAAAAGTGCTGCATCCTGTGGCCCATAAAGCTATGGTGCAACATGTGATCGACAGCGCACGGCAGCTTGATTCGAGCGCCATTCATGTGATTTACGGCCACGGTGCAGAGACACTATTAGAGCGTCTTGACGGGCAACAGTTGAATTTTGTCGAACAAGCTGAGCAACTGGGCACAGGGCATGCGGTTCAGCAAGTCATACCGCATTTGAGTGATGACGAACATGTATTGATTTTGTACGGCGATGTGCCGTTGACGCGTGTTGAGACCTTGCAGGCACTGGTTGCGGCTGGGCAGAACACCGAACTGGCCTTACTGACGGTGACCCTACCCGACCCAACTGGCTACGGCCGTATTCTGCGTGACGCTGAAGGCAAGATCACCGGTATTGTTGAGCAAAAAGATGCCACGCCGGAGCAGCTACAAGTCAACGAAGCCAACACCGGCATGATGCTCGCGCAAGGCAAGGCACTCAAACGTTGGTTAGCTGCGCTTTCCAATGACAACGCGCAAGGTGAATACTACCTGACTGATATCGTCGCCATGGCCGCGCAAGAAGGCGTGCAAATAGCCTCTACCCAACCGCAAGACATTCATGAAGTTGAAGGTGCGAATAACCGGGTGCAGTTAGCCGCGTTAGAGCGCGCGTACCAACAACGCCAAGCCGAGCAACTTATGATCGATGGCGCGACGCTGCTTGACCCGGCGCGCGTCGATGTACGCGGTACCGTAAACATTGCAAATGACGTGGTGGTTGATGTCAACGTGATCTTTGAAGGTCATGTTGAACTCGGCGAAGGCGTGATCATTGAAAGCAACTGCATTCTGCGTAATTGCAGCATTGCTGCCGGCACACGCATTAAGTCGCATAGCACTGTTGAAGACGCCCAGGTTGGCGAACATTGCGAAGTGGGCCCCTATGCCCGCCTACGCCCAGGCTCAGTGCTTGAACAAGGTGCTAAAGTCGGCAACTTTGTCGAGATGAAGAAATCGAAGCTTGGCAAAGGCTCGAAAGCCAACCATTTAACCTATTTAGGCGACGCTATCATTGGTGAGCAGGTGAATATTGGTGCCGGCACCATCACCTGTAATTACGATGGCGTGAATAAGTCGACCACCCAAATCGATGATGGCGCTTTTATTGGCTCCAATAGCTCATTGGTTGCACCGGTCCGCATTGGCAAACAAGCCACTGTTGGCGCTGGTTCAACCATTACCAAGGACGTGGAGGATGCCGAACTGGGTATCGCCCGTGGTAAACAACGCAATATTACGGGCTGGCAACGCCCGCAAAAGAAAGGATAAGACGTATGTGTGGAATCGTAGGCGCCACTTCAGAGCGCCGTATTAGCGAGATCCTGCTTGAAGGACTCAAGCGCCTTGAATACCGAGGCTATGACTCAGCCGGTTTAGCGGTCCTTAACGAAAGCGGCGTTATTGAAAGTATTCGCCGTACCGGTAAGGTACAAGAATTGAAAGATGCTGTTGGTGAGCACCCGTTAAGCGGCACCACGGGTATCGCCCACACCCGTTGGGCAACGCATGGTGGTGTTACCGAAGCCAACGCGCACCCGCATATTTCTTCTGATTGTATTGCTGTTGTGCATAACGGCATTATTGAAAATCATGACAAACTGCGTGAGCAATTGCGTGCGCAGGGGTATGAATTCCGCTCGGATACCGATACCGAAGTGATTTGTCACTTGGTCCATCACGAGAAAAAGACCCACAGCGACTTATTTGAAGCTGTGCAAGCTGCGGTGAAGCAGCTTGAAGGCGCGTACGGCACCGTGGTGATGGATTGCCAAGAGCCAGGGCGTTTAGTGGTTGCCCGTTCAGGTAGCCCACTGGTGATTGGTCTAGGTATCGGCGAGAACTTTATCGCTTCGGACCAACTTGCGTTGCTGCCTGTCACGCGTAAATTCATGTACCTCGAAGAAGGTGACATGGCCGACATCAGCCGCACCGACGTGAAGGTGTACGATGCCAAGGGTGCTCGCGTCGAACGCGAAATCCATGAATCTGACGGCCAATACGACGCCGGTGGTAAAGGCGAGTATCGCCACTTCATGCTGAAAGAAATCCACGAGCAGCCAGCCGCTGTGCGCAATGCTTTGGAAGGTCGCTTGGTGGATGGTCGAGTCGCCGAAAATGCTTTCGGTGAAGGCTCTATGGCGCTGTTAAAAGGCATTGAGCACGTACAAATCGTCGCTTGTGGTACCTCGTACCACGCCGGTATGGTTGCGCGTTATTGGTTAGAAGCGCTAGCGGGCGTGTCGTGCAACGTCGAAATTGCCTCAGAATTCCGTTACCGCCAGTCGCACGTGCATCCAAATAGCTTGCTGGTCACAATTTCACAGTCCGGTGAAACGGCTGATACTTTGGCGGCATTGCGCCTATCGAAAGAGCTTGGCTACAAAGGCTCGCTGACCATCTGTAACGTATCGACCTCGTCGATGGTCCGCGAATCTGACCTGGCCTACATGACCCGCGCCGGTACCGAAATCGGTGTGGCCTCAACCAAAGCTTTCACCACGCAGTTGGTGGGCTTAATGATGCTCGTACTAGCCCTTGGTCAGTCACGTGGCCTTTCTGCCGACAAGCAAGAGATTATTGTCAAAGGCCTCAAAACCTTGCCAGCTAAGTTGGAAGAAGCCTTGTTGCTGAGCGACGAAATCGAAGCCTTGGCACCAGAGTTTGCTGACAAATACCACAGCCTGTTCTTAGGTCGTGGCTCGCAATACCCCATTGCGATGGAAGGCGCACTTAAGCTGAAAGAGATCTCGTACATTCACGCCGAAGCCTACGCTGCCGGTGAGCTCAAGCATGGCCCGTTGGCCCTAATTGACGCCGAAATGCCAGTTATCGTCGTCGCGCCGAACGACGAATTGCTCGAGAAGCTGAAGTCGAACGTCGAAGAAGTCCGCGCCCGTGGCGGCATCATGTATGTGTTCGCCGACCGTGACGCCAACTTCAAAAGCGACGCCAGCATGCACGTGATCAACGTCAGTCACTGCGACGAGCTCATTGCCCCTATCGTCTACACCATTCCGCTACAGTTGCTGTCGTACTTCGTTGCTATTATCAAAGGCACCGACGTTGACCAGCCACGTAATTTGGCGAAATCGGTGACGGTGGAGTAACTTTGAGTTTCTGATCAAAAAAAGGCGCTACGGCGCCTTTTTTTGTTTCCGATTACCTAGAATTTGGTATCTACGTTGTCTGAATATTTCGCTTCGTTTGTACACTCATGAATGCGGGATTATGCATTTGTTAAATTGCAATCAAATCAAAGATAATTTATTGTTTTATAAATGTGGTTGGCTACGCCTTTTGGATTCTCAGTGATGCTGAGAATAAAATTTTACTTGGAGCAAATTAGATGAGGCAGATAGCGTTAGCTGTGGTTCTGATAATTGTTGGGACGTTTCTCAACGGATGCAGTCAAGGACCAGGAGATCTTGAGGGGACTTGGCGTTTACAGGGCATTATGCCTATGACCGTCATCTACCGGGATAATCAAGAGGAGGCTATGGGCATCATTAGTGAGGTTACCTATAGCGTCGAAGGCAATGATGTTTTGGTGACTTACACAAGTGGATTGGCAGAGGGCCATACCATTCGCTACACAAGAGTGGATAAAAACACGTTCCGTTCAGAGCTAGGTACTTTGCGACGCGTGCGTTAACTCCCTTTAAACTTTTTACACTAGCTACGGGATAAGCTGGCTTACGCCTCCCCCTGTAGACATACGAAGTCATCGAAAACCCGCTTCCAAAGCGGGTTTTTTATGTGTTACTCAAACGAGCAGCTCATCTTAACCCATCGAAAGTTTTGAACCTATTGTTCCTATTCTGATGTCAGAACTTCCTCACGCTATCGCTAAATGTACCGTTTGATTCTACATTTTCGTTGTAGGCCTCAATGGCCTTGGTATTGTCTTTTAGCCATTGCTCGCGCTTTTCCTCTGCCGATGCATAGCGACTCTTATCGACAAGTTGATTAAAGTTGTGTCCTAGGCGGATAGTCTTATTCTTAGTCATCTTTCAAACCCTAAGCGCCTTATAAATGGCGATGAGTATTAAAATTTGGCTCACCGATATAGTAAGGTCAAGTTTAACAAGTAAAGTAAGTGCCTCAGAAAGGACCACTTTGTCTGGAAAAACAACGACTAGAATGTTAATTTCAGAACAATAAAAATGTAAATCAAATGTGAAAGGAAGGGCGTTTAATGAACAGGCTTTCCTATATAGCGCCGCACACAGCGGGCGTGGTTTGCGCGATGGTTGCTGCAGCAACGTCAGTTATCATTTTGGCCTCGTTGTCGGTCATTGCGATTGTTTCTACAGCAATAGGGATTAGTGACCAAAGCTACACCACTAGTTTTACCTATTTGCTTATGAGCGTAACCTTGTTTCCACTCATTTACGCCGTATCGACTTATCTTTTTGTGCTGCTCACCACCTGGATTTATAACCTTGTCGCGCAGAAAACCGGTGGCATTGCCTACCGTACGCAACCAGAGAAAGATCAGGAGCAAGCCCAGCATGTTTAAGTTTTTATGGAACGCTGGCGCCGCATTGTTTTGGCTCATTGTTATTGGTGGTTTGGGGATATGGTTACCGCTAACGCTCTGGTGGAGCGGTGGCTGTGCGAGCGAAGAATTCGAACGTGTGGAATCACCAGACGCCACAAAAGTGGTGCTTGTTGAAGTCGTCAATTGCGGCGCGACGACCAATTGGCAAACGGATATTGTGGTCACTGATTTGCAAGATGCCGATCAACGCGAGCTCTTGGTGAGCCTCGATGGCCACCCTAAGGGCCTCAGCTATGCCATTGACTGGTCCAGCGATGAGCGTGTGGCGGTCACAGGCTTCGATTTCAACCATTTACTTAGCTTCAAAAGTACCCAACGCGTTGGTGATTTGGTTGAAGCGGAAATACGCCCACAATGATTGATAAACAATGACCGCTGTACTGTTTGGCTATGTTTATGCGATCTTTACTCGCCGAGCCAACTCATCGGGGTAAAAAATTAAATGTTTCTGAACGCACTACGTAGCCTATTTTCGTTTGACCTGCTGATCGAGCTAAGTGAACAGCGCATCATCATGCGGCGTTTTGACACCCATGAACACTTCGAATACGAGCCGTGGGTTGCCATCGAAGAAGTGAAAGGTAAATGGGTGGTCAAGGCCATCGGTAAAGGGGCGCGAGAGCTAGACGGACCTCATGTGAAGATTGAAAATCCGTTCTCTCATCCACGCAGTTTTGTCGCCAATTTTTGGTTGGCCGAAAAGGCTTTGCAGTACGGCATAGCACAGATGAATACGTCGAAGTTGCCACCCTCGCCGCGTGTTGTGATGCACCAGTTAGAGAAAACCGAAGGTGGTTTGACGGGTATTGAAGATCGCGTATTACGTGAGCTGGCGCTGGGCGCTGGCGCCCGCGAGGTCGTTGTTCATATAGGCGCTAAAGTGAATACGCGCACGACCAAGTTTGACGATTTAAAGAACGCCTAGAGAACGATCATGAAAAAATATCTAGCTATTTTTATCATCGCCATCGCCGGTCTTGTCGGTTGCAGCCAGCCTGTGCCAAACGACAAGCTCGATTACGTTGGTGAATGGCAGAGCCCGGAGATGTACCTGTTGATCTTAGCTGACGGCAGTGTGGCCTATGAGCGATTAAAAGATGGCGGCAAAGTTAGCGTCAACGGACCAATGAAGGGCTTTAAGGGTAATGATTTTGAAGTTGGCATTGGTCTGTTAGCAACCACCTTTGAAGTAAGCCAACCGCCCTACCTTGAAAACGGCAAATGGTACATGGTTGTCGATGGGGTGAAGCTGAAGAAATCATTAGAAGAGCTTTAGGTAAGGGTGCCATGCGATTTATCTTGGGGACTATTCTGGTGCTTACTACGGTCATTACTATTTGGTTGATGACGTTGAACTCGCCGGCATCCGAGATAAATGCTATCCAGCCATCGACCAGTGTGGAATTGTCAGGTCACGCGGGGAACTTTAACGAGGACAATGCCGCACAGCCAGAACCTGCTACGCCAACAGATGCAAATGGACACAATGATTTGAGCCTGGTCGAACAAGCCTTATTGCGTTATCCGTCCGTTTCAGCGCATGAGCTAAGGGATCTGTTCCACGATAATCCTGAGCTAGAAAAGATTAGAGTCGACTTTATCATAGCGCTGATCGAACGGGGCGATATGGCGGCAGACGAGTTGATTGAAGATTTCCAATTTTTTGGCCCTTTTACGGTTGCGCACTTTGCTGCAGGTGGTGCGTCATCCGATTTGACGCTCGAGCAATTCAACAAACTCATAGAGCTAGGCGCTGACGTGAATGGTGAGAAACTTTGGCGAATCACCATGGCTAGGCTACAAAGCAATACAGAAGTTCTGGAAAAGTGGTACCGCCACGCAGCGCTTGGGCCTGAAATTCATGAGGAGTTGTTTGGTAACGCAATTGTTTTCGGTAACTCCGCACTCTATGACTTATTAACGAAGGAATTGGGAGCGCATTTCGAGAGTAACGAGTTATGGGACAAAGAAATTGCCGAATGGACTAATGAAGTAAAGAACTCTATCGATAAAGCCGCTGAGCTTAAGCGTGAAATCGCTGAAACAAGCGCAGCAAAAAAGGTCCGTCGGAGAAGCAGCAGCATATATTGGCTGCAACGCTGGCACGGTCAGGCGAAAATCTTACAAGCTTTGAGCGACGACGAAAGCGAGCGCGCCGAACTTGAGCACGTTGCGACGCAGCTCAGCCAAGAACTCAAAGAACTTGAACAATGACAAATCAAAAATAAAGGGTCGAGACTAACATGCGTCTATTTTTAGGGATTGTACTTGCACTCGCGGCGGTTATTGGGGCTTGGCTGTTGACGATGGAAACGCCACCCGCTGAGCTTGCAACTGTTGAAGAAACTGCACAGGAGAGCGCTACAGAGATGGTTGAGGGCCAGCAGCTGGACGAGGCGACCGTGGAGCAGCAGGTCAATGCGACCGCTGCCGTTGAGGCTAAGACAGCAACCGAACCTAGCGCTCTCGAACAGGCGCTCACGCGCTACCCTAGTGTTTCTGTGCAGGATATCCAAGCGATCTTTTCTGAAGACCCGGCACTCATTGGTTTGCGTCCCGACTTTATGCTGGCATTGATGGAGCGCGGTGATATTGCGCCGAATGAGGTGGTGATGTCGGATCCGCGTATGGGGCCGCTCACCGCCACCATGTTTGTGGTGGCCAATGCACGTGGCAGTTTCACTACGGAGCACTTTGATCGTTTGCTCGAAATGGGTGCCGATATTAACGGTAGTGAGACTTGGCGCACCGTGATGGCAATGGAGACCAATCCGCAAGTGCTCGACAAGTGGTATGCGCACGCAAGTTTGGGGCCAGAAACCCACGAAGAGCTCTATAATAAGGCGCTTGGATTCGGTAATCTGGAACTGCGTGACTACTTGCTCAATGAAAAAGGCGGCGCCATGGCTGATTTGCAGGTTGAACCTATGGGAAGAGCAATGGCAAAAGGTATGGTGCAAGGAACGGCAGAAATGCTCGATGATATAGAAAAACAAGTGACCGCGAACACCGACGTTAACAGCGAAGTGGCGCGCTTTGAAGTCGTGCATTTTTTAAAGCTTCGCGCTCGCCAGGCACAAATGCTAAAAGCCCTTACAGATGATGAAAAAGAACGGCAAGAACTCGACGATTTTGAGCAACAACTTGTCGATAAAATCCAAGATTTTGAGAAAGGTAGTCACTAACCTATGATCCGTACATTAGCTACCAAACTTGCCGCGGTCGGCATTTTCTTTGTGGGTTTTGCCGTGATTTCCGTTCCGTCTGCGTTAGTTCTTTATCTTCTTGCGTGGATTAATTCTTTGTTTTGGGCTGTTGATTTCAGTTCTTGGCAAACCCACGGAGTAATAGCGGCCTTGGCGGTGATATGGACGATTTATGCTATCAATACCAAAGAAGGTGATGAAATCATCAGTAAAGTCGTCACAGGTAAACGTTAAGGCTGGGTTAATAGCTACCAAATCCCAAGTTCTTTGCTATGTTTAAGAGTGAGTTATCTCACTTATCCATAGCAAAAGAAGGAATACCTAATGAGCTTTTTATGGTTTTTATTGGTAGGTCTGATTGCCGGCTGGCTAGCTGGAACGCTAGTTAAAGGCGGTGGTTTTGGTATTTTGGGTAATATAGTTATCGGTATTATTGGTGCTTTCTTGGGCGGCTTTTTGTTCAACTTACTTGGGCTCTCAAGTAATGGTGGATTACTAGGAAGTATCATCGTCGCCACTATTGGTGCCATTGTTTTACTTGTCATTGTGCGCGCGCTGAAAAAAGCTTAGCGCTCTCGCCTATTTCGATTGCATTTGCCATGCCAGTCATTAACATGATTCGGCATGGCTAAACCTCGCAAAAAACAACCGCTTCGTACCGTGCAAATCAGTTGTAGCAAGTGCCGTGCGCCTTTGTATAAATATCGCAAAGGTGGCAAGGGTGCATTGGTAAAGTGTTTCGTTGAACGTATTGTCGAAAACCATACGCATGAGGTCGGCATATGCCCTAGCTGTGGGCAGGAATTTGCTCGTGAAACAATGATCCGTGGTACACCGGCCTACAAAATTGTGGGCGGCAAAGTGATGGTGAAATAATGAAAATCAAGTTAGCGATTTTGGCTGCACTCGTCGTGGCAGCGGTTTGGGCTGTACTGGCGAATGAGCCTAAAGAACAAGAGCAAAGTGCAATTTTAAACCTTGAGTCCGAGCGTAACCTAGAGAGTCCGCAACCTTTAGCGTGCGTTCCGCTAAGCGAGGTTACCGCAGAGCATAACCCGGTCGATCTCATCGCAGGTGTAGCGCAGTGCATCGAACAAGAAAACTACCCTCAGGCCGCCGAGCTCTACACGATGGCGATGACCTATGGCTTTTACGATACCCTACGCGTCAGTGACCAAACGGCGCACCAAGCGCTGATGGTGGTGCGCATGAACGCGTTCACTAAGGCCCAACAAAGTGAGCTAGTGAAGCTGCAAGACGCTATTGCGGCACGCTTAGAAGCACCAGAGCTGTGCGAGCAACTACAAGCCATAGGTAAGCCGCAATACCACCCTGATTACATGATTGAGCACGGCATGGAAGCTTTTAGCGCAATGCCCGAAGAAAAAGGCGGCTTGGTCGCTGACTTTGATGCTCAGGCGGCTTGGCAGCACGCGCTGCAGACCGTACCTAAATGTGTTGCTGAAACTGCTGCAGGCTAACCGCAGCAGTCTTCTATTTTATCGGCTTCACCACGGCGAACTTGCAGGGCGTTACGCACAATCCCAATGGCTGACACGATAACAATGGCGGCGATAACGAGCGCAACCAGTAAGTCTGGCCAAGCGGCATTTTGTGAACTGACCAGCAGCGCTGAGAAGATGACGCCCGTGTTTAGAAGCATATCGTTGCGTGAACAGATCCAACTGGCACGAATGTTGATGTCGCCATTGCGGAAGCGATAGAGCATCGCAAAACAAATGACGTTGACGAGCAAAGCTAAGAAGGCCACCGATAGCATGATATCGGCGCTGGGAGCGCTGCCAAATAGAAAACGTTTAATCACATCGAGTACGACCAATGTCGCCAGCACGAGTTGTAAGCTGCCGTTCAACAAGGCTGCATTGGCTTTGTGTTTTAACGTTTTACCCACGGCATAAAGGCTCGCTGAATAGACGAGTGCGTCGGCCAACATATCGAGTGAGTCGGCGATCAAGCCACTCGACTGCCCTATCCAGCCGGCGATGAACTCGACGAAAAACATCACCGCATTAAGAACCAACACGGTCCAAAGTAGCTTGCGTTGGGCGTTGTCAATTTGTGCTTGGCTGTCAATGCCGCAGCAACTGCTCATAGTTTTTCCTAAATAGATGCTAAGGTAAATATGAGCGCTATTTTAACAGGAAAGCGGCAGCATGACACACGAACTCCCAGAGCTGGTGCAGCGTTATTTTGCTTATGCCTTGCCACAGGCACAACGAATGAAACAAGGTCGAATTCAGCAAACCGGCACCTTACGCACTGACATGACGAGCAATAAATGGTTGCACTTTAGTGCGCAGCAAAAGTTCGGCAGAGGCTCTTTCGAATGGCTCGCCAGGGTTGCCTGGCTAGGTCCGCTTTATGTGCACGTCACCGATAGCTACGCCGCAGGTGTCGGCTCCGGCAAGTTGCAACTGTTTTCGTGGTTAACCCTAGCTGCTGAACGCGATAAGCCAGAATTAAATGAAGGGGCTTTGCACAGGTATTTAGCTGAAGGCGTTTGGTGCCCAAGCAATTTGCTGCCAGAGGCAGGCGTACAATGGCGAGCCTTAGATGACCAGCGGGCTGTCGCCAGTATCGAAGATCATGGTGTGCAAGTGGAGTTGGAGTTTACCTTTGCCGAGAATGGTGCTGTGCAAGAAATTTACACGCCAGCGCGCTTTGGCCGTTTTGGCAAAAGCTACAAGCGCTGCCCATGGCGCGGACGTTTTGCCGACTATCGTGAAGTTCAGGGCCTGCGCATTCCGTTCTTTGGTGAAGTAGGTTGGCAAATAGATGATAAGTGGGAATGGGTTTGGCGCGGCGATATTGCTGAAGCAGACTATGATTTCGCCTAATCAGTCAGCAGCGTTTTGACGCGTTCTTGCAGAATCGGAATCACGTCGCGCTCAAACCACGGATTACGTTTGAGCCACAGATTATTGCGCGGGCTAGGGTGCGGCATCGGTAATACGTGAGGCCAATACTCCTGCCAGTGGGCAACGGTTTCAGTTAAGGTTTTATAGCGTGGTCCCGCTTTTAGCCGGGCCAGGTGCCAATCAATGGCGTACTTGCCGATGGCTAGCGTTAGCTGAACCTGAGGCAGCTCATGCAGTAGCTGCTGGCGCCAAAGAGGAGCGCATTCGGGTCGTGGCGGTAAATCACCACTTTTGCCGGTGCCGGGGTAACAGAAGCCCATCGGCGCGATGGCGAAAAACCGCTCGTTGTAAAAGGTCGCTCGATCGATCCCCAACCACGTGCGCAACCGGTCGCCGCTAGGGTCATCGAAGGGCAGCCCCGACGCATGCACGCGGCGCCCCGGCGCTTGGCCCGCGATGAGTATTGGTGCTGTGACCGAGGCCTGCACCACCGGACGGGCGCCACACGGCAAGTCGGGTTCGCATTCACGACAAGCGCGAATGCGCTGGAGCAAATGACTGAGTGACATGTCTAGTTGCGGCGCCAGCGATGAAACTTCGCCACCCAATTGAGCAACTTCTCAGGCTTGTGTGCCTGCTTCCATTGCCCTGCCACATATTTATTGGCTTCCGACATGGTTGGATAACTATGAATGGTGCCAAGAATCTTATTTAAGCCAATACCTTGTTTCATTGCTAGAACATATTCGGCCAGTAGTTCGCCTGCCTGAGCCCCAACAATATTAACGCCCAAAATCTTATCTTTGCCGGGCTCGGTCAGCACTTTAATGCGACCGTAATCTTGCTGATCGGCAATGGCACGATCCATGTCGCTGATGTCGTATTCGACAACTTCATAGGCTACATTTTGTTGTTCTGCTGCTTGTTCAGTGAGCCCTACATTAGCGATCTCTGGTGTGGTGTAGGTGACCCAGGGAATCACTGAGTAGTCGGCGCGGAAGGTTTTGAACGGGTCAAACAAAGCGTTTACGGCGGCGTACCAGGCCTGATGCGACGCAACGTGGGTAAACTGATACGGACCAGCGACGTCGCCACAGGCATAAATATTAGGGAAGTTGGTTTGCAGGAGTTGGTTCACTTGTATGGTTTTATCGACCTCGACACCTAATTCCTCAAGACCAAAACCTTGGGTATTGGCTTGGCGACCAAGGGCAATAAGCACGCGGTCAAAAGCAAGCTCGACGGTTTCGTTTTCGTGTTTGGTAACCAATTTGGCTTGGCCGCTCTCATCCACCACAAACTCTTCAGCGCGATGGTTCAAACGCAAATCTACGCCGTCTTCACGTAACTGTTTTTGCAGTAATGCGCTAGTGTCGGTGTCTTCGTTACTTAGCACCCGCGCGCCCATTTCAACTAAGGTTACTTGGCTACCCAATAACTGGAACGCTTGTGCAAGTTCGCATCCGATCGGGCCCCCGCCTAAAACCAAAAGCCGCTCTGGCAGCCTGCGTAATTGCCACAGGTTATCCGAGGTCAGGTAATCCACCTGCTCAAGTCCGTCAAAGGGCGGCACTAAGGGGCGCGCGCCCGAAGCAATGATGATACTGCGGCTGGAAAGTGTTTGCTCGCCCGCATCAGTGCGTACTTTCACGTGCCAAGGTGAGATAAGGGTTGCCTCGCCTTTAATGACATCGACACCGAGTTCGGTGTAGCGTTCAACGGAGTCATGAGGGGCGATGCGCTGAATAACTTTCTGCACTTCATCCATCACGCGGGCAAAATCGATGCTCTCAATCGAGGTCTGCACACCAAGTCGCTGCGCATCGCGGGTCTGCCGTATAGATTTGGCCACATGCAATAAAGCTTTCGAAGGCACGCAGCCAGTATTTAGGCAGTCGCCACCCATTTCGTGCTTTTCAATAAGTGTTACTTTGGCTTTAACTGCGGCTGCAATGTAAGCACTTACCAACCCTGCGGAACCTGCACCAATAACAATTAGGTTGTTATCAAATGAGGAGGGCTTAGTGTACCCCTGATAAGCACGACGCTTCTTCAGTAAGTTTAAGATGAGCTTCGCAATGAGCGGCACCAAGCCAAGCAATACCAGCGCGCCAAGTAAGTCGGCGGACAAGACATCACCGAGGCTCTCAACCTCAGCAAGCTGCGTACCGGCGTTAACATATACGGCAGTTGCCAACAGCATGCCGACTTGGCTGACCCAGTAGTAGGTCCAGGTTTTAATCTTGGTAAGTCCCATCACGAGGTTAATGACAAAAAATGGGAATAACGGCACTAAACGTAGGCTGAGTAAGTAAAAAGCACCGTCACGTTGCACGCCTTCATTGATGGTTTTCAGGCGCTGGCGGAATCGTTCTTGGACCCAGTCATGCAACAACCAGCGGGCACTGAGAAAGGCCAATAGGGCGCCAACAGAACTCGCAAACGAGGCTAACAAAAGTCCCCACGCCAAACCAAAAATAGCGCCCGCACCTAGAGTTAGAATGGTGGCGCCTGGAATCGATAACGCAGTGCAAAGTACATATAGGGCAAAGTAACCGCCAAACATCAGCAGTGGCTGTTCGGCAAATAGGTTACTGAGCTCTGTACGCTGTTGTTTAAGTTGCTCCAAGGTCAGGTATTGGGTCAGATCGAATATAAAAACACTCGCGATCAGCGCAGCAATGATGGCAACAAAAAGTAACTTCTTCAGTGACATTTGGATTCCTATTAAAAACGGTAGCTTAAGCTTAGCTGAGCATGTCGCGGAAGCGAAGGAAACGCCAAAGTCGCGCCAAAATAACCGCCCTCGAACACGGGTGCCCAATTGTCTTGATCGGTAACGTTAATCACATCGAGACGTGCACTGAGCCGCTCGGTAAAACGATACTGACTATGCAAATTCAGCTGATGTTGATCGCGGATCATGACGGTCTGTAAGAAATCGAGTGGATACGATTTGGTGTAGTTGACGTCACCACCAACGGACCAAGCCTCAGTGATTTGCCAGCCTGCGACGGCACTTGCTTGTACTTCAGGCACGCCTTGCAGTTGTTGCGTCGAAGCGGGAAACGCGGTGAAGTTAGGAGAGCCCACACCGGTTCCGGCAATGATATCTGGGCGTGAGTTATCAAAGGCGTCGGCAACTTGTCGTGTGCCTTGCGACGACGCAGAATTGTCCCAATAGGCATCGATGTAACTTGCCGCGAGCGTCAGCCAGTAGCCCCGCTCATGGCGATAATGCCATTGCAACTCGACTCCTTCACTGGCAATACCGCTGTTTGAACCGTCACGGTTGCGTAAGCTACGGGTTTGGTCAAACCATGCGGCATCGGCGTACCAACGTGCGCCTTGCGGTGCATACTTCACTCCGAGTTCGTACAAACGGTTCTCGGTGGCAAAGTTTTGCGCGTCAATAACCCCAGCGGCGTTTAGCACGTTACCGCCGGCCATAGAGTTCGAGGTCGAGTCGCTGTCGTAAGCGGTCGCATACACCACCAGATCCGGTGTCCAGTTGTACTGCGCGGCAAAGCCCGCCGCGGTCAGCCAGTCGCTATGCGTGTCGGATTTGGCGGCGACGCCGGCTGGCGCAAGTGGATCCCGAGCTTCGACGTCATAATAATCAGCTCGTAGACCTAGCGTCACGCGAAATTGCTCGGTGAATGCCCACTTCTGTTGCGCGAACAGCCCCCACTGGTAACTGGTGGAGTCGGTGGTATCAGAAAGATTAAAATCACCCGCGCCATCGTTGTTCAGATCATATTGCGCACCGGGCGAAACAAAGAGGCCCGGGCGTAATTCAACAAGGCGCGCTTGCTGGGCGGGCGTTAGTGGAATGCGCCGCTGTGCCAGGCTGCCGGTCAGATCAATAGGGTTATCTGCTTCGGTGGTAAATTGGCTGTAACCCAACACATCGTTGTAGCGCAGGTTGGCCCCAAAGGTTGTGTCGTTACCATAGTGAAGCTCTAGGCGATGCTCAAAAGTATGGGCGCCGTCGACGATTTCAACAAAACTGTTTTGGTTAATACCTTCGCGTTCAAGGTACTGGTAGTAACTGCGGTTGACCATTAACCAATCATTGTTGAGCTGTTGTTCCACAACGGAATGCAGCAAGTAGGTTTCAGCGGTATTGGTATCGAGCGGATCGGTAAGCACTGTACTGCGATCAATTTCAACTAAGCCGGTGGGACTGATCACGGCGCCTGCACTCGGTACAAAAGAACCATTCGGCTGCTGTCCTTGACCGGTAATGTACAGATTGTCATCAATCAGCGCTTGTGTGGGTCGGTTGATACCCGCGTTATCGGTCCAATCCACATCGTAATATTCCAAGCTCAATGACCAGCGCGTATTGTTCGATGGCGTCCATTCGTACGCCAGCACGAGGTCATCACTACGCAAATGGGTGTAGTCGTAAAAACTACCTTCATCAATGACTTCAACGCTGGCTCGAAAAGCTTTCTGTCCTTCTTCAATCACTGCATTGTGGTCGGCAAGCCAACGGTACTGATCCCACTCGCCAATACGAGCGCGTAATTCGGTGCGGGGCGCGTCAGTGCGTGCACGCTTCGGCAACAGGTTAACAAAACCACCTACCCGCTGCGTGGTGCCGAGCATCACCGGTGGTGCACCCTTGACCACCACCATGCCCTCATAAGCGTTCAGTGAAAGTGGAATACCTAAACCATTGTTACCGGCTTGTCGGCGCATGCCACCGCTAAACAGCTCGCCAAGTTGGCCGCGCATACTCGGTAGTGATGGATTGCCAAAACCTGCTGCCGCGTGGCTATTCGGCGCAAACTTGGCAATATCATGTAGATCGTCAATGTTGGCTTCGTACATCAAAGACTCGGTGATCACCGTTGCTGCGCGCGGGATATCTTGTAGTTGCTCATCGGCCCCAAAAACCCCTGAAACCTCTTGTTCGCTAGGCAGCACAATTTCGCGTTGCTCGCCACGCACTTCGATGATTTCATCGGGTTGTTCTTGTTGCGCCACAAACAATGGCAGCATGGCAATTAAAGCTTGGCTTAACAATGACTTTCTCCGTAGATTCAAAAGTTTACTAACTACGTCGAGATTAGCATTTAAGTTTAGCCAAAAATGTTAAATCTTACGCTTAATCGTCGCTCGTCAGTGGCCCTTTGCAGAGGGTGCAATCGCCGTCGGTGGCCGTTGAGCCTTCCACGTAGCGCATACGATGGGAGGCTTTGTCGCGATTAGCGCTAAATTGGTAGCTTTGCTGGCGCTGTTGCGGCTTACGAGCAATGAACTGGCAGACTGCGCCAAGGCCATTGTGGCGAGTGCCTTCATGAATGTCGCGTTCGATTTCTTGGCTGACTTCAATGGCGTAGCCTTTGAAGACCCGTTCGAGTTCGCTTTTTGAAATCATCAAATCTGCGTTATCTGGCCCACCTGTTCTGCGGCCTAGCTGGTCTTTGGTGTAGCCTTCGAGCAAGAAAAAGCCACCGGGTTTTAGGCTTGCAGAGATTTGTTCATAAAGGTGGGCGCGACCTTGCCCAGGTAAATGACAAAAAATAGCAACGATGCCGTCGTAATGCGCTTTGGGCAGCTCCGCTTGAGTCAGATCGACCACTTCGGTTTGCAAACTTACACCGCGTTGTTCAGCGAGCTTTTCGGCTTTACCAAGCCCGACGGCAGAGATATCCATAGCACATACTTGAGCACCTAGTTCGGCTAAGTACACCGAGTTACGGCCTTCGCCGTCGGCCACGCAAAGCACGTGCGCTTGGTCATTGGCAGCTAACAGCTCTGCCGCGTGCTCTTGCAAAAAGTCATTCGGTGCAGTGCCATACACGTAGTCTTCAGTATTGTAACGCTCATCCCAACTGTTGCTCATTCTTTTGATGACTCCGATACCATTCGACGAATTCGTTAGCGCCTAGGGGCTTACAGAATAGATAGCCTTGGCCATAATCGCAACCAAGCTCTTTTAAGTAAGCGAGGTTGGCTTCGGTTTCAACACCTTCTGCGAGGGATTTAATGCCCATCTTTTGCGCCAGCACGACAGCAGCGGCACAAATATGGCTGGCGCCATCGTCTTCAGGTACGGTTTTAACAAATACCTGATCGATTTTGAGGAGTGATATGGGCAGCTTGTACAAGTACTGCAGCGACGAGTAGCCGGTACCAAAATCATCTATAGAAACCGTGATCTTCGCTTGGGTAAGCTTAAGTAGCTCGGCGATAACCTCGTCAATATCTTCAATGAGTGTACCTTCGGTGATTTCGAGTTCGATCCAATGCCCCTCTACCTCATACTCCTTAAGCAGGTCGAACAGCATCTGCGAAAACCCCGGCTGCAATAAGTCATGACCGGTGACATTGATAGCGACCTGCAAATAAATGCCCTGCTTTTGCCAAGCTCGCGTTTGCCGAATGACTTCGCGCAAGACAAATTCACTGATTTTTAAGATCAGCGTGCTATGTTCGGCATTAGGAATGAATTCGTCTGGCCGGATCCAGCCTTTCTCTGGGTGATGCCAGCGAATGAGCGCTTCAACGCCAAAGGCTTTGCTTGTGGCAAGTTCGATTTTGGGTTGATAGTGCATTAAAAAGTCACCGCGCTCGATGCCCTCACTCACCTCTGCCATCAGCGCAAGTTGTTTACTGATAGTTTCACTGACTTCCGGCGTGTAGATAAAGCAGTCCGTCATCTTTTCGTTAGCGCGCGCGATGGCAATTTCTGCATGTTGTAAGACCGTCGCCGGATCGAGGCTTGGGTCATTAAGTCGAACACCGGCAAGGTGACGATTAACGTAGACGGAAAGATTCTGGAAGTTAGCATTTTCGCGTAATGTGGCTAAGCACTCGCCCATTAGGGCTTCGGTCGCCTCGCTGTCAATCGATCGAAACAGAGCAGCAAGCTGGCCGGCGTGAATACGAAACACCTCTGGCGTGTGGTTCGTCATTTCTTGCAGTGCCCTGGCATAACTTTCAATAATCCCGTCAATTACCGTAAAACCGAACGCCGAACGTAAAGCCATGCCATTATCAATGCTACACGTCACCAAGCAGTAGTTATCACGCGACATACGGTCATTTTTACGCAACTCTTGTAAACGCTCTAACAGCGCTTTGCGGTTAGGAAGTTTACTCACAGGATCGCGCCGCGCCATTTGTCGCAAGCGCTCAACGTAGCGGCGACTGGTATCGCTAGATAGCCCGGCTAAAACGCCAACGGCGACAAAGTAAAAGGTGCGGTAGAGCCAATTGACGGTGTCTTGCATCTCCATGGTTTCGGAACTGATAGGCATCCAAGGGCCAAGGGCCACACCACCAATCACAGCAATAATGATACCGCCTTTGTAGCCGAAAATAATGCCAGACAGCGCAATTGGAATATACATGGAGTGGGAGTAGACGTACTTAATACCGCCGGTCATCCAGACCAAAGCGGTCACACCGGCGACCGCGAGCATAAGTGCAATGACTAAAAGGAGTCGTTGCGGTTGGGTGTACATACGAAAGAGATAATTGCCGACATTCACAGGCTGCGCCTCGTTAAAGTTACCTTTAACACATAGGCGCAGATGTGAGTTTTGTCTACAAATTCAACAAAATTTAATAGTTTTTACCAGCAAAGTCGGCCGCACTGTGCCGTTCACGAACTTGCTCGTTTTCGTCGCCCCAAGCGCGATTCACCATGCGGCCACGCTTGACCGCTGGACGGTCACCGACCTCGTTGACCCAGCGCACAAGGTGCTCATAATCCTGTACTTGTAGAAACTCGGCAGCGTCATAAGCCTCATTGTTCACCACGGCGGCATACCAAGGCCAAATCGCAATATCGGCGATAGTGTAGGTCTCTCCCGCGACAAAACGGTGCTCGGCAAGCTGGCGGTTGAGAAGATCAAGTTGCCGCTTCACCTCCATGGTGTAACGGTTGATAGGGTATTCGTACTTCTCGGGGGCATAGGCATAAAAATGACCAAAACCGCCACCTAAGAAGGGTGCGGCGCCCATTTGCCAGAACAGCCAGTTCAATGTTTCGGTACGCTGTGCGGGTTCCGTAGGTAAAAATGCACCAAATTTCTCCGCAAGATAGAGCAATATGGAGCCGGATTCGAACACCCGAGTCGGAGGCTGAGTGCTGCGGTCAAGCAAGGCGGGAATTTTCGAATTCGGGTTGAGCTCAACAAAACCACTGCCAAATTGGTCGCCTTCGCTAATATCAATCAAAAAAGCATCGTAATCTGCGTTCTTGTGACCCGCTTCCAGTAACTCTTCCAAGAGAATGGTCACTTTTACGCCATTGGGTGTGGCCAGCGAATAAAGTTGTAAATCGTGTTCGCCGGTGGGTAACGCTTTTTCATGTGTAGCACCCGCCGTAGGTCGATTGATCTTGGCAAATTTACCACCACTTTCTTGGTCCCATTGCCAAACTTTTGGCGGCTGATAAGTGTTGCTCATGCTTTTACCTCCATAAAAAAAAGTCCGCATTCAGGGTAACCGAATACGGACTTTTTAGATCAGTCAGCTAAGTAACAAATTGGTTATATTACTTAGTTTTGTACTTCAATATCATTTTCAACAGACTGCACGCCTTCAATGCCTTCCGCAATTTGCTCGGCAAGGTCCGCCATTTCTGAGGTGGCAACCACACCGCTTAGCACGACATTACCGTCGATAGTTTCAACGTTAATGTTCATGGCTTCAATTTGATCGGCTTCGACCAAAGCAGCTTTCACACGACCTGTGATGGCAGCGTCACTTAGAAACTCACCAGCTTCGCCGGCAGCTTCTTTGGTTTCGTCCCAAGCATCGTTCGCAGCATCTTTGGTTTCATCCCAAGCGTCATCTGCGGCGTCCTTGGTTTCATCCCAAGCATCGCCAGCGGCATCCGCACCTTCGTCTGCAGCTTCTTCCGTTTCTTGTGCAACCTCTTCAGCCGCTTCTTCCGTTTGCTCCATCGCTTGTTCAGTTTGATCTTCAGCTGACTCGCGTTCAGCTTGACTACAAGCTGCTAACGTCAAACTCGAAAAAAGTGCCAATAAAGCTAAACGATTCATGTTTTTCATCTAATAACCCCCTGTTTTTAGTTAACTTCCGTAGTTAAATGTAGCCTGTATTTACAATTTTGCGAGATTATTTACGGCAAATTTGCGTTACGCTTGGGTCCTGACATAGTTGTAACGTTAATTTCTTTAAAATTGCGGAGTAATCCATGGCGCTTCTCGGTAATATACTTTGGTTAATTTTCGGCGGCTTTGTGATGGGCCTAGGCTGGTGGCTGGCCGGGCTAATTGCTTTTGTGTCCATCATTGGCATTCCGTGGGCGAAAGCTTGTTTTGTTATCGGCCGCTTCGCCTTTTTGCCGTTTGGCTATGAAGCCATCAGCAGGCGCGAGCTGTCGCAGCGAACAGATATCGGTACTGGAATCTTTGGTTCCGTAGGCAATATTTTGTGGCTTATTTTCTTCGGTTGGTGGTTAGCGCTTGGGCATTTAGTTGCAGCCTTGGGCATGTTTATCATCATTATTGGCATTCCTTTTGGTATACAGCACTTAAAACTAGCTATGATTGCACTGTTACCGATTGGCCAAACTGTGGTGCCGAAAGAAGTCGCAAAGGCCGCACGACAAAAAAATGCTGAGTCGTATGTGAATAAAATACGCAACGATACTAAATAAAGTCTGAATTCAACGAATGAGCGGGAGTAAAGCATGGCGTGGATGATCTACGGAGCCTATGGTTACACAGGAGAACTGGTCGCGGCCTATGCCAAAGAGCGTGGGCAAAAGCCATTGCTGGCGGGGCGCAGTGAACAAAAGCTTAAAGCACTTGCCGACAAGTTAGACTTGCCCTATCAAGTGGTGAATTTGGACGACACAGAGGCCTTGCGCCACGCGTTAGCCGAGCAGGAGCTTGTGGTGCACTGTGCTGGGCCTTTTGACGTCACGGCAGCGCCAATGATGGACGCCTGTATTGCGACACGAACGCACTACTTAGATATTACCGGTGAGCTAGCAGTGTTCGAGCTAGCCCATAGTAAGCACGAAGAGGCAAAAACCGCTGGCGTAGTGCTGTGTCCGGGTGTGGGGTTTGATGTGATTCCGACCGACTGTGTCGCCGCTCAGCTTAAAGCTGAAATGCCCGATGCAACTGAGCTCACGCTCGGCTTTGATTCAGCGTCACGGATGAGTCGTGGCACTGCAAAAACCAGTGTAAGACGGCTTGGTGAAGGCGGTGCTGTGCGTCGCAATGGCAACATTGAGACTGTGCCGCTGGCCTATAAAACCCGAAAAATCGATTTTGGCAATGGCGAAAAGCTGGCCATGACGATTCCGTGGGGCGATGTTTCGACTGCTTATTACACCACGGGTATTGGGGCGATCGAAGTTTACATTCCGGCCTCGCCTAACTTGGTAAAGCGACTGAAACGCATGAATTATTTTCGCTGGTTACTGCGCTTTGAATGGATGAAGAACTGGCTGGAAAAGAAAATTGAACAGCAACCCGCCGGACCCAACGAAAAGCAACTCGAAGAAGCGCACACCTATGTTTGGGGCGAAGCCAAAAATGCTAAGGGTAAAGTGATTAGCAAACAAGAAAAAGTCATGAATGGCTATAAATTAACCAGTCGTGGCGCAGTTGATGTCGCGCTGTGGTTGCTCGAAAACCAGCCCGAAGGCGGCTACTACACACCGTCTAAGCTGTGCGGAGCAGAGCTTATTGAGCGCTACCGCGTAGGTAGCTAATGCAATTAAAAGGAAAGTAGACCATGCGTGTTTGGGTGAGTGCGTTTTTTGTCGGTTTTGTCGTAAGTTTGACGCCTTTAACCGTCGCAGCGGAAGAAAGGTCGGCGACTGAAGCGAAGCAAACCGATGACGATTTGACTTGGGAAGAGTTTGACTCCGCGGACTTATTAGGTCGGTTTTGGGAGCTGGACGATGAGCAGAAACGCGGTGTATTCCAGCTGCGTACCTACCATCCGAATTTTATTTTGCCGATTCACCACAGTTCCGAGATCAATTCGCAGCCAGAGTCGCCCACACGCGGGCCATCAACGGATACGCTGAATAGCTATAAACCGAACGAAGTGAAGTTACAGATCTCGTTACGGACCAAACTCTTCGAAGATCTCCTTTTGCCGAATGCCGATCTGTGGGTGTCGTATACGCAAACATCGCTGTGGCAAGCGTGGAATGGCGATGAATCGTCGCCGTTTCGCAGCACGAACTATAACCCGGATGTTTTCTATGTGGTGCCGTGGTCAGATGATCTCGATTTCATCCCTGGTCCGGCTCGGGTGCGCTTTGCTAAAGTCGGCTTCGCCCATGAATCGAACGGACAAACCAAACCCGACTCGCGGAGCTGGAACTATTTCCACTTCGGTGGCGCGGTGCAGTGGGGCGATGTGGTGTGGGAATCAACCTACAAGCAGCGGGTCAACGAGACCGGTGATAACGATGACAACCCGGACTTGGTGCGCTTTCGTGGCAATTTTGAAAATCGGTTCTTATGGCGTAATGACCTAAGTACCTACAGTGTCACTCGGATTACCCGTGAATTGTCATGGGACCGCGGTTCATGGCAGTTCGACTTCACCCATCCGGTGAACAGCAACAAACCTAATGGACTGCGTTTTTATATCCAGTTGTTTTCGGGCTATGGCGAAACCTTAATTGACTACAATCATCGCCAAAACCGTATTGGTATTGGCTTTTTATTGCTGAACATTTAAGGCTGACGGCATGAGCGATAACTACTTATTGAAATTGTACCAAAAGTGCCTTCGCTATCCTTTTGGGCGGCGTATTTTTAGTGCGGTTTTTGCCCGCAAGGCACCGTATTTTCGTACCATTAAGCCGTTGATTACCGAACTCAAGCCGAATTATTGCGAGCTTCGCTTCAAAAAACGCAAAGCTGTTGAGAATCACATTGGCACAGTGCACGCCATCGCCCTGTGCAATGGTCTCGAAATGGCCATGGGGGCGTTAGCCGAAGCAAGTATTCCAAAGCATTTGCGTTGGATCCCAAAGGGAATGACAGTAAACTACACGGCCAAAGCCGACAGTGACATTCGGATTACCGCGTCAACGCCTGCTGATGCTTGGCGCGAAGGCGACCTGCCAGTGCAAGTCAAAGGCTTCCGCGCCGATGGAACCGAAGTTATCGTCGGTGAAATTATCATTTATATCTCTGCAAAACCGAAAAGGAACCCGACGTGAGCCAACTCCCTGCCTGCCCAAAGTGCGAATCCCCGTACACTTATGAAGATGGTGCCATGCTTGTTTGTCCGGAGTGTGCGCATGAATGGTCAGCCGCGGAACCTGACGTGGAAACAACGAAAGTTTACCGTGACGCGAATGGGAATGAGCTGGTTGACGGTGATACAGTCACCGTTATTAAAGACTTGAAAGTGAAAGGCTCGTCGTTAGTCGTTAAGGTTGGCACCAAGGTCAAGAACATTCGCCTCACCGACGAAGGCGATCACGACATTGACTGTAAAATTGATGGCATTGGACCGATGAAGCTCAAAACAGAGTTTGTAAAAAAGGCCTAAGTCAGCAACTTCTTTAACTCGGCCTCAATAGCGAACACATGCTCATCGTGTTCGCCTAACTCACGAAGCGCGTCGGCAAGCTTCAGTAAGTAATCGCTATTTGGCCCGCTTGGACCTTTTGAGTTGGCGATTTGCGCGGCAATCTCAGCTTCGCTGGCAGGGCCCAGGTAAGCCTCATTATTGGGTCCCGCGACGTACACCAAGCCCTCGACGGTTTCAGGTTTATCGAGCCACTCAAAATCGGTAAAGAAGCGCAGATAGCCATTCTTTTCGCGATGATCGAGGTGGGCAAAAACATCCGGCGTGACTTCATACGCCATACCGGCACAGCGGGCGCCAGCAACTTCGATAAGTGTGGCAACACGGCCTGGCGCTGTTGGCGTACCGCGATGGTCATGAGAACCTTGCCAAAAGCGCCGCTGCCATCCCCGGATCACCGCAGGGTGACGTTGTAGGTAGGGAAAGTCGGCTTTGTAAATCAGTGAACCATAACCAAAAAGCCACACGCTTTGCAGGTGGTCGAGGGGCTGTTGCTCTTGGTTGATGGCTATGGTGTTGTGCGACATGGCATTAATATCGATGCTGAGTAAGTGTGTGGCTTAGTTTATCAGAGCCCCTGCGCGATACGAAATTCGCGTAAGTTATGGCTGAACCTATACGCAAATCATGACGTTATCTGCTATAGCTTAAAGCAACTTCAAACGAAAACGGAATCTTCATGCCGCCAGCTTTTCGGTCTCTTTTTGCGCTTCTCGTGTTTACCTGCGTTGCTTGTCTCGGTGTGCCTTCTGTTGCGGCGCAACAAGTGTTGCGCGTGGGTGCGTATGAAAACCCTCCTAAAGTGACGTTAAACGAGAACGGCGAGCTTTCGGGCATTTTCGGCGAAGTTCTGCAAGAAATTGCTGAACGTGAAGGTTGGGAGGTGCAGGTGGTCCCCTGCTCTTGGTCGAATTGTCTGAAAATGCTGAACCGTGGCGACATTGACCTCATGCCCGATGTTGCGATGACTGAAGCGCGCGACGCTAGCTTTCTCTTCCATGAAATTCCCGTGCTGCATAGTTGGTCACAGCTCTATGCGCAGTCGAGTCAAACAGTCGGCAGCCTTATTGAGCTCGACGGTATGTCCGTAGCGATTCTGCGCGATTCAGTGCAAAGTCAGTACCTGCAAAACTTGGTGCGGAATTTTGGCATTAACGTGAAGTTTGAGCCCGTGGGTTCGTTTGATGAAGGTTTTGCGGCTGTGCTTTCGGGACGCGTCGACCTTGTCGCGGTGAATCACTTGTATGGCGACCAACGGGCTCGCGAACTTGGCATGAAAGCTACGCCAGTGATGCTCCAGCCGAGTCGCTTGTTTTATGCTGCCTCACCGAAGGCGGAATTGCGTTCGGTGCTAAGTCGCATTGACCGCTGGTTGGCGGTTTGGCGAGACGACACCACATCCCCCTATCATCAAATTATGCAAAAGTGGGGTGTTTATGCACCGGCCAAAGCGTCGCGCTTTGAACCATGGGTACTGCCGAGTCTGATCGGTCTATTGGTATTTGCCGTTTTAGTTGTGGTGTTTTTACGGCATCAAGTGGTGCGCAAGTCTCGTGCCCTGCTCGAAACTGAGCAGCGTTCAAACATTATTCTTAACTCTGTCGATGCTTACATTTTTATTAAAGATGCGTCGTTAAAGTACCGTTACGCCAACAAACGTGTTTGCGAATTGCTGGGTGAAACAGAAGAATCCATTATTGGTAAATCAGACTTTGAGCTATTCGATGAGGTGACCGCCGAGTATCTGCGTGACAACGATTTGCGTGTCATTGAACACGGTGAGCGGATCGTTGATGAAGAGCACAACACCACTCGGGAAGGTGAAATTCGACAGTTCATTTCCGTTAAGATGCCTCTGCGCGATGCCAACGACGAGACTTATGCGTTGTGTGGTATTTCGACCGACATTACCGAACATGTGCGCATCCAAGAGCAACTCAATCAGCTTGCCTACTATGACGGTATCACTGGCCTCGCCAATCGGAAGTTGCTCATTCAGCAGCTTGAACATGCGCTTGCCAGTTTTCGTCGAACCGGCTTCGATGGCGCAGTGCTCGCCATCGACTTAATTGACTTTACCTTGATCAACGACAGCCTAGGTCATCCGGTCGGTGATCGCTTGTTGCGCACCGTTGCCGAGCGTCTCGAGCACAAAATTGCGGAAACCGATTTCGCGGCGCGCTTGGGCTCCGATGATTTCGTGGTCGTCCTAGAAGATTTGGGGCCGGATCGCAATGAAGCGATTTTGGCCGCGCGGCGGCTTGCGAATGTACTGGTCGATGCGATTCAAGAGCCGATCGACTTAGGTGTGCGAAACCATACCACTGCGGCTTGTATCGGTATCAGCATGTTTTCCGACAGCGATGACGGCGCCACAGAAACAGTCAAAAACGCAGATTTAGCACTCAGTGAAGCAAAGCGTCATGGTGCCGGCGCAATCCGCTTGTTTGATCCTGAAATGCAACAGTCGATCAATCGGCGCTTACACCTTGAAGCGGCTTTGCGGCGTGCCATCGACGAACGCGAACTCGAGCTGTATCTACAACCTCAGGTGGACAATGCTGGCTATGTTACTGGTGGTGAGTTGCTGTTGCGTTGGCATGATGATGAGTTTGGGCAGGTGCCACCTAATGAGTTTATTCCTGTTGCAGAAAGCAGTGGCCTTATTGTGCCGCTCGGGAACTGGGTGATTGAACAGGCCTGTGCTTTACTGCAGCAATGGTCGACCGACGATGCGTTACACGACCTGCAATTGGCGATAAATATTAGCCCGCGGCAATTTAGACAAGCGAATTTCGTGGATTATGTAGAAACCTGTTTGCAGCGTTTCAGTGTACCTGCCGGACGTCTAGAGCTGGAAATTACCGAGAACATGCTGATTGAGAATGTTGATGCCACCATTCAACGCATGTCGCGTCTTGGACGTTTGGGCGTGCGCTTCTCACTCGATGATTTTGGTACTGGCTATGCCTCCTTGGCGTATTTGAAACGGTTACCCATTTATCAATTAAAGATCGACCAATCCTTTGTGCGCGATGTGCTTCATGATCAAAATGACGCGGTCATTGTCGAGACAATTGTGGCGTTAGGTGAAAGCATGGGCTTAGAGGTGGTTGCGGAGGGCGTAGAAACCGACTCCCAAGCTGACGCTCTCCGCCAGCTCGGTTGCCGTAAGTTCCAAGGCTTTCTTTATGGCCGTCCCGAGCCCATTGTTGACTGGGTCGCGCAGCTTAAACAATCTTTATTAGTGAACCAACCCTAACGCGTGGCTGGAACACCGGCCGCGAAACGCTGCGGTAACGCTTTGACTAAAGCGCTGCGCAGGGGATGCCAAAATACCGCTAGTAATAACAAGCCGCTGCCAACAATCAAGCCAATCAGCGCCGTACTCACCGAAACTAGTCCATAGCTGTTTAATAACGCACTAAAGACATAAATGACGTAAGACAACGCAGAGACCATTAACGCCCGCCGATCGATGACCAGCGAAATTCCGGCTAGAATGATGTAAACAGCGATGGTAATGAAGGCCTGACTTAAACCGACGTTCATATCGTCACCCGCTAAAGTCACGAAGATCGGGTGCACGAGCAAAGGCGCTGCCAATAAGTGCAGCCAGAAAGCCACATCAGCTCGACGTGTTTGGCGTTCCAAATCACTGCGGTCCCAATAGAGCGCTAGCGAGAAGACTGCGAGGCCCGCTACAAACAAGGTGATTTTGAGTAGGCTGTCAGAAAAGGCGAAGGCCCAAGCTAGAGCTGAAATCAGGAGGCCCACAGTGGTGGCCGCACCTGCCGCTAAGGTGATGGGTACGCGGAAACGAAACCAATGGGCGCAGGCTACAACTGTGGTGGGTAAAAAGGCCAACAACGGCACCAGTGCAGATTCCTGCCATGGCTCCATTAAACTTAAGAAAACTCCAGCAAATACACCACCAAGGCAGGCAAATAACAAAACAATGGATGGCAAGGCCATACGGCGTTTACGAGTGAAATATTCAGCTAAAAGCCAACTGGCAACCGCAACTGCGCCACCACCAAGCCATGGTGCGACAAGATTGCCAAGGGTCCATAACGCCGCAAGTGCCAATACAGCAGCAATCACTACAAAAATATCATTAAAACCGCTGACTAAACGAAAATGCTCTTCGTCTTGAAACTGCGTTGAACGTTGCCGTTCTACGTAATCGCGCAGCGCATTAGCGTCCTTGTCGGTAATGACTCCCGCAGCAACGGCGGAGCGTAAGTCGTCATCACTGTACATGATGGTTTTCCTCTTATTGGGTCTGCTGCTAAACATTCACCGTTCTTAGCTTGGCAAAAAAAGCTGTAGTTGGCGAGCTTCATGCGTTACAAACTATGTCAATTACATCCAGCGTCGATGGTTTCGTGCGATCTCTTGCGTCCACTCTTGTTGCAGCTTAACCGCTTGTGCATGGGGTAGAAACTCAATCGACTCAGACCCCGCTGCGGTGTGTAGAACAAGGTGCGCAAACCCCAATAAACGTAGCCATGGGCCTTGCACAACATCAATTTGTTGAACTTTGTGTCGTGGGTACCAATTCTCGTTGCGACTCAATACCCCTCGGCGTACCACAAACCATTGTTCACGCGGCGTTGTAGTGCTTGAGACAAAACTATAGCCGTAGTTGCGCCAGCGCAGCACTACAAGTGTCTGTAATAACAGCCAACCAACGGCAGCGAGCACAAGCCCTAGCACGCCACTCTCGGCAGCAAAAAAGAGGACGCCAGCGGCCAAGGGCGCGAGTAATGCGAGCCAAACACTGGGGCCGAGCAGCGCGAGATTCGACAAGCGCTGCCAATGAACCTGATGACTTTCAGGCAAGCGAAGTTGAACGCGAAAGCGGGTTAGAAAGTCAGCATCAACGACCGGCAGTACAAATTGTTGGCCACTTTGCTGCGCGCCCTGTGCCTGACGGGGTTGCAACTGACTTACTCGCACCACACTGCGCCGTAACAGACGCGCGCGGAGGTTGCGACGCAGGTAAACGGCCTGCAGTTTAGGGTAGCGAAAACTCAAGGTTCGAATCGAGAGCGCGCCAGATTTAGCCTGAAAACGTTCACCGCGAATACTGAGTCTAAGGTCGTGATAGGTCACAAGGCTTACGATGATGGCGAGTAAGAACAACAAGGCCAGACCCGCGACGACGGCTGCACTGACGAAGAGCCAGGCATTGTCTTCACTCAACCAGGAAACATTGGCTTGTACCCAAGGCACCACGTAATCATCAAGCAAGTCGAGTTGAGTGATGGGGTAAATGAGCACTGCCAGCAGAACAAATAACTTGTTATCGATAATACCGGCGCGAATGATTTCGCTCACCGGGAAGTGCTGTTCAAACGCTGCTGGCTCACTTTCCGCCTCCGCCCCAACGTTGCCCGTTGTTGCTGATGCCGGCTCGTGTGCTGCCAGCATACGTTGGCGTAGCTGCTGGGCCAACGCCATGCTCAAGCCTGGAATCATCACCTCTTTGCCAGCAGAGCCGGCGCTATCGACGCTCAAAATCGTTAGCTTAAACGGCCGAAAGTACCAAGCCTCGTGGATCTCCGCTTGCTGAATGCGCTCATATTTGAGTGTGAGGTGCTGGCGATTAAACAGTCCTGAGCGAATATGTACCGCATCGTTGGCAATGGCGTACAGGAAAAACCGCTGCTGCAGCACCGCGTTAACGATAGTAAACACAAGATAGCCACCCGCTAACGCAAAGGGCAGCCATGCCGAGTTTTTACCGGCAACAAAGACAGCCGCCAATACGGGGATGAGGTTCGAAATGTTAGTGACGAACTGCTTGAGCTGTCTGAGCCAGAAGAAAGCAATGGTGATGAGTGGCGTGCGTTGCCAACTAAGCTCATTCATTGGGGCTATCGTCCTGCTCGGGTTCATTAGCGATGGTCGTCAGCAGCTCGGTTTTGAGCTGCAAGGCAAATTCGGGTTCGAGCCCGGGTATGGTGAGATCAGCGCCACCACTGCCAGCGGTATACATTGCTAGGCGCGCAACACCAAACAGACGTTCCAAAAACGATTGCTTGAACTCGACATGTTGAATGCGATTTAGGGGTACTGCGCGTATTTTGCGAAACAGCGCTCCACGTTTCAAATGTATCCCTTCAGGGCTGCGTGCATAGGCGGTAAATAAAAACCGCCGCGAAGCAAAGAACAGACTAAAAAATAACGTCAAAGCGGTCCATAGGAGTCCTGCCCACCACAGTGGCACCACGTCGACCGGGTAAATGCCGGTGAAGTAGGCGATGGCCACCAGGCCAGCTAAAATGAGCATCGATAACAACGAACGTACTTGTAAGTACGAGCGGTAACTTGGTTCAGGCGCTTGCCAGGCAATGCTCATGTGATCATATCCTTGCTTGAAATCGTAAGAAGAAACCCCATTTAACAAGATACACTCGCAAAAATACAGGAGTAAGCCCATGAAAATTTTAATGGTTCTGACATCGCACGATAAACTTGGCGATAGCGGACATAAAACAGGGTTTTGGGCAGAGGAATTTGCGGCCCCCTTTTATGCGTTTAAAGATGCGGGCGCAGAGATCACTTTGGCGTCACCCTTAGGTGGGCAACCCCCGATTGATCCGAACAGCCAACAAGAAGATGCACAAACGCCTGCAACGGTGCGACTCTTCGAAGATGAAGCGGTAATGGATCAGTTAGCAACAACGCTGAAGCTTAATGAAGTGAACGCCGATGACTTCGACGCTATTTTTTATCCAGGCGGGCACGGACCCCTATGGGATCTCGTCAACAATGAAGTGTCGCTGCAGTTGATCGAGAAGTTTTGGCGCCAGAATAAGCCTGTTGCCGCAGTGTGTCATGCGCCAGCGGTCCTGGTGAATGCCAAAGATCAGCACGGTGAGACCTTGGTGAAAGGTAAAAAAGTCAGTGGCTTTACCAATAGCGAAGAAGCAGGTGTCGGCCTAACAGAAGTCGTTCCGTTCTTGCTTGAAGACAAACTCATTGAGCTGGGTGCGAATTATCAAAAAACTGAGGACTGGGCATCTTTAGCGGTCGTTGACGGTAATCTGATCACCGGCCAGAACCCAGCCAGCTCAGAAGCGGTTGCACGGGAACTGATACAGCACCTGAAGAACTAGTTTCGCAGGGCGCTCCCAACCCATTAAAAAAGCCAGCCTCGTCACAAGGCTGGCTTTTTTGTATCTGCAAGTGTTGCGCGACAAAACTTATTCTGAGGTCATGTCCTGCAAACGTTTTTGCAGTTCAGGGTCCTGCTGCACACGCTGAATTACCGCGTTGTACTCGTCAGGTGATAATCCTGCGTCGTTGACCGCAGCCAGCATTTCTTCTTGCGCTTTTTGCTGGATCTCACGCTTTTTTTCCTGTTCCTGTGCATTTTGGAACTGCTTGCCATACTTTTGGCTGACCTGCTGTACGTCGTTCATGGCCACCAAGAACTTCTCCAACAACGCATCAGTAATTTCGACTTGTTGCTGCTGTTGCATGGCTTGGCCTTGCGCAGCTTTTTGCTGCACGACAGGAGCTGCGGTAGCAGCGCTGATGGCGAGTGTAGCGCTCACGGCACTCATAACCAGTAGCTTTTTCATATGGGTCTCCTCATCGAGGCGAATTTTGCAGCCAATCTGTACCAGCTTAGCTGCCTACAACGCGGACCCTAACATTGCGTGGGGGCGCCTCGCAACACCCTTACGCAATGCTTACTTTTTAACCTACCAACGGTAGTTAACTCGCACGCCGGCCTGCACTTCTCGACCTATGCCTGGCTCGAAAGCACGCCCGCTGCCTTGATTAACCACCACCGAACCCACGTAATCGCGGTCGGTGAGGTTGTGTAGCTTTAGCCATGGCTGTAGCGCAATGTTGCCATGGCGCCAGCTGTGTTGGTAAGCCAAATGCCATAGCGTGTGGCTCGGCGCAAAGACGCTGTTGGCGTCATCGGCCGCAACTTCTCCGCGATAGTCGCCAACGAGCTGTAGGCGTTGGCGTTCATTTGGTTCCCAAGCGAGCTGCCAATAGGCTTGCTGGCGCGCTATGCCAGGCAGGCGGGCGCCATTACTGTAGGTCGCATCAAGATAGGTGGCACTTGCCCGCGTGTGCCAGTGGTTCGTGAGTTGCGCTTGTAGCTCCAATTCGACCCCTTCCCGTGACGTGTTCTCGGCATTCACATAGGTGGTGCGGCCATCGTTGCTTTGATCGACGACGATTTCGTTACTGGTTTGGATATCAAACCAAGTTAGGCGTGCCTGAGTGGTGTGGGTTTGCCACTTAAGCCCCGCTTCCCACTGCAGGTTATTTGCTGGACCTAGGGCGGTGTTGAGGCCGGTACCGTCATTACGATAGGCCAGTTCGGTTAGGGTCGGTGTTTCAAAACCTGCACCACGACTCAGGTAAAGCGACAGTGTTTCGCTGAAGGCGTAGTTGAGCCCAAACATCCAACTGGTTTCTTGGGTGTCGGCGGCACCGCTGTCATCTGGGTTTTCCGGGATCACGAAAAAGTCGTCGACGGCAAACTCAGTGTCGTTGTAGCGTAAGCCACCTAACAACTGCCACGCCGGAGCAACTTGCCATTCTGCCAGTCCGTACACGGACTTAGTACGCACTACACCGTCGTCGTTGCGGCGGACGTCGCCGCGCTCGCCAAAATCATTAACGTAGCCGAACCGCCGGTCGTTTTGCTCGGCCACCTGCACGCCGCTACTGAATTGCCATTCCGGTAAGTCTAAAGGCCGCCACTGATAATTGGCGTTCATACCGATGAAGTCGCGGCGGAGGTCGATAACTGCGCCATCACCATTCAAGTCGCCACCGGGGAAAGGCAAATATTGCTCAACATCGCGCCAGCCGCGCCAGAACGTCGCCGAGGCAGAACGTTCTGCGGTGTCATGCTCAATACTTAGGGACGCTTGTTGATGATGAATACGCTTGCGGGTATTGAAGGTAAAAGCGCGCTCGACGGTCTGCGTCGGATCAGTACGCCACGCTTCTGGCGTGAGTGAACTTGGGTCTTGCAAAAACGGTGCATTGTTATTGTCGAGACGCACAACTAATCGGGTGGTGTCGTTCAACTGTTGATACCAGCGTGCCGCGACTTGGTGGCGTTCAGCACTGTTGTGTGGGCGCGGACCGTCGGTGCTAAAGGTCGCGGCAGCCAAACGCAATGCGCTGTCAGCCTGGACAATATCTTGCTGCACAAACATCCGTTGCGTGTCGTTGCCACCGGCCATCAGATCAACTTGGGTTGCAGTCGCCCGCGGTGCCGCGCTGCGCCAATCAATGACGCCACCGGCTGCATTGCCATACAGCGCCGCTAACGGGCCGCGAATGACTTGGACGTTATCAGGCTCGTCTAACAGGATGCTTGAGGTCTGCGCTTGCCCGTCGGGCATACTCAGTGGTACACCATCGAGTTGCAGCAATACACCCCGTACGCCAAAAGCTGAACGTGCGCCAAAACCGCGCAAGGTTATGCGCGTATCCTGCGCGTAGTTTGCGCGTGAGTCACTTTGTACGCCCGCAATACCACCGAGTAGTTCAGCAGCGTCAATGCGCATCCCAGGAAGTTGCTCGTCAGTTGCCAAATTAGTGACAGCGGCAGGCGTCGTTTGCGTGGTTGAACGCTTATTGGCGGTAATTTCGATGCGTTCGATTGGCGATGCATCGGCTTCTTGGGCCGAGCTTGCGGGAATAGTTACAGCAATAAAAACCATACTAGCGCTGGCCACAGCCAGCGCTAACTTCGATGGACAATGCATAGATTACTCGTCAGCGTTGCTAATACGAATGAGTTTACCGTTACGGTCGTCAGTGATCAGGTAAATCGCGCCGTCCGGGCCTTGCTCAATATCGCGAATACGCTGGTTGATGAGATCTTCGAACAGTGATTCTTCGTGCATCACGCGGTTGCCTTCGAGATCAAGGCGCGACACTTTCATGGTTTTCAATGCCGCAACAAGGGCGTCACCCTGCCATGCTGGGAACTCATCGCCGGTGTAGAAGATCATGTTCGACGTCGCAATCGATGGCAACCAGTAGTAATGCGGCTGCACCGTGCCTTCAGCATGGGTTTGGTCGCTAATGATACTGCCATCGTAGTCGACACCATAGGTGGCGATGGGCCAACCGTAGTTTTCGCCAGCTTGCGGAATATTGATCTCGTCACCGCCTTTCGGGCCGTGTTCGACGGTCCACAACTCACCGCTGTCGGGATGAATCGCTGCGCCTTGTACGTTGCGATGACCATAAGACCAGATTTCATTGAGGGCGTCTTCGTTGCCTACAAACGGATTATCTTCCGGTACTGTGCCGTCGGGCCAAATGCGCACGACCTTACCGTGGTGATTATCGAGGGTCTGCGCATCATCCATGGCAGAATAACGGTCACCCAGAGTGATAAAGAGGTAGCCCTCTGGCGAAAACACTAGGCGTGAACCGAAATGTGCGCCGCTTTTGTATTTCGGGGCACCGCGAAAGATCACTTCGACCTCTTGTAAGTTATTGCCAATCAGTTTGCCGCGGGCAACGGCAGTACTGTTGCCTTCACCACCGGCGGGGTCCGCTTCGGAGTAACTCAAATAAACATAATTGTTGTCATTAAATTTCGGGTCAATAGCCACATCAAGCAAGCCGCCTTGGCTTTTATACACCACATCGGGCACACCGGTGATGGCGTTACTGATCACGCCGTTCATGCCGACTCGGCGCAGCGTACCGGATTTTTCAGTAACTAAGGCTTCATCACCATTGGGTAAAAAGGCAATGCCCCACGGAAAGCTCAAGCCTTCGGCAATGGTTGTGGCTTCGACTTTATGACGTTCTGTTTGCGCGGTTTCAGCGCTGGCGCTGCTAGCCAAAACTAAGCTCGCGGTAGCGAGTGCTAGAGCGGCGGGTTTGAACATGTTGTGCAACATTATGTGCTCCTTAGGTTCGGTAACTTACCCTTTACTATAGTCAAATTCGTGATTTGGATTGCTTTTATCTCTTTTAATGCGACCGAATTACTGCAAAGTGCGTTCAGGTAACAGATCGGCAATGATTTCCGCGAGCTTGCGGAAGGTTTGTCGGCGATTGGTCGTTGAGCGATAAATTAAGCCGATATCGCGCGCGGCTTGTTGACCTTTGGGTTGCAGGGCAACAAGGTCGGTGCCGTTTAAGATGCCGCGATCAATCGCCATTTGCGGAATAAAGGTGGCACCGAGTCCCGCGTCCGCCATCTGTACGAGACTATGCAAGCTGGTTGCTGTAAACGGGTTAATTTTGCTCGAGTCGGCCAGTTCACAGGCCGCGACTGCGTGGCCCGTCAGGCAATGCTCTTTTTCGAGCAAGAAAATCGATTCATCGGGTAACTGATCGTAGGCTACGGGCTCTTGTAAGTTGTCAGCAAGCGACTTGTGCATGACCAGCTTAAAAGGGTCGCGGCCCAGCAAGTAGCTTTGGTTACCCTGGATATCCATCGGTAGGGCAAGGATCAACACATCAAGCTCACCGTTGCGTAGTAGCTGCAACAGGTTCGCAGTAGTATCTTCGCGAATATTGAGGTGTAACTGCGGGTGATGTTGATGCACAAACTTGCTCAAGTCACCTAGCAAAAACGGCGCAATAGTAGGAATACAGCCCAAACGCAGCGGGCCTTCCATGGTTTTACCCTGACTCTGCGCAAAGTGCAGCAGTTCTTCGGTTTCGGTAATGATCTTACGGGCTTGGTGCACCACTTCTTCACCCATACCGGTAAACAAAAATGACTTGTGGTCACGCTCAATCAGTTGACAACCCAATTGCTCTTCAAGGTTCTGAATGCCACTACTTAGCGTAGATTGGCTCACATGACAGGCTTGCGCCGCACGGTTAAAGTTTTGGTGTTGGTGCAACGCCAGTAAATAGCTCAAATTTTTCAGGCTCGGTAACTTACTCATCGATTCCCCCACGATGCGGAACCTTTTCTCAAGGTTCAATCATATTTTCCGATTACTATAATTCGTTTTATTCGTTTTAACAAATTCACCCAACCCCCTATCATTCTCCCCGTACCGAGATGGCGTAACACGAAACGCCACCCGATTTCTTTTATTAATGCTTAAACAAGGAGCACACCTATATGTTAACCGTAGGCGATAAATTACCAGAATTTTCAGTCGTAGCTGCCAAGCCTGGCTTCAACATGCCAGAAGAGAACGGCGAGAGCGCATTCGAAACCATTACCAATGACAGCTTCGAAGGTAAGTGGAAAATCATTTTCTTCTACCCGAAAGATTTCACTTTTGTATGCCCAACAGAAATCGTTGAGTTCGCAAAATTGAACGAAGAATTTGCTGACCGTGACGCAGTTGTATTGGGCGGCAGCACCGATAACGAATTCGTGAAATTGGCATGGCGCCGTGAGCACCCAGACCTGAAAAGCTTGAACCAGTACTCATTTGCTGACAACGGTTCATTAGTCGACGGTCTTGGCGTACGTGACCAAGCAGAGAACGTAGCACTGCGCGCAACTTTCGTAGTCGACCCGCATGGCGTTATCCAGCACGTATCAGTGAACAACTTGAACGTCGGTCGTAACCCAGCGGAAATCCTACGCATCTTGGACGGTTTGCAAACTGACGAACTGTGCCCATGTAACCGCGCAGTTGGTGGCGACACCCTGTAAGCGACATCATTACCCCCACATTTGATGATGTCACTTTGAGTGCCGCTTCGGCGGCACTTTTTTACGGAGGAATTTATGAGCATTGCAGATTACAAACAAGGTTTGGGTGACCACGGTAAAGACACCAAATTGAACTTGTCGAACCTATTCGGCAATGTCGATACCTCTGGTATGACCCCGACCCAATTCTATGGCACCGCCTTATCATTAGTTTACTCGATTGGCGATGCAGATTTAACAGCAGCAGTAGCAGCTGAAGCCGAAGGCAAAATTGAAGACAACGTTGTGAGCGCCGCGAAGCTCGCTGCCACCTTGATGGCCATGAACAACGTTTACTATCGCTTTTTGCACCTGAGCAGCGACAAGCAGTTCAGCAAAATGCCAGCAGGCCTGCGCATGAACGGCATGGCCAACCCTGGTGTTGATAAAGCAGATTTCGAGTTGTACTCACTCGCCGTTTCTGCACTAAACGGCTGTGGTATGTGTATTGATTCACACGTAGGCGTCTTGCTGAAGCACGATATCTCTGCACAAGTGATTCAAAACTCGATCAAAATGGCAGCCGTCATGAATGCAGCTGCAACAGCGCGCCGAATCGCTTAAAAAATATTCGGTTGTAGTCACATGTTTGTCATAGTCGTAGGTTAGATTACCCATCGACTTCCCTGAGATCTGGTTGTTATAACCCTTTTGCCCGGCCTTCGCGCCGGGCTTTTTTTTGCCCTCGATGTTCGCTGTTTGTTGAAAACCAAACATGGGTAGCCCGTACTTCTAGTACGGGTTAAGCCAGCCCCTACTTCAGTGTAAATACAGCTAGTTGCCACTCGAAAGAATAGAGACTCGACAAAAGTACGAGGTGAAGTTATCATTTTTGATAACTCAAGTGGAGGGCCCCATGAGCTGGAAAGACGCCAAAGAATGAACTCAGCTTAGCGCGAGAAAGACAGAGAGAGGTTCAAAAATCATGAGTATTCAAAAACTAAAAAATCGTGCTCTCCAGAATTCTGAAGTTAAAAAAGAGTACGAGAAGCTTGAAGATGAATTTAATCTCATTGATCAGTTGCTCACTATGAGAACAAAAGCAGGGCTTACCCAAGAGCAGGTTGCTGAAAAAATGCACACTCAAAAGAGCAATGTCAGTCGCTTGGAAAAAGGCAATACCAACCCAAGCTGGTCGACTCTGATGAAGTATGCTCATGCCTGTGGCTTTGAGTTAAAACTTAAGACGCAAAAACTACAACCATGAAAGTAATACTGCCATCAGCGAAATACCAAGCCAGCTATTGTGCCTACATCACAGAACTAGGTGACGAAGAACGCTACCCGTTTCCGCTGGATTTTGACCATCAGAACTTCGGCGCTATGCTGGCGCGCATCGAAGCCTTCCGCCAAGGTCAAAATTTACCGCAGGGCTACGCCGCGAGCACGACCTATTGGCTGATCGATAACGACGAACTCATCGGCGTAAGCAACCTCCGCCACTATTTGACGCCAAAAATCGAGCATGCCGGCGGTCACATCGGCTTAGGTATTCGCCCCAGTCACCGCGGACAAGGCCTCGGCACGCTATTGCTTAAGCTCACCCTCGAGCAAGCTCAGCAAAGAGGCATCCACGAGGTCCATATCCACTGCGAGAAAAGTAATCCAGCGTCAGCGGCGATGATCCTCGCCAACGGCGGCAAACTCCATTCCGAAATCACCGACGCAGCGCACGATTCCATCATCCAACGCTACCGAATCCCACTTGCCCTATGAAAAGCTAGTAACTAAGCTTTTGTTAGCGAACAGCAAACATCGAACAGCAAACATCGAGTTTCAAGGAGTCCTATGCAAATCAATTGCGAACGCCTCAAAGCGAACCTCATCGAACTCTCCAAAATTGGTTACAACGAAGAAGACCGCGGCATCTACCGCCCCGGCTACAGCGACGCCGACATGGAAAGCCGCCGCTGGCTGCAAGAGAAAGCCAAAGCCGCAGGTTACGAAACTTATATGGATGGCGCTGGTAACGTGTTTTTCGGGCGTGGCGCGTTAGACAAACCTGCCGTACTCATGGGCTCACACATTGATTCGGTGCCCGCTGGCGGTATCTTTGACGGTTCATTGGGTGTGTTAGCGGCGCTCGAAGTCATGCAGACCCTCGATGAAAACCAGGTGGTAACTGAGACCCCCATTTGGGGTGTAGCCACCGCAGAAGAAGAAGGGCGTTTCGGTGGCATGCTCGGGGCGCAAGCTATTTCTGGCAAGCTCAACCCTGACTGGCTGATGTCCGCCCATGACGCTGACGGTGTGTATTTAAAAGACGCGATGGCAGCGCAAGGGCTCAATGCCATGGACGCACTTGATGCGGCGTGGCGACCCGAGCAGCTGAAAGCCTATCTTGAGCTGCACATCGAACAAGGCCCTGTACTCTTTCAAGAAAATCTGCAAATTGGCGTGGTCGAGGGTATTTCTGGCGTCTTTAAATGGATTGTACACTTAAAAGGCAAGGCCGATCATGCAGGCACGGCCCCAATGGACATGCGTAGCGATGCCTTTATGGGGCTCGCCGATTTCGCCCATGAAATTGACCGAATTATTGCTGAAAATGGCACCGATAAAACACGTATAACCGTAGGTAAAGTCGAGCTTAAGCCGGGCAACCCACACACAGTACCCGGCGAAGCGATTTTCACTATTGTGGGTCGTGACATGGACGAAGAGGTCATGAAAGAGGTAGCCAATGCCTGCCGCAAAGCGCTGTCAGCGATTGCTCGAAAACATCGGTTGATGTTCGAATACGAACAATCAAGTTGGCTGGCGCCAAAACCTTGTTCGGCAAAACTGACAGATCTCATTGAAGAGCAAGTCAAAGCATTAGACTACAGCTACTTACGAATGCCTAGCGGTGCCGGTCATGACACCCAGTTTCTTTCCGAAATCACAGACGCTGGATTGATCTTTATTCCATCTGTGGGTGGCGTGAGTCATGCTCCCGATGAATGGTCCCACTGGCACGACATTGAAGCTGGCACCAATGTACTGCTGCACTCGGTACTAGCCTCTATTGAGAAAACTGGCAACTAAAATGCACATTTTGTTTGATCGGGCGCACTGATATTTATCAATAAATCAGCGTATAATCCCCGCATATCTTGTAGAAATAGCTGAGGGCGATGTACGGTTATGGAGCAGAAAGTCAAAGTTATGGCGGCGGATAAAGTTAAGATCCAACGCCCCGATCCGAACAAGAAAAACAACGACTATTCGCCGCGCAGCCGTATTTATGTGCGAGATGTCAAAGGCAAGCTCGAGTACTTTCGTCGTATTTTCGGTTTTCTGCTGTTGTTTGTGTTTGCCGCGATTCCATGGCTGCAGTGGAATGGCGACCAAGCTGTTCTGCTCGATATTGCCAACCAACGCTTCCGCATTTTTGGCATGACCCTGTGGCCACAAGATCTCACTATTCTTGCATGGATCTCCATTGTTGCCGCGTTTGCCCTCTTTTTTATAACGACGCTGTATGGTCGCGTTTGGTGTGGCTTTATGTGCCCACAAACCACGTGGACCTTCATTTTCATGTGGATTGAGAAAAAGTTCGAAGGTCCACGCAATAAGCAAATCGCTTTAGATCGCCGCCCATGGGATTTCGACAAAGCGTGGCGCAAAACCGGTAAGCATGCCGCATGGCTATTCGTAGCTTTGCTCACTTCGATGACTTTTGTCGGTTATTTCACCGATGTTAGCGACCTTTTTATCAATTTCTGGACCTTTGATGTCGGCTTTTGGGCCATTTTCTCGGTCTTGTTCTTTACTTTCTGCACCTACGGGAATGCAGGCTGGATGCGCGAAATCATGTGCACGCACATGTGCCCTTACGCGCGCTTCCAATCGGCGATGTTCGACCAAGATACCATTACTGTTTCGTACGATCCCAACCGTGGCGAGCCACGTGGTCCACGGTCGCGCAAGGCTGACCACAAGGCGCAAGGGCTAGGCGACTGCATCGACTGCTACATGTGTGTGCAGGTCTGCCCTACGGGGATCGATATTCGTAACGGTTTGCAATACGAGTGTATTAACTGCGGCGCTTGCGTTGATGCCTGTAACGACGTTATGGACAAAATGAATTATCCGCGCGGGCTGATCCGCTTCACCACCGAACGCAATCTGAAAGGTGGGCGTACGCGCAAAACACGTTTCAAAGCGGTAGGCTACTTTGTGGTCATGATTGCCATGACCGGCCTATTGATTTGGGATATTTCGACCCGCAAGCCGCTCGAAGTGGATGTGCTGCGTGACCGCAACCAGCTCTACAGCATAAGTATGGAAGGTTGGGTGCAGAACGTCTACACCCTGAAAGTACTCAACAAATCACAGTTACCGCAGACCTTCACCATCAATGTTGCCGGCTTTGAGCGCACTCAGCTAAGCGGCAACACGACGGTGACCATTGATGGTGGCAGCATCGCTACCGTGCCGGTGACCTTGGCAGTGCATCCCGACGAAGTGACGCAGCGCGTTCATGACATTCGCTTTGTGGTCACCAGCACCGATGGTGAAGTCACTGAACAACACGAAACGAGCTTCCTTTATGAGTAATCGAGAGGACGACCCGCGCATGGATGCGGCAAGTGACTTTAGTTTTTCTGGCTTAACGCCGGATTTAATTGCCAATGCCCTTGCCAGCGTTGGCGTAGATCCGCTGTCGGGCTTACTGGCGCTGAACAGTTATGAGAATCGGGTGTACCAGTTCATTGCTGATGACCAAAAGCGCTACGTCGCCAAGTTTTATCGGCCGGCACGCTGGAGCAATGAACAGATCCTTGAAGAACACGCGTTTACCGCCGAGCTGTTGGCTGAGGACGTACCCGCTGTAGCGCCGTTGGTGCTTGACGACGCGACCTTGCATAATTACCAAGGGTATCGCTTTAGTGTTTTCCCAAGTGTTGGCGGACGCGCAGTAGAGCCTGGCGATATGGACCAGCTTGAGCGCATTGGCCGGCAAATTGGTCGTCTACATGCCGTGGCACGGCAAGGCACTTTCAAACACCGCAAATCGCTTACCGCAACAGACTTTGTGAGCGATTCTTTAGTCACTTTAAAGCAGACGCCGCTGATCCCCGATAACTTGCAGAGCGCGTTCTGGGCCATTGCCGAACCTTTGAGTGAGGTTCTACTGCAGACGGACTTTAGCGGTTTTGACCAACAACGTTTGCATGGCGACTGTCATCTTGGCAATATGCTGTTGCGTGACGACTTGCTTACTTTTGTCGATTTCGACGATGCCATGACGGGCCCAGCGGTGCAGGATTTGTGGATGATGTTAGCGGGTGATGATCGCCAGCAACGCTGGCAACAACTCGATGCACTGGTCAGCGGCTACGAAGAATTTTGCGATTTTGACGAGCGTGAAACCCAATTGATTGAACCCTTACGCGGTTTTCGCATCATACACTACATGGCGTGGCTGGCGCGGCGCTGGCAAGATGCAGCGTTTCAGCGGGCGTTCCCATGGTTTGCCGAGCAACGGTACTGGGAGCAACAAGTGTTGGCATTGAAAGAACAGTTTGCCGCCTTGCAAGAAGCACCGTTAGAATTACGCCCAAATTTTAATTTTTAAATTTAGTAACTACAGGAAATTACCAAATGAAGAAGTTGTTGTTTGCCGTTTTGGCCCTGATGATGTTCCCTGCCGCTGCGCAGCAATTTGAAGAAGGCGTGCACTACGAAGTGATCGCTGAACAGGGCACTGAAGAGCCAACCATTACTGAGTATTTCTCATTTTTCTGTGGTGCGTGCTACCGTTTTGAGCCAATCGCCCAAGCAATGGCCGAAGAGTACCCAGAAGCTTTTGAAAAGTCGCACGTATCCTTTATCAATTACAAAGGCCAAGGCATGATGATGAACCAAGCCTGGGCTTTAGCGCAGCGCCTAGATAAAGAAAAAGAAATTTCGGCGGCAATTTTTCAGCGTAACTTCGCGCAAGGTAACATGATTGGCAGCAAAGAAGACTTTGAAGCCATTTTTGCTACCAACGGCGTTGAGAAAGAAGACTTTAATAAGATGATCAATAGCTTTGGTGTACGTGGTATGGCCAATAAAATGGACCGTGAAGCCTCGAATTACGGTGTCAATTCAACGCCAACCTTCATCATCAACGGCAAGTACAAGTTGATTCCACAAGGCTTCAGCGAAAGCCAAAACTTTGCCGACGACTTTATTGCTGCGGCGGGTTATTTGCTCGAGAAGTAAGCTTCTCAATCACCTCATCTTTATGCTGCCAACGCTGGTTTAGCCAGCGTTGGAAGCGTGCTTTAAATTCCTCATCATTAAAGTAATCACCGATAAGCTCCGACTGCATCGGAATGGTTTCGACATTCACATAGATATCACGTAGCTGACCGCTGAGCAGTAGCCACACGGCTGGACGCTTGTTCGACGGATAAACAATAGTGATATCTAGAATGGCGTCAAACTGCTCGCCCATGGTTTGTAAAGTGAAAGCCGTGCCACCAGCTTTGGGTGGCAACAAGTGCTTAAACGGACTCTTTTTTTGCTTGTGCTTTTCAGGGGTGAAGCGTGTGCCCTCACAGAAATTAATAACTGTGGTAGGAATATGCCGAAATTTGGCGCACTTCTTTTGCGTCGTGGCAATATCACGCCCTTTCAGGTGCGGCTTGCGGGCAATTTGCTCGCGGCTATAGCGTTTCATAAAGGGCATATCCAGCGTCCAACAGCCCAAGCCAATAATCGGTATCCAGAATAACTGTTGCTTTAAGAAAAAGCGCGGCATCGGCATATTGCGCGAGGCTAGGTGCATCAGCACCAAAATATCCACCCAACTCAAATGATTGCACAAGATCATGTACCAGCGATCACGATGCAACTGCGCGTCACCTTGAATATGCCAGTGCATGGGCTGGGTCAGGCGGAACATCATGGACATGGCGTAGCCCCACAAACGAAAGAGCCCGTTGGCCAAGGTCGACAGGCCGCGTTGTACTACGGGAATAGGGAGCAGTAGCTTGGGTAAGCCAATGACAATGATTAAAGCGCCAATAAGTGCAGTGGCAAGCGCACCAAAAATGAAGTTAATAATGACGCGAAAAGGCGCTAACAACAGCGTAAGCATAAGAGGTTCCGACCAGCAAAGTATCGTTTCATCATACGGAAACTAGCGGGTAAAGCTCAACTTTAATTCGGCGTTGCGCCGTAGTGGTGAACTTGCCAGTGCCGAAAAAAACAGCTACAGTACACTGTATATTTATACAGTGTTTGCGAGGTTGTTATGGCACACCCTTTACAAGAGTTGGTGCACAAAGGATGGGTCTGGCAGGGCCGCGAAGCCGCAGAGCAGTTAGCACCAGAACAATTAGCCAGTAGTGGTTGGGCAGAACTGGATCGGCGCTTGGGTGGCGGTTGGCTACGCGGGGCTGTGCATGAGTTACAGGTGCAGCGCCATTTTCAAGGCGAGTTGGCTTTGCTGCTCCCAGTATTGCTCGCGCAAGAAAAACCATGCCTGTGGCTGAATCCTCCTTGTCAGCCCTACTGGCCCGGCTTGTGCTATCAGCAACTGCAGCAGCCTCCTTTATGGTTGCAAGAAAGTGATCAGAAACAAGCGATGTGGGCCTTTGAGCAAGCCCTGCAAAGTGAAGCCATTGGTGTGGTGGTGGCGTGGTTTGACAACATTGACGCGGGTGCCGTACGGCGCTTGCAACAAAGTGCTGCTAAGCATCAGCAGCTGGCTTTTGTGATCACGCCATGGCAACAAACGACGGAAGCTCGCGCTTATGTGAACCGCCTGCAACTGAGTTGGGCGGCCGAACAGCTGCAAGTCGCCGTGTTGAAGCGCCGCTCCGGTTGGCCATTACCCGCCTTCCCTTGCAATGTAGAGCGGCACTTACCGGAGCGCCGACGGTTATCGGCATGAGTCAGGCCAAACTTTGGTGGTTTCTGCATGTGCCGCAACTGTTGCTAGATGAACAGCTGAGCTTGCAGAACAACGAGCAACAACAACAGCCACAGGTGCTTTGTACGAGTGAAGGTCAGCGGCGGCAGGTGGTGCAAGCGAATCGTACGGCCATTGCTGGTGGAGTGCGTTTAGGCATGGCTGAGGTCACGGCGAGCACCCTACTCCCTGATTTGCAGCAACGTGATTACGATGCGGGCCGTGAGACGCAGGTGTTACGAAGGTTAGCGCAGTGGCTGCACCAAGATATTGCCCAGATTGCGCTGTATCCACCGCAAGGCTTGTTACTGGCGGTGCATGATCTACAACGTATGTATGGTGGGTATGCTGGGGTCCAGCGGCAGCTACAACAACGACTCAATAGTATTGCTGTGCATTATGTTGTTGCTGCAGGGTATAGCCCTTTGGTTGCGCAGTTATTAGCGCAATCAGGTAAAAGTGAGCTGAGTGCCGATAAAAGCGTTTTGCAACACGCGCTAGGGCAAGTTTCTATCGCGCAAAGCTTATTGCCAGCGCAACAACAGCAACAGTTACAAGACGTCGGTATTGAGCAACTTGCCCCGCTGTTGCAACTCCCAGTTGCCGAGCTGGGCGCGCGTTTTGGCCGTAATATGCTCAGTTATATGGCGCAGCTTAAAGGTGAGTTATTACCGCCGCAGCAATGGTATCGTCCGCCGCTACGTTTTCGAGAACGCTTAGACTTGCTGACCGAAGTCGCCAGTTGGCAACAGCTCCTGTTTCCGTTACGGCGCTTGTTGCAACAGCTCGAGGCGTTTTTACAGGTACGTCAACTGAGCGTGACGGAGCTTGCGTTGATTGCTCACCACCGCAATCGAAGCCAAACCTTTGTGCGTGTGGCGTTCGCCCTGCCCCTATGGCGCCACCGCGACATGCTGCAACTAGTGCAGCTCCAGTTGGAACGGCAGCAGCTCAAGACCCCGGCTTTAGAGTTAAGCTTACGTGCGGAAGATTTTAGTACTCGGGAAGCGCAGCACGGTAGCTGGTTGCCTGCACAGCAAGATGCCCAGACTCAGCGTAACGAACAACGGCAACTGCAGGCCTTGTTGGGCAAGTTGCAGGCGCGTTTAGGTGAGCAAGCCGTGCAACAAGCGCAAAGGGTACCGGATTGGCGACCAGAGTTGGCGCAGCAATGGCATACTGGCACAACAGCGACTAAAGCTTCAGCCCCAACGAACTTGCCTCGGCCCTTATGGCTGCTGCCAGAAGCCGAGCCGATCAATGTCAGTGACTGGCAGTTACAGTGGGGACCAGAACGTATTCAAAGCGGCTGGTGGGACGGCCAAAGCACGGTACGTGACTACTTTATTGCGCTTGATCGTTGGCAGCGCCAAGGTTGGATCTATCGCTCTTGCCTAAGCGACCAGAGCGCAAGCAACGAACAGTGGTATTTACATGGCTGGTACAGTTAACCGCGCGGCACAGTGGCGGCCGAGTGCTTTGAATTGCGTCACCAATTACAGTTTTTTGTATGGTGCGGCGCATCCGCATGAATATATTCAGCGCGCAGTGCAGCTTGACTACCAGGCTGTAGCCATTACCGATGAGTGCTCGGTGGCCGGTGTTGTACGGGCTTTTGTGGCAATGAAAGGGCTGACGCAAGAGCTTAAGCTGTTAATAGGTAGCTTCTTTGTCGTGCCTGACGTCGGCACCCTCATTGTGCTGGCGCAAAACCGACAAGGCTATGGGCAACTTTGTCGGCTTATTACCCTAGGCCGAAGTCGCTGTGCCAAAGGTAGCTATGAGGTTGTACTCGATGACTTTCTGCAAGGACTCAATGACTGCTTGTTACTTTGGCGCCCCCAAGAACAGCGCTTTAGCGAGCAGGTCAGCAAGTTGCGTAAGGCTTTTCCAGAGCGTTTGTGGTTAGCTTACGCGCGGCATTATCAGGCCAATGATGTACGTGAGGTGCGCACTTATCAGCATTATCAGCATGTGAGTCAGCTGCCGGTGGTGGCCGTTGATGAAGTACTTTACCCTGAGGCGGAGCGGCAGAAGCTGCATGATGTAATGACCGCAATTCGCCTTCGGCAAACATTGACCGAAGTGCGCACGGCCTTAAAGCCCAATGCCGAGCACTATTTACGTTCGGCGGCGCAGTTGCAGCGCTGCTATCCACAGCAGTGGCTGCGGGCCGCGGATAACATTGTGGCGCAATGTAATTTTCAGCTTAGCGAACTCAGCTACGAATACCCAGCCGAACTTGTGCCACAGGGCATGAACGCGACGGACTATTTACGGCAGCTTGCGTACACCGGCGCAAAACAGCGCTTTCCCGAGGGGTTACGCAGTGATGTCGAAGCCAAACTCGAAAAAGAACTGAACCTTATTGCTGAGTTAAAGTATGAATATTTTTTCTTAACTATCCACGACATTGTGCAGTTTGCGCAGCAACGTGGGATTTTGTATCAAGGCCGCGGTTCGGCGGCGAATTCGGTGGTGTGTTACTGCCTGCAAATTACCGCAGTCAATCCTGATCAGGTGGACGTCTTGTTTGAGCGCTTTATTTCGAAAGAGCGTGATGAGCCGCCCGACATTGATGTGGACTTTGAGCATCAGCGTCGTGAAGAAGTGATTCAATACATTTATAAGAAATACGGCCGCGACCGGGCTGCGTTGGCGGCCACGGTGATTCGTTATCGTTTGCGCAGTGCGTTTCGTGATGTCGGTAAAGTGCTGGGCTTTAATGAACAAGAGCTCGGACACTATTTGCGCCAGATCGATCGCCGTGATCAAGACACGCCTTGGTATGAACAATTGGCCTTACTACAAAAAGGTTTACCGCAGACCGAGCGAGGCCGTTGGTTGTTGCAACTCACCGAGCAGTTACGTGGTTTTCCGCGGCATTTATCACAACATGTAGGCGGCTTTGTCATTGCGGCTGGGCCATTAGCCGATTTGGTGCCCATTGAACATGCCAGCATGGCTGACCGCACGGTGATTCAATGGGACAAAGATGACTTAGAAACCTTAAAGCTGATCAAAGTCGATGTGCTCGCGCTCGGCATGCTGTCGGCATTGCGGCGCATGCTGCAGTTGGTAGCCGAGCACCATCAGCGGCCATTGGATTTAGCCAGTATCCCGACCGAAGATCCCAAAGTTTATCAGATGCTACAACGTGCCGACTCCATTGGCGTGTTCCAAATCGAGTCGCGCGCGCAAATGAACATGTTGCCGCGCCTGCGTCCTGCAACTTTTTATGACTTGGTGGTGCAAATCGCCATTGTTCGACCTGGTCCGATTCAGGGCGATATGGTGCATCCTTATTTGCGTCGGCGTGCGGGTGAAGAAGCCGTGACCTACCCGAGTGAAGAAGTTCGACAAGTAACCGAACGCACTTTGGGTGTGCCTATTTTTCAGGAGCAAGTGATTAAGCTTGCCATGGTGGCCGCAGGTTTTAGTGGTGGCGAGGCAGATCAATTACGTCGTGCCATGGCGAACTGGCGCAGCACAGGTGAACTGCAGCAATTTGAACAGCGCTTGATTGCTGGTATGCAAGAGCGCGGTTATCGGCTTGATTTTGCCCAGCGTATTTACCAGCAAATTTGTGGTTTTGGTGAGTACGGCTTTCCGGAGTCGCATTCGGCGAGTTTTGCTAACTTAGCTTATGCATCGGCGTGGTTTAAGTACCATTATCCTGCAGCGTTTTACTGTGGCTTGCTCAATAGCTTACCGATGGGCTTCTATTCAGCCGATCAGTTGATTCAAGATGCGCGTCGCCATGACATTGCTATTCTGCCGGTTGATATTCAAACCAGCACTTGGCAGCACCAGCTGGTGTCAATGCAAAACGGTATCGCTTTGCGGCTAGGCTTGTGCTTGGTGCGAGGCTTAGTTGAAAAACAAGTACAGGCGCTGTTGGTACAGCGTCCTGATGACGGTTTTGCTTCCTTAAGCGCGTTGCGACAAGCCGGAGCTAGCCCTGCGCTATTGCAACGGCTCGCCGCCGCCGATGCTTTGAATAAGATCGCTGGGCATCGCTACCAAAGCCAGTGGCAGACACTTGCTGAACAAGCTGAGCAGCTACCCCTGTTTGCCGAAGCGAATGCAAGTAAGGTGCAAAGTGAACAGCAAATCGTATTAGCTCCGCCGTCCGAGATAAAAGACTTAGCCGCGGATTATCGGGTATTAGGTGCTTCTACGCGTCGTCATCCGCTGGCTTTGTTACGTGAACGGCGACTATTGCGCGGGGTGCGCACCGCAGCTGAACTCGCGGGTTGTCGTCATCAACAAGTGGTACAGGTCGCCGGCCTGGTCACTTGTCGACAACGCCCAGGCACAGCCAGCGGAGTGACTTTTATTACCTTAGAAGATGAAACCGGCATGGTGAATGTGGTGGTCTGGCAAGCCACCGCCCGCGCTCAGCGGCAAGCCTATCTCACCGCGAAACTCTTAAAGGTCGTTGGCACGGTCGAAATACATGGTGAAGTCATTCATGTGATCGCTGGGCGCTTAGAAGATGGAGCGCCATTGCTGGCGCAACTTGAAATGGAAGGTAAGCGCTCGCGTGATTTTCATTAAACGGATTGCACGTTTAATGCATATTCATCTTTCAGCATGACATAGTTGGCTGCCGAAGCGGGTAAGAACGCTCGCTCTTCATCTGTCAGTGGCCGTGCTTCTTGCACCGGGCTGCCAACATAAAGATAGCCACTACGTAAGGTTTTACCCGGCGGCACTAAGCTGCCCGCACCAATAATGACGTCATCTTCGACAATAGCGCCATCCATGATCACCGCCGACATCCCAATAAGAATACGTGAACCAATAGTACAGCCGTGCAACATCACATGATGGCCGACGGTCACATCGTCACCAATAACCAGCGGGTGACCATCGGGGTTGCGACTACTTTTGCGACTTACATGCAGTACACAGTTGTCTTGGATATTGGTACGCGCACCTATACTTATAGAGTTAACGTCACCTCGAGCTGAAACCAGTGGCCATACGCTACTGTTATCGCCGAGCCTAACGTCACCGACGATAACGGCACTTTGGTCAATATAGACATGTTCCCCAATGGTTGGCTCAATGCCCTGATAACTACGAATATCACCATTCATGGGACTTACTCCTTAAATTGTTAGCTTTTTGATCTAAATGCATGAGTCTTAGCCTAGCAGAAACCCTTATAACGCGCGAGTTCAGCTAAAAAAGCAACGATCTGCACAACAAACCAGCAGTCAGCATAAAAACACGCAAAAACTGCAAAAAGGCGCTTGACGTGAGCACTTAAATCTCTAAAATGCGCTCC
>JBLWXY010000008.1:0-72250 GCA_048267225.1 Pseudidiomarina sp.
CTCTGCAAGCGCTTGAGAAACAACTCGTTTCACTGAGAGCGAGTTGCAACGATGACCGGGAAGTTGAGGCGTGTGGGGTTCTTGCTGGAATTAGCGAAGGAAACATGCACCAGCAGTAGGTGAAGCATCAACCATTTAATCCGCTTACCCTTTGTTTATCAGTTGGAGCAAGTGTTAGGTAGGGGTTGGGCCGTGCAGGGTAATCGCCGAGACGTAATTTTGCTCGATAGCTTTGGCCAAATCCGTATCGAGAACTTTATGGGCTTCGGCAAAAGGAACATTCAAACTGATAATGCCCCACGCTTGGTTGCGACCATGGACCTTACCGGCATACAGGGCTTTGTCGACCAACTGTAACGTCGCTTCCCAATCCATTTGTGCTTGTTCAAGATCCGCGAAAGGATAATTGATGAACCCTGCAGTTGCGGTGATCGGGAGTGCTTTTTTCTCGGTTTCAATTGGCGTGTCCCCGATAGCCTTGAGCATACGAAGCACAAAGCGTGGCAGAGCATCTTTGTCGGTGTTCTGTAAGTAAATCAAAAACTCTTCACCGCCCCAGCGAATGACTTTGTCGTTGTCGCGACAGATGTCGAGGAGGCGCTTAGCTACCGCGCGGATCACTTCATCACCTGCGCTGTGGCCGTGATGGTCATTAATACGCTTAAAGTAATCAATATCGAGCAGTACCATGGCGTCATTGCGCTGCATGGGTTCTTGGGCCTGACGTTGCAGCTCTTGTTGCATGGCCCGACGATTCCATAAGCCAGTAAGAGGGTCGCGCAAGGATTGGTCGGCGAGTTGCGCGTTAGCTTGTTTTAGCGCCTGATTTGAGCGATGCGCCGCGCGGTACAGGTAGAACGCCAAAGCCGTAAGCAGGAGTGCGACAACGACGCCTAGCGCCAAGATCACTTGTTGTTGCCGTTCATTTTCTAAAAGCTGGTCGCTGAGTTGATTTTGTCGCTGTAACAACTCAATCTGCTGGGCCTTGTCTTTGGAGTCATAGAGGTTTTGCAACTCGGTCACGTTTTTCTGTAACTCGGTATCGAAAACGTTTTCTCGCAACGCGCGTTGCTCGGTCAGAATGGCGTTGGCCATTTTGTGGCGGTTCGCCATGGTCAGGGCATCGGCATACTCACCAAGTACGGCTTCAAACTCACTATCGATCCACTCACCGCGCGCGTCCTCTACAACACGCTGCATGGCGGAAAGACCTTGTTCATATTGTCCCAAGTGCACATCAATGAAGCCAAGGTTGAAGCGAATAAGTTGCTCACTGATCACGTCATTGTTTTGGTCAGCAAGTTCTAGCGCTTCTTGCAGCACTTGAATACCGGCCTCAAAGCGTTCGGTGCGAATTGCGAGGTCGCCTAGGTTATTGAGAACTGTGGTCTGCAGGTAGCGCCAGTCTGGGTTGTTTTTGATGTCGCGTTCAAGCTGTGCATAAAGTTCGAATGCGAGATCATAGTTATTTTGGTCAGTCGCAATAACTGCACGCAAAAATAGAATTTCGGGCCCATACATGCTTGCGAGGCCGGCTTGCTCCATGATCCTCGTCGCGTCATTAAGTTGCTCCAGCGCTTGCTCGTGGAGTTTCTGCTTATTGAAAATCTCGGCAATGCGCAGCTTTAAAAAGATGCGACGAATCGGCGTGCGGTCGTCTGCAGTTTCATCCACCGCTTCGGCTGCCGCAATCAAATGCTCTAGCGCGCGCTCGTAATTATTTTTCGCTTGGTAAATGCTACCAATCAGATTGTTCGCGAAATAGCGGACGCGCGGCAGTGTCGCGTTGTCTAAGTGGACGGTGGCCGTGTTGATCAGGGTATAAGCCTCGGTCAGTTTGCCTTCAACATTTTTGATAAGGATCCGTGTTGCGGCGACTTCGGCTTGAGCGTCGGCGAGGCCTGTGGTTTGGGCTATTGTTTTGGCTTGCTCAAGCACTGCGTAGGCCGTTGTCAAGTCATCCAGATAAGCATGCGATAACGCAATATAGGAGAGTAAACGCACGCGACTCATGGGTGGCGTGTCAGCACTCACGCTGGCGCGCAAACGCTGCATGCCTGCCAACATTTCTTGTTCAGAACTGGCTTCTACAAGTAGCCGATCAAGCTCCGCTTCAAGGCGAGGGGCTAGCTCTGGTTTTATCGGTTGATCGGCTGACGCCGCTGTTGGGCTTGTCTCTTGTGCACGCAAAGCACTGCCACTCATCACGAGTAACAGCAGAGTGAATGTCAGCAGGCAATGCCTCGCTAATCTCGTTTTCGATTGCGCGTTATTTGTGTAAAACAATTTAAGATCCAAGTCATGAAAGCGGGTCGAATCTTAGCGTGTCTGGTCGGATGAGTTCAAATAATAAGCGACCAATGACATCTATGAGCGTTGACCTGTATTGATGTTTTATAACTGTTAACCTAGCGCGATTGGACGGCAAAGTCGATCGTTTATGCCACATAAAACCTTGCGCTAGGACCAAATTTAGCTAACTATCGAAACTTCTGTGATCTCGACCAACCCTGATAAATAAGCGAGTTGATTATGTTATTTCGCCCGACCCATTACGCTAAACTGCCGCTGGTAGCACTGCTCCTAAGCAGCTTAATTGCGTGCCAACCCTCTACTTCTGATGCGAAGAAAGGCGCCGATGCTGCTCCTGTCGCCAAGCGTGAACCTTATACGGTCGTTTCCCCACAAGGGGAGCGCGTCGACCATTACTACTGGTTGCGCGATGATGAACGCAAAGATCCCGAAGTTATCGCCTATTTGGAGGCGGAAAATGACTATTACGATGCCTACAGCGCGAGCTATCAACCGCTGGCGGATGAACTTGAGCAGGAAATCATTGGCCGGGTAAAACAAGACGACAGTTCCGTGCCGTATCAGCGTGGCGACTATCTGTATCAAACCGAATATGAGGCGGGTAAAGAGTATCCTATTTATTCACGCACGCATGTAGAGTCGGGTGATAAGCAAATCCTAATCGATGTTAACGTGCTGGCGGAGGGCGAGTCCTTTATGCAGGTCTCGAATCTGCAGGTCAGCCCCGATCAGAACAAAGTCGCTTATGTGGTCGATAATGTAGGGCGTCGTCAGTACGAATTGCATGTGAAAGATCTGACGACGAACGAAGTTACAGAGACAGGCATCAATGGTATTTCTGCTGCGATTGCTTGGGCGAAAGACAATGAAACGCTGTTCGTTATTGAAAATGATCCGCAAACCTTACTTTCAAAGCGGGTGGTGAAGTATCAGCTCGGGCAACCCATCGAAACCGCTGAAGTTGTCTACGAAGAGCAGGACGATACCTTCTACATGTGGGTGAGCAACAGCTCAGACGACGAGTATGTGATGATCCAACTGGATGCTACGGTTTCCGATGAGGTTCATGTGCTAGATGCGGATACGCCCAACGGTGATTTCCAAGTGCTGGCGCCTCGCGAGCGTGACTTCAAATATTCTGCCGACCACTTTGACGGTCGCTGGATAATTTTGACGGATTATCAAGCGCCTAATTTCCAAGTTATGGAAGTCGCGCATGCTGACATTGGCGATAAGAGCAAGTGGCAACCTCTGGTGGCGCATGATCAAGAGGTCTTTATTCACGGCTTCGAGCTGTTTTCAGACTATTTAGTGCTGAATGAGCGCCGTGAAGGGTTACGTCAGATTCGCGTCGTGCCGTGGGCAGATCCAGCGCAAGGTTATGTCGTGAATGCCGATGAAGCTAGCTACGTGATGACCTTTGAAACTAATGTCGAGCAAGATACAGATGTGCTGCGCTACAACTACACTTCGTTAGTAACGCCAACGGTCACTTATGCCATGAACATGGCGACCCAAGAACGGGAAGTGCTCAAAGCCACTGAAGTGCCCAACTATGATGCGTCGAAATATGCCACAGCGCGCACTTGGGCGACCGCTGATGATGGCACTCAGGTTCCGGTGTCGTTGCTATTTAAGAAAGACTTCAAACAAGACGGTACCGCACCGCTTTACCAGTATGCTTATGGATCGTACGGTTCGACGTCGGAGCCTTGGTTCCGCTCTTCGGTCTTTTCATTAGTTGATCGCGGGTTTGTCTACGCCATCGCGCACATTCGCGGCGGTCAAGAGATGGGTCGTCACTGGTATGAAGATGGCAAACTCGAGAACAAAAAGAATACCTTTACCGACTACATCGATGTCACCGAGCATTTGATTGCCGAAAAATACGCCCACCCAGATAAGGTCTTTGGTATGGGCGGCAGTGCTGGCGGTTTGCTGATGGGCGCGGTGGCGAATATGGCGCCAGAACATTATCGTGGGCTTGTTGCCCATGTGCCCTTTGTGGATGTGGTCACCACCATGCTCGATGAGAGTATTCCGTTGACGACGAACGAGTTTGATGAGTGGGGTAACCCGAAGAATCAGCCGTACTACGACTATATGTTGTCGTACTCGCCGTATGATCAGGTGAGTGCGCAAGACTACCCTGCGATGTTGGTGACCACCGGGCTGCATGACTCGCAAGTACAGTACTTTGAGCCGGCAAAATGGGTTGCTAAGCTGCGTCATCATAAAACCGATGACAATCCACTACTGATGAAAACCAATATGGAAGCAGGGCATGGCGGCGCTTCAGGACGCTTTGCGCGCCTGAAGCAAACTGCCGAGGAATATGCCTTTATTCTGGATTTATTAGAAAATCCGCAAGACTAATTAATACTGAGCGTTGTGATAGATGTTTTGGACATCGTCACAATCGTTCAGCATGTCGAGGAATTTTTCCATCATGGCCACATCGTCACCGGCGATGTCGGTCATGACTTGCGGTAAATACTGAATTTCGTCGACTTCAAATTCGAGGTCGGCGAAGGCCTCTTGTAACGCTGTTTTGGCCTTGTGCCATTCGGTATGCGGGGCGAACACAGTGATGTGGCCGTCTTCTGCTTCAATGTCCGTGACATCTACATCCGCCATCATTAGCGCTTCGAGTGCAGCATCTTCGTCGTCACCAGCAAACTTTAAAATCGCACAATGATCGAACATATGCGCGACACTGCCTGGCGCTCCAATCTTTGACTTGGTTTTGGTAAAGCAGTTACGCACCTCGCCGTAGGTACGCGCATTGTTGTCGGTCAGACATTCGACCATGACCATGCAGTTACCTGGCCCAAATCCTTCGTAAACTGCTGGCGCGTAATCTTCACCCGCACCGCCTTTCGCTTTATCGATAGCTTTTTCGATCACATGCGCTGGGACTTGGTCCTTTTTCGCGCGGTCGATCAAGCTGCGTAATTGCAAATTAGCATCTGGCTCGACACCACCTTGCTTAGCGACAACGTAAATTTCTCGGCCATATTTACTGTAAACTTTACTCTTAGCCGCCGCGGTCTTCGCGATCGACTCCTTGCGGTTTTGAAAGGCGCGACCCATAGTGAACTCTCACTGCTGTTAGTAGAAAGGCGCAATTTTATACGCACAATGGAATGTGATCCAGTTTAACTCTTGGCGCGAATCACGTATTTTAGCGGTAGCTAATGCTTTTGAAGGGGAGTAGACCATGAGCAAGACAAGTCAGGCGCAAGTTAAAGCGTTTTTGGATGACGATAGCGAAACCTTTAGTTACGTGGTGTGGGATGCGAGCTCCAAGGCCGCGGTCATCATCGATCCGGTACTGGATTTCGACTATAAGTCGGGCCGCACGGCCACTCGTGGCGCACAGCGCTTGGTGGATTTTGTCCGCGCTAATGATTTGCAGTTGAAATGGGTACTGGAAACCCATGCCCATGCTGATCACTTGTCGGCCGCACCCTTTATTAAAAACGAACTTGGCGGGCGCATTGGTATTGGCGAGCATATTCAAGACGTGCAAAAAATCTTCAAAGAGGTTTTTGACCTAGAAAAAGAGTTTCTACCCAATGGCGCGCAGTTTGACCATTTATTTAGCGACGGTGACACCTTTACCGTTGGGGCAATGACCTTCGAAGTGATGCATACCCCTGGCCATACACCTGCCGATATTGCCTACCTTATTGATGGTCAGAAGGCGTTTGTTGGCGATACCTTATTTATGCCCGATGTCGGGACGGCGCGGTGTGATTTCCCGGGCGGTAGCGCCACTACGCTGTTTCGTTCGATTAAGAAGTTGCTGGCGCTGCCAACAACGACCGAAATCTATATTTGCCACGACTACCCGCCGCAAGGCCGGGAGCATGAATACTGCACGACCGTCGGTGCGCAGCGCGAGCACAGCAAACACGTGCATGATGGCGTGAGCGAGGCCGAATTTGTGCAAATGCGCGAAGCACGCGATGCTACGTTAGACATGCCACGACTCATTTTACCTTCGATACAAGTCAATATCCGTGCTGGTGAAATGCCGCCTGCCGATGATGAAGGTAAAGTCTATTTGAAATTACCTATCAATCAGTTGTAAGCCAGCATGATGCCTTGGTTAGGAGTTGGATTGGTAGCGCTACTGGCGCTGGGTGGCTTGATTTCATCGCCACTTGCGCTGGTAATTGGCTTTTTATTAGCTGGCTTTGGTTGGGTGCCGCGGCACTTTAATCCAGCGCAACGCGCCAAACAGCTGCTGGCGATTGCCATTGTGTTGCTCGGCTTTGGCATTCAACTGGATACCGCACTGGAGGTAACCGGCGATGCGCTTGGCTTAATCGTCGTCTCCATTGTGGCGACCTTGGTACTGGCATTAGTGCTCGGCAAAGCCATGAAACTTGAACTGAGTACCGCACATTTGATCGGTTCGGGCACCGCCATTTGTGGTGGTAGTGCCATTGCCGCGGTGGGACCAGCGATTCGTGCGCGTAGTGATCAAATGGCGTTAGCGCTAGCGGTCGTATTTATCCTCAATGCGTTGGCGTTACTGCTGTTCCCCTGGATTGGACATTATTTTGAGCTCGATCAGCATACGTTTGGGATTTGGGCTGCCGTTGCTATTCATGACACCTCATCGGTCGTGGGAGCTGCTGAGGCCTACGGCGATGAAGCCTTGCTGGTCGCCACCACCGCGAAGCTAGCACGCGCCTTGTGGATTGTTCCCGTAGTCCTAGGCTCAGCCCTAGTTGCTGCGCGCTACACAAAAAAGCAAGGGCAGTCGGGGTGGGCCTTGCCGTGGTTCATTTTCGGCTTTATTGCGGCGGCGGCTATCGCCACCTTTGTACCTAGCGGCGAAGTGGCTTACACATGGCTTTTTATGGCTGGAAAGCGCATTCTGGTTTTTTGTTTATTCTTGATTGGGCTAAGCTTAAGTTTGCAAAGAATTCGAGCAGCCGGTTTCAAGCCCTTGTTATTGGCTAGTATTTTGTGGTTAGTTATTGCAGTGGGAAGCCTAGCCTGGTTGCTTGCCTAGGCAATTAAAAGGACGCGTATGACTATACCTGAAAGTATTCGCCAACAGACCTGTCGCGACTGTTTGGCTGGCAAAGATCTTGGCTTTGCGATTGAAATGGCTTTGATGATTATGGCGCCGGTTACGCGAGTCACGAATGGCTGGTCGAGTTGCGACCGCACATCTTAAAATTAGACAGAAGTTTGATCATTGACATTGATCAGCACCCGGAAAAGCAACAGGAAGTTAACAAGGCCCGGGTGCAATGTGAGCTGCAAGGGACGCGAATTTTGGCTGAGGGTATCGAAACCGAATCTGAAATGCGGACGCTTGCCGATTTAGGTGTTCGGTACATGCAAGGCTACTTGTTCGCGAGACCCGAATTTAAAGGGCTTCCAGAGGTTACATTTCCTCCGTTGAGCTAAACGCGAATACGAAAGCTTATCTTTTAATAAATTGTCGAAACATCCTCTCTATTATAAAAAATGTTATACCCCGCATTTAGCCCTATCTCGACTGTCAGATAGCTGACTATGATATTTGTACTAGTATTATCATTGAAATCAACACATTTTAAGCCGTAGCAGGTGTTGCGGTTGAGTGCCTTACACTCGTGAGTTGGTTACAACCTAAGCGTTGTAGGAGGCTCCAGATGACTTGGTTCGACGTCTTTGTTCTCTACCTGTACGGACTTAAGTGGCTCGCCATTGTGGTAATGGTAGTGCTCTTTATTTTCGGCATTGATGACCTGTTCATCGACTGCTATTACTGGGTCCGGCGGATTTACCGCAAGCTTACCATCTACCGCAAATTCGATTATTCAGATCCCGACAAACTATCAAATGAGCCGGAAAAGCCGCTCGCTATTATGGTGCCGGCCTGGCATGAAGTGGGGGTGGTCGATAAGATGGCAGCTAGTGCTGCTGCTTCCTTAGACTATGAAAATTATCAGATTTTTGTGGGGACTTATCCGAACGATCCAGAAACACAAGCCGACGTTGACCATGTTGTTGAGCATTACCCCAATGTGCACAAAGTCATTTGTGCCGAGCCAGGACCTACCAGCAAAGCCGACTGCCTGAACAATATTATCGCCTCCATTATTGAGTTCGAAAAAAAAACCAAAATCGAGTTTGCAGGTTATATTTTGCATGATGCCGAAGATGTGATTTCGAGCATGGAGCTGCGCTTATTCAACTACTTGGTTGGCCGCAAAGACATGATCCAGCTGCCGGTCTATCCGTTTCCGCAACGGTGGTTTAACTTTACTTCTGCGCATTATTTAGATGAATTCGCCGAGCTGCATGGTAAAGACATTGTGGTGCGGGAATCATTGGCCGGGCAAGTACCAAGTGCTGGCGTAGGTACCTGCTTCAGCCGTCGTGCCATCATGCACCTGTTGAAAGAAGGCGATGGTTTACCCTTCGACGTGCGTTCGCTCACCGAAGATTATGACATTGGCTTTCGGCTAAAAAGCTGGGGCTTAGAAGAGATATTTGTGCGTTACCCCGTACATATTGAGCAGGCGCAGTTGCGCGAAAAGCACGCCGGGGTCGGTAAACGCGACGGCAATGTGGTGTGTGTGCGCGAGTACTTTCCAAACACCTTCAAAGCCTCAGTGCGGCAAAAAACGCGTTGGATCATCGGCATTATCTTTCAAGGGGCTCGCAAGCTCAAATGGACCAAAGACTGGCGCATTAATTACTTTTTGTGGCGTGACCGTCGGGGTGCCCTTGCCAACATCGTGAGTTTCTTTGCGATGGCGGTGTTTATTCAGTTGTTGGTTATTTGGACCGTTGAGCAGTTTGTGCCAAGTACTTATCGGGTGCTGTCCATTTTTGAAGGTGACCCGTTCATTGTCTTCTTCTTATTAGCCAACTTATTCTTCTTGGCGAACCGTTTAGTGCAGCGTTTTTACTTTGCCAAGCAATATTATGGCTGGTTCCAGGGCTTTATGTCGATTATCAGGATCTTCTGGGGCACGCTCATTAATTTCACTGCGAGTTTGCGGGCGATTAAGCAAGTCCTGCAACACGGTGATCCGCGCAAAGTGGCGTGGGATAAAACCTCGCATGTGTTCCCTGTGGTGGCGCCGCCACGCAAACAGCCGTTGGGTTCAATTCTCATTGCCAATGGCGTGTTGACCGAAGCTGATCTGGAAAAGGCCTTACTGGAGCGTCCGGCGGGCATACGGCTGGGTGTGTACTTGGTCACCGCGGGCTTTGTCACGCTTGATGAGTTAAGCGAAGCTATCGCTGTGCAAGAGTACAGCTCTTTTCGCGCCTGTGATCCGTTCACTTTGGACCAGAAACTTATTGAGGCTCTGCCTGCAGAGATTGCTTTCAAATACTCCATCATTCCGCTTGCGGAAGACGGTAACACCCTTATTGTCGGTCGCGAATACGCGTTGAGTCCGGTGGCAGAGGGCGCTATTGCCCGCAAGCTGAAGCGACCGGTAAGGGGCTGTGTGACGACCCAAGGCGCAGTGACTTTAGGTTTGCGGTATTGGTATATGAATGATGAAAGTGCAGATCCGCGGCAAGCGCTCGAACAAACGCAGGATTCGAGCGCACTACCCGAGCCACAAATGCGCTTATTGCGCGACGCTTACTTCATTCGGCAAGTGCCCTTTGGTACCGCTTTGGTGCAAGCAAGAGTGGTTGATCCAGCCGTGATGGCGCAAGTAATGATGTCGTTTGATCGACGGGGTGAAACGCGACTTGGGGATTATTTGGTACGCGAAGGCTTTATCAGTGACGCGCAACGGGATGAAGCACTTGCGTATCAAGTGCGGCATCAAATCGAAATGAAAAAACTTTTAGCTGAGGCGGTTGCTGGTCAACCGGGTATCACATGCGTGTTTTAAGCTTAGTTGCAGCGATGGCGGCTGTTACGCCGCAAACCATGGGTGACTCCATTTATGTCGGCCTGTCTGACTACGAAGAGTTTCGCACCTATCCCTATGTTGATAAGGCGTATCGGTTGCAGCAAGAAGAGCGCTATCAAGCCGCCTTAGTGGAGCTTGAACATGCCATCGAAATTGCGCCGGAGCATGAGCCTTTCTACCAGTACGCCTTTGAACTGGCGATGTTAAACCAAGACATTGAGCGTGCTCGCGGCTACCTTGCCAATATTCCGCAAGAGAACCGTGTTGCCCTGCGGCAGCGCATGTTACGCAGTGCAATGGCACGACAAGTGCCGGTCGCCGCCGACATGCCGGCGTTTCTAGCTGATCTTACGCCCGATCAAAAACTCGAGCTCATCCAGCAAGGTTTGTATCAATTACAACAGGAACAGACCAAAGAAGTCGCTTGGGCGTGGCTCAATGCGCTGCCCCCCACACTTTGGACGCCGGAGTTGAACCTGATTGCGGCGCGCACTGCGGCTGACGTTGGCGCCTTTGATGCCGCGGCACAACAGTTTGCACGCTATGCCAAACATGCCGAGCTAGCACCAGCCGAGATTGCCGAGTTCGGCTATGTATTGGTCGAGGCCAATGATGAAGCGGGCGCCTTTGCTTTAGCGCAACGTTACCCAGCAGCCGCTGGCGGTGTGATCCGCGCCTTAGCCTACAAATCCTTGGGGCGCAACGACCATGATGGTGCGCGACGCTACTTTGCTTGGCTGCAAGAACGCGGCTATCTCAGCACCAGTGATGTAAAGCAGTATTACTTTTTGCTTGAGGAAGACGGTCAGTTGGATGCCGCATTAGCCTTAGCTGATGAAGCGGAAACAAGCTGTTTAGAGCAGGTGCAGCTACTCATAAAAATGGACAATACCGTTGCGGCGAGTGAGAAATTCGTCAACTGCTCGGTACAAGAAAACCCGGTGGTGTGGTTGTCGTTAGCTGAGCGCTTGCAACAGTATGATGCCGTGCAGCGTACCAACTTTACCAGCCTCGCGTTGCTGCAACAGCGGCGGCGCTTGTTGATGAATTACTACCATCAGCAACAAGCCTGGCAACGCCAAGTCGATCTGCTGGAAGGCGTAGCGAATAACGAAGCTGAATGGACCTATTTGGCCATGGCCTATGACCGTTTGGGTGATAGCCGCAATGCTGAAGCGACCTGGCTGACTCTTTGGCGTGACTACAAAGATCCTGCAGCGCTGGAAAAAGCCACGTACTTGTTGTGGCAGCGTGGTGAAGCTGAGCAGACCATTGCTTTACTGGAACAGGGCTTTACCGAGGTGAACTTGGCCAGTGCGCCTGGGCGGGTACTGGTTTCACGCTATGTGAATATTCTTTATGGTCACCCGGAAGCGATTGCGGCTGAGCGTATTCAATTATTGGCGCGCAGCAATGCCGACCCCGTTGATGTTGCTGAGTTGTGGCGCTTGCAAGGCGATTGCGACAAGGCTTTAGCCGCCTTGGCTAAAGTGAGTAAAGAACGAGGTATTCGCACTCGTGCCGAATGTTTGATCGACCGCGACCCAGCGGCGGCCTACGAGGCGCTGCAGTTGGCGATAGGGCAACAGCCAGCGGCGGGGGACTTACGCTCCCTAGCGAGTCTCGCTGAGCGGGTCGGCGACAATGCTGCAGCCGTAGGTTATTTGCAGCAAATCCCCACCGCTGAGCGGGTCTCATCGGACGAACTGGCGATAGCTCGATTGACTTATTTGCAGGGTGATTTGGCGGCCGCCGAAACCGCTTGGCAGGCAGCACGGCAGGAAAACGAACTGGATTGGTGGCTGCTCGGCGTAGACATCGCCCAAGCACAACAAGACGATGACAAAACTTTGTTGTTGCTCGAGCGTGCTGACGAGCGCTTTGATTCGCCGTTGTTGGTCGAAGAGCGGGCGCATCTGTATCGTAAGCGCAATGATCGCGACGCGCTTGAGGCACTATACCGTGAGGCGGTGGCGACTTACCCCGAGAACAAACATTTTCAAGCCGAGCTGGCCTACAGTATTTACGAGCGCGATCCCGTAGAGTCTGCGGATTATTTTGACCGCGCCTTGTGGGGCAATGAGCAGAACGGTCAAATCAAGCATTTGCACCAAGCCGCCTATGCCTTTAATTATCGTGGCGATAATGAAAAAACCCGACACTACGCGGCAGCGGCAATTGACAAAATGCTTGCCAGCGATGATCCAGACGAGCTGCAGCTCATAAAAGCGCAGCGTCTACACCGTGAAGTGGAAAGCCAATGGGACTTTACCATTGCCGGTTGGGCGGGTGATAGTAGCCGCGCCAATATCGGCCAAGGCGTTGATGCTCAAGGCGACTACTTTATGCAGCTACAGGCGGCCTATGAGTTTACCGAGTCGCAAGCCTCTATAGGAGGCCTTGGCGCACAAATCAGCTTGCTGCAAGGCGGCGAGGATGACTTTTTCGAGAGCAAAGAGCTTGATGTTGGACTGACCTGGAAGCCATCGAAAACCTGGAACTCAGTGTTAGCCGTAGGCTTGCGCCAACAACTTGATGGCGACGAAGAGCTTAAGCCTTATCTGCGTGCGTCGGTGGACCTACTTAGCCCATGGAGCGAGAGTAAATGGTGGGAACCCCAAGTTGATCGGGTGTGGTACAGCTCGTGGTATCTCGACGGCATTTATTTTCCGGACGATGATCAGCATGCGTTCTATACGCGACTCGAGTCGGGTCCGGTATTTTCGCTGACGCAAAGTCACCTACAAACCTTGCGGCTCTATGGCTTTGTGCAGGGCGACACCTCACGCGATCTGGTCGCGCTTGGTGATGCAGACGACACGCGCGGCGGACTCGGCATCGGCTGGATGTCGGAGTGGTTTCAGTCCGACTATAACGGTTACAACCTACGTATGGAGTTGGGTTTGGAATGGCAACATGTGTTAGCAAGCGACTTTGCCGAAGACAGCGACAACGCCTTTATTGTGCGCTTTCAGCTCTTCTTTTAGTGGCGCTGTTGAGCGTAGTGCCAAGGACTATGGCAGCGGAAGAATTGCGCTTAGGCGTGATGTATCAGCCGCTGAATCGTGACGCTGACTTAGGTCGCCATGGCTGGCGCTACTTGCTGCAGAAAATAACTGCACGCGAGGTGGATTTTGGCGTCGTGCAGTGGACGCAATACGGCGATGATGCTTTCCAACAGCCTTACCCATGGTTGGCTGAAACAGCGACCCTGTGGCAGCACGAAATGCCTCTATGGCTGGGCTTACACACCGAGCCCGACTACTTTACCGAAATGAGCAAAGATGCTGCGGCGCAAGAAACTTTCTTTGCGACCTATCTGCGCAAGGTGAATGCCACCGTTGCGCAATGGCAGGTGTGGACGCAACAGCATCAAGAGCAGTTTCTCGGCTGGTATGTGCCGTTGGAGTTAAGTGATGCATATTTTGCGAGTACTGAAAAGCGCACACAGCTCCATGACTTCTTGGCGGCGCTGAAGCAACGTCTTGGCGGCACGCCAACGGCGATTAGCTTATTTCTAAGTGCAGATATGCCGCCTACAGAACTTGGCTCATGGCTGGGGGAGTTGCAGGAGCTTGGTTACGAAGTTTGGCTGCAAGACGGCGCCGGCACGCAAGCCTTGTCTGAGGCTGAACGGCGCGCGTATTTTGCCGAACTCAACTGTAAGGTGGTGCTCATCAACGAAGCCTTTGTGCAAACCTCGCAGCAGCCTTTCCAAGCGCGCTCTGCTGCCGATGACGAGTTGCAACAGGCGATGGCAGCACAAGCCGACTGCCATCGTCGCATTCTTTTCTCGTTACGTTACCTGCCCGAAACCGCGGGGTTGCTTTACTTGAGTGATGGCCTTCAGCCGCCCCAAAGCTGAACGTTAAACTTGCGCTGATGGGCGTTGCTTCATGGCCTCGTACCATTTTTGTAGGTGTGGCAGGCTGTCATCAACGCGTAACTGAATCACGCGAGCAAACGCGGTGACTGCAAAGGCGGTGAGATCCGCTGCGGTTAGCTTATTGCAACAAATAAAGTCTTTATCCGCTAAGTGGTCGTTGAGAAACTGCATGAATTTTTGCGTGTCTTTCACGCAGGACTCGCCCCATGCTTGGTTCGGCGTCATGCGGTCTTTGAAATATCCACTGGTATGCTGAAAGCCCATGCCGCAAGGCACAAAATAATAGTAGTCGAGCCAGCGCGACCATTGCTCAATCAGTGCTTGCTCCGTCGCCGATTCACCAAGCAATTTGGGTGAGTCTGGATAAGCCGCTTCAAAATAGCGGCAAATGGCCATGGTTTCGGCAATACAGGTGCCGTCGTCGAGTTCTAATACCGGCACCTTCTTCATCGGGTTTTTGGCGATAAACTCAGGTTTCAAGTTTTCACCTTTTTGAATATCGACCTCGACGCACTCGACCTGATCCAACAAGCCTTTTTCGGCCAAAAACATGCGTACGCGGCGCGGATTGGGGGCGGTTTTCGTCTCATAAAGTTTCATCGTTGGAATCCTTGTTGCGAGTTAGTCTTGCCACAGCTTAAGCGGAACCTGTTGCAATTGCACATAGTCGCCATTAGGTAGCTGTAACAGCAGCGTACCATCGTTAAAGACTTTAACGTTAGAGACTTGCTGCAACTCACGCAAAAATTTCGTCTCATAGTCCATTGCCGCAGGAGGACACATACGCTTGGTCACCGCGAGCGGAGCGAAGCGCAGTCCTTCACCGGTTATTTCATAGCGTCCGTTCAGATAATTACAGCCAGCAAAACCACTGACCCTTTGATCCGAGTGGAAGGTTAATGACGGTGGCTCTGTGAGTTCGGTTGGTACGTTAATCACCTGCCAGCTTGCGCCTGCTATGAGGCGGTTGGGATCTCCGGCACAGCCTTGTAGTGTTTCGCTGTCAGTGCGGAGTTCTGCGGTATACGGAAAGCTTTGCCCACTCATGCTGTCATAGCAAACTTCTTCACGGACGTTGAGTGACCAGCCGTTGTCGAAATCAAGCGACGTATGCAAAGGTTGAACTTGCTCAGGCTCGTTGCGAGTAAAACTATGGCTGGCCTCACTACCCGGTTGGCGCAAGGTCGCTTGATCGCCATTGATTTCCAGCAGCCAAAAAGGCTCGTTCCCGCGGGCATTGAACTGTCGCGGCAAGGTGCCATCGACCACGCATAGCGGTAGCGAAAAGCCCTCGGCGCTAAACTGCGCCTCGTTACCTTTGCTCCAGAACTCGGTTCCACTCGCGCTATCGGTAAAGCGGGCGCCAGAAGCGCTGCGGCTTTGGGTTAGCGTGAGCTCTTGCATATTCTGCTCGCCAAAGCGCAGCGTGAGCGTTTCACCTTGTAACTCAGTGGTTAGCGGCAGCGCGCCACAGTGATAGCTCACTTGATTGCCAACGTTTTCACTTGGACTACAAGCCAGAAGAGGGACGGTCACAAGCGCGACGGTGAAACCACGAAAGACAGACATAACAGGCACCTAGAGTTGCTAAAGCGATACTCCATTATTGTCCTTTTGCAGTTGTTTTACGAGGGCCAGAAGCTCTTTATCAGAACTTTTACTCCTCTTTATGATGTCGTTGCTTTGGGATCGTATTTGCGGGTGAGATAGGTGATAAAGATGGCGCCGATCACGCCCGGCATGACCCAAAACAGGAGCTGCCAATTGCCGGGTAGTGAAATAAGGTGACGCGCGCCAAAGGTGATGAAGGCTGTGTAAGCAGCAATGCCAGAGCCGATATAATTACCTAAATGTTCGGTCAGCCACTTTTTGCGTGAAACCTCGTGCGTAAAAACGAAGTGCAAGGTACTGAAGGTCCCAAACAGACCAAGTGCTCCGAAAATCAGCAGTAACGGATGGGACGCTTGCCAGCCGAAATACGTTATCAGCACGCTTAGGACCGCGAGAATACCGGTAAGCGTCAGAAACAGTGGTGTTCTAAAGAGCGCGCGGCTCTGCTTGGCTTGCAAAGCGAGTTGGCCGTTATAGACCGTAAAAAAGGTGATGTAGCCCAAGAACAGCAGCAGTAGCGCAAAGAAGCGGACGTTGCTCAGCGCTGCCTGTAAATCGTTGACATTAAGTAGGTTGGGTTTGACCAAGGTTGGTATCGTGAGCATCAATGCAGACATAGCAATGCCGAGAGCAGCAACAATGTACATGAGTCGACGATAATAGCGCCCAAAGCGTTTGTGTTGTGCCCCACCTTTAAGAGCAAACACCGGTACCCAGAATAAGATAATCGCCATAACGCCAGCGACTACGTGAATGTAAAAAAGCAGTTGGTAAAAATGACTCATCACAGCACCCTCCAATTGATGATGAAGCTACTGTAGCGAGAAGTGTCTACAGGGAGCAGTGCCGCAGGTCACAATCTAAAACGTGACTTTTGGCCTAGTCTGCGTTGAAATGGGGTAACAGAATAACAACGAGGAAAGTTATGACTTCTACATTGAAACTATTGGCCGTAAGTGCCGCAACACTGCTGTTGTTGGCATGCCAGCCGGCACAGGAACCCAATGGTGCGACGCAAGATGACGCAAAAACCAGTGAGTCTAGCGAAGGCACGACATCTAGTGTCGCAAGCGAGCTGGACCCGACACCAGATGTCGCACAAACATTTAGTGCGACAGATTTTGTCGAGGGTAAAGATTATCGCGTATTGGATACGGCGCTGACTTTGGCAGAATTTGAGAAATCACCGGGCGAAAATGGCTTCGTTATGGAATTTTTATGGCCTGGCTGCCCACATTGTCAGCATTTCAATCCAACCATTAACGCTTTTGCATTGGAATATACGGATGTTGCCGTGGTTAAACGCGCAGCTCCAGCTAACGAGCGTTGGGCCTATGATTCGCGAATTTTCTATACTTTGCGCGATGTGGCCGAGACCAATCTTGATGACGAGATGATCGAATTCTACGAACTGACACGTGAAAACCACAACCGTTTACCGAGCCCTGAAGATATTCAAAGTTTTATGGCCGAGCACGGTATTGACGGCGAGGTTTTCGCTCAAGCCTTCGAAGATCCAGCGCAAACCGACAAGTTACGCAAAATCATGACCGACATGATGGATGCGGAAATTACCAGCGTGCCCACGTTGGTCGTCAACGGTAAATATGTGGTGACGGCATCAGCACCGCACTCACCAGAAGATTCGCAGCGTTATTTCGCTCTTGTGAATCACTTGCTCGAACTTGAATAACTCCGCTTAAAGGTGTTGTTGCAGCCATTGCTTAAACTGCTGTGGCGGCAACGCACCTGCCTGACGTGCAACTTCCTGTCCGTTCTTGATGATCATTAAGGTGGGTATGCTGCGAATCGCAAAATGCTGGGCCAAGTGCGGTTCGGTTTCGGTGCTGACCTTCACAAATCTTGCGCGCTCGCCAAAGTCTTTGGCAACCGCGCTAAACGTCGGCGCAAATTGCTGACAGGGACCACACCAACTTGCCCAGAAATCAATAACCACCGGTAGATCACTGTCCCGATGCGCACGGAATTGATCTGCATTCACGGCAAAGGCTTCGCCGGTAAACAGTTTATGTCCGCAGGAACCGCACTTGGCTTCCGCTCGCGACCGCGCCTCCGGTAAACGGTTCTTCTTATGGCAGTGTGGGCAGGCAACAATGATCGTGTCAGGCATGATGGTCGGTTCCGTTTAATTTAGTTACCTACGAAATATAGTGTCATTTTTACGCGTTTCAAGTTGCGTTAAGCGATCCATTAGCTAAGTTTTATAGTAAAAGCGTGGTGATATCTAACAAGAGGAATGTTGTTCCATGTTGAATATGGATTTCTCACAGCGGGTCGCTATTGAGACTGCACAATCTGACTGGCAGCCGAGTCCGGCGGTTGGTATTGAGCGCAAGCTATTGGAACGCGAAGAGGCCGAACGTGGGCGTGCGACCAGTATCGTCCGTTATGCGCCTGGCTCGCGCTTTGCGACCCATCAGCATCCATTAGGCGAAGAGATTTTCGTGCTCGATGGCGTGTTTTCTGACGAGACTGGCGACTATCCGGCGGGTACTTATTTACGCAACCCTCCAGGCTCTGCCCATGCGCCTTTCAGTGAGCAAGGCTGCACGCTGTTTGTGAAACTACACCAGTTCTCGCGCGCGGACCGCGAGGTCGTGCGCATCAACACCAACACAGCGCCGTGGTTGCCGGGACAGGGTGGCCTGCAAGTGATGCCACTGCACAGCTTTGAAACCGAGCATGTCGCCTTGGTGAAATGGCCAGCAGGTGAAGTTTTCAAGCCCCATCGTCATTATGCCGGCGAAGAAATATTGGTCCTGAGTGGCGAGTTTATTGATGAACATGGGCGCTATCCGCAAGGAACTTGGCTGCGCAGTCCCCATGCCAGCAAGCATACGCCCCGCGTTGAAGAAGAAACCATTATCTACGTAAAAACCGGTCATTTGCCGGTTCCTGAACTCGCCTATTGACGGCGTCCTGTGCTATTTTGGCGTATACGAAACAGCATCTAAATAGAGAGGACCAACTCATGACGCCAGCACAAGCGCGCCAACTTGTGGCCATGCAAATTGCTTTCAATCAGGTGATCGATCCGGATTATCCTGAAGCCCCCAAAGTCAAACGTGACGACGTGAAAGCGATACTAGTTGAGCTGGGCGAATATTTTGAGCACACCGCTTACAAATGGTGGAAAAAGCAAGAAGCGGACTGGGCGCAAGCCAACATGGAGCTCATCGATATTTTGCATTTCGCGATTTCAGATGCGGTTGAACATGTCTGCGAGCAGGGCAAAGATGTCGTCGCTGCGACAGAATATGTCGCACAGATATTGCTTGCGGGTGCTGAAAATCATGGCAACGTGCAGGACGGCAAAGAACTGGTGGCGGCCTTAGCGCAAGATGGCTCAGCTCAGCAGCCGTTGGTGTGCGGCCCGGTATTCTTCGATAAGCTGATGACCATGTTGGTGGACGCCTACGGTGATGCCGATAGCGTGTACTTAACCTATATCGGCAAAAACGCGCTGAATAACCTGCGTCAGCAACGCGGCTATAAACAGGGCACTTACATTAAGATGTGGCACGGTGAAGAAGACAACGAAGTGATGATGCGTCTACTTAGTGAACACCAAGACGCGATTATTGCGGCCGAGCAACCGCTGGTACATGCCCAAACCTTATTGCTCGACCACTATGACCGCGAGGTCGCTTCCGCTTAATTGCGATAAGCTGGCATCAAGTAAACTTCGCGGACGCTATTGCGAGGGTGTGCATTGAGCGCAAACAGCACGGCGTCTGCGACGTCTTGCGGATCAAGCTTATCGGGCTTAGGTTCGTCAAAAAACGGTGTATTGACCATGCCTGGGGCAATGGTTGTGCAACGGCCATCCCACTCTTTCATTTCTTCCGCTAAGTTTTGCGCAAAGCCATGCACAAACCACTTGGTCGCACCATACACCGAACCTTTAATCGTATTACGCCCAGCCGCAGAGCCGGTCATCAGAAAATGCCCAGTGGTTTTGCGTAAATGCGGCAGGGTAAGGCGAGCGGTGTAAAGCAAACCGTTAATATTCACATCAATCATGGTCTTCCACTCGTCGGCGTCGCCAGTTTCGGTGCCTGGCGTAGTCACGCCCGTACCCGCATTGGCGAACACCGCATCTAGTTGACCAAATTTTTCCAGACCTTTCACCACCACTTGCTCGAGGGACTTATAGTCACCTGCATCAGCAGCGATACCGATGGCTTGCTCACTACCGATCTCGTCGACCAACTCGTCCAAAAGTTCTTTACGGCGGGCCGTGAGAATAAGCTTGAAGCCCTCACGGGCAGCCGTTAATGCGGTGGTTTTACCGATGCCACTCGAGGCACCGGTGATCAATAGTACACGTCCTTTCTTATGTTCTGACATAGCTGTTGCTCCTTGTTACTGCGCGGATTTTTCCCAGCTTTGCGGGGCAAACTGGGGGAGTTCAGTTGCTTCAGTTTGTTGACTCAGTTTAACAGTTGCGTCAAATACCTTATTACGGAAATCGGCCAGTTCAGACCACAATGCCATGAATTCGGCGCTAGCCTCTTGGCGATCGGACGCCATATAGGCCTGCATTAACGGGCTTACCGCCTGAAAGCCAGCTCGCACGCGACGTGCTTGCTGAGCCTCAAACGCTTGCACGCGTTGCTGCCAAGCGTTGTTTGGCGCTGGAGCCGTGAATGAACCTTCTAGAAAGTAGTTATTAAAGTCGTCGGCATTATGCGACGCGGCGTTAGTCCAGTGTTGCCAGTCGGCTTTGTTCAGTACTTGGCCAGTCTCAGGGTCAATGACCATTACGGTAGGCGTGCCATAATAGGTGGGCTGGCCGTAAGCTTCCGTCACGTTAAAACCGCGCTCAACAAAACCGACATCATAAGCTTGCACGACGAAGCGCTGCTGAAGCTGGCTTTTGAATTCGGCTTCAGAAAAATGCGCCATCAGCGCTTGGCTATCGTGGCACCAGTCCGCACCCAGTACCAGCATGAGTAGCTTGTCTTCGGCTGCGGCTTTAGTTTGTGCTTGTTGCAATTGGGCAAGGCTTGGTTGCTGGCCGGCGAAGTAGGGCTCATCGCTGGCAGCAACTACAGAAGCGCTGGCAAAAGCACAGGTGAAAATGAGTACTGCGAACCACGTTTTTAGCATCGTTAAACCTCAAGTTTTGGAGGAATAGGTTGGTAGCCTTCAGCTTCGAGCAGCTGCGCTAAATGCAATAATGTGGGCTCTTGATGGTGTGCTGCAGCGAATGACAAGCCAACCGGCAGGCCGTTTTCGGTCAGTCCTGTCGGTACATTGAGCACAGGCTGTCCGGTTAAGTTATAGAGCATCACAAACGGGAAGCAGTAATCGACGTAAGGTACAGCTTCGCCGTCTAAAAGAATAGATTCATGTTTATGATTGTGCGGAAAAGCTGGGCCCAATGCGGTGGGGCTTAAAACGACGTCAACTTGGGCGTAAAGCTGGTTGATTTCGGCGATCACTTCGTTGCGCTCTTTCAAGGCGGCACTTAAACGCTTCAAATTTAAACTTAAGCCCGACTTCAAAGCCTTAGTGGCGGGCAAACTAGAGCTTTTTAAGAGTTTACTGTACTGCCAATAGACCAGCTTACGCACCGGCCAACTCAGCGTTTGCCCCATCACAAAGCCAAAGAGCTCAACCCATAGCGTGAGTAACTTGCGGGCGAGTTGTGTATCTATGGTTAGCCTCTCAACGGATGCGCCTTTGGCGCGTAAATCCGCGACGGTTTTTTCCAGCGCGCGCGAAACATCTTGCCCAGGCCCTAAGCCCATTAAATTATCGATATAGCCGAAGCGATAATCAGCCAAGTTCTCAGGCTGCACCTGCGGGCGGGCAATGGGTAGATAAAAGCGGCGTTGCCAATCAGGTTGGTACAACACGTCGTAAGCGGACTTTAACAGTGATGCACTGCGTGCTAACGGACCAGTGCTGTTCATCAGGTGGATGCCAACATCGTGCCCCGGTAAAGGTGGTATGTGACCATCGTGGGCATGACCGTTTTCGGTTGGCTTTAGGCCATAGAGTCCGCAGAAATGCGATGGATTACGAATCGACCCACCAATATCACTGCCAAGCTCAAGATCAACTAAACCGGCCGCCAGTGCCGCAGCCCCGCCACCGGTGCTTCCTCCAGGTGTGCGAGTGAGGTCGTAGGGATTATTTGCGGTCGGGTAGAGCGGGCCAAAGGTTTGCGCGTCGGCTAATAACGCAGGCACATTGGTTTTGCCTAGAATTACCGCGCCTGCGTCAATCAGGCGCTGCACCAAGGGTGATGTGGTATCGGCACGATAGTTACGCAGCGGCGGATAGTTAATGGTCGTTGCGGTACCGGCCAGTTGGTAACACTCTTTGATGGAAATCGGCAGGCCGTGCAGAGGGCCTTGCGGTTCAGTCTGATCACATTGTCGCGCTGTTGCGAGTGCTGATTCCTGAAACAGCTCAACGAAGGCGTTGAGTTTCGGGTTGAGCGTGGTAATGCGCTCAAATCGCTGTTTTGTGTTCTCTTCAAAAGACATGGCTGGCTCGCTATGCGGTTAAAGCCCAAATTGCTGCGATTGTTGTCGGGCTTCAATGGCTGATCGTTTCGTTTTATGTGTTAGCTTAAAGTAAACACTAGAAAGGATAATAACAATGCTAAAAACGTTGAAGTTGAGCTCATTAGCGGTGGCTTTAGGTGCTGGCGCCTTATTGAGTGTGGGCGGCGTCACAGCAGTCGATGCCAACCCGGTTAAATTAACTTATCAAGAACCTGACCAAGCGATTATTGATATCGTTGATGCGGCGCCTTCACCGGGCGGCAGCTTAAGCCCAGATGGCGACGTGCTATTAGTGACTGGCTATCCAGCATTGCCGACCATCGAAGATGTCGCTGCGGAACAGTTAAAGCTCGCTGGCCGGCGTATTAATCCAGCCAACTACACGGTCAGCCAAGCGCGCTATATTAGCGAATTAAAGCTGGTTGACGTCGATGACGGCAGTGAATTAAAGATCGATGGACTGCCTAGCGACTTAAAGCTTTTAGGTGCAAGCTGGGCGCCGAATGGCGATTACATTGCCGTCGCACAGCAAACGGTCGATAGCGTCGATCTGTGGTTAGTCGATGTCGACGCCGGCACCGCCAAGCAATGGTCGAGCACGCCGTTGAATGCCGTCTGGGGGCCGCGTTTAGAGTGGCGTCACGATAGCAGTGGTTTGTACAGCTACACGGTGGCGGAAGGCCTAGCAAAACCTAAGCCATCAAATGTGCCGACGGGACCGGTGGTTACTGAGAGTGCAGGGCGTAATGCGCCAGCGCGGACCTACCAAGATTTGTTGCAAAACAAGACCGACGAAGCGCTCTTTGACTATTACTTTACCAGTCAGATTCGCTTCTTTGCGGTGAATGGTGAGGAGCAAGAAATTGGCCCGCAGGGTATTTTCAACGGCGTAAGCGCGTCACCAAGTGACGACTATTTGCTGGTGAGCGAAATTAAGCGCCCGTACTCGTATGCGGTGCCGTACTACCGTTTTCCTGAAACCACGATGGTCTGGAACCAAGCCGGTGAAAATGTTTACACCGTGGTTGAGCAGGGCCTTGCCGATAACCTGCCGATTGCCTTCGATGCTGTAGTGCAGGGGCGTCGTTCAGTGCAGTGGCGCAACGATGCCGATGCGACTTTGGTGTGGGCGGAAGCCGCCGATAAAGGCGATCCTGCTGTTGAGGCTGAAGTTCGTGACCAAGTGTTCCAACAAGCCGCACCTTTTGACGCTGAACCGCAAAAGTTAATCGATCTGAGCAAGCGTTTAGGTCGTGTCTTGGCTGCCGATGAAGAAACGATTCTTATCTGGGAGCGCTGGTGGGCCGACCGCGATGAAAAGCTGTGGTTGGTAGATGCGACTTCTGATGCTGAACCCCAATTAGTTTGGGAACGCTCATGGGAAGACCGCTACAACGACCCGGGTCAGCCGTTTACCGTTGATGTTGATGGTCGCCGCTTGTTGCATGTGCAAGATGGCAAGGTGCTGTTAACGGGTACTGGCGCTTCGCCTGAAGGTGACCGTCCGTTTATTGATCAGTTCGATTTGCAAAGCGGCGAAAAAGAACGTTTATGGCGCAGTGAAGCACCTTATTTTGAGCGTCCAGTCGATTTAATCGATGCGAGCGAATTGACGTTCCTAACGCAACGTGAAGGTGTTGACGATCCAGCCGACTTTTTTGTTCGTGATGTCGATGACGCGAAATTAGCAGCTTTGACCGAAACCGCGCACCCAATGCCGCATACCCAAGGCATCACGCGTGAAATGATCAACTACGAGCGCGAAGATGGCTTGGCGATGTCGGCAGAACTGTATTTGCCCGCCGGTTATAACAAAGAAAAGGACGGTCCGTTGCCGACGATGATTTGGGCCTACCCGCGCGAATATAAGAGTTCATCTGCCGCGGCTCAAGTGTCGGGCTCACCTTATGAGTTTGTCCGAATTAGCTACTGGGGGCCGCAATACCTTGCCACTCAAGGCTATGCAGTGTTGGCCAATGCGACCATGCCCATCGTCGGTGAGGGCGACAATCGCCCCAACGATACCTTCATTGAACAGCTCGTAATGAATGGCCGTGCGGCCATTAAAGCAGGTGTTGACCGCGGCGTCACCGACCCTGAACGCGTGGCGCTCGGTGGCCACTCCTATGGCGCGTTTATGACGGCAAATATGCTGGCGCATAGCGATTTGTTCACCACGGGTATAGCTCGCAGTGGTGCTTACAATCGGAGCTTAACGCCGTTCGGCTTCCAACGCGAAGAGCGCACGGTGTGGGACGACACTGACCTGTACATTGGTATGTCACCGTTCTTCCATGCGCACAAAATCAACGAACCTTTGTTGATGATCCATGGCAGCAACGACAACAACTCAGGCACCTTCCCGATGCAGTCGGAACGCTTGTATCAAGCGGTGAAAGGTCTGGGTGGTACAGCGCGCTTGGTGATGTTGCCGCATGAATCGCATGGCTATCGCGCACGCGAGTCTGTACTACACATGTTGTGGGAGCAGACGCGTTGGCTTGACTTGTACTTAAAAACAGAGAAGTAACTGAAGAAACCCGCCAAAAGGCGGGTTTTTTATGGCGCTTAAGGCTTAGGCGCGCGCCAATATACGATCAAGATGGTTGGCAAACTCCATGCGGTCGCGTTGGTTCAAAGGCGGCGGACCGCCGCTTTGAATACCGCTGGCGCGCATGGTATCCATGAAATCACGCACGTTCAGGCGGCCGCGAATGTTCTCCTTGGTGAACAATTCGCCGCGTGGGCTCAGCGCTTGCCCACCTTTTTCGATAACTTCGGCGGCCAATGGAATATCGGCGGTAATGACCAGGTCACCGGCTGCGCAGCGCTTGACGATTTCGTCGTCGGCCACGTCGAAGCCGCTGGTCACGGTCAAGGTTTTGATAAACTTCGAAGCGGGCACGCGCAAAGGCTGATTCGCCACCAGCAATAGCTCAAGCTGCTTGCGTTCAGCAGCTCGGTACAAAATATCTTTAATCACCGTTGGACAAGCATCAGCATCAACGTAGATTTTCATACGTCTTCTCGTATTATGGTTTTAGCCATAGTTTAACACGCCACTGACAGGACCCTTAGCCTCATGCGTAAACTTTTATTCGCTCTCGCTGCCCCGTTGCTCCTCGTGCAGGGCAAACGGGTACGCCAGACAACGCCACGTCTGCCGGAGCCACCTGGACCGCGCCACGGCCAGATCAACGGCCAGATCAGCGCCGGAACACCAACCTTTTCGCTGTTGATGCTCGGCGATTCCGCCATTGCTGGCGTCGGCTGTGACAGCCAAACGGAAGCGGTAAGTGGGCAATTGTTGGCATTGCTGAGCGATACGACGCGCGGTGACCAGACCTTGGCTTGGCAATTGATTGCGAAGTCGAGCTTAACCTGTGCGCAGGTGTTGGCGCTCTTGCAAGAAACCAAGTTGTCCATTGCGGCGCCTGATGCGGTGATGATTTCAGTTGGCGTTAACGATGTCACCAAGCGAACACCAGTGAAGCAATGGCGCGTTGACTTGGAGGCTTTGACAACGTACTTAACTGAAGCGCTTGGAGCCAAGAAGCTTATCTATACCTCGCTACCGCCCATGCACAAGTTTCCAGCCCTGCCGCAGCCACTGCGTTGGTTTGTTGGGCAGCAAGCGCTGGAGCTCAACCAGCACCTGGCAGCTCACTGTCGGCAACACCGCCATGTTGAGCTACTTCAGTTCGACTTGCCCTACGCACCGGAGTATATCGCCGCAGATGGCTATCATCCGTCTGCGCAAGCAGCAACCATCTGGGCCCAAGCTGCTGAAAAATTAATCTAAGCGTTCCATTAACGTCTTGAAAGGGTTAGAGTTAGTCGACTTTTAATTACGCATAGTGATCATAAATGATTCGTAAGACGTTGATTTTTATTCTGCTAATGCTTGTGGTGGTCACCATCATGGACCTATGGCGCGGCAAAGATTTGCCCAAAGGGGCGTTGCCGCAAACGCGCTGGGTGACCCTAGAAGAGCAACATGTCGACCTTGTCGAACAAAGCTACGGTGAGCCGGTCATCGTTTACTTTTGGGGCTCTTGGTGTCCGGTGTGTCATGTGCTCACGCCAAGTGTGGACTGGATCGACAATTATTTGCCAGTGGTCAGTGTGGCCATGAGCTCAGGTTCGTCAAACCAAGTGCAGCGTTATTTACAAACCAACAAGTACGAACTTGCAGTGGTTAATGACCCCAATGCCGCCATCTCGCAACAGTGGGGTGTGCCAGTGACACCGGCCTTTGCCATCGTTCGCAATGGCGAGATTCACTCGTTCACCGCCGGTGCAACGACGCCGCTTGGACTCTATGTGCGCTGGTTATGGGCCTATGCATCAGGCTAACCCCGTAAATACGGAGTAAACCGCACTGTTATTTGTTGACGGTTTTTAGGTAGAATAGCTGCTGAATTAAAAGAGCTAGGATACCGAATGCGAAAATCGTTAACTGCGCTATGTCTCGTTGCGGCAGCGTTGCAAATGGGCTGTAGTGATGCGCCAACCGAAGACGCAACACAGCAAGACGTGCAACAAAAGCCTGAGCAAGTAAAGCAACAAGGCGAAACACAGCATGTACTGCAGCCAAACGAGAGCGATAAGGCCTCCGTTAGTGTCGTGCGCAAGAACGCTGAGAAAAAAGACAGCGTGACTGCAGAACGCGCCTTCAATGCAATGTCCAACGAAGCGCAATTGGTCACGCTCAAAAGTGGCCAAACGGTCTCGACATTACTTTCCAAACAAGGCTTCAGCTCTCAGCAAATCGCCAACTTAGCCATTGCGTTGCGCCAAGTGGTGCCATTGAATAAGCTTCAGGCGGGCAGTATTTTGGCGATTGATGAAGTGGCTGGACAGCGCCAAGTAAGCCTCGCCGGTGAGTATGCCATTCGGGTGGATGCTACGCTCAATGGCGATGACTGGCTGGTGACCAAGAGTAAAGTTCCCACGCGTATCGAAGTCGCCGAACACGCGATTGTTATCAATCATAGTCTTTACGGTGATGGCGCTGCCGCAGGAATCCCCGGAGATGTGATCAATAGCGCTTTGCTGGCACTATCGCACTTCATTGATTTTCAAAGACAAGTTTACAATGGCAATCGTTTTGAAGTGGTCTTTGAGCGCACCTTGGTCACCGAAGACGAAGCGCTATTTGCCCACCAACAGACGCCGTTACAACCCACCTATTTGCGCTTCAGAAATAGCGAAGACGATTTACGTTTGTATCGCTACAACGATGCGTTTTACCTTGAAGATGGCCGCCTTGCAGAGAGTTTTTTGCTGAAAACGCCTTTGAATGGCGCACGTTTATCGTCGCATTACGGCCAGCGCAAGCACCCGTTGTTGGGCTATACGCGCATGCACAAGGGCATTGATTTCAGTGCGCCGGCAGGCACACCGATCATGGCGGCAGGCAATGCTACAGTTAAACGCGCAGATTGGTATGGCTCCTACGGGAATGCTGTCGTTTTGCAACACGACGACGGCTATGAAACGCTGTACGCCCATTTGAAAGGCTTCGCTAGCGACATTAAGCCTGGCGTTAAAGTGAAACAGGGGCAGGTCATCGGCTTTCTGGGCAACACCGGGCTGTCACAAGCGCGTCACCTGCACTATGAAGTCTACAAAAACGGTAAAAGCGTGAACCCGTTGAACTTGAAAAAGCTAACCACGGAGCGCTTGGAAGGCCAAGCACTCAAACAGTTTTTAGCTTATGTCGATGGGCTTGAGGATCGCACGCTGCGCTTAGCGCGCTTCGATAGCGGCGACAGTATGATTTACCCGCCACCGCTGAGCGCAGAGTCACGTTAGCGAATTTAGCGAAAGAAAATCACGCGCTGACTAAGGATTTCGCACTCGAGTCCGAAGCGATTGGCGAGCCATTGCATGGTCTTTGGCGTGTAAAAACTGACATGGGTCGGGTCGTTTTTGTATTGCCACGCCAGAAACGCTTCCGGGGCCTCGCGAGTAAAGAGTGAGGTCATTACCGCTAGCCACGCACGCTCTTTGAGCAAACTTACCAAGATCGGCCAGCTCGCTGCAGGTGCGTTGAAATGCTCCACAACCTCAGTACAGGTGACTAGGTCGTACCGTCTTTGAAGCGGCGCTTTATCGGGGTAATAAAAAATATCGTAAAGCGCCATGTGAATACCGGCGTCTTCGAGCATAAAGTTCAAAGTAGGGCCTGGGCCGCAGCCAAAATCAAGCCCCTCGGCGCCGGCGTGCACGCGCTCGAGCAGCGGTTCGGTGAGCAGACTGAGAAAGCGCCGGTATCCCTCATCAGTTGGCTCGTTTTGGTGAAGGTCGTAAATCTCTTTTTCAGAGCTTTCTGCCAACTTTTCTAGAGGATCGGCGAAAATAAGCTCGCACTCGCTACATTTAAAGTAGCTTCGCTGCTTATCTTTGGTGAATTCTGCGGCCGTATTTTGGCATAAGGTGCACTCAACGATCATGCCGGACTCTCAACATACAAAGCTGAAACACTCTGACCTTTGGCGTTAATTCCATTGACCGACCAAGCACCGGTTACCGGATTCTGCGTTACGCGACCTTGCAGCGTCGCGCGCTCACCATCGTCGAAGGTCACATGTATTTTGCAAAAGTGATTTTTCTCTAGCTTGAAATCGTCGACCTCTACACCTACAGGCTTTGATTCAGCATTTGGCTTACGGCGTTTGTGCCAGTTCAGCTCTTGAATAACAAACGGCATTTTTGGGAACTTTAAACGCGCGTCAACCAGCGGTGCGCGTCTTCCGTTTTACCCCACTGCACGGCATTGAGCGCTTTACGCAGCTTCTCGGTGGTGGGGCCTTGTTGGCCGGTGCCCACGGTATATTCTTTGCCGTCTTCAATCAGGGTTCCTACCGGTGTGAGTACGGCGGCGGTGCCTGATAATGCGGCTTCGGTGCCCGGCTTGCTGGCGCGTTCCAATAATTCATCCACGCTTAGCTCGCGTTCACTGACGGTCATACCCATGTCGCGGGCAAGGGTCAGAATGGAGTCGCGCGTGATGCCGTGTAAGAAGGTGCTATCAAGGGCTTTGGTAATGATCTCATTACCGTCAATCAGCAAAAAGTTGGCGGCGCCCGTTTCTTGCACATCACCATCCGGGCAAAACAGCACTTGGTCGGCGTTGACCTCTTTGCGCGCGGTTAAAATCGGCTGTAAGGCACTGGCGTAGTTACCACCGCTTTTAATCATGCCCATGTGTCCGGCGCAGCGCGAACCGTTTTGCTCTAGCAGCAGGCGTAACGGGCGAATGCCACCAGAAAAATAATCGCCAACGGGTGATAATAGTACATAAAGCATTGATGTGAGACTTGGGTTCGCTGCCTTGCCAATCGCGGGTTCAGTACCAATGTGTGTCGGGCGAATGTACATTGAGCCAGGAGGCTCGGGTACGTCAGCGGCACAGCGCTTGACGATGCTGATGATCATTTCTTGCAACTGCTGCGGCGAAGGCTCGGGTAATGATAGCAGGCGGCTACTTTGCAGCATGCGCGCAATGTTGGCATCCATGCGGAAGATATTGATCGAGCCGTCCTCGTGGCGAAACGCCTTGAGACCTTCAAAGCAAGTGCTGGCATAGTGTAAAACGTGAGCGCCAGGGTGCAAACTGATGCGGTCTGCAGCGACAATTTCGGACTGACTCCACTGCTCGCCGTTAAAGGTGCTGAGTGCCATTTCAGGCATAAATACCGTACCAAATGCTGCCATGCTGTTGCCTCGTTGTGTCTCGACGTAGGACGAAAGAGTGTACTTGTCTTCATCGCTGTGAGCAAATCACAGAAAAACGCCCCATTCGAAATGAATGAGGCGTGTAGTTCTTACGTAGCGAATGACGCGTTGGTTTAGTCAGCTATATCAAAGCGATCCGCATTCATCACTTTGGTCCATGCTTTAACGAAGTCTTTGACAAACTTCTCTTGCGCGTCGTCTTGCGCATAGAGTTCGGCGTAGGAACGCAGTACCGAGTTTGAGCCAAAGACTAAGTCAACGCGTGAAGCGGTGTATTTGGTCTCACCAGAGTTACGCTCAACAATGTCATAAGAGTTCCAGCCCGTTGGCTTCCAGCTGTACTTCATGTCCACTAAGGTCACGAAGAAGTCGTTGGTTAAGCTGCCAACGCGGTCCGTGAAGACGCCATGCGTGCTGCCACCGTAGTTGGTACCAAGTACACGCATACCACCAATGAGCACTGTCATTTCGGGCGCGGTCAGGCCTAGCAATTGCGCGCGGTCGAGCAAGAGCTCCTCGCCGGTGACTTCGTAATGCTTTTTCTGCCAATTACGGAAGCCATCGTGTACGGGTTCTAGCCACTCGAAGCCTTCAACGTCGGTTTGCTCAAGGGTCGCGTCGCCACGACCTGGGGCAAAAGGTACTTCAATGTTGTAACCGGCTTTTTGAGCTGCCTGTTCAACTGCGTAGTTACCGCCAAGAACAATCACGTCGGCAATACTTGCGCCGGTTTCGGCAGCAATAGGCTCGAGTTTCGCCAAGACTTTTTGCAAACGTTCAGGCTCGTTGCCTTCCCAGTCCTTTTGCGGCGCTAGGCGAATGCGTGCACCATTGGCACCACCGCGCATGTCGGAGTGACGGAAGGTCCGTGCACTGTCCCAAGCTGTGGCTGCCAGCTCGCTAATGGACAAGCCAGTTTCCGCAATTTTCGCTTTCACTGCGTTCACGTCGTAGTCTTTCGAGCCCGCAGGAATAGGGTCTTGCCATAGCAATTCTTCGTCTGGCACATCTGGGCCAATGTAACGGTCCAACGGGCCCATATCACGGTGGGTGAGCTTGTACCAAGCCCGCGCAAAGACTTTCGAGAAGTACTCTGGGTCGTTGTAGAAACGCTCTGAAATCTTGCGGTACTCAGGGTCCATTTTCATGGCCATGTCCGCATCGGTCATGATCGGATTACGACGAATTGATGGATCTTCGGCATCAACGGGTTTGTCTTCTTCCTTGATATCGATAGGTTCCCATTGCCATTTACCGGCAGGGCTCTTTTTCGATTCCCACTCGTAGTTCAGTAGCAGATAGAAATAACCGTTATCCCACTTGGTCGGCTCGGTGGTCCACGCACCTTCGAGGCCACTGGTGACCGCATCACGGCCAATGCCACGGGTTTTATGGTTATTCCACCCAAGCCCTTGCTCTTCAATACCGCCAGCTTCAGGGTCAGGGCCTAAGTTTTCTTCTTTACCATTACCATGACATTTACCGACGGTGTGACCACCGGCAGTCAGGGCGACGGTTTCTTCGTCGTTCATGGCCATGCGCTTGAAGGTCTCGCGCACGTCTTCGGCACTTTTCAGTGGGTCAGGAATACTGTCACGGCCTTCGGGATTCACGTAAATCAAACCCATTTGCACCGCTGCTAAAGGGTTCTCTAGTGATTTGCCGTCGTCTTTATCACCATAACGATTTTTGGTCAGCCACTCTCGTTCAGAGCCCCAGTAAATATCTTTCTCTGGGTGCCAGATATCTTCACGACCGAAGGCAAACCCATAAGCAGGCAAGCCCATGGACTCATAGGCCATAGTGCCAGCGAGGATAATTAAATCCGCCCAGCTAATCTTGTTGCCGTACTTCTTCTTAATCGGCCACAACAAACGGCGTGCTTTATCAAGATTGGCGTTATCGGGCCACGAATTCAGCGGCGCAAAGCGCTGGTTGCCAGTACCGCCGCCACCGCGACCATCAGCCACACGGTATGAACCGGCTGCGTGCCAGGCCATACGGATCATCAAACCACCATAGTGACCCCAATCCGCTGGCCACCAATCTTGGCTATCGGTCATCAGTGCTTTAACGTCACTTTTCAACGCTTCCACATCAAGCTCTTTCAGGGCTTCACTGTATTTAAAGTCGGGGTCAAGGGGATTGGTCTTGGTGTCGTGCTGATGCAAAATGTCGAGGTTGAGGGCATTCGGCCACCAATCCATATTAGATTTGCCCGCGGCGGTATGACCGCCATGCATCACTGGGCACTTGCCACTACTGTTGCTCATCGAAAGCTCCTTTGGCTATCCTACTTATGGCTGTTCTATTTATTAAGCTAATAGCCTAAGCGTAGTCCCAGAAGCCAAAAGAGTAAACACTAATAAAGCGACTGCTTTAATAGGTTTTTTCGATGTATAGAGGGTCGTTTAAATTGTTACTGCATCGGACCTAGGTGAACAGCCGTGTCGGTGTATTGCTGAAATGAAACGGCCTTGCCATCCTCGAACTTCCAAACATGGGCGAAGGGTGCTTTAAAGCTTTTGCCGGTTGCCTTATAGACAGCGCTGTACTCGCCTAAAGCCACGACCGTTGAGCCTTCAGTGATGAACTCGTGCGGAACAGCGGTAAAATCATCCCACTCACCACCGATCTTCATAAATACGTTCTCAAGCACGGCATCTGGCCCGACGAAAACACCACCGTAAGGGCCGCCCTCTGCTTCAGTCCAGCGAATGTTGGGTGCAAGCGCATCGAGAACGGAGGGAATGTCGCCTTTGGCAAACGCGCGGTAGACGTTTTGAACCAGATCGAGTGCAGTGCTCATGGAAACCTCTGCAGGTAGTGAGTTGAGGTTTAAAGGTAGTTCAGTTTAAAGCAAACCCCAAACCTGTAGACCAGGAATGAGGCTTGCGAGGTTTTACTTAAATCTACTAATTAAAAAGCGGATTCAAGTTTCGAGAGGTTGGCATGATCGGCAAAACGAACTTTGAATTCCTCAAATAGCTCGAGTGCAGCGTCACGTTGGCCTTGTTCAAGTAAATTCAGAATCAATTGCGTGTCATACTCTGGGTGCGAAAAATACTTACGAATAGTTTGCATAAGGGCTAGTTCGCGAGGTTTGTCGTGCGCATCAGCGATGCGATAGGCGTAAAAACCGTACAACGCAAGGTAGTTCATGTCGTAGCTCTCTGCGTCCCGAGCGAGCGCTAAGTCAAGTATTGCAGTGCCTGTTGCACGAGCTTTGGAAATTAATTCCATGGTCGCTTCATCCTTAAAGGCCTCACGCGTTTGTAGCGGTAATCCAAGAGCCAGCACTGTCGCTTCGGCGGCTTTAGCTACGGAGCTTGGGTTTTGCGCAGTAATCAAACTTCCGTCGACCGCGACATAAGGCAACATCGGTGCGTTATTAACAAAGATAGCACCACGTTCTTTGAGTTTGTCCTCAAGCAAGAACGGGAAGTGTTCGATCTGCTCTGCTGAGAATGCATGCTCTTCAGTATTGGTGAAGCTATTCATGCGCTTGCCTTCGACAAACCAACCTCCGTCGGCTGTTTGCAAATTAACTAATGCGGCAGGGCCGTGGCATACCGCGGTAATCGTCATATCGCGGCTTATAGCCGAACCAAGTAGCGTTTGCGTTGCTGCATCCGCTGGCAGATCAATCATTGCGCCCGCGCCACCAATCACAAAGAGCGCATGGTAGTCATTAATGTTCACAGCTGCTGGCGCCAAGGTATTCTCTAACTGGCTCAAGGCAAGTTGTTTAAAGCGTTGAATATAGGCTAAGTCGTCTTTGTTGTTTTTGACGAGCACGGCGCCCCCTTTCGGGCTCATGATATCAACCTGAACGCCGTTGTCGTGCAGCACTAAATAAGCTTGCGCGAGCTCTTCAAGATCGTAACTGAGTTCTGGTGCCTCTTCGCTACCGTAGCTGGAAATCAGCATGATAACGCGCTTGTCACCGTCGTCGTGGTTAGTTGTTTTTGCCATGGAGGTGTTCAGGCAACATACAGCGAATAGCAGTGCAGCAGTACAAAGTAGGATTAAGTTTTTCATCGTGTGTCTCCTGGTAAAGGTTCGCATGTATTTTATTGGCTCGACTGTCGTAAGAATGTGAAGCCAAATTTCGTACCCTCGACAAAATCTTCACAAACGTTTGGTTAGCCTATGAAGCGAGCGTTAGGAGACGACTATGAACATATTAAAAGCTATTTTATTTTTGACAGTATTCATTCTTAGTGGCTGTGCGCAGTCGCACTTAGAGATCTTTCCGGAACTTGACGATCCGAGCTTGGTGAGTCAGAAAATTCCAGTGACAGCGTTACATCAAGACATTGATGCTTATGTGGCTGGCGTGCGGGCACGACATCCGGATTTTAAAGGTTATGCGGATGAACAAGCTTTACAGCAGCGTGTTCAGGCCTTGAAAGAGCAAATCGACCGCCCGCTTACACGCGTGGAGTTTTTCCGTTATGTGGGTCAGCTATCGCACTTATTTAATGATGGACACAGCTTCTTGATCTGGCCCTACCAAGAGTATGCAGCAGCTGTTGAGGCTGGCCAACAGCCATTTCCGTTTGCGGTCAAAGAGCAGAACGGAGCGTTGTATTTAGCACAAGGCTATGAATTAGCTGCAGCTAACGACTCGCAATCTTTGCCTGCGGGCAGTCAGATCATGGCAATCAATGGTGTGCCGGCCGAGCAGATCATAGCTGCAGGCCAACAGTACGTCGGTGGCGAGACACGGCGCTTGCGAGATGCTTTCGTAGCGGCACGCTTTCCGCAAATCTTATGGGCGGTCTTCGGTATGCTTGGCGAGTTCGAGCTAGAGCTACAACATGAGCAGCAACTAGTTACGGCTAAGGTAAATAGCGGCCAGCAGTGGCATGCGCTTACGCCACAGGCGGTGAATGAGGATCTAGAACTACAGATGTTAACGCAGAACCTTGCCTATTTGCGCGTGGGGTCATTCGATGTAAACCCTGACCAATTCGCTGACGACATTGAGGCATATTTTGCTACGCTTAAACAACAAGGTACGCGAAGCCTGATCATCGATATTCGAGATAACACCGGCGGTAACACCGATACCGCAACTGAACTAGCAAGTTATCTTGCCGCCGAACCCTTTAAATTGGTGTCGCATGTTACTGAGCGACTCAACGAAGATAATCGTGGCTGGTTCGGCTATAAAGGGAGTGCAGGCGACATGGTTCGCACGGCGTGGAGCGATGAGGTAAGCCCGAAAAGTGACGCAAAGCGTTTTGCTGGCGATGTTTACGTATTAATTGGGCCGGTAACCTATTCAGCAGCGATTGTTTTCGCCACTACAGTACAGGACAACCAGATGGGTAAACTTGTCGGTGAGCCGACCGGTGGCTATGCGAATCAAACCGCGCAAGGTAATTTATTTAATTTACCGCATTCACAGTTGCGCGCTTATGTTGCCACACGACTGTTGGTGCGTCCAAACGGCGCGACTGAGGTTACGTCAGTTGTCCCTGACGTAATAGTACAACCCGACATGGCAAGTGGCAGTGATACAGCGCTGGCAAAAATAAAGGAGCTGATGCAATGACCATCTTAACGGTCTTGCTGGTTGAAGATACCCTGGCTATCGCCACAGAGGTCTGTGACTACTTGGAAGAGCAGGGCGTGCAAGTCGATTTTGCCGCAACCGGAAAGCACGGCCTGCAGCTCGCACAAGAGCATAATTATGACGTGATCATTCTGGATGTGATGCTGCCCGACATGACCGGCATTCAAGTTTGCGAGAGTATCAAGCTGACCTGCGACCCGATACCACCGGTGCTGTTACTCACTGCGCGCGACAGTATTTCTGATAAATCAGAAGGGTTCGCCGCTGGCGCCGATGATTATTTAACCAAGCCGTTCGATTTACAAGAGCTCCACTTGCGTTGCCAAGCGTTGTCGCGGCGCCAGCAATTGCACCAAGCGCAAACCGTAAAAATCGGTGAGCTCGAAGTTAATGAGCGACAGCAGTGGGCGCAACGTAACGGACAGCGTTTAAAACTCAGTACTACTGACTTTGCGATATTGATGTTATTAGTGCGCGCTTATCCCAACGCAGTGAGTCGGCAGCAAGTCATCGAGAAAATATGGGGTGACGACTTGCCGGATAGTGACGTACTTCGCTCACACATTTACACCCTGCGGCAAGCACTTGATAAGCCTTTTATAAAGCCGATGTTAGCTACTTTGCATGGCGTGGGATTCCGTCTGCAAACCAGAGAATCTTAATAACACAATGAGTAAGAACGGTAGAAACACCAGCATCAATCGTACTTTACAGTCTGCTGTCATAAGCTTTGCATTCACCCTTGCAATCTGCTTGGTGAGCATGCTCATCGCTTATGCCTACGTGGTTGAGGACAATGTTTTTAACCGCCTCGTGAACAGCGAAGCGAGTTATCTTGAGCAGGTGTATGTTGAGCAAGGGCGAGTTGTACAGCCACGTTTTCCGTTTATGGCGATTTACGCGAGTTGGCAGGAACTACCAGCAAGCGTTTATGAACTTCGTGAGCGCTCACCTGATCGAGTTGAGTTTCCGGCCCCAACTGGTGGCACCTTACATGTGCAAACGCTGCAGTTAGGTGACAACGAGTGGATTTTAGCGGCGGATGTGACTGGCTTTGAAGTGTCGCGTGATTATTTGCCACGCTTAGTGCCCTGGATCGGCTTGATCTTGGCCATCGTGCTCGGAGCGGCTTGGCTATTAAGTTTTTACTTGGGGCGCAGCATAACCCAGCCACTAACGCACTTGTCTAACAGCTTTAAACATTCAAGCGACACCGCTGCGCCGATAGAGCTGCCACGGCATTTACCGCCTAACGAAATTGGCTATCTTGCGGACGTGGTGAAAAGCAGTGTCGACAAACTGCAAACTGCACTGCAACGCGAGGCTGATTTTACTCGTGACATTAGCCATGAGTTACGCACGCCAACCACCGTTTTAAGGTTTCTGGTTGAGCGTCTTGATGACGCGAAAGGGCTGAGTGAACAGCAGGGCAAGCAGCTACGGGAAATGATTGCGCGTATTGAAGAGACTACCACAGTGCTGCTTGCGCTAGCGCGCGAAGAATCGGTACAAACTGAATCTTTAGGTCTGTTGGCTGAGCTGGAAAACTGCGTTGTGAGCCACCGAAAGCTATCCGGTCTTGACGATTTTGAGCTGAACATCAATGTACCTAGCAGCTATCGTATTCATGCTAACCAGAATCTATTGCAGTTAATGCTGACCAACCTTATCAATAACGCAATTGCGCATGCGAGCCAGCCAAGCTTACACATTGAGTTACAGGGTGACGTTTTATCCTTCATTAACCCGCTTGCTGAAAGGACACCGGCTGATCTCGCAGCCTCGAGCGTACGTGGGTCTGCGAGTCAGGGCCTCGGACAGGGGCTACACTTAGTAAAACGGATTTGCCAACTGAATCAGTGGCAGCTCAACATTAATGCCGAGCCACCGCTATTCATACTGGCAATTCGCTTTTAGTTCTTTGCTGGCTTTTGCGGCAAGCGCGAAATGCCCCAAAAGAACACCCCTAAACCGCATCCCATGAGGAATAAAAATAAACCAATTCCCACGGGGGAACCCCAAGATAAAATCACACTTAGTTCATACATTAGTTTGCTCCTTTAGCAGCGATGGCTGCATGATTATTTAAGGTGCTGCTTGAACCAACTATCGATTTCAGCAACAACCGTCTCACGTTCACCACGAATCATGTGGTCTTCACCGCTGAACACCTTGAGATTATGCGACCTAACATGAGTGTGCAAGCGCTCGGAAAGTGTGCGCGCTGACTGCACGGAAACGCGTTCGTCATCTTCACCATGCAATTGCAACACACCGACGTGAGCTGGTAGTTTTTCCGGCCAAAGACTCACGGATCGGGTGTATAGCTGCTCTGCTTGTTGCGTGGCGTAATTGGGGATGAGGGCGCGATAGACGCGTTCCATTTCTGGGCGAAAGTCTTTCATCTCGACTAAATCCACAAGGCCACCAATTACCGCCACTGCGCGGTAGCTGGTAGCAGTATCTTCTGGTGCATCGCGCAGGGCCATAAAGGTGTTCATCGCGCCTCGCGACACGCCTAACATGAAGCGCTGCGAACCGTCGGTTTCAGGCATTGCTGCAACTAACTCGCTGAGTGCGAGTACATCTTGCACGTCGCGGCCGCCAAATTCATCTTGACCTTCAGAACGACGGCTACCGCCGCGGTATTGCGTTGCGGCAACCACGTACCCTTGCTTTGACAAAGGAATGATAAAGTCCAATAGCTGCGCTAAGGTTACCGAACCAAAACCCTGATTACCGCCGCGGTTGTAGAGCACCATCGGTAGCGGTTCTGTCACTTGCTTAGGTTTGACGATAAAAGCTTGCACCATAGTGCCGTCGGTACTTGGGTAAATGCCGACGGTGCAATCCACACTAGCCACCGCATCGTTAAAACGTTCTTCGTCGTAGCGCCATGAGATGATCCAAGTTTTGAACCAACCATTGCGCTCACGCATCAGGTCGATCCAAGCATCGTACGTGGGGAACGCTTTAAAGCAGCTCCCACCAGCGTAAAACTTCGCTTCTTGGTTGGCTGCAAGTGTTGCACTGGGCGCGATAATACTTAGCGCTAACAGCAGCGTTAAAACAATTCGTTTAAACATTAGTCTTCCTCAATAGGGGTATAGTTGATCTGGGCGCACACGCTGTCGATATCCTCGATCCCAGGTTGCACAAAACGCTCAGCTGAGCTCATCTGTAAGCGTTGCGTAGGAGATGCCGCGAACATCGCTTCGAGCCACGGCAAGTGAGCAGAAACACGGGTATAGACTTCGTTGACGCCATACTCACCGACGTCTTTGAACCAAGAGTCCGCGCGCGAGCTAATGCCGAGGAGCCAGTAGGTGTTGCCACGTTGGATGAAGGCTGGCCCGCCACTGTCGCCGTTGCCCGAAACACCCTCTAGTGGTAATGCTTTGTCGCCACGGTCAAAAATGAATGAGATTTCATTGCCTCGGGCTTTTTCCACGCGATTCTGTGCTTTGCGCAGCACGCCGGCATTAGCTTTGTAATTTATCGTTGGCCCGGTCAGACCGTTGCCGGTAGCGCCAGAGCCAATAAACCAAACGTCCTTACCAGCCTCGTTACTCCCCGCATAGAGGCGGGCAGGAGTGGGTGACCTCAAAGGCGATTTAAGTTGAATGAGCGCGATATCGTTGTCGCCACCACGTTCATAATCTGGGTGACTGTAACGCGCTTTCACTTCGACGAACTGGTCACCGATGCGAATCGCGGTCCCAGGCGTAACACAAAACACGGTATGCGCCGCAGTAACAACCCATTGCGGTTTCACTAGGGTGCCATGTGCGCCGATCTTGTAGAGTGTCGCGAGTGGTGGAAAGTCGTCTTGAGTTGCCAAATAGTGTGTATCTTTGACGTCGTGTCGAATCACAATTGGCTTCGCCAATGCATTGATTGCGAGTAGACACAAGCCGATGCTTGTCAGGCTGTAGAGCCAAACGGATAAGCTGAATTTGCTGTTCATAAGCGATCATCCAAGTCAAAAACAAGGCTACCGTTCTGGAAAACGTGGGTGGGCGCTAACAAGGCTTGGGGATCTTGTAATGGGTCACGTTGCAGCAAGTTAAACGTCGCCGTTTTGCCTTGTGCGATAACACCTTGCTGCTGTGCTATGTCGAAGGCCATGGCGTTGCCAAGGGTTAAAGCCTGAAAAATCTCTGCGGCACTAACGCCTGCGCGCTGCCATGCACGAATTTCTTCAGCGACAGCAACCGCATGTAAGGTTCCGGGATTTCCTGCATCAGTACCAAAACCGACCTGCAAGCCGGCATCAAGTGCGACACGTAAATTACTGTATTGCACCTGCAATATGCGTTGTGAGAAGAGGGCTTCGAGCTGTCCCACGATGGCTTGTTCTTGTGCTGATAACGCGGCGCGTTCCTCTGGACTGGCGTCGACCATAGGTACATAGCGGGTAAAAACCTGAAACATCTGATCCGTCGCAGAAAGATTATCCTGCAACTGGGCAAAGGAATTCAGCACATAGGCGTCCGCGAATTGCTGCTCGAAATCTGTGAACGTCAATTGTTGTTTAAAAATCGAAAGATAATGTTCATAAGCGGTGAGCGTCGGCATGTAGGTGACATCATGCGCTTGCGCTAATTCGATAAACTCCTTATCGATGGCTGCTGTCATAACGCCATGAACCAAAATATCTGCACCTGCGCGTATCGCGGCTTTGGCATAATCCAAGTCTTGCGCATGCACCGCAACAATTTGACCTTGGGCTTTTGCTTCGGACATTGCCGCGGAAAAGTGCTGTTGCAATTGTTGCGTACTCAAACCGCCTTCGTTGGTAAATACAAACTTGCTAATTTGCGCGCCAAAGCCCTTTTGCATTTTCACGGCGGCCATCGCTTCAGCTGGCGTTTGGGCAGTCAGAAATGTTGGGCCATCGTCACCGGAAAGTGCAGCCACGGGAGCTACACTAATCAATTCGCCGGCACTTAAAATGGTGGGGCATCCTGTCGTGCAATCAAGTTGATTGCGGGAGTGAATACGTTGCGTCGGGCCACCTAAATCAGCGATGGTTGTGATTCCAAGACGGATATAGTCGTGCAAGATATCCGGCAAGTGATCGGTAAGCCATGCCTGATCTTGGTCATAGCTGTGGAGCTTGGTTGCCCCAATAATATCCGGTCGCGTAAAGGCGCTGCCACTCTGCGCTAAGTGCACGTGGCCATCGATAAGGCTAGGAACAAGCCAGGTACCGCGTGCATCAATCAATTGCGTTCCGGCGGAAATTTCTTCATTGGTTTCAGAAACAGCCAGGATGCGATCGTCTTGGACGATAACGGTTGCAGCACGCCAATCGTCGGTACCCGATCCTTGTAATTGAGCACCATAAATAGCCTTTGTTGGCGCTTCTTCTTGAGCTTCCTGACAGAATTCTGAATCGACAGCAAAGAGTTTTACTTGTTGTGCTTGTTGTACTTCAACACAGCGAACGTCTCTGCCAAGTTGCTCCTTACTAATGACGGCAAACTCTCCCTTGTCCTGATGGTAGAGGCGATAGCGAATCGCTTGATTAGAGCCATCGGCTAAGGCGCTGACAACGCCACCAACCAAAACTCCGGCAAGCACTCCGGAAATCATGTCTTCGGAATCACCGTCTAGCTCATCAAATAAGCCATAGCTGGCGCCAGTCACGACGCCTTCTGGCACACTAGAGCTTAAAGTAACCGGCTCTTGTGCTAGCACGGTTGCGTGATACCGCTGCACTGTTTGGTTTAAGTCATCACGGTTGATACTCGCGCTTGAGCAGGCGGTGAGTGCCGTTACCAAGCCGCAACATAAAAGTGATGTCGAAAGTGATTTTAATTTCATGTTTATATCCTCTGTTCGTTGTTGGAACAGCATGGCAAGACATGAAACGTAAGGCTTAGAATTCCTCTATAAGAGTTCTATAATATGTAAAGCTATGATTTAACGAGTTTATTTTTGTAGTCTTCAATGAGTTTTTTGACTGCAAGGAGGTCACGTTCACGCACCACCTGTTCAGCAATCTGTAACTCAGCTTGTGCTTTTGTCGTGTTTCCTTGCGCGAAATAAAAGTCAAAATAGTCCAAATGCCCCTGCACAATACCCAGTGGACAATTTAAAAGTTGCTGATAGCGAAGTGACTCGGCTAACAGAGGTTCCGCTTCACTAAAACGCTGTTGTTGAATCAGTACCTGACCTTGCATGGCCTTTGCGTATGCATGATAAAGCCAGTCTTGCTGAGCCTCGGCTGATTTTTGAGCGGCGCTAAGGAAATGACTCGCCGCTGGCAGGTTATTAGGCATAAGCGCAACGCCTTTCAAATACAGGAGGCGGCCGCGAAGTGGTTGTGGGGGCAGAGTGTCAAGCGCCGTAAGTCCTGATTCAATATGTGGCAGCGCGGATTCCGCTTGGCCTAAATTCAAGTAACTACGCGCGAGCAAAAATCGTTGCATGGGTTCTTCAGGGTGCTCAAGTACAGCGCTTTCGAGGTAGGGAATTGCCGCCTGGGTTTCTCCCTTGGCAAGCAATGTCATGGCGCGATGCGTTAAAGTCGTGGTTAACAGCGAGGAAGCTCCGCGGTGGGGGCGCGCCAATTCACCGAACAGCTGTAACATTAGCGCCTCAGTGTAATCGCTGATGACCTGTTCAAGTGTGCCGCCATGTAAGACGCCGTGACGTTGTGTGCCGTCTCTATGCCATATGGTAAAGAGTAACGAGTACTCACCGGGTACGCCACTCAGTTTACTGCTGATGATTTGCGTTGCTCCCGATACGGTAAAATAGTCCGTAGGCTTCTCAATCCGTTTACGGTCCATGATGTCCAAAACATCACTGGCCTGAAAAACCGTACGGTCGCTTTCGCTCGGTAGCCGCTCGATAACTGTTTGTAAGGCGCCAAAGCCAAGCCCACGGTCGTCGTTTGTGAGCGCGGTAGTATCCGTTGGCAGCACCATTAACGCTTGGTGTTCGGTCGAGTTGAAGTGCTGCCCCTCTGGCAGCCACGATGGTCTCTCGCCGTTACCGATGAAAGAAAACCAACCGATCGCCACAAAACTCAGCAATAAAGCCACTAGAACAGACAAAAGCAGCCAGCGTGGTTTTGACTGCTTAACAGCGGTTTGCGTTTTCGGCTTCGAATGAATAGAAGGTTGTGAGGTAGTGGGGAGTAGCCATGCATAGCCTCGCCGAGGGTACGTTTGAATCACCGCAGTAGGGGCAAATTTGCGACGGATCTCGTTAATCGATTGGAAGACTGCTTGCTCTTCAACAAAACTGTTTTCCCACACTGCATTCATGATCGCTTCTTTTGCACACACTTGTTGTGGGTGTGCGGCTAAGAATTTTGCTACCGCATAGGTTTTCGGACGCAATTCAATGCGTTCATCAGCGTATAGCAAGGTACCGGTGGCGTCGTCAAAATAGACTGGCATAGCGTTATCTTTGGCCATCTAACGGGTTTCCTAACTTTAATTATGAACTCTTTAAAGCACTCAAGGTCTGTAAGTTCATTATGTCGATTGAGTATTTAAAATGTTAAAACACGCTTCACTCATACTGCTTGCCAGCGTTATGCTCTTTAGCTCAGACGCGACCGTCGCTAGTGAGCTGGATGCCAGCGCTTATCAGCAGAAGCTGGAACAACACTTAGTCCACTTACCAACCACTCCAAGGGATACACTTCAGGTCAAGCTCGAGGCCAGCTTTGAGGCTCTCAACCTGCGCAACGACAAGCGTGAGTTTGGACAGCTCACCACTGCAGTGCAAACTGGCTCTGACGGTTTACAAGTCAGTTATCCGGCTGAGGTAATTCGCCTTCTAAACCAAGGCCGCAGTGATGACACACCATCTGAAACTGCGTTTGCTATGGAGTACTTTGACGTTGCCGAGTTGGTTGACCTCTTCCACCCGCGCGATGCCATTATCGAGCGAATTCGCGTCGGCAACCTTGTTCGCGTGGTCCCCATGCCTGAACAAGCGCAGTTACGATTCGAGTACGCTTTACCGCTAGATGCGCTGATCGATGACGAAGAATTGCGTGGTTACGTCAACGAGTTCGAAGCTAACTATTATTTAACCGTTACCGAAGACCTTCACCCAATCAAGGCAGAGCTCAACTTTTATGGTGATGGCAGCGCCTACTTCTTTTTTGATGTCAATGCTGCCGGTCAAAGCATAGAACACTATGCACAGCAAGACGGCTATTTATTTGTAACTGAACGCAAATCCAGCCAAGATTTCGAGTCGACGTTCAGCGAGCGTCGTTTTAGCACCTCTTTTGTGGCTAACCGAATAGCAGATAATTTAGATGCCGAGCGACACTCAACAGCCAGCCTGAATGTTGATGCGCCTCATCTCGCAGTTGATTGAGATCGTTGCTATCGAACACGCGACCTTGTTGTATCACCATGAGTGGGTCGCGTAGGGTTTGTACGGTGCTTACTGGGTTTTCTTTTAAAACCACTAAATCTGCTTGGAAACCTACCGCAATGCGGCCAAGTTGTTGATCCATGTCGACGCTATGTGCAGCATTGATTGTTGCTGCAGCCAGAGCTGCATGGGTTGGAATACCAGCGGCAACCATCAGTTCTATCTCATCGATTGTGGCTGGACCGGGCAATCCAGTTAACGCACCGGCATCCGAGCCCAACACTAACGTGACGCCGCGCTCGTGCATGCGTTGCGTTAGGTGATGCAGATATGCGTCAACCTCCAGATTGTAGGCCGCGAGTTCTGGCGATGCATTGAGCCAACGCTTAAACGATGTTTGCTCATAAATAAATCGCGCGAAAGGCGTGATTGCCGCTTGGTCGGTCTGCTTCAGGTATTCATACTTTTCGTTGCTAAGGCGGGTCAGCTCTCGGTTAACGGCTAGGGTCGGCACGAGCGCAACATTGTGGTCGACAAAAAACTGCGCTGCCGCTTCGGCTTTTGTGTCGTTAAAGGTTTGCGCTAAAAAGCCATCGTAGATTTCTTCGCTGTGCTCAAAGGTACGCAGTGCACCATGTTCGTCTAGGTTCTTATGCATTAAGTCATACGAAGGGTGCCCTGCAACCATCACCCCAAGCGTGTTCGCTTCGGCTAAAATTGCACTGTACGTTTGCGCATGTAGGCCTTCATAGACTTTAATAAAATCATAGCCTTCGGCAATGTAATCGCGCACTGCCTGACGAGCAAGTTCAGGATCATTCACACGGAAGTGCGCGAGAGGGTCGCCCTGTTCGATGCTATTAAAAATAGGACTCGATACCACCATTCGGCTACCAAACCACTCTCCCTTTTCGAGTTCGTCACGCCATTTCAGGTGATAGGGAAAGCCACCCATATTGCGCACAGTGGTCACCCCAGCCGCTAACGCTGACTTGGCGTAGCTACGATCTAAGACATGCACGTGAGCGTCAATAAGCCCCGGCATGACGTAGGCTTGTTTGCCATCAATGACCGTGAGTTTACTTTCTGTGACTTGCGTCATGGGACTTACTTCGGTAATGACACCATCGCGCACCACGATCGCGTGATTCGAAAGCACTTGCTGGTCATTCATCGTTAGCACGTTGACGTTAGTAAGCACGAAACTTTGCAATCTATCGAGATTCAGCTCAGTTTCACCGCTCTCAAGATCTTGATAGAGCCACAGCAAAGCTGCGAGGGTAAAAAGCGAGATTAAGAGTATCGCAGTGCCGCGCAGACAACTCCGTGGAAAGTTTTTCAATTTGCTAGTTTTCATTTGGGTAAACTCCAAGCACAGTTGTTTGTGCCTGTAGCCTAGTTTGTGGGCGATCGAGCGGCGACCAGAATCAAGATTCTAGACTTTTTAAATAGCTACTGGGCGGCATCCCTGTCTGCTTTTTGAATACCGCGTTGAAAGAAGACTTGGAACTAAAACCAGCGTCTAGCGCAATATCGAGTAGCGGTCTCTGCGGTTGCGACTGCGCCATCTCAACCACTTGCGCAATGCGTAGCTGATTGATGTAATCGGCAAAACTGGTTTGACCGCCTTGATTAATCGCCCAAGAAATATCTTTGGCATTGAGGCCGGTGAGTGAAGCGATATCTTGCAGCGCCAGGCGCGGCTTGAGAAAGAGCTCTTCACGTTTGACTAAGCTATCAATCTCGGTGAAGAGACCAAGAGCCTGTTCATTCGAAGCTTCGGTGTTGGCTTTCTCAGCCTCCTCAAACTCCTGTAAGTCATCGAAAACTTCAGGCTGCCGAACAATCCCAACCAGAAAACCGGCGAGTAATAAAAGCAGAATGACTTGGTCGATGAAGTACCATTGATTACGCAATTCGTAGGGCAAGAAAGGCTGCAGATTGGCGCGTAGGACTTCAATGACGATTAAGCCCATCAAAGTGAACAACAGCCACATTAACCAGCGCAGTTGCAAGCGCTCGCTGTCAGCCCTGCGCTCCTTAATGGCACGCTCGTAACGCAGTAACAGCACCAGTGATAGTTTTAGGTAAATGAGTTGGCTCAATGCACCGATTGCCAGAACCCAGCCGATATGGCTTGCGAAAAAGAGGGCAATAAGTGCTGGTACAAAATGCACGACATCACGCCATGCCAGCGGCTGCTCCGGTCGCACCAAGACCCTGACAAATAGGTAGAGACTTGGACCACCGGCAAGGCTCATGGCTGGCGTAACGAACACTGGCACAAACCGCAGTTCTTCTAAAAAATTAAAGAGCACAGCGAGTGCTTGCACCAAAAAAGCCAAAACCAAACCGGTATAGCGCGGTTGTCCCCGCAGCATGGCGATTGCCAAAAGACCCACGAACAACATGAGTAGCTGAACAATATTCACCGGCAGTAGTTCGATAGGTGCAAGCATCATGACAGTGGTTTAAGCCAAATTAGGTTTCATCAAACCAAAATACATCAATAAGGCTTTTGTTGAAAACATTGGCAATACGAAAAGCCGTTTCCAAGGACGGTGAATAGCGACGTTGCTCAATTGCCGCTATCGTCTGCCGTGTCACACCTACCCGCTCGCCGAGCTCGCCTTGGGTCATATCGCCGCTTTCTGCGCGTAATTCGCGTACGCAGTTTCCGATAGGCAACATGATCAATAACCTCGACGAAAGCTAGCAATTTGCACTGCGTATTCGACGACTTGAGCCACGACTAAGCTCAGCAAGCAACTATAAAAGAGCAGGTTGCCATCACTTAAGAACAGAAAATGGATGAGCGAGGCGACAACGCCAAATGCTAATACACCGCCCGCTGCAGCTTGCCCCCGACGAATGAACACTTTTTCTCGCTCATCGGCTTTTTGCTCAGCCTGCTTATGATTGGCGATAGCCAGCACAATTTGGCCGATCACACTCAGAATAATTAAAGTGACCGTGAGTTTAATAAATACTGGAAGTACCGCTGGAACCTGCTGAAGTTCCATATACGTATGCACGACCGCATACGTCATATAAAGCCCAACCACCAAGGTTGCAATCAACATTAGCCAAGCTGATTTTTCTTTGAAAGCCATTTTCACCACCTCATGTTAGAAAAGTTTAACACGTGCAGTTTATGTACAGAAATTGTTCATGTCAAATATTTTTAACTTTGGTCATTGTTCAAGCCAGTTCAAAATAATCTCACTGCTGTCATTGCCAACAATTGCCATGCTGGGATGATTCCTGTTCGGTAGGTTTTTAACAGATAATTGCTCGCTTGAGAGCTCGGCAAAGGAAGCATAAGGGGACACTTCATCAGCCGACGAGGTCAAAATGAGAGTGGGTACCGATAGCGACGCAAGCATCGGTAAAATATTGGTATCAGAGGCGGTCAGATTGACCTCGGCCAACGCTGATGAGGCCCCATTGAGAATCGCATCTTCACCAATCAGGCCGGCCAGGAATGGATAATTTGAGCTTGAATAGCGCAGTACAGCCTCGTCAAAATTGAGCATAGGCGCCTGCAAGATCAGGCCATGAACATCATCACGCCTGCTCGCAATACGGGTAGCCGCAACCGCGCCCATTGAGTTGCCCAGCAAATAGAGGTTGCGTTGAGGAACATGCTCTTTGGCGATGATTTCATTAATTACATAGCTATCGATGACACCAAAAGTCTTTGCCCCAGCAGAGTCACCATGCCCGAGTAAGTCGGGAACGATGACGTTGAACCCTAGGAAGCGAAAGTAGAGCGCGGTATTTACCATGAACTCTTTGGATGCACGAAATCCATGCATCAACACAATCGTGCTTGGTGCATAAACGGGCAGATTATCTCGTGTGACAGATAGCTCAACAGCGGTTGTGGAACGCGCTGATGAAATTTCAGTTTGGTATTGCAAACGCCGACTTGTGAGCGGCTCACCGATAAAGTAATAGGTACAACGGTCTTCGTTAGCGGAGCAATGCTCACGCTTAGTAAAGCCGAGCTCCGCAATTTCTTCAGGGGAGCCAATCGAGTCATAGCTGAAACTATCCGCTGATTGTAAATAACTCGAAACGAGTGATGTACATCCGGTCAAACTGAAACTGGCAAGTAATAGAATAATAAAACGTACAAAGTTCAAAAGGGTTCTCCGTCAAGTCACGAGCAAACTATTGCCTTGGTAATTAAGTAGAGCCTAATTTGTCGAACTTTTCTATTGCTTGATCTAACATCATTGAGCCGCAGCTAGACGCTTGCGCTCTGCAGATTTACTTATCCTGACCCACCGAAACAAATAAAGGATAATAATCTTTGTAGAAGCACTCACTACGGCGAGCAACAGCAAGGGCCAACCATCCTCAAGCCCCATAACAAATGCAAATGCGATTGTCGAAAAATCCATCAATAGAATGAGTTGGCTCATTTTTATATCGAGTGCCCCAGTACTGCCTAGCTTAAGTACTAGCATGATTTGATGGATATAACCTTGCGCAAGAAAAATAGTAATAATAACTATCATTGCCGCCATTAGCTTGCGTCCATCATCGGTGTAGGCATCTGTTATTAGGCCAAAGGTGACTCCTGACACGAGCAATATAATGGCTAAAGCGAAAAGGCTGAGGGAAGTAATCGCTTTTCGGTCAATCCATATTTCATACAAAACCACAGCCACTAAAAGAGCGGCTATCAACCTCGGCCAAACAATAAAGTGGTTAAAAGGCTCTATCGACATGCCGTATACAAAAAATGAGTAGTAAGCCAAAAAGCTAACAAAGAATTTATTTAAAGAGAGAATTTCAGTTGCTCCGTGCCGGCTTTCTCTCTTACGTAGCCAAACCGTCCTAACTTGCGAGAAGACACCAATCAGGCTCACTATAATTAAAATCGAATTCAAAGTTCCAAAGAAGTTAAAAAGCATAAGGACTCAATCAGGTAAATTTGTCGACAATATATGGGTTATTGTGATTTTAGAGAAATAAATACGGCTTATAATCGATATATTGTCGACAATCCTGAGTGATTAGATGAAGTTCATAAGCAATCTACTGCGGAGTTAATTTCGTACAAAGCGACACATCGCACTTCCAAGATTAAAGCCAACAATTTCCGCGTCGGCTAATGCTTTGCGTTAGGCGACGAGAAAAAATGGCCATTGCTGACCCTGGTGACCAGTGTAATTTTGCGCGAGCTCTTGATAATGGGGATCAGCAGCTAGCGCATCATTGAGCTGCAGTAATTCCTCAAAGCGATAATCATGCATAGCATCAGATTGGCCGATAAAACGTGCAATGAGTATCATCGAGAAAACCAAAACTAAACCCCCGTTCACTTCGATCTTTGCGGTGTTAACCAACAAGTGATCAAGCAGCACGTCAACGCCTTTTTGGTAGTTCGTTACGCCAGCTTCACGCATGAAGTCACTTTCTTGGCTGGGGCCAAATCGACGTTTCAGTAGATTCGCACGAAACAAAAAAATCAGTGTCGCTTCAAAGTCGCAATCGCCAAGGCGAAAAAGTTTGGCGTCCGTGGTGCGGTGCCAGTCGTGTCCTAAAAACCGCAATATCATCAGCAGCGAGTCGCTGAGGACTTCCTCTTTAGTGATGAGCGTGGGAACTTGTAACTTAGGATTGTACTCAACCAGCAAACGGTCATTTTTCATGTTTTCCCACGTGAGCAAGTGCTCACTATGCTCCATTTCTCTTTGCAACATTAACCATTTAATCGAGCGTGAGAATGGTGAATCGACAACCCATATCAGTTTGTTCATTTGTGCTCCTATCGCTAACATCTTAACCGTTTACGCAAATCGTGTAGCCTGGTGGGCAGGTTTTCGGCGTAAAGTCGCGTGTCCATTGCGTGAATTCTTCCATGCTGAATTGGCGCCAACCACGAATATCTACTAGCGTCTCCACCGCGAGATCGAGCTTAGCGAGAACGTCAGCAAAGCGCACCATATCGTGATAGATCCGGGGTTTCGCGGTTGTTAAATCGGTGACGTAATGGTCTTCTGCAAGCACCATCTTGGCGGCGGGTAGATAGGCCAATAAGTAATGGCGGGAATGCGCGGTGGCAATATCAAAGAGCTTTAAATTGCCCAACGTAAATGCTGCTCGTGGCGGCACCGAAATGATTTTGTTGTCGACCTCATCGACCGTGATATGGCTTAAAATCGAATCACTATGCTGTTCAGCAACTACTAATGAAGCACCTAAAGCGAGGGCGTTGTCTAAGCCGCGAACATTAGCATTATGATGATGTGTGACGACAAAGTAGTTAAGAGGTTTCTCTTGTTGAGAGAGCTTTTTCACCGCAGCGAAATTCTCAGCTAAGGCATCCGCTGCACCCATTGCAATATAATGGTCTGCTTGCTCAATAAACACCGTAAGTGCACGACCTGTGCCGGCTTGATAGACGCCATCTGAAATCGCTTTAACAGTTAGCTTAGAAGCGTCCATCGTATCGTCCCAAGGGGTAAAATTGTCGAAGCCTTGAAATGCAGTTTCGAGATCTGGCTCAAGTTCGATTGCACGGTGTACTGAGGTTAAGCGCAGCTCGCCATTAACAAAGAAGTTCATGTCGCGGGCAAAGGCAATATTGCTATCGGTACTATGATTGGAAAAGACATAAAGTAGCTCGCCGGCGCGAGGGTGATGGCGCAGCAGCTTGTGGATAAGCCCATTTGCCTGGTCGACGAAGTAGGTATAGCGCTCGCCAGAGTCGGTTAGGTGGGTCAGCTTGTGCTGCAAGCGTCCACGGAAATAGTCATCGCCCGCATAGTCTAGCTGGCCTTTTAGACTCACCAAGCGCCGAGCATGCAACGTATCGCTGCTGCGCTCAAGTGACGCTCCGAGGCGCGTAAAGTTGGCCCAATTTTGCTCGGAGTATTTTTCATGCAGGATGTCGTAAACAATTGTTTGCCCGTTCTGTTGAACCCACTTCTCTAAGTCTATTGTGGTGCGCGGCACGCGATACGACAGCAAGCTTTTGCGCTGTTGCGCAAAGTCGATCGTTAGCTCTTCATTGATACGCCATAACTCGGGAATGGCAGGCGTTTCACCTTCGCCAGGCCACGGGCCTTTGTTGTAATCAATTACTTTAATGCTGTCGGCCTGTAAGAGCGCATCACCGCCATAGGCTGCTATGACTTTATCGACAATCGCTTGCGCAACAGAATCAGTTGTATTGTTTGTTTGGGCGGCTGTTGGCGACAGACTAGCCACGCTTGATGCAGTGTAAAAACTAAGCGTAGCGGACAGGAGGACTAATATTACTTTTTTCATAAATTATCCATTGAAGTTCAGCGAGCTCGTGAGTGTGGCACGCTAAATGTCAGCTTTTTGTGAAGGTGTGTAAGGCGATAGTATCGGGGCATAACCAGATATCTCGTCCTTCCCACATAGGAAGGACAGCTGGCATTAAGAGCAATTCGCTCGGTATTCGCTTGGGGTCTGATTCAGGTAGTTTTTAAACGCTTTATAAAAAGCCGAGCGGGAGTTGAAACCTGTCGCGTAGGCAATGTCCAGCACGGAGTGATCTGTCGTTGTTAGCAACTGGCACGCGTTGTCGATTCTGGCTTTGTTTATAAAGTCAAAGAAGGTGGTACCGAGGTGTTGCGACAATGTTTGGGAAATATACTGGGGTGGTTCAGCGACATGTTTCGCCAGTTTGACCAGACTTAAGTCTGATTCCAGATGAACCTTGTCTTGCGTTACTGCGGTTTCTATCTTTGCTGCAATTCGCAGCAAATCGGTTTTGCGCAGTGCCGAGCGTTCATAGGCTTGTGTTTTTATCACTTGCGCTATTTCAGTATTCGTTTCCTGTGTCTCACTGAACCCAGGGTGCTGTTTGATACCGTTGTGAGCGACTAACCACACGATAAGCGACAACAGAATTAACACTCCGGTTTCTGAGAAACCGAAGTGAGCAAGTCGATTCTCTACGGTGAGCACAATTAGAGCGTACACCCAAGTTAGGATCATCAGCGCCGCGGTGATAACCACCCAGTCAAGTTTACGTCCTGACTCGTCCGCGTAAATAAGCCGAATGTTTTTGTGGTAAGCCAGCGTACGACGAAAAATACTGAGTACGTAGCCGCAACTAAGTAAGAACCAGAGCATTAAAAAGAAAGCAAACGCCGTAGCTAACGCAATAAGCCACGGAGTGTCGACAGGCTCTGACGCGAAAAACATCTGCTGAAAGTCTTTGGCAGGAAGTAGTGCGAGCGCAATACTCAGACATAACACAACCGGTACGATGGTAAAGTGCCTCAACATCGATGGCTGCCAGCGCCATCGATCCGGGGCGATGGTTGCGTCGTGATAGAGCCAGAAAGCGGGAAGAAAAAGAAAAAACACAACGGGAATAAAACTCACATAAAGGTGCACAAGATTTGGCGCTAACTCAAACACCACTGCACCCGAGGACAAGTAAAAAAGACAACTGAGAAGCAGAAGCAGAGGTCCCCTAGACTGGCGTTTAGGGATAAGAAAAAAGGCAAAGCCTGCCACTGCCATGGCTATCGAAGAAACAAAGATAGCTAACATAAATGTCGATGCACCCACCTGAAAAAAATCAGCATAGCACAGAGCTTACCTAAACTGTCCTTCTTACGTGGGAAGGACGAACGGGCTAAAACCATCTCGTATTATCGCCTCATGAACGCAGGTCATTAGTAACGAATATGAGGTTCGGTATGTCGATTGAAACGATGCGTCACTGTCAGGTAAGTGATTCGAAATTATCTCGCTTTGGGACGCTCGCATTCTTTTTAATGCCAGTGTGCTATCTCGGTATGTTTATCATCTTTGGCGCATTGCTTGCGATTCCCCAAGGCGCGGATATCAACGAGAGAATTATGTATGTAATGGCCGAGCAGGAGCTCGTTGGTATTGCTTACCTGTTGGGCTACTTCATTTTTGGATTTTTATTACTCGTTGCGGTGCAAGCTATCCATAACAAGTTGTCGGGCGTAAGTCGGCATTTACTCAACAGCGCCAGTCTATTTGGCTTCATCTGGGTCATGCTCATGATGTGTGCAGGAATGATCGCCTTGGTGGGGATGAACACCATGATCGCAATGTACGCAAAAGACCCACAAGCGGCAGCCATCCTATTTTATAGCTACACCATGGTTGTGAATGCGCTTGGCGGTGGAATTGAATTGGTCGGCGGTATGTGGGTGCTACTGTTAAGTATTGTTGGTCTGCGTTCACCTATCTTTTCAAGGTCGTTGTGTGTCGTAGGCTTATTCGTCGGCGCATTTGGCGTCCTTACGGTTTTTCCAAGTTTGCCTTTTACTAAAGAAGCCTTTGGATTAACTCAAATCGTTTGGTTTGTGTGGGTTGGAGTGGTGTTATGTCGCCACAAGGATAGTTAACTATGCGTCATCTGATTTTTTTGCTGGCTACTATGAGTACCGGTGAACGCCTAAACCTTGATTATGACATTCACATCACGAATGGGAGTTCGAATCTGAATCTTTCTGTTAGGCACAGCGAATTAGGTGAGCCACTCGTTCGCGTCATCGATGCAGATAACGAGAGTTTCCGAGATGAAATTCAAAGCCTGATACAACACGATAAAGCCGAAGTGTTTGGCAATGTCGATTGCGATGACTTCAAAAAAATGATTCCTGCCAATATTGGCGCGATCAGCGATATCGATGGCACAAAAACTTTTGCATTTCGGCCGATTTCAACTTCAGATGATGACCCTGACGTTTATGAAAATCTGCATGGCATCGCTGAAGTATCAAGTACAACAGAACAGTTAATAAGCTTAACGCTGACGAACGATGGCTCGTTTTCGCCCTCTTTCGGTTCCAAAATTCATCAATTGAGTTTTGCGATTGAGTGCTTTCCTCTTACCGAACAAACCATGGCTCTAAAAAACTATGAACTGATCGTGCAGGGCTCCGCATTTCTGGTGCCATTTGAGGAGCGGATGAAGCGAACCTACAGCAATTATCGATGGTCCAATCCGAGCGCACACTAATCAGATGTAAAATTAACCTAAAACAACAATAACGGAGCTACCTATGAGTAAAAATCTTAAAAGAACAGCTGCATACAGCGCTTTAGTTTTAGTGCTTGGATGTGCCGCATTTTACGCATCGATGGAAGATTACCAGAAAGAGAACTTTTCAAAGTTAGTCAGCCAGCTCTTTTCAGGGTAGGCTTTTTAGAGTTCAAAGCCATTCTTCCAAATCGCTAATGGATGGAACAGCGCCCGCAAGTTCGTTGTAGCACCGGCATCAAGTAGCACTAGGTCAGCTTTCATACCCTCGGCAATGCGCCCCTGGTGAGGCAGCGCAAAGGCTTTGGCTGGCGCGGCGGTTGCTGCATGGAAGACGGATTCGAGTGGCAATCCTGCGCGCTGCAACATTTCAAGCTCAACCAGCAATGACCAGCCGTGAGCGGTACCTGGATTCGGTGCGTCGCTTCCCGCCAAGATAGGAACGCCTGCTTGGTAGAGCCTTTCGGTGGTGAGTAGCAGGTTGTCATAAAAGTGCGCGGGAAAGTTTGCATTGCCAAACGACTGGTTGAGGCTGGCCTCTGCGCTAGCTGGGAGCGTTAGATCTTGTGCGGTTAGTAGTTCGTCGTTGAGTTCGCCACGCAGCATACCCTCGTAAAACATCATTGTCGGAATGATAAAAGTCCCGTTGCTGTGCATCAGTTGCACTAGCTCATCGCTCGCTGGGCGGTCAAAGAAACTATGCACGAGGCCGTCGGCACCCGCTTTAACTGCGTCCATCGCTGAAGCGTGATCGGCAACATGCACCACGGCGAGTTGCTGTGCTTGATGTGCTGCCTTAATGGTGGCTTCCAGTTCCGCATACGAAATCGAAGGAGCATGTTGATAAACCGCCTCGGCATGGGTGTAGACGATTTTGATAAAATCAGAGCCACTGTCGAGACGCTTTGCAACAGCTTCAGGCGCAGCGGAGGGTTCACTCAAGGTGGGTACGGGTATACCGTATTGCGTGCCATGGCCGTTAGGTGCAGTGACTAAGTAGCCAGCGCCAAAGATGTCAGCATGTTTAGCTTGTTGGGCTTCCGCTCGCGCCGCTTTATGCTGCTGCAAAAAGCTAGGGTCACCAAACATATCGATCACGGTGGTCACGCCAAAGTTCAAACTTTGTTGGAGGGCATCCCCCCAAACGTGCACATGCGCGTCGATTAAGCCTGGCATCAGCACTTGGTCTTGGGTTTCCCGGTAGGGTAAATCAAGGTCAGGTCGTTGCGTCGAGAGCTCAGTAATCCAGCCCTCATGCACCACCACAAATTTTTCATTGCGCCATTTTTCGCCGTCAAAAATGTTCACCGGACCGATCACGAAGCTGTTGTCGCTCGCTCCGTCAGCCGGTTTAGGAGTAGGTAAATTCAATATGATGGCCAGTACAGCACCAACAGCGACGAGTAAAAGAAGTATCTTTTTCATAGGTAATAGGCTCATTTCAATTAGTGCGAAAGGCGCTGATAACGCCAGCGTACGATAACGGTGAGTAATAAGGTGAAGCCGACAAGAGCAGCAACATGCAGCCAAATGCTATGGCCCTGACTGGTTCCGATAACGGCATGGGCAAGTTGCGCATAGTGGTAGGCCGGCAGGCCATAGGCGATGTATTGCACGGTTTCCGGTAAAACCTGAATGGGCACCCACAAGCCAGATAAGAAAGCCATCGGTAAGTAAACCAAGTTGACGACCGCTGGCGCACCTTTGTCGGACAAACAAAGACCGAGCAATAAGCCGATAAGAGCGAACGGTAGTGTACCGATCAACAATACCAGTAAGAGTGAAAGCCACTGCCAAGTGTAGAGCTCGACGCCAGCAAAAACGCCACCGGTAATAAAGAGGATTAAGGCGATGCACAGGGCGAATACCAAGCTACTGAAATACTTAGCTGCTACGTAAGCGCTCAATGGCATAGGCGCAACGCGCTTCAAGGTAAGCCAGCCATGAGCGCGGTCACTGGCGACGGCGGTGGCATAGTTGAACATCGCGGGTCCCATCATACCGAAACAGGCATAAGAAACGAGCATGTACTGACCGCTACCCGAGCTAAAATTAAAAACGATACCGAAAAAGATATAAAAAGTGACAGGGAATAAAATGGCCGGCAAAAAGAACGCGGGTGTGCGCCATAAACTCAGTAAATCATAGCCGGCTTCTTTAACGTATAAATTCGCATTAAACATGACGTTGCTCCTGCATGTTGGCCAAGTAGGCTTGCTCCAGTGAACCGTGATCGGCAATCACCTCGGTCAAAGTACCTGCTGCAATGACTTCGCCATCACGCAACATTGCGACACGGTCGGCCAAACGCTCGGCTTCTTCGATGTAGTGGGTGGTCAGTACAATAGCCGTGCCCGCAGAGCGGTAGTCCTGAATATGCTGCCAAAGTGCATGACGCGCCTCGACATCCATGCCGACAGTCGGCTCATCCAGAAACAGTAAGTCGGGCTTGCCAGCCACGGCGAGGGCGAAAAGGACTTGCTGGCGTTGACCGCCAGAAAGCTTGCCAAAGCGTTGCTTGGCGATACTATTTAGATTGAATTTTTCAATGAGCTCGGCAACCTGAAAACCGTTTTGGTAATAGCTACAGAAAAGGTCCAACTGCTCGTAGACGGTTAGGTTCGCTGCCAGCGCACCGAGCTGCATCATGACGCCTAATCGCTGCCGAACTGCGAGTGATCGTTGTTGCGTCAACATCGGCTGGCCAAATAGCTCAAGCTGATCCGCTTGATAGGAGTGCATGCCAAGTACACTATTGATCAGCGAGGTCTTGCCTGCGCCGTTTTTACCCAGTACTGCAAGGACCTCGCCGCTATAGGCCGTGAGATCTACGTCGTGAAGTGCGCGATGCTGACCATAGTTTTTGCTTAAGCCGTGAATAGATAAGTGTGCGACTGCCATGGGCGATCTCCAGTGAATAGTGTTATCACCAAGTTTAGGGAGACAAGTGCTTACGCGGCAGTAGCTTTTGTCAGCAATTGAAGGTGACAAATGTCACTGGTCGAATGGACTATCAATGGCCATAATGAGATCACTTCGAACGGAAGAAGCAGATGATGACCAGCGATAACAACACACAAAAAGCCTCTAACGAAGATGCGAAACACGCTTGGGCTTACCTATTTAACTTAGGTTTTTACATCCTACCGATGGTCCTATTCCCCTATACGATTAGCGAGATTGTGTTGCTTTCGCTCGCCATGTTGGGATTTGTCGGGCTGTATTTTTATTGCTTCTATTTGCCTTACCAACGCATGCTTTGGCCGATTATCGGTATGTATGTTATTGCCTGTGCGGTCACGCCGTGGAACCCGGGTTCGGTTGCCTTATTCAGCTATGTCGGTTTTTTCGTTGGCTTTGCCTATCGTTGGCCGGTTGCACTGGCTGCGGTGCTGGGCATTATTGCTACCTTGGCGGTATTTCAGTGGGGCGTGGGTACGCATTGGGACCTGTTTTTCCACTACGGAACCGTTATCGTGGCAACAGTCGCGATCTTTGGCCGGGTTGAACGCTTGCGCCAACGCCACGCAGCCGCTGAACGTCGTAGTGCGGACGAAATTGAACGCCTAGCAACGAGTGTCGAGCGTGAGCGCATCGCCCGCGACTTACACGATATCTTGGGGCATACGCTATCCAGCATTGTATTGAAGTCGGATTTAGCCAAAGCGCAACTTGGCAAACAGCAGTACGACGCTGCGGCGCAACAGCTACAGGAGCTCAGTGAAATAGCCCGTAGTAGCTTGTCGCAAGTGCGGCAAAGCGTGTCAGGTTATAAACACAGTGGGCTTGCGCTCGAACTGACGCGCTTAGAACAACGTTTACATGATGCCGGTTTTCGCACCGATATTTTAGGTAAACCACCGCTGTTGGATGCACCTCGTGAAACCGCCCTAGTGCTCGCCATAACCGAATTAGTCACGAATGTGATTCGCCATAGCTCAGGCCAGATCTGCACTATTCATTTTGACGAAAGCGCTGACGTCTATCGCGTGCAAGTTACCGACGACGGCAGTCATGCTGAGGTCCAAAGTGGCAACGGTTTGGTGGGAGTACAACAACGAATGCAAGAGCTCGGCGGCTCCGTCGAAGTCTCTACCGTACGGGGCTGGGCAGTCGCCTTACAGTTACCCAAGCTTGAAATGCCGAAAGCCACCGGAGCAGCGACATGAAAATTTTGCTCGCCGAAGACCAAACTATGGTGCGCACAGCCTTAGCGAGCCTTTTGCGTCTTGAAGCGGACTACGAGGTTGATGAGGCGGTTGATGGTGCCGCAGCACAGCAGCAATTGCAGCAGGAAGATTATGATATCTTGCTTACAGACATCGAAATGCCGCATTTGTCTGGGCTTGAACTTTTGCAGTGGGTGCAACAGCATCAGCCACAACTTAAAACCGTCATCATTACGACCTTTAATCGCGCGGGCTATATCAAACGTGCCGTTGATGCTGGCGTGAGCGGCTTCTTACTCAAGGATGCTCCTATTGCGACACTCATTGATTCACTACAAAAAGTTTGTGCAGGAGAGCGCGTGATCAGTAACGAGTTACTGCTGCAAGCACTCGGCCAACATGACCCGCTAACTGAAAAAGAGCGCAAGGCATTGCAGCTAGCCGGGCAGGGCATGAGCACTCAAGCCATTGCCGAGGCACTGTTTATTGCTGAGGGCACCGCGCGTAATTACCTCTCGGAAGCAATGAGTAAATTGCATGCGAGTAATCGCGTCGAAGCGGCGCGGATTGCGCATCAGAAGGGGTGGTTGTGAGGCATGGTCAATCCAAAAGAAAACTACCAACGCGCAGCGAGCGCAGCAAAGCATTCGATTTTGCGCCACCCGACACGAACCATGGCCGAAACTTTAAGGAGCTGCGCCGAACGTGCGGAAGCTTGCGCTAGCCCTGACGTTTATGGTTCTGGTGAAGTCATAGAGCAATTCGAGGCACGTATTGCCAAGTTGCTGGGCAAGCCGGCCGCGGTGTTTCTGCCAAGCGGTACGTTGGCGCAACCCTTGGCGTTGCGGATTCATGCAGAACAACGTGGGCGCAAGGGTGTTGCGCTGCATCCGACGTCGCATTTGGTGCTGCATGAGCAGGATGGCTATCAGCAGCTTTGGGGTTTGCAAGGTCAGCAGGAGGGGCAAGCCGATAGCGTGTTGACGGCTGGTGACTTAGCGGCGGTCAATGACCCTTCACAGCTTGCCGCGTTACTGCTTGAACTGCCCATGCGCGAAATCGGCGGACAACTCCCGAGCTGGGAAGACCTGCAAGCGCAGGTGCAATGGGCACGTCAGCACGATCTAGCCGTACACCTTGATGGCGCGCGTTTGTGGCAGTGTGAACACCACTACCAACGCAACTTTGCTGAGATCTGCGAGCTCTTCGAAAGCGTCTATGTCAGTCTTTACAAAGATCTCGGTGGCATTGCTGGCGCTGTCCTAGCTGGCACGACAGAGTTTGTCGCTCAGGCGCGCGTTTGGTCTCGGCGTGCGGGCGGTAATTTAATTTCGATGTACCCGTATGTGCTGGCGGCCGAGCAAGGGCTTGAAGACAACTTAAGCGCGATGCCCAAAGCCGCAGCATATGCACAAGAGCTGGCGCCTTTGTTGGCAAGCATTCCGGGCGTAAGCGTTAACCCTGAGCAGCCGCAGGCAGCCATGTTTCATTTGCATATCGATGCTGATGAAGCCGCGCTGATTGAAGCAGTGACGCGTTATGTAGAACAAGAGGGTGTTTTGGTGTTGCCGTTACCACGCGCTAAGCAGAACGGTCATTGCGTTTGTGAAATAACCCTCGGCCGCAATGCTTTAGAACAACCAGTAAGTTTCTGGCACGAGCACCTGCGTGCCTGTTTAGCGACTATACTGAAGCAACGCTAACGATAACGGAACGAACCCAATGGGCAGACTCAACGACAAAATTATTATCATTACGGGTGCTGCCCGCGGCATCGGCGAAGGCGTTGCGCGTGCCTATCATAAGGAAGGCGCAACGGTTATTTTGACCGATATCTTGGTTGATGAGATCGAAGCGCTGGCGAAGGACCTGGGGGAAGGTGCCTTCGCTTACGAACTTGATGTTAGTGAAGAAGGCCAATGGCAGGATTTGATGGGTTGGGTCGAAAGTAAATTCGGTCGCCTCAACGGATTGTTTAATAATGCGGGCATTACTGGCCTCGAAGCGGCGACAGGCCCTCAAGATCCCGAAAACGTTTCATTGGAAGACTGGCACCGCGTACATGCGGTCAACTTAGACGGAACTTTCTTGGGCTGCAAACATGCCATTCAGCTGATGCGGCGCACCCAAAGCGCGGGCAGCATCGTCAATATGTCATCACGCTCAGGTTTGGTGGGTATTCCGGGTGCGGCAGCTTATGCCTCGTCAAAAGCCGCAATTCGCAACCATACTAAGACAGTTGCGCTGTATTGTGCCCAGCAAGGACTGCCCATCCGCTGCAATTCAATTCATCCCGCCGCTATCATGACGCCCATCTGGGAGCCCATGTTGGGTGAGGGCGCCCAGCGCGAAGAAAACATCAAAAAAATCGTCGCTGATTGCCCCATGCACCGCTTCGGCGAAGTCAGCGAAGTGGCCGCCGTCTGCGTGCTACTCGCCTCCGACGAAGCCAACTACATGAATGCGTCAGAGATCACCATTGACGGTGGGGTGCTTGCCGGCAGTTTTAATGCAAATGCAGGAGATTAACTGCAAAACTTCCTTTGTAATTTGCCGCTAAAACACGTAGATTACGCGCCTATTTTTTGGTCTGCCTTCGGGCAAGAAGAGAGTGCCTACGTGATTTCTGCTGCAAACGTCACCATGCAATTTGGTGCAAAACCTCTATTTGAAAACATTTCTGTGAAATTTGGCGAGGGGAATCGCTATGGTCTGATTGGCGCCAATGGCTGCGGTAAATCTACGTTTATGCGTATTTTGAGCGGTGAGCAAGAGCCTTCGGCGGGGAATGTTTCGATTGAGCCCAACATGCGCGTTGGTAAATTGCGCCAGGACCAGTTCGCCTACGAGCAATACAGTGTGGTCGACACGGTGATCATGGGGCACGAAGAGTTGTGGCAAGTCAAAGCCGAGCGTGACCGTATTTACAGCCTGCCAGAAATGAGCGAAGAAGAGGGCATGGCGGTTGCCGATTTGGAAGTGGCTTTTGCAGAAATGGATGGCTACACCGCAGAATCACGTGCCGGCGAATTGCTTTTGGGCGTGGGTATTCCGCTCGAAGCGCACTTCGGCTTAATGAGCGAGCTGGCGCCGGGCCTGAAATTGCGTGTGCTACTAGCGCAGGTGCTGTTCTCTGAGCCAGACATCATGCTGCTCGACGAACCGACCAACAACTTGGACATCAACACCATTCGCTGGCTCGAAGGTGTGTTGAACGAGCGCCAAGCGACCATGATTATCATCTCGCACGACCGCCACTTCTTGAATAGCGTGTGTACGCACATGGCCGACATCGATTACGGTGAGTTGCGCGTGTATCCGGGCAACTATGACCAGTACATGTTCGCCGCCACCCAAGCACGCGAGCAACTGCTCAACGATAACGCTAAAAAGAAAGAAAAAATTGCTGAATTGCAGCAGTTTGTCAGCCGCTTCTCGGCCAATGCCTCGAAAGCCAAGCAGGCCACCTCACGTGCCAAACAAATCGAGAAAATCCAACTGGCGGAAGTGAAAGCTTCCAGCCGCGTCAGCCCTTTCATACGCTTTGAGCAAGAGAAAAAGCTGTATCGCTTAGCGCTCGAAATGGAAGGCGTGCACAAGAGCTTCGACGACCTGCAGGTGCTAAAAAACATCAGCGCCATGATCGAAGTCGGCGAGAAAGTAGCGATTATCGGTGCCAACGGTATCGGTAAAACGACCTTACTTAAGTGTCTTGTCGACCAATATCAACCTGACAGCGGCCTTATCAAATGGTCTGAGAACGTCAATATTGGCTACTATGCGCAAGACCATGCTGATTGGTTTAAAGAAAAACTGACGGTCTTTGACTGGATGAGTCAGTGGAAGCAACCGCATCACGACGAACAAGCCGTGCGCGGTGTGCTCGGGCGCATGTTGTTTTCGCAAGATGACATCAAAAAACCGGTCACCATTCTTTCGGGTGGCGAAAAAGGCCGTATGATCTTCGGCAAACTGATCATGCAGCGCCCGAACGTGCTGATCATGGACGAACCGACCAACCACTTGGATATGGAGTCCATCGAAGCGTTGAATTTAGCGCTCGAACACTACGATGGCACGCTGATTTTCGTCAGCCATGACCGCGAGTTCGTATCATCTTTGGCGTCACGCATCATCGAGCTGACCGACCAAGGTATGCGCGACTTCGCCGGCACCTACGACGAGTACCTAAAGCAGCAAAATTAAGGGAGTTTGGCGATGATGTGTACATCATCGCCAAATTTGGCCTTGAGGCACTCTATCGCTCACTCCTAACGTTCTGATCTATACCCAATCCATTAATGATACAGCTTGTTCTAGACGTGTTGAGGCGGATTTCATCACGCAGGAATAGTTGATTCTTTAATGGAATATTATTCGTTATGGTCTATTTTGTAATCATAAATTATTTACTTTTCCAGATAAAATGCTACCGTAGTCGTGTTTTTAATAAGATTCAGCTGGCCGTTAGCGCAGTCGCAAAGCTGAGCATTTACAGAGATGAAAGGGAAGAATAAGGCTATGAAAACAAATACCTTTAAGTATTCACTGGTCGCTGTTGCCATTGGCGCAACCCTGACCTTTGGTGCTGCCACGATTACACCAGCGAACGCTCAAAGCGCCGATGGTAGTCTCCGCGGCGAGGTTACAACAGTAAGTGATAAATCGCTTGCTGGCGCCACGATTACAATTCGTAACCTAGATACAGGCTATACACGTACCACAACCGCAGATAGCGAAGGTCGCTATCGTTTTGCGCGCTTACCGGTGGGTACCTATGAAGTTTTTGCGACTTCTGAAGGTTTCGAGAAAACGGTACTCGAGCAAGTACAAGTCCGTATTGGCAGCGCAACAGTAGTTGAGTTAACCATGACCGCTGGTGATGTTGAGCGAATTTCAGTCAGTGGTGCGCGCGCCTCTGCCATTGATACGCGTTCATCTGAGTCCGGTCTGAACATTTCTGCCACTCAACTTGAACGCATTCCAGTCCCACGTAGCCTTACGTCTGTTGCGCAATTAGCGCCAGGCGTAATTAGCGGTTCGCGTTTTGGCGGTATTTCATTTGGCGGTTCATCCGTTGGTGAAAACGCAATCTTCCTGAACGGTTTGAATATTAGTGATGTTGAAACCGGCGTTGGATTCTCTAGCGTACCTTTTGCGTTCTACAAAGACTTTCAAGTCAAAACCGGTGGTTACTCGGTGGAGTACGGGCGCACAACAGGCGGTGTTGTGAGTGCAGTAACTAAGTCAGGTGGTAATGAATTTGAGTTTGGTGGCGATATTTACTGGCAGCCTGACGGCCTTCGTGGAGAAGGTAAAGATTACTACGATGGTGACGGTATTCGTACCGTGAATCGCAGTGACTCAGAGAGCGATAGCTGGCGCGGAAACGTTTGGGCAAGCGGTCCAATCATCCAGGATAAACTCTTCTTCTTTGCACTTTATGAGCCACGCGACGTTTCTTCGCAATATGGCAGCCTTGCCGGTAATAACCTTTATGAAGAAGCCAGTGATGACGCATTCTGGGGTGGTAAAATTGACTGGATTATCAGCAGTAACCACACCATTGAAGTAACCGGCTTTTCAGATGCCCGCACCGTGGCTACTGATCGTTACAATGAAGGCCAATATGCTGACAGCAGCTACCTAGATGCTGGTGGTACCAATTGGTTGGCCACTTATACCGGTTATCTGACAGATAACTTTATGGTGAAAGTGCTTTATGGTGAAAGTGAGCGTGACTACGATCTCACCAATACCTCGGGCCTTGAATGTAACCGCGTTTATGATGCGCGTATCAGCTCGCATATCGGCTGTACAACCAGCACCCGTTTTGACCGTCGCTTGAATACTCGTGACGCACTACGTATTGATGCCGAATATACTTTGGGCGACCATTTGATTCGCTTTGGTATGGATGACGAAACGCGTACAACGCAAATGAATCGTCGCACCACAGGTCCAAATGGCACTTATTACACTATCTACGAAACCACGCCTGGCTCTGAAGTCAATGGTGAGATCGTTCCTGACGGGGTTAATGCCTACGTGCAAACCCGTGAAATCGAAACAGTTGGTGCGTATCCGACGGACACCAAAGCGTTTTATTTAGAAGACGTTTGGAGTGCGACACCGAACCTAACAGTTACCGCAGGTTTACGTTGGGACGAATTCACGACAAACGCAGCTGATGGCACACCATTCTTAGAAGTTGACGACATGATAGCGCCACGCCTAGGTATAGCGTGGGATGTGCACGGCGATGGAACTGCGAAATTCTTTGCCAACGCCGGTCGTTACTACTTCCCAATTGCGAACGGTATGGCGGCACGTAGCGCAGGTGGAGGTATTTCAAATGACGTACTCTCACATTACATCTTGGAAGATTTGGTCTTCGAAGAAACCGAGAGCGGTTACACCAATGCACAGCCAATCCTTGGCGACATGTTGGGCGATCCAAATAGCTTCGGTGGTTCAGGCGCAGGAAACTTCTCCGATGAAGTAGACAACGACCTAGAACCCATCTATCAAGACGAGATCATTATTGGTTATGAAGCTATGATCAATGAAGACTGGAACTACGGCGTACGTGGTATCTATCGTGACTTTAATAACGCTATTGAAGACATGAAGATTAACGTAAACGTTCCAGGCTGTGGCAACATCTCTGGTTGGGTCTTTGCCAACCCAGGTCGTGACCTGACGTTACAGCGCTACTGCTCAGAAACTGACAGCGTGCAGAACATCAACATTGACCTTGGCGAAGTGCAAGACTACGGCTTTGACCTTGATGGTGACGGCAACCCAGACCCAATCGGTGGCGATGAAGTACGTCGTAAATACTATGCGGTTGAATTTGTCTTAGATCGCGAATGGGACGGCTTGTGGCAAGCACACTTCTCATACACTTGGTCACACAGCTACGGCAACTACGAAGGTAGTGTCAACTCGGATACGGGTAACGACATTCCAGGTTGGACCGAAGCAGGTGACAACGTGATTTATATCAACTCTGGCTGGGGTGACCTACCAAACGACCGTCGCCATCAATTTAAAGTACGTGGTGCTTATGCATTGACTGACAACTTAACCATGGGTGCAAACTTCTCCTTGGTTTCGGGTCAACCTATTAATGCGCGCGGCAAAGGTAACCCAATCAATAGTAATACCTATTACTACTTGAACTACCTTTGTGTTGACAACTGCGTGGATGCAGCGGACAACTCTGAGCGCGAATTCATGTATGTGCCTAAAGGCTTTTACGGTACGACTGACTGGGTTGCCCAGCTAGATTTGAACATGAACTATGATGTAGAAATCAATGACATTGACTTTAATTTTGGCATTGATGTCTTCAACGTATTCAACTCGCAAACCACAACTCGTGTCGACGAATACTTGGCGACCGACGTGGCAACACGTAACTCGAGCTTTGGTGCCACCATTGGTTCACAAGCACCTCGTTACGTACAGTTGAGTGCTGGCTTCCGTTTCTAATGTAAGCTAAATTCTCTGCTTGAAGCCCCGCAAGACTAGCGCTTGTGGGGCTAGTTACCGAACACACTTCTTGTATTAAGTCTTTTACTGAGCAACAACCCGCATACGGTGGATTGAGGGTGGCCCCGAGGGGAGCGCAACGATCGCGGGCTCGCTATCTTGCATTCTGATCTGGAAGTCTTGTTTATCTCGGTAAACAAGCGCTGAACCTTCCGCTGTTAGCTCCAGAAGTCGGAACAGCTCAACGCTGCAGAATGACGACGTGCAATCCATTGGATTTCCGTTCCAGCCGCCATTGAATCGGCGAATAGTGTCGTTGCTGAAATCCCAATTGAACCGAGGCTCAACACGCACAGTCGCAGAACAATCCGTCGGTAGGTGTTCATGGGGATTTTCCGAATGGAAAGTTTGGAGATCGCAGCCAAAATCACTAAATCCGTAGCTACCAGTGCCATTGGCGAGGAAGCTGAATGGATAAACGTAAGTGCTCTGGTAAAACCGCTCGAGCTGACTGTCAAAGCGAGGATCTAAAGCCAGAACTAGCATTTCTGGATCGGTGTTGTCGTTAAGACCTACGATTTGTTCCGGAGGCATCGACTGATCAATAGGGCCACCATAGCTGAGAAAACGATAGCCAACATAGCCCGAAACGCTAAGCTCATTAAGAAGCGCATAATCGGAGCCGTGCACCATGGCTCGCTGGACTCTTACGTTGACGTCAGGCTGATCGTCCAACGTCAAAGTTAACTCGGTCTTGCTTTCATTGAGTGTCCACGTGCCGCTTTTTTCATACTCAACGAGAGGAGGGATGTCGATGCCAGCGTCAGCGGCTGAGGTTTGATAACTACCCGACGCATCGGTGGTTGTGGAAAACTCAGCCAGATCACTACCTCCGCCATAACTATAGATCTGTGAGAAATCGACAATAGGTAAGACAAGTTGACTGCCTTCTGTAATTGAAAAACTATCGCCGGTTAGCAGTGATGCACTATCAACTTGGCTAAGTAAGCGTAACGATTGCTTCTCGACGACGACTTCGTCAGTGGTGAAATTGCCATAACCCATAAAGAAAAAGCTTGTTGGCGACACATAATCACTTGTTGTTACGAGGGTTAGGTAAGCGTCACCAACCTTACGCAATGGCTTCAGGCCAACAACCGTGCGTTCACATGGCACGCTAAGGGTGTATCGGCTAGCAGAATAGGCAGCATCAATAAAAAGCTGCTCAGAGGTGAGCGCTTTAGTATCGTGAATACAGGCACTCAACGCCGTACTCATAGGTCGTGTTGTCGCGTCCTGCTCTACGTTGATTTCTCCGTCGGCAAGGGTGTAATTTAGCTCGGCTTCTGCCACAGGTCCTACAGTGGCTGTTATCGCAGAAGTAGAGTAGTTGGCATAAAGTTGAGTTAAATCGCCCGCAGCATCGTTTGTAAACTCAAAATATTCGCCGTAGGGAAGCTCAATGCCGACATTTTGGTCGAGCATCTCATAGAGTTGTTGTTCTGCTTCTTGGGCAGGCACATCGAAATTAGGGCGCCCCTGTATAGCTGCATGGAATGCTTCGCGGTAGGCTAGATTTGAGCTCAGTACTGCAAAGATACTGATGTCTTCGCCGAAAGCAGTCGCGCGCTCGCCTGACTGGTAGAGGCTTAGCAACTGCCCGCGTCTTAGCATGGTATCGGGGACAAACACCTGCTCAAACTCGGCAAGCGCCTCGCGTGTCGGGCTGTCCATTTCGGTGTATGACACTGCATAGGCCGCAAACGCGGTCGAAGCTGCATCAAAGCGAATCGATGACAGGCCATCAGGTTCTTGCAGCTTGAGCAGATCATCAGGCGAGAGCATCAGTGCGTACTGCATAGCTCGATCATCATCAAGCTGTCCAGAAATGACCACAATCAGAGCTTCCTCAAACCCTTCCATAAAGCGACTTTCTTTTACCGCAATTGAAAGCCCATTTTCATCATAGTCAACTTGTATCGTATCACTCGGATAGTTACTTGAGACTGAGATGTTCTTTAGTGCTGAAACATCATCGCTAACCGCTAAGGTTGCGGAGACAACGGATTCGGCGAATGCGACTTGCACCGTGCACGCTTGACTAATGGCACCTGTGGTATAGCTAAGATTGGTTAACGAGCCATTACAACCTGATGCAGATGAAACCGAATAGCCTTCATCAGGCGAGATTTCAAAAGTTGCTGTATTACCCGACTCAACGGACGCAGTTGTCGGTGAAACTGTGCCACCGGAATTGTGCTCAACCGTTACAGTGTACCTAGAAACTTCAGGTGGTGGCTTTGGAGCGTCGGAACCACCGCCGCAGGCGGTAAGCGAGGTCAAAAGGAATAGGGTAAGAGCGGATTTTTTTAATTGCATAATTGTTATTTTTTTATATATTGTAAATCGAGCTTATATAAAAGTTGTTGTGATTTCTAGGTTTTTTTTGAAACGCCCTTCGCTATGGTGGCATGGTGGAGGGGGCAGCAACGTTCACGTACGATACGCAGCCTAACGGTATAGGCTTTCCGTCGCAGCAATCCCGCGCGGGCCATGAAGTGGTGTTCCATTACGATGCCTATGGCCGCGAGGTTGGTAAAACCATCACCATAGACGGTGATGTCTACCAAGTGGCAACTGAGTACGATAGTCGACTCGGGCGGGTGAAAGCGCGCATGTTGGCCAGTGGTATTAAGTTGGCCTATGCGTATGACAGCCGTGGGTACCTTTTGCACTTGCGCAATGCGCAATCGGGCTTTAGCTATCAAGACGTGGAAAGCCATGATGCGCTCGGCAATATCACATTGCAGCGCTATAACAGTGGCACATTGACGGCAAGCGCAAGCTACAGCGCAAGCGGCCAAATGCAATCGATAGTCGCCAGTAGTGCGTTAGCAGGCGCGGTGCACGAGCTGAACTATAGCTATGGTGATTTTGATAACCTAAGTCAGCAACAAGTGGTGTACGCCTATGGTATGAAACAAAGCACCGAGAGCTACAGTTACGACAGCTTGCAGCGCTTGGTGAGTGCGACGCGGGTGTTCAGTAACGAGCCGGTGCCGGATACCACCGTGAACTATGCGTATGATGCGGCGGGGAATCTGTTGGAGAAAAGCGACTACGCCACTGCGCTTTACTACGGCACCAGCAACGGCGGTGCGGCGAACAGTAATGCGGGGCCGCATGCGGTGTCGCGGGCGGTGTTGCTCGATGGTAGCACGCGCACCTATAGCTACGATGCTGCCGGGCAGCGAATTAGTGGTAATGGGGTGACGCTGAGCTACACGGCCTCGGGTAAACCTAAACGTATCAGCACTGGCAGTGGCGTGGTGGAGTTCTTCTACGCCGCCAATGGCGAGCGTTACAAGAAGGTGAGTACGACCGGCGGCAGCACGCGCACCACGCACTACGTCGATGGTGACGTGGAAGTCGAACTGACGAGCACGGGTACCGTCACGCGCACAGATATTGCCGGTGTGGCACTCGTCCGGCGCAGTGAGACCGCCAGCACCAGCAGTCATAGCTTACGCTACGTGCTGCGCGACCGCCTCGGCTCGGTGGTGACACTCACCGACGCGTTAAACCAAGTGCAGGAGCACCGCAGTTTTGATGCCTTTGGCAAACCGCGCTATGGTGGCATGGTGGAGGGCAATGGCACGCTCACGAGCCTGACGCAGGGCGTACCCTTTACGCCGCGGGGCTTTACCGGGCATGAACACATCGATAGCGCCAAGCTCATCCATATGAATGGTCGTGGCTATGACTATCAGCTGGGCCGCTTTTTAAGCGTGGACCCGTTTATTCAAGCGCCGGCGAACAGCCAAAGCCACAACCCGTACAGCTACATCATGAACAATCCGCTGGCGGGCACCGACCCGAGTGGGTATCTTTGGTGTGGTACGGGGTCGCTGGGGAAAGAGGACTGCAATGACGAGCAGAAGCATAAACGCCGCGACTCTGGGAGCGTTGGGTTTAGAGCTGCCGAAACCATCTGGATAAACGGCGGGCCAGCGGCTACCAACGGTGCACGGCATAGCCCTCGTAGCGCTGCGACGGGTGAGCGCGAGCGCGGGGCGATTGGTGGGCCTGGCGAGGGTGGTACCAATGTGGAAGAGGTGGACATTTCTGGCTCTAAACGGGGCGGAAAGCAAGGCAAAGTCCATGAAGCAGATTTCGAGGTTGTAATTGCTGATCACTTTGAGGACGGTTGGGTTGACCCTCATGATGCAGCTAAAGCATTCTATGACCGCAATGAGGCGGCGTATCAGTTAACCGATAAAGACTCAGAGCTAATGGGATTCGTTGTCCAAGGGGATAATGGGAATTATTACTTCACCACAGCAGAAAAGGTCTCTGCGATATTTACGGTGTCGGCACTCATAAGAAAACCAAGCGACTGGAGCTCGAGAAAGAGTTGGAATGCACTTACTGTTCACACTCATCCCGGAGGACATGGAAACCAGGAGGGTTTCAGCAAAACAGATGCTCAAGCAGTTCTTAGCGGTTCAACTCCCGGGTATTACGTTCGCACCCCTAAAGGCGACGTTAGGTTTATAGACAAATCAATCGCCAAAAGAACCAGAACGAGGTGGGGAGCCAAAGGAAAATCCATATGCCCAGGAGGCTCACCATGCATGGCCTCGTACGGCTCGTCAAATTAAGGAAGAAATATGTCAATTTTAATAAAGGTAACATTTGTTTCTTTCATATTGTTTGCAGCAGGATGCGTAATGGCCGAGCACCATAAAAGAACGTCCGAACTGTTACCTGAGGCACCACCAAGAATTAGTATTGCTGGCGAAAACTCCGTAGTGAAGAGCGAAGACGGCAACACCTCAGAAGAGTTTTCAAAGCTTACAGTAACACCAAAAGTAATAGGGGATGAATACTGGAAGCCAAGTGGACTGCACGAAGCTGCTTTGGAGTTAAGCGAAATGCTTCCCCCAGAATTCATGCATAGACTTTCAAAATACTATGGACTTAAAAAGAAACAAGAAGCTTTAGATGGGTATTCTCCGGATGATGGCATAGAACAGCGTCTATATGACCTTGACCAATACCTAATAAGTATTTGGGAGTTAGATTCAAACTCGAATTTAGCTAGACAGTTTCAGTGTTTGGGGATTTTTGAAAGAGACCTTCATCGATTCTACGTTTTGTGGGCAGGAATGCAGTCGGAGAAAAACAACCTACCTTTAGATGCTGAAATTTGGGCTGAATACATTAACTTAAAGCAGCACATTGAAGATAAATGTGATAATTGATTAAGTCAGCCATCGTCAGCGGCGCTGTCATCGGCTTTGCTACAACTAGTTGGCGTGGTGGCACGATAATATTGATAATAGGTTTCATTGGCCTGCTGCTCGTGCAACCAATGAACTCTCAGAAAGGTATTATCAGGCTCAAATTGAGAATTGGAACCGGAGGCTAAAAAGTGCAGAAAATTACTTGCGCCCTATTGAGTATAGGAATATCCATTGTGTGTGCAGACTCCGCAGCGAACTCATTAATTGAGGTTAATAAAATTCCGGTTGGAGATAGCTACCTTTTAGTTCACGCGAACTACACTGTTTTGTCGAATAAAGAGTCTGGTGGGAGCATAGATTTTTCTTTTATTGACCATGATTCTGCGGCTATCAAAAGGCACACACCGAATTGTAGCCAGCAATTAAAGGGTATGAATCAGAGTAATCCGTTTTTGAAAAGCAAAGCCAAAAACTTTCACTTTGGAGAAAGAACTATCGGTGCATTGTGGCTGTTGAGGACCAATCGTAAAATTCAAGAAAGTGACTGTGCGTTAGAGAGTGTCTTTGAGATTCAAACTGACTATTACGAAACTGAGTTCACTGAGTGGGGGAAGGCATTACCTTATACCGGAGCCTTCAAAGCCGACGTTGCATCCGTTTCTAAGAATAATTATTTTTTCTCGCTGAAACCTTCAATTGAACCCCCTCCAAAGACTCTTAACTTTACAGAGACTTCTGAAGGTAATGGATTTATTGGGTTAACGTACTACCACTATCAATTTCAGAAGAAAGGCGTTTTACCACAGCTTCCTAGCATTGCTCGTTTTCAGTGCGAACAAGAAAACGATGGCAAGTCGATTGTGTTTGATTGGCCAATATCGCCAGTGTCACGGGCGAAGGAAAAGTATTTTGGGACTACAGTCCAAGTCATACCAATCATTGCTGAGCCTAACGATGAGCGTTTTCGAGGTCTAAGCAAATGTGATGTCAGCTTTGATATCGAAAAGCATGCTCAAGTCATGAATACCCCTGAGACTTATACCGTTCGTTACACTTTAGACTTCAATGATGAGCAGCTCGGACACTGAAGCTCTACTGCGCGAAATGTGTGTTTAATAGTCTAGCGAATCGGTGCCGCTTGTTGACCTGGCGGGAGGGTGTGATCAAAGGCTAAGTAGGTTGGTGCACGTGGACCCGTTTATACAAGCGCCGGCGAACAGCCAAAGCCACAACCCGTACAGCTATATCATGAACAATCCGCTGGCGGGCACCGACCCGAGCGGGTACCTTTGGTGTGGTACTGGGTCGTTGGGTAAAGCGGATTGCAATGGAGATTTCGTTGACGGCCCGCTCAACTACAAGAACTGCCCATTCTGCGTCTCCACCGCAGG
>JBLWXY010000009.1:0-48204 GCA_048267225.1 Pseudidiomarina sp.
TCACCGCCAGGCTTTAAATAGAGAACCCCAGTCCAAATGGACTGGGGTTTTTTTATGCCTAAAGGACAACTGCGTTAATCGTTAATCGTTAATCGTTATTCGTTATTGGTTACTCGAAAAGGCCTACCCCGAATAACGAATAACGAATAACGCTTTTATCTTTTACCTTTCGAAGGTGTAGAAGATATCTCCGCCTTGCGCTTGCGTGCTGGTCATCGTTTCAAGTAACAACCGCTCAGTCAATTGATAACGCACCATGAACGTATTGGTACTCTCTAGCAAACCGACACCGTATTTAATGTAAAGCTTGGGTGATAAGTACTTGCCAATATAGAACGACGTCTGTCGCGTTGAAGGGTCCGTATCTAAACCTACTTCGTCGATACCAAAAGAGTTTTGCAAGGTTTCGCCAATTGCTTCCGTTCCCTGCGCACCAAGCATAAGAAGTGCTTGTAACTGCAGGTCTTCGGACCCCGTTGATGAAGCTGACTGCATGCTGCGGCCCAAAATAAGATAGGAAAGAATTTCTGAATCCGGCATAGCAGGTGACGAGAAAAGACGGAAGTCCGGCTCTATGAGCGTGCCGCCGACTTGTGCACCCACATTAACCTTACTTGCGCTCGTCGCGTCATTCACTGATTTTTGCACACGCAGGTTAAGGCCTGGGTTACTGATGTCGCCGCCATTGTATATAAAGCTACCACGATCAATGACGAGTTCTTGGCCATACAATGTATAACTACCTTTCGCGACATTAATACTGCCAACCGCCGTGACCGGCCGCCGCGGTTGCTCAACCAACTCAAGGCTTCCGGTTAAGCGTCCCTCAAAACCGTAGGCATCAACAAGAACTTGCTCACCTAGGTTGACCCTTATTGCAGCTTGTACTTGGATGTCACCGATAGTGTTCGTTTCGTTGCTTACCGGTTCGCCATTTTGCGTCACAATGACATCGGCTGACCGACTTTGTGAGGTCTCAAACTCGGGCGACGTGATCTGCGCGTAGGGCACATCAACGGTACCGGCAATATCGATTAATTTGTCTTTAAGGTAAATGGTTAGATCGGGGCTAATATCGACCGTTGCGGTCGGCATTTGTAGCGCTCTGAAATTCTGCCCTTCAATGGAAATATAAGCCTCTTCCTCAAGCGGGATCGCCACACCTTCAATAAAGAGCGCGCCATCAGAGCCGGATCGGGCCTGCCCTCGGATTTCCAATTCCCCTTCCGTCGCAGGGCTATCGATTAAAGCAAGACGCACCTCGTTAAAGACCAAGTTAGTTTGCGCAAAGCCAACGGTTTCCGCGTAAATCTCCATATCGCCCGCGAGTGTCGGTTGAGCCAGCGAGCCACCTATTTCTAATGAAGCCGTGGCTTTTCCGCCTTCGTATCGCATGCCAGGGAAAACCCAGTCAAGCATCGCCAAGTCATCAAGTGTAAACAACAAAAAGCCATCTAGCGCATCTTCGTTACCAAGATTAAGGATGCTGAAATCTCCGATGATGCCGCCTTGGTCTTCGGCAAGCTGACCATCCAACGTTGCGGTGATTGCCGAAGCATCGCCCTGCGCAGTCACCTCCCAATAAGCGAGGCGCGTGCTGGTTTCTTGGTCTAACGCGAAGAACACTGTATCTTCGCTCGTGATTTTGAGATCGAGATCGCGAATCTTCAATGAGGAGGTACCCAGTATCACCTTGCCCTGTAAATCAACGTTCCCAGCAATCCGTTCGGCAACGTCATCGGCGCGCAATCGATTCAATAGCCATAGTGACATTTGCCGACCTTTGGTATTGACCACGAACTGTTCTGGATCCGCGGTCACCTTGGTACAAAACTCACCGAAGCGTTGTCGTTCATCAGTTAGGCATAAGTCATTACTAGCCAGCCGCCATGTAGCCGCGTCGCGGGTGAATTCAAAGGTGCTCGGCGCGGTTAAGCGCAGTTCAGAAAACGACTCGGTAGCAATATCAAGGCGAGCTAATTCTAGGGAAAACTGGGAAAGCTTCGTATTGGCACTCAGTTGAAATTCTGAAGTTAACTTTTGCAACTCTCGTGCTGCTTCAGGAACTCCGGGTAATCGTTGCACCTCATCGATTTGAATTAGCCCGGTAATCTGTTGTTGATTGGCTGTACTGCCGTTGATTTCGATCTTCAAACCAGGCACCGACAGATGAAACTTGGCAAAACTTAAACTTGATTCGGTGAGTGCCAAGCCACCGTCTAGCGCAATGATAGCTTGTTCACCGTTGAGCGTGGTTTGCGCTTGGGCAGAGTCCACCTTAAGGTTCATCGAAAATGTAGGTGCCCACTGCAAAGCGCCACTTGCTTGCGCGGTGAGGTGGCTGCCTTGTAGTTCGAGCCGATCGATTTGCGCCTGCCTTTGATCGCCAACACCCGTAACAGAAACCTGCACGCTATCCACCTGTGCTTGGTTGTCGAGTTGGTAGCTCAGCACCAGCATAGACACTAGATCAAAAGAGTAGTCGTCAAGTGTACCGCTGGTATTAGCCTCTAAGGTGCGTAAATTAACTTCGTTGTTGTCTTGTTGATAGAGTAAGTCACGGGCACGCACCTGTAACTCGAAGTTGCTCTCTTGGAGCGGGCCTTGCAGACTCTCGTGCCGCCAGCTCCCGTCGACAACAAGCTCGCCGTCACGTTGGCCGATATTTTTAACCGTTACATTCTGTGCGGTCAGCATGATGGCATCGACGTTGAGTTCGCCAGATGCTGTCGTGCGTTCTGAAATAGCGTTGGTTAACTCCTCCAGTTCCACGTTTTCATTGGGGATTAACCCTAAAAATGGCTGCAACTTTAATTGATTTAAGCGCACTAGTGCTTGCCATTCTGGGTTTGCGAGCGGACTGTTCACCGTAGCTTCAAGGTATTGTTCCGACATCTCCACTGCATTCATGGTCGCCGTTAACTTGAGTTGTTGCCCAAGCGCCCCGGTTAAATCAAGCTCGCCCTCTATGGTTGATAAATCGATAGTGCTGTCTTGCACTTGCATCGCGTAGGCACCGGCCAGCGACAGAGGATAGTCTGCCGCTGTGGTAACCGATAAATCGCCATCGAACGTGATATCCGTATTGGCTTGCCGAGTTTTAACCGTTAATTGACGTAAATGGAGCTCCTGCGCTTGCCAATCTAATTGGCTGCGCAAAGTAATGGGAAGTTGGAACTGCTCCGCCCCCGGCTGCTGCCAGTTTATGTCGGTAATCTCGAGCTCGTTGATGGCAACCGAGAACGGCAACTCTACATCAGGTAACCTGACGTTTTCTTTAGTAGGGGCTTCTGCCGTGGGTTCTGTCGCGATAGAAATGTTTTGAATGTACAACACCTCCACATCGAGCTGACGGTCAAGTAGTGCCCAAGGCTGCCATTGAACCGTTACTCTGTCCGCGTCAACCAGCATGCCCTCGGCGTTGTAACTGAGCTGATGAAAGGTGAAGCCATCGAGTAAGCGGCCCTCAAACTCTTGATAGTGGACATTTAGTTTCGCCCAGTCTAGGCCTGTCGCGATGAGCCAATTTGAACCGGCTTGCGTCGCCACGAGAACATAAAGTAGGGTTGGGACCGCAATAAACAGCGCGACAATAGTGCCAGCAAGGTATTTTAGCCACCTCATAAGTCAGGTCCTATGGTCAAGTGTAAGCGCCAAGGTCGGTCCGCCTCATCTATTGCTTGTGCAACATCCAAACGCACTGGGCCTATGGGCGACAGCCAGCGGACACCAGCACCAATGCTTTGCTTCCAAGACATTGACCAGTCCATGCCACTATTACCCCAGTCTGAGAAGAGTGCGACACGCCAACTTGGCGCGACCAAGTAGTCAATCTCGGCACTGGCAACGCCCAAGTAGCGGCCACCAACAACAACGCCTTCAGCATTTTCCGGACCGAGTTGTTGATAGGCATAGCCACGCACACTGTGGTCGCCCCCCGCGAAGAAACGCAGCGATGGGGGAATTTGTTCAAAGGCATTGGTCGACATAGCACCTATTTCGGCACGTCCAAGCAGTCGCCAGCGCTCACTTAGCGTGTAAATGCCTTTACCGCTAAGGGTGAGGGCCACGAAACCCGCATCAGAAAGTACCGCGTCAGATGCCCCTTGCAGTCGTGCACTGAGCCGATAGCCATTATCCACTAAGTTGCGATTGTCACTATCCATCTCGCTTTGGACTAGGCTAAATTCTGCTGTGGGCACTAGGAAACTTGAGGTTTGTCGTGGCAATTCGCCAAAACGGTAGTCCTCGCGATGATAGGCTAACTGATAGCTGCGCTGCCAATCGTCATAATGGCGCGTGTCTCGCACACTGGTGCGATAAAGCGTGGATTTAATGGATTCGTAACTGCGATCAACAACTTCACCGGTAATGCTGTACTGATCACGGGCCGGATTCTTACCCGGAATAATGTAATCGACAAAGCCAGTATTTTGCACCTCAGACAAGCGCAATAGGCTGTTAATACGATGCCCACGGTCGTTAACCCAGCGGCGATCGAAGGCCAGCGTCAAGCGAGCGCCCGTATCGGTTCCATAGCCCGGACCAATTTGATAATAATCGCGTTCATTTGGCGTGACTTTGACAGATATAGGTACGCGCTCGGCGTCGGCTTGTTGCCATAAAGGTGCCACTTCGACGGTTTCAAAATAGTCACTGCCAGCTAGAGCTACTTGCAAATCAAGTAAGTCGCGCGTGTGAAAAGGGTCGCCGGCAGTAAAGTTGAAGTAGCGCTCGATGAAGGCCTCACTTAAGTGGTTACAACAGATATCGACCTTGCCAAAGGCGTAGCGCGGACCACTTGCGAAGATCAGATTTACCTTGGCTTCATGTTCAGTCAGTTCTACACGCACACTTTGTTGCTCGAACTGTGCGTTGTAATAACCACGCTCGGCGGCAAAATTACGTAGCAGAGACTTGCTGCGTTCATAGTCCGCGTGACGAAAGGGCTGGCCAAGGGTTAACGGTAAGCGCGACTTTAAACTGGCATAGGCAGGGTCCTCGCGCATCTCGCCCGTTACCTCGAGCGTTATCGAACCTAGTGTCGTAACTTCGCCCGGCACAATAGTGTAATGGACTTCGGTGGTGGTTTCGGCGTAGTTAATCTCGTACGAAATCTGACTGTGATAATAACCAAAAGGTTCTAGGGATTTTCTAATTGAAGTCTCGCCGCGGCGTGCGAGAAAGCGTAAGCGAAACGAAGCCGGTGTTTGTTTACCGTTGTAGTCTAGCAATTCGAGGTAAGCGCGGACATTATCAGCCAACTCACCTTCGACACCACTAAACGACACCTGTAAGGTTGTCGGAGTGCGCTCACGACTTTGCGCGTGGCTGGGGCCAGAACTGACCATCGCCATGCAAATCATTATGCCAAAGAGCCACCAACAACTCAGTTTCATACCGCCGTCCTAGTGGATAAAATGTTCATTCTCAAAGAGTATATCAAAGCATTAGACATAAATCGGTGAAAAAAGCCGCAAGTAAACTGTAAATAGTTATAAAAGACTTGCCAGCACAACAGTGGCCAGTATAATTCTGACTCTACTTTGCAGGGGTGTAGTTCCAATTGGTAGAACAGCGGTCTCCAAAACCGACGGTTGGGGGTTCGAATCCCTCCACCCCTGCCACTTTTAAGTCCTCCCCAAATTAGCTAAGCTATACACCTTCTTACCTCTTTGGGTTGTGCGATGAGTCATAACAACGAAAAGCCGCCACTTTGGAATACCCATCAGCAACAAGCTATGACTGCGTTGGGGCTCACGCTATGGCGACATTCGCCAAACGCATCTACGCCAACACTTGCTGCGTCTGCTGAAGCATCGGAACCTCTGCACTGTTACAAAGCTGAACGCTGGCTCTTTACCAGTGCTGCACAACTTCCGGTAGAACTTCCACAGTGGTTAAACGACCTCATGCGCACGGTAACTGGGCAGGCAGTTCGCCCCTCTGAAGTCTCTGCCAAGGCGATTGAAACCTGGCCACAAGAATACATCCTCACAATTTCTCTAGAGCCATTGACGCCAGCGGCAAAGAAAGCACTTTGGCAACGTACACAAGCAATCATGTCGTGATCAATAAGTTAGCGTCTTATGCGCCGCAGATGTTGCAGATCGAACAGGCTGCCCATGTTGCGCCGTGGACGGAAAATGGACTGCGTTCTTGCTTCCAGGATAACTATGAGGTCTACGGTTGGTTCAGTGCAACGAATGCGCTGCAAGGCTTCTATATCGCCCATCAAGTCTGTGATGATCTGACCCTGATGAATATTGCTGTTGCGCCTGAAGTGCAAGGGCAAGGCATTGGTCGTCAATTGTTGCAGCACTTACTAAACCGAGTCACCGAATTGAATGCTCAGTTGTGGTTAGAAGTTCGGGCATCCAATCGTGTTGCGCAAGCCCTTTATTTGAGCTTGGGGTTTGTTGAAGTGGGGCGACGCCCAGACTATTACCCTGTCGAAGGTGGAAGAGAAGATGCGTTGGTTATGCGTTGGAGCGCAAAGGAAACCAATGCTCTGCCTTAATAATCGGGGCAGAACTTAGCTTTCAGCAAACGCATAAACTGCAAAGTGTCTTCATCGTTGATGGAGTAGTAGATGGTTTGCGCCTGCTTGCGAAACTTCACTAAACCTTGTTGGCGAAGCACCGCAAGGTGCTGAGAGAACGCTGACGGGCTGAGCGGAAAGTGCTGGTTCAAAGCGCCCACACTTTGCTCGCCATTGGCAAGATGACAAAGGATTTGCAACCGATGCTCATTCGCAATCGAGCGCAAAAACGTTGCTGCATGTTGCGCTTCTTCTTGCTGCATTTCTTCAATGGTCAGCGTACTCATTCAATGATCCTATTCAGATTTGGCTAGTTCTCGTTCTGTTTTTAACCCAAATACCTTGCGCATGGCAAGGCTGGCGGGGCAAAAACCAGTGAACGATTGCTGAAAAAGATTGGCGCCAACAAACACCGTGAGCCAAACAAAGTTTGGGTGAACCCAAACGGTTAATGCGACCGACAATAGTATCATAAAACCAGCAAAAGCTGTAAGTGCGCGTTCAACGGACATGACCTTCTCCTGTAGCAATGTCTAATTTAGAGATAGCTAAAATATAGATTAAAAAGCGTCCTCCGTCCAGCGTCAATGCAGAAATAGCACAAAGAAGTTATTCCTTGATCGTATCGACTTGGAACAATTTGCCGAAAAGAGTAAGCTGATCGGCCGAGGATCAAGAAAGAAACATTATGAATAAAGAACTACATCAAGTGGAATTTCTCCGCCAGCACGCGAAGCAGGCGAGTCAAAAAGCCTATGTACCCTACAGCCAGTTTCCAGTGGGCGCGGCTCTACTTATGCAAAATGGTGAAGTCGTCAGTGGCTGCAATGTGGAGAATGTCTCCTATGGCCTATCGAACTGTGCCGAGCGTACTGCGGTTTTTAGCGCAATAGCTCAGGGTTATGACGCCAAGGATATTCAAGCCGTCGTCGTCTACACGCCAGGTGATAAAGCCTATGCGCCTTGCGGCGCCTGTCGCCAAGTCCTCTCCGAGTTTCTTGCCAAGGGCACAACGGTAACTTCAACAAGCGAGCGACAAGTGCGTCAGTGGGCGATAGAAGAGCTGTTACCCGATGCTTTTGAATTTAATGTTGATGCGTATCGGAAGCCTCTATGAGTAGAAATGCAACAGAGGTCGCGCGACTTGCCCTAGGTCTAATGGACCTGACCTCGCTCCAACAAAGCGATACGCCAGCAGTGATTAGTCAATTATGTGCAAGCGCGCGATCTGAATTTGGCGCGCCGGCAGCTTTGTGTGTGTTTCCTGAGTTTGTCACTTGGGCCAAGCTCGAATGTAATCGACTGCAACTGGATTCGGTCAAGATCGCTACCGTGACCAACTTCCCATACGGTAGTCACGATGTGCCACGGGCAGTGGCCGAAACAGAGCGTGCCGTTGGCGCCGGTGCCGATGAGGTAGATGTCGTTTTCCCTTATCAGGCGCTAAAAACTGGCGATGAAAACATCGGTATGGAACTCGTGCAAACGTGTAAGCAAGCCTGTGGACAGCGTGCGCAACTCAAAGTCATTCTCGAAACAGGTGAGTTACAACAAGCAGAACTTATTCGCCGAGCCAGTGATATCGCGATACAAGCGGGGGCTGACTTTATTAAAACGTCGACCGGTAAGGTTGCCGTCAATGCCACCCCTGAAGCCGCGAAGATAATGCTTGAAGCTATTCGTGATAGTGGTCGTAGCTGTGGGTTCAAGGCTGCAGGGGGCGTCCGCACAGCAGCGGATGCTGCAGTGTATCTCGACTTAGCCGAGGACATCATGGGCTCGAGCTTTCTGGTGCCGGAGCGCTTTCGGTTTGGCGCCAGTGGTTTATTAACTGATCTACATTCAATCCTTACTGGTCAACAACCAGCAACAGCAGGGACAGGCTATTAATGTTTTTACCACAAGAAATTATTCGCAAGAAACGTGATGGTGGCGCGCTAAGTCGTGCTGAAATTGACTTTTTTGTCAAAGGCCTGAGCGACGACTCCATTGCCGAGAGTCAAATTTCAGCCTTAGCGATGGCCATTTTCTTCCAGGGCATGAGCATGCAAGAGCGCGTGTGCCTAACCGAAGCCATGCGTGATTCAGGGCAAGTTCTACACTGGCAAGGTTTGAATTTAAACGGCCCCGTGCTCGATAAGCACTCAACTGGAGGCGTGGGCGATGTTGTCAGCCTCATGCTTGGTCCAATTATCGCCGCTTGTGGCGGCTATGTGCCGATGATTGCTGGACGTGGGCTCGGTCACACCGGTGGTACTGTGGATAAGATGCAGTCCATACCAGGTTATCAACCGTTTCCGAGTGATGAGCAGTTTCGCCAAGTGGTTAAAGACGTGGGTGTGGCCATCATCGGGCAAACTGGTAGCTTAGCCCCGGCAGATAAGCGTTTCTATGCAACCCGCGATGTCACAGCAACGGTGGAGTCGGTCCCGCTGATTACCGCTTCGATTTTGTCGAAGAAATTGGCGGCTGGGTTAGATGGCTTAGTGCTTGATGTAAAATGCGGCAACGGCGCCATTATGCCAAACCTCGAGCGTGCGGAAGAGCTCGCCGATAGCTTAGTGAAGGTATCGCAAGGCGCCGGGCTTAGCACCAGTGCTCTGATCACAGATATGAACCAAGTGCTCGCACATTCGGCCGGGAATGCCGTCGAAGTGCGGGAGGCGATTGCTTACCTGCGTGGTGATCATCGCACGCCACAACTACACAAAGTGACCGTTGCGCTTGCTGCTGAAATGCTTCAGTTGGGCAACTTAGCTGTATCGCAAGAAGCCGCAGAACGCGCCGTGGAAGAAGCCTTAGCCAGTGGTCGTGCCGCAGAGAAATTCGCTGCTATGATTAAAGCGTTGGGCGGGCCTGCGGACCTGTTGGAAAATGCGGAAACCCATTTGCCATTGGCGAAAATCGCTCGGCCGGTGTTCGCCAGTGAGGAACAACTTGCTGCCGGTAGTCAAGTCAGTCACATCGATACGCGTCAAGTTGGTGTCGCTGTTGTCGCGCTTGGCGGTGGGCGTCGCCGTAGTGAAGACCAGTTGGACTACAGTGTGGGCCTTGAGCACATTGTCAACTTAGGTAAGAAAGTGGATGCGCAGACGCCGTTGGCGCATATTTATGCGGCGGACGAAAGTAGTTGGCAACAAGCGGCTGAAACAGTGCGCGATGCCTTTAGTTTTGGCAGCGATGTAGCCGAGCCTCCCGCTGTTTATCGCAGAATTGGAGCCTAATCATGGCGCGTGCAATTGTTCTAGTGTTGGACTCATTCGGCGTTGGCGCCGCCGCTGATGCGGAGAAGTTTGGCGATGTCGGCGCGGACACTTTTGGTCACATTGCCGAACGTTGTGCCAACGGCGAGGCCGATGAAGGGCGCAGTGGACCTTTGCACATTCCCCACCTGATTGAGCTTGGTCTCGCCGAAATTAGCCATGGAGCCACTGGCCGTTATCCGCCCGGTATCGAACCTACGCAACACTGCTTTGGTCGCTACGGTTGGGCGCAGGAGCTTTCGTCCGGCAAAGATACACCGTCGGGACATTGGGAAATGGCAGGCGTACCTGTGTTGTTTGACTGGGGCTACTTTACGCATAAAGAGAACTCGTTTCCCGCTGAACTCCTAGAGCAACTGGTTACGCAAGGTGAGCTCCCGGGCTACTTAGGCAATTGTCATGCTTCAGGTACCGAGATTATAGAGCGACTCGGGCCTGAACATTGTGCGAGTGGCAAACCCATTTTTTATACGTCCGCGGATTCAGTGTTGCAGATTGCCTGTCACGAAGAAACCTTCGGCTTAGAGCGGCTCTATAAGCTATGTGAAATCGCCCGTCCACTGGTCGACCCTTATGCCATAGGTAGGGTTATTGCCCGACCGTTCAAGGGCTCAGCTGAAGAAGGGTTTGTACGCACGGCCAATCGTCGTGACTATGCCTCGCCGCCGCCAGCGCCGACCGTTCTCGATAAGTTAAAAGCTGCGGGTGGACAGGTGATAAGTATCGGTAAAATCGCTGATATTTTTGCTCATCAGGGCATAACTGAAAAACATAAAGCTGACGGTTTAGAAGCTTTGGTTGAGAAGACCTTAGAGGTCATGCAAAAAGCCCCAAAACGCAGTCTTATTTTTACCAACCTAGTGGACTTCGATACTTTGTATGGCCACCGCCGCGATGTCGCGGGTTATGCCCGTGCCTTAGAAACCTTTGATGAACTACTGCCAAAAATCCTCGCGGAACTTGAACAAGATGATGTCTTGTTTCTTACTGCCGACCATGGCTGTGACCCCACCTGGCCGGGTACCGATCATACGCGCGAATATGTGCCCATGTTAATGTACGGCAAGAATCTGCCTGCTCATAATTTAGGCAGGCGTGAGAGCTTTGCTGACATAGGTCAAAGTATCGCCGAGCTCCTCGATCTTGAGCCCATGAACTATGGTACCTCTATGCTTCCGAAACGTTTATAGGACTAGGAAAATAGCATATGCCAACGCCACACATTAATGCTGCTGCCGGAGCTTTCGCAAAAACCTGCTTATTGCCTGGTGATCCGCTGCGAGCAAAGTTTATTGCGGAAAACTATTTAGAGAATGCTGAGTGCATTACCGATGTGCGCAATATGCTCGGGTTTACCGGCACCTATAATGGCCAGCCAATCTCGGTGATGGGAACAGGAATGGGCATGCCGTCTTGTGCCATTTATGCCACTGAGCTGGTGCAACACTACGGTGTTCAACGTCTTGTCCGTGTGGGGAGTTGTGGCGCAACCCAAGCAGAAGTGCAACTGAATGACGTCATTGTTGCCAACAACGCGAGCACCGACTCAAACATGAATAGACAACGCTTTGGTGATTTCGATTTTGCCGCGTGTGCAACACCGCGATTGTTGCAGCAGTTCCTGAATTACGCAGACAACGCAAAGCAGACCGTGGCAGTAGGTCATGTTTTTTCCACCGATAGTTTCTATGACTTCCCTCCACAGCGTTTGCAGCAGCTGCAACGCATGGGCGTCCTCGCGGTTGAAATGGAAGCCGCCGCTCTTTATGGGGTAGCCGCGCAATACAAAGTTCAAGCCTTAAGCGTACTTACAGTCTCGGATCATCTACTGAGCGAGCAACGCTTATCCAGCGCTGAGCGACAAAGTGGATTCCAAACCATGCTGCAATTTACGCTTGCTGCTTTGACCCGCTAATTAGCAACCGTAGCGCAGTCTGGGTGGCGTTTTTTTATTGGATCGGCGACAATGCGCGCGTGAGTTCAAAAGGAAAAACACGATGTCGCAAACTGCATTAAGCAAAGAGGTGGCCAAGCGCCGTACTTTCGCTATTATTTCGCACCCGGATGCGGGTAAAACCACCATTACTGAAAAGGTCTTGTTGCACGGGCAACGCCTGCAGAAAGCGGGGACCGTAAAAGGTAAAAAATCGGGGCAACATGCCAAATCCGACTGGATGGAAATGGAAAAAGAGCGGGGTATCTCGGTCACGACTTCAGTGATGCAGTTTCCTTATCGCGATGCGTTGGTCAACCTATTGGATACCCCAGGGCACGAGGACTTTTCAGAAGATACCTACCGTACCTTAACGGCAGTGGACTCGTGTCTGATGGTCATCGACGGCGCCAAAGGTGTCGAGGATCGCACCATCAAACTCATGGAAGTTACGCGCTTGCGTGACACACCAATTATTACCTTTATGAACAAGCTCGACCGCGATATTCGCGATCCGTTGGAGCTCCTAGATGAGGTCGAGAGTGTCTTAAATATCATGTGTGCGCCCATTACTTGGCCGATTGGCTCAGGGAAAAACTTTAAGGGCGTGTATCATCTGTTGAATGACGAAACTATTCTCTACAAGACCGGACAAGGTCATCGTATTCAAGATCGTGAAGTTATTGAAGGCCTAGATAACCCGAAATTAGATGAACGCATTGGCGATTATGCCGCGGACCTACGTGAGCAGATCGAACTCGTAAAAGGCGCATCGAACGAATTCGACCAAGAGCTTTTCTTGGCCGGTGAGCTCACACCTGTCTATTTTGGTACTGCGCTGGGCAACTTTGGCGTCGACCACATGCTTGATGGTTTGGTGCAATGGGCGCCAACGCCGTTACCGCGCGAGACGGATGAAGGTCAGCAAGTTAGCGCTACACGACCTGAGTTTTCCGGCTTTGTTTTCAAAATTCAGGCCAACATGGATCCAAAACATCGCGACCGCGTTGCTTTCATGCGCATTGTCTCGGGCAAATATGAAAAAGGCATGAAGATGCATCAGGTACGTATAGGTAAAGACGTACGTATTGCCGATGCACTGACTTTTTTAGCGGGTGACCGTGAACATGTTGAAGAAGCCTATCCGGGCGATATTATTGGTTTACATAACCACGGAACCATTCAAATTGGCGATACCTTTACCGCCGGTGAAAAATTTAAATTCAGTGGTATTCCCAACTTTGCACCGGAGCTCTTCCGTCGTATTCGCTTAAAAGATCCATTGAAACAAAAGCAGTTATTGAAAGGCTTGGTACAGCTTTCCGAAGAAGGTGCGGTGCAGGTCTTCCGTCCGCTCGCTAATAATGATTTGATCGTTGGTGCGGTAGGCGTGTTGCAGTTTGATGTGGTGGTGCACCGCCTCAAGTCAGAATACAACGTTGACGCTGTGTATGAATCCATCAACGTAGCGACGGCGCGCTGGGTGTCGAGTAGTGATGAACGTAAACTGGATGAATTCCGCCGCAAAGCTGAGCAAAACTTGGCACTCGACGGTGGTGATAATCTTACTTACATTGCGCCGACGATGGTCAACTTAAACCTTGCTAGCGAACGTTACCCAGATATCGACTTCCACCACACACGTGAGCACTAGTCATGGTTGAGGGCTTCTTCGATACGCACTGCCACCTTGACTTTGAGGTGTTTGACGCGGATCGACAAGAAGTTCTCGAGAGTGCATGGAAAAATGGTGTTCGGCAGGTATTGATACCCGGAACCACTGGCGGCAGGAACACTGCGTGCACTGACGTTGGGTCAGCTATTGAGCTTCACCGTGGCGTTGGTTTGCACCCCTATTTTATTGCCCAGCATCAACGACAAGATTTAGCCGAGATGGAGCGGCAACTCAAGCTCAATCCTCGGCTGTTGGTCGGTGAAATAGGCTTGGACCGTACTTGTCCTGAATGGGACAAGCAATGCGAGCTCTTTACCTACCAAGTGGAGCTCGCCGCGTGCTACCGTCGTCCGCTTATTTTGCACCACCGCAAAACCCAGAGTGATTTGCTCGGCATTCTCAAGCCTTACCTCGGTGATTTGCCCCAATGCAAAGGGGTCTTGCATGCGTTTAGCGGTAGTCTAGAACAAGCGGAAGATTGGATTGATAAAGGCTTCAAGATTGGCGTTGGCGGCACCATTACTTATGAGCGCGCACAAAAAACGCGTGCGGCGATCGCGCAAGCGCCTTTGCAAGGTCTAGTTCTTGAAACCGACGCGCCAGATATGCCATTGGCCGGGTATCAGGGGCAGCGCAACGAACCTTGTCGCATCGCCGAAGTGTTCACCGCGCTCCTAACTCTGCGCGATGAGTCAGAAGCCGAACTCAAACGTGCACTATGGCGCAATAGTTTGCAGCTTATTGATTTTCTTGCGGCGGACGCCAACGGCGATAGCGCCACTTATTGAAGGTCATGGTCATCAATACACCGGCTAAAAGTGCAAAGATGATCAGGTACTGGCCATAATAGGTTAAGTATTCGTGGCTGGCCAGCGGTTCGGCCAGCAGCAACGGTTGGTTGACGGTGACATGTAAATAGCCGTGAATAAGCGCGTCTTCACGCACCTCTTCGATGAGGACGAAAACCTGATCGGGTTGCTCGGTTATGGCATCAGCGCTGACAACTTCGCGGCCATACGTATCATAAATGGCGCTGTATTCGACAAGGCGATGTTGAGTGAGTTGCTCAACCAAAGCTTGTAATTTGTCCTGGTCATTTTCGATGAGCCAATAGCGTGCCTCATGGCCCGCTTGGGTCGCCATAAGTTCGACAAGCTGCTGGCTATGCGTCTGCAGATCGGCGAGACTAGTTTGCTGCATGGTACTCCACAAATTTTCGATCAAAATAATGAGGAGTACGGCAACCAGTAATCTTCGTCCGCGACGATAGACAAGCTTGATGATATTGATAACATGCTGAGTTGTCGTCATGACAAAACTATACGCTGCGAAGCCCCTCAAGAGCAACACAGAAGAAGAGAAACAATGCCGAATTTACAGCAACCTGGCTTGGTTGTATTCGATATGGACTCAACCCTTATCACCATTGAATGTATTGATGAACTCGCAGGTTTGGTGGGCAAGAAGCCACAGGTCAGTGCCGTAACTGCCGCCGCAATGCGTGGTGAACTTGATTTTGCCGCAAGCTTGCGTGCTCGTGTGGCGTTATTAGAGGGCGTGCAAGAACAGGCATTACAGCAACTGTTTGAACCTATCCCGCTAAGTCATGGTGCTGCTGAGCTTATACAATGGTTTCGTGCTCAGGGCTGGCATACCGCTGTTGTTTCAGGTGGCTTTACGTGGTTTACCGAACGTCTCGCTGCGGCTATTGGCTTGGATGCCCATTTGGCGAATCAGCTCGAGTGGCACGCTGGGCAACTGACGGGGAGCGTTACCGAACCTATTGTTGATGGCACACGCAAGGCCGTGTTTCTTAAAGAGTTAGCACAGCAGTGGTCAATTCCGCTCAGCAATACTATCGCCGTTGGGGATGGCGCTAACGATATTGAAATGCTCAGAGCCGCCGGTTTTGGTGTGGCTTATTGTGCGAAACCTGCATTGCGCGAGGTGGCAGACGTTAGCATCGATACACCTGATCTGATGCTATTACCCAAACATTTGAACGCGTTGGCGTAAATCACGACGAAAGAGAAACTTATGGCAAAAGCAAAAACAGCTTACGTGTGCAATGAGTGTGGTGCCGATTTTGTACGGTGGCTGGGGCAATGCACTGAATGTAAGGCGTGGAACTCGCTCAGCGAAGTACGCTTAGGTAACGCTAAAACGGCTGCCGTGGAGCGTCGTGGGTTTGCTGGCGCGACGCAAGCCCGCGTACAAACTCTCGCCGAGGTTGATTTAGAAGACCTGCCGCGGTTTAGCTCGACCTACCAAGAGTTTGACCGGGTGCTGGGTGGCGGCATTGTGCCGGGCTCTGCGATTTTGATTGGTGGTTCGCCGGGCGCGGGCAAAAGTACTTTGCTGTTACAGACCATGTGTCAGCTTGCCGCCAGCATGAATACCCTTTATGTGACCGGTGAGGAGTCGCTACAACAAGTGGCGCTGCGCGCGCAACGGTTGGGCTTGCCGACCGATAAGTTACGTATGTTGGCCGAAACCTCAGTCGAAACCATTTGCGATCTTGCTGATAAAGAGCAGCCGCGCGTCATGGTGATCGACTCGATTCAAGTCATGCATTTAGCCGATATTCAATCGGCCCCAGGAAGCGTTTCACAAGTGCGTGAGTCGGCAGCATACTTGACGCGTTACGCCAAACAGAAAGGCGTAGCCATCATCATGGTTGGTCATGTAACTAAAGACGGCTCGTTAGCTGGACCCAAGGTGTTAGAGCACTGTATTGATGCTTCTATCTTGCTAGAAGGCACGGCGGATTCTCGTTTTCGCACCCTGCGCGGGAACAAAAATCGCTTTGGCCCTGCCAATGAGCTGGGCGTATTTGCCATGACTGGCCAAGGCTTGCGGGAAGTGAACAACCCCTCAGCGATATTTCTCCAACGTGGCGAAGAGCACGGTAACGGCTCTGTGGTTATGGTGATTTGGGAGGGCACGCGGCCGTTGTTGGTTGAGCTACAAGCGCTGGTCGATGCGAGCCAATTGGCCAATCCACGCCGCGTCGCCGTGGGTACAGAAGCCACCAGATTAGCCATGCTGTTGGCCGTGTTACACCGTCATGGTGGGTTACACATGTCGGATCAGGATGTTTTTGTGAACGTGGTGGGCGGTGTTCGGGTGACCGAAACTGGCGCGGATTTGGCACTTTTACTCGCAATTGTTTCAAGTTTTCGTGAACAACCTTTGCCACGTGACTTGATTGTTTTTGGCGAGGTGGGCTTAGCCGGTGAAATTCGGCCCGTGCAAAATGGCCAGGCGCGCCTCAATGAGGCAGCTAAACATGGCTTTACCCGTGCCATTGTGCCAGCGGGGAATCGGCCAAAAGAAGCTATTTCCGGTATGGAAGTGATCGCGGTGAAAAATCTCCAACAGGCATTAGAGGCGATTTAATGTTTGCTGCTCTATTGGTCAGCAGCGTGGTCGTGAGCTTGAATCCATGCTTTGACAATTGGTTGCCACAGTGGCTCGATGCGTCGGTCAAGATTGTTCCTACTACAGCGCATGGCGGTCGCTTAGAGGCGGTTTTGCACTATGAGCCTGATACCGTATTAGCTGGTAGCTTTGTGAATCGCTCCTTGCGCTTGGCGCTTGAGACGCATGCGCCTTTGGTGACCATGCCCTATGTGACGGATTGGGCGCAGTGGCAAGCGGCACTTGTCCAGCTAGGTCAGGAGCTCGATCAAAAGTCTTCTTTAGCAACTTGGGCGCAACAGCAACAACGCCAACTTGCTGCTCACGATCTGAGCGGCTTAGGTGAAGTGCTGGTGCTCATGCCAAATGCCTACACTTGGGGACAGGAAAGTTGGATTGCTGATCTACTTCAACGCCACCACGCACAACTTTCGCCGTTAATGGGCGCCGGTCAACTGTTACGACTGTCACTTGAACAGGTGCTTATGAGCACACCCGATACTGTTATTCTTGAGGGTTTTTCCACCAGCTATGCGCGCGCTCACGACTGGCTTTGGCATAGCGCTATGCAGGAGTGGCTCACGGCGCGGCAAGTCGTGGAAGTCCCGAGTGCTATTGCTGGCTGTTCCGATATACGTGCCAATGAGTACTTATTGCAACTTAACGGTGGAACTGGCGTATGACGAGGCGAATCAAGGTCGCAGTGCTGCTCTGTGTACTGGCTGTTGTGTTATTGCTGCATGTGATGAGCGGAGCCACTGGTTGGGGGCTTGCCCACTTGGGCGATAATGGCGATCTGATCCTATTTGAACTGCGCATTCCGCGTATGTTGCTGGCGCTGTTGAACGGCATTGCGCTCGGGGTTGCTGGCGCGGTGCTGCAAGTCATTTTCCGTAACCCATTGGCCGAACCCGGCATCACTGGGGTGGCAAGTGGTAGTGCCTTGGCCATTGTGCTCGTGCTTTATACCGGCCTGGCGCTGCCAACATTCTGGGCCTTGCCTGCCATTGGTATGTGCGGTGGTTTACTTAGCCTTGTCGCACTGTGGTTGATCGCGCGTGGCGATACCAGTGGTTTTCGTTTGATTCTAGCGGGGGTTGCGGTTGCTGCCTTTGCCGGTGCCATGGTGGCGTTGGTGTTGAATCTTGCCCCCAATCCATTTGCTTATCTTGAATGGAGCCTATGGCTACTTGGCTCTGTAGCGAATCGCGGCTGGGAGCAGGTACTGTTGATGCTCCCGAGCACAGTGATAGCTTTGGCCTTGCTATTTTGGCAGCGCCACTATATTAACGCGCATTTATTTGACGCGGCGACCCTTGCGACCCTTGGCTTTCGGCAACAAGCATCGTTATGGTGGGTGCTGCTGGCGATAACCCTACTGATTTCGGCGTCTGTGGTGACCGCTGGTGTCATTGGTTTTATTGGCCTGCTGGCGCCGCATGCCGTGCGCCTTTTGGGCGAGCAACGACCATTGCCCCTTGTGCTGTTAAGCGGTCTATGCGGTGGCGTGCTTTTAGTTTTCATTGATACTTTAGTTAAGCTCATTCCCAGCACCGTAGAGTTGCAGCTTGGTGTGGTTGCCGCGTTTCTCGGCGCTCCTTGGCTAATTTACCTATTGGCGAAACAGAGGTTGATGTGATTCTAGAGTGTCAACAGGTTAGCTATGCTCAGCGTCTGCATGACGTTAGTTTTGCAACGGAAAGCGGTCAGCTTGTCGGCATTATTGGCGGCAATGGCGCTGGTAAAACAACCTTGCTGCACACGTTAACCGCGCAACTCACGCCAACGCGCGGCAAAATAACCTTTCTGGGTAAAGACATAGGGGCAGCCTCACCTCTTGAGCGGCGCCAGATGTTCGGCTTTTTGCCACAGAACCCAGGTGTTTTTAGTGATGTTTCGGTGGCTCATTTTCTTGCCAGTGGGCTGGTCAATTTGCCCGCTGAAAAGCGCGGCCAAGCTGAAGTGGAACGCGTTATGCAGCTGCTAGACTTGCTGGATTTTCGCCAACGGGCGTTGGCACAATTGTCCGGAGGAGAGCAGCGGCGCGTACAATTTGCTCGCGCGCTGTTAGGCAATCAACCCTTGTTGTTGTGTGATGAGCCTATTGCCAGTTTGGACTTAGGCTATCAGTTACAAGTTATGGCACTACTTCGAGAGCTAGCTAATGCAGGGAAAACCGTGGTGGTGGCCTTGCATGATCTCAGCCTTGCTGCGCGCTTTTGCGACCGCTTGTTGTTGCTGCATAAAGGGGCTCAGGTCGATTTTGGTGAGCCAGCTCAAGTGTTAACCGATACAAATCTCGCGCAGACGTTTGGCATTAAGGCGCGTTGGTTGTGCACAGAGCAAGGGGTAGCGATGCTACCCACGTTGCTCAAGACATCCCCTTAGAACTCACTGCGCCACTGTTCAAGCAGGGAGCTGCGTTGTTGTTCGCCCGCTTGTTTAGCAGCTACGCTGCGCTGGCTCGTGCTTTGTGCGCTGGCACTGCAGTTGGCGAAGTTGATGTAGTGTTTGGCCTCATCTAATAATGGATCTCCTGCGGCCCCCCAATCACCGACAATCACATCGCTGGCGCGACATTGCGGCTCAAGACCATCAAAATAACGCCCTTCGCCGTCAGCGTTCACGGTTTCGAAATTGATGACGAAACTACGCTTATCACAAAACGGCTGCGGCGATTGACCTACTGGCTTGCCGCACGTCGGCTGGCCAATGACGACCACATCAATATAGGGTTTCAAGCCGTTGATAATGAGCTCTGATGAAGAGCAGCTCGCGCCGGTGGTGAGCACGAAAACCCGATCCAAATCCAGTTGTTGTACGCCGTCTACCAATTGGAACAGCGAGGTATTGTTGCGGTCAGTATTTTTGTCGTTGTAAATCAAGGAAACAAAGGGATTGCCAATGACATTGTTGCCCGCCGCTTGAGTGGCAGCTTGGTTGGCGTAGCGAATTAAGCCGCCGCCGTTGTAACGTACGTCAATGATGAGCTCGTCGACGCCGGCAAGTTGGTCATAGGCGCCGTTGAGGTCCGCCCCGGTGCGGTCGATGAAGCTATTGAGGACGTAGTAACCGACGTCCTTACCAGCCAGCGCGAAACGCTCAGTGGCCAATACGGTATTGGTTTCCACTGCAGTTTTACTGACCACATCGGTTTGCTCCGAGCCATCAGGCTTTTGCCAACGTAAGGTGACACTTACCCCTTCATCGTTAGGACCTAGTGCCGCATTTAGGTTACCACTAGCGATGAGCGAGGCCACCGCAACCCCGTCGATTGCCAATATTTCATCAGCACGGCTTAGTCCCGCTAAGTCCGCCGGCGAATCATCAAACACATAATTGATGAACAGCCGCGAGCCGACCACGCGTGTTGAAAAACCGAAGCCCACGTATTCAGCGTTAACAAAGCGCTCTTGGTATTCTTGCTCAGTTAACACGTAACTAAAGCGATCGCGCGGACTGCGAATGGCGTCCAGCAAGGCGTCAACGGAGGCGTAATCACTGGGTTCGATGTTGCTAGGAATATCCTCGTACCAAAAGTAATTCTCCCGCATGTAGTCGAGGAAATAGCTATTTTGTTCGACCACAGAGCATGCATCCGCACTCGGGGCGCCATCGTCGGAGCCGCCGCCACAACTGGCCAACATAGGTAAGCTGCAGACAAGTGCAAGCGATTTAAACACCGGTTTCAATTTAAGGGACATGGGCGACTCCTAAAAAATATGTACGACCTAGCCATATATATCGGGTTGCAATCGACAAGTCTAGTGCGGCAATTGGCTAGTGACGTACTCTGGTTTTTTTGGCAAACTGCGTTTTTTCATACGAAGCAAGCGCGACGGAAGTTCTATGACCGCAGTAATGATCGATCTTGAAGGTACCGAGTTAACGCAATCTGAGCGTGAATTAGTAGCACACCCAGCGGTGGGCGGGGTTATCTTTTTTTCACGTAACTTTGCTTCGGTCGAGCAATTACAGGAACTCGTGCGGCAAACGCGAGCCGCCGCCAGCAACCCGCTGATCCTAGCGGTGGATCATGAAGGTGGGCGCGTACAGCGCTTTCGCGAAGGCTTCTCAGCAATTCCGGCCATGGGGCGTATTCTGCCGACCAGTAACTCGTTGGAAGACGCACTGTCGATGAGTCAGGAGTTAGCTTGGTTGATGGCGTCCGAAGTTTTGGCGATGGATATCGATATTAGTTTTGCGCCAGTACTCGATATTAATGGCATAAGTGATGTGATTGGTGAGCGTGGCTTTGCGCCATCGGCAACTGAAGTAACAGCTTTAGCCCGCGCGTGGATTAAAGGCATGCATCAGGCCGGAATGAAAGCGACCGGGAAACACTTTCCGGGGCACGGCTCGGTAAAGGCTGATTCACACATTGCCGCACCCGTTGATGAACGACCGTGGCAGGACATCCTAAGCACCGATTTACCGCCTTTCATTGAGCTAGCCAATTGCATGGATGCGGTCATGCCGGCGCATGTGATCTATCCTGATATTGACGACAAGCCTGCTGGTTTTTCGGAGCGTTGGCTGCAGCATGTGTTGCGCGCCCAGTTAGGCTTTAAAGGTGTGATTTTTAGCGATGATTTAGCCATGGCTGCCGCGCACGCTGCTGGGACCATGCCAGAGCGCGCAAAAGCCGCGCTTAAGGCGGGGTGCGATATGGTGTTAGCCTGTAATGACCGCGCTGGCGCCGAGGCTGTTCTCGCCGCACTAGAGTCTGATCTTGCTGCCAGTGAACGCCAACCCAATAGTTGCTATGAGCGCCTGGCCAAGCGCGCTGCATTAGCTATGCCGATGTTGCAGAAGCATCCACGTTGGCACCAAGCGCAACTGTTGTTAGAGCGGTTTGCTTAAGCCTTTAACTCATTCCTCGTAAGGCAATGGGTCGGTACTATTGTTAGCGGCAAAAGCTTCGAGTCGCTCGACGCAGGCGCCGCACTTGCCACAAGCCTTTGCTCGACCGTTGTAGCAGGTCCAGGTATTGGCGTAATCGAGTCCCATGGCCAGGCCATCACGTAGAATCTCAGCTTTATCATTGGCAAGATAGGGCACGGCTATTTCAATAGGCTCGTAATTGGCAATCTGACTCACATCGTTCATGCGGCGCACAAACTCCGGACGACAATCTGGATAAATCGCATGATCGCCTGAATGCGCGCCATAATAGACTGCCTCAGCACCAATGGAGACGGCATAGCCAATGGCAAGCGAAAGTAAAATCATATTACGGTTAGGGACCACGGTTGATTGCATTGAAGCTTCTTCATAGTGCCCTTCGGGGATGTCATTAGCCGTTGAGGTCAACGAACTATTGGCAATCAGTTCGTTAATCGCCGTAATGTCGACCACTTTGTGGGGCAGGCCAAGCTCGGCTGTGACTTTTGCCGCCACATCCAATTCCTTAACGTGGCGTTGACCGTAGTTGAAACTCAATGCGTAAACGTCATGACCGTCACGCAGGGCGCGATTGAGTACGGTAAACGAGTCCATTCCACCAGAGTAGATGACGACGACTTTTGCCATAGTTGAATTCCTTGTGACTACTTAATAGTGACTGTTTTGAGGTACAATAGCCCTATAGTTTACCGTAAAATAGGATGAATCCCATTAGTACTCTTTACCCAATCAATGAATTGTTTGAAACAATTCAAGGCGAGGGCTTCTATACAGGCACGCCGGCAATCTTTTTGCGTTTGCAAGGCTGTCCAGTGGGCTGTCCGTGGTGTGACACTCAGCATACTTGGGAGAAAAACGCCGAAGATCAAGTCGCTGTCGACGCCATGCTGTCGAAAACAGGTGCTTCGTCGGCCTGGGCAGAGCTGAGCGCTGAGCAAATCATCGCCGCCTTTCGCCGTCAGGGCTTTCACGCCAAACATGTCGTCATCACTGGCGGCGAACCGGCAATGTTTGACTTACGTGAATTGGGTGAGGTGTTAGAAGACGCAGGTTACCAACTACAAATTGAGACCAGTGGTACTTTTGAGCTGCGTGTTTCGGCAGCGACCTGGGTGACCGTATCGCCTAAGTTGGATATGCCTGGTGGCTACTTGGTGCGGCCCGATTGTATGAAACGCGCGAACGAAATCAAACACCCAGTCGCGATGCAAAAGCATATTGACGCGCTAGATAATCTCCTCAAAACCTGTCCTCCTAATACCGCCGCTATCATTTCTCTGCAGCCTATTTCTCAGCGTCCAAGAGCAACTGAGCTGGCGATAAAAACTTGTGTCGAGCGCAACTGGCGTTTATCGGTACAGCTTCATAAGTATCTTCATATCGAGTAAGCCTAAGCCTCTTTTGTGAGCGACCTCATGGGGTCGAGCTATAGTTGAGTTAACGCAAGACCAAGTGGACTCAACTTTCGCAAGGAGGCTTTATGCAACACGGACGTTCCTCTCTACTGAACTCATCAGCCTTGGCTCATCAACGTGGGCAAGGGATGACCGAATACATCATTATTGTTGCCCTGATCGCAGTGGCCGCCATCGGTGTTTATTCATTACTCGGCAAGACCGTGCGCAATCAAGTTTCCGGTATTGCCCATGAAGTTAGCGGACAAAGTTCCTCACAACAACTAAATCAAGCACGCTCGAGCGCGCGTCGCTCGGGTACAGTTGCGCGGCAAGATGTCAATCTTGGTAACTATGATGAAGCCACTGAGTCAGGGGAAAACTAATGCGCCGGCAAGGCTTCAGTAGTTTGCTGATGTTGCCGGTGTTGATGGCGCTGACCTTGTTACTGTTGGGGTTGATGCTACGCCAGCAAGAGTTACGGCAAAGTTGGTATCAACAGAACATTGCCGACAATATGGCAAGCTCGGCCGCCACTCTTCTGGCGCGCGAGCTCAATCTACTGGCACTGACCAACCGCGCGTTGTTGGCCAACGAATTGAGTAGTGCACAAGTGGTCGGCATCGCAAGTTGGTTTCAAATGATGAAGGATGTGGCCGACCGCAGTGCATTAGCGTCATCTTGGATCCCTTATTTGAATGCCATTACTCGAAATATCGCCAACGTGGTTCAACGTATCGAGCAGCCCTTCAATCAAATTCTCCGCGGTGTGCTTTATTTTCAGCGGCTGGTCACCACAGCTTTGCGGGCAACGCAGTGGTATGCGCGGGTAAGCTTCGCCCTAGAGATACCGAAGACGGTGGCACAAGTTCTAGCGCAGCATGAGGTCGAAAATAAGGACGGCGAGCAACTAAGCTTTCAATTATTACACGCGCCTGGCTTAGTTCCTGTGCCGTGGCTGTGGTGGACCTTTATTCCGGCACAACGCTCAGGTGGTGATGATGGATTGTCCCACGCGATGATGCTTGCCAGCTTAGATCCGTTTAGTAAGTCACGTAGCTATGAGTGGTTTGAGGCAATGCAAATTGAAGTCGAAAAAGCCGGCGGTGCGCGCCTACACAGTGATGCAAATGGCCTTTGGAGTTGGCAGGGCATGGATACCGTTTCGATTCATGTGCGTGGTTTGTTAGATTCTGACGAATACCCATGGGGCGATGGGGCGAGTTACTTCGGTGAGGAAATTGATAAGGTCTTGAATAAAGACTTTGGTGGCACGCGAAAAATTAACCCAGCCGCTACCCAATGGGGCACCGCTGATCAATTTGAGTTTAATTTAACCAGCCAGGCGTTCAGTTACTTTAATCGAACAACGTTGGCGACTGCGGATTGGCCTTCGGTGATCGTGGTCCTTCCGCGGGCCATAGCCAAGGCCGGGGTGATCTATTCGCGGCCGCGTCGTTGGTTTCCGCGCGCTGACGGCAAAGACGAGCAAGCGAGTCTATTCAATGCCTTGTGGCAAAGTGAACTGCAGGGGCTATCGCAAACCGAGCGACTGCTGCTGACAGCTAAAGTAGGGCAGGACGATGCGAGCAACTAACCGGGGCCAAGCACTTGTCGAGAGCTTATTCATACTTGCGTTGTTGTTCACTCTGTTGCAAGTATTTAGCGCAACCGTACAGCCGCTGCATAAACAACAACTTGGGCGACTGGAACAGGCCCGACGGACGCTATGGTCCTTGCCACAGGCTGAGCAAGTCAGCACTTCGAGTCGCTATGCGTTCGCCGAACGGGCTAGGGCTATTTTAAGTCCACTTAAAAGTCTTACTGGGCTCGTGCTTGCAAACGATAATTTATTGATCACAGAAGAAAATGATGGACAAGCACGGCTGGCGCGACTAGATGACACTTGGTCACCGCTAACGCCACAGGACCTAACCGAGAGAGTAGCTAAATTAACACCGTTTGCCGCCACCGAAAAGTTGGGCTTGAGTCAGGTGCAAGACATTATTAGTTGGTTGCACTTTACCGAAGAGTTTTCCTCCGAACGTTTACGTTTTGGTCATGTCGACGCGGATGTAACTCCAGCAGAACTGAGTTGCAAGGAGGCGAAAACATGTTCGCGCTAGATCTTCCTGTGGCTTGGCAAGCTGATCTTTGGTCGCAGCAGCAAACCACAACGCATTGGCATATTGATGCTACGACAGCGCCAAAGCTAACTGAACTTGGCTGCACCGAGGTTGTGACTTTTGGCGCTCTGTCTTGGTGTGAACATGACGCCAGCTTGTGGGTCCTGTTTACCGAGCGAGGGACTTTGTGGCTGAGTCGTTATCGGCGCAGTGCTCAAGTGCCGCAATACATGGATGATTGGCGGGGCTCGCCATTGCAAAAGTTTAGCGCGGAAGGACAACAGATCAGCGTGCATTTGAGTCCGCATCACCCGCAACAATTTCATCGTCTTATGCGCTTTCGATTTGCTCATCGAAAACCGCAAATCAGGGAGTTGAGTCATGGAAGATTCTATTTGTCGCTGCAAGAGCCGCACGAGGATGTGTTTATCTATGCGCAACAACAAGGCAGTCTCTTGGTCAGCGCGCTTAAGCTGTAGCTCCGGCCAGGCGAGTTTAGAGACATTACTTGTTGCCGTTGCACTTGGCGTGATCATTCTTGTTCCTGTGACGACCGAGCACCACACCTTACTTGAATTGTTCGAGCTTATTGTGAAGGCGTGGATGCTGGTATTCAGCTCAACTTGGCAACACTTTCTGTTGCACCCATGGGTGGGGTGACTATGCCAGTGATCTCCAAAAGCGCAACGAAATCATCATGGCGCCTAGTTGTGCTGGGGTTGCTGGTCATCTCCATGTTAACTGCTAGCTACCAACTCATGGTGCGCTACATCGCGCAACAATCCGAAACCCTAGAGCAAAAGCGTGCGGCGGATATGCAATGGGTCTTGGTTTTTAGTCGTGATATTGAAGCCGACGAGGTGTTGCGCTTGGAAGACCTGCAGCAGCGCAAGTTCCCACCTAACTACATTAGCGATGATTGGCTGCGCCCGCATGATGCTATGGCGGTTGTTGGCAATCGGCTGCGGAGTTTTGTTGGTGCTGGTGAACCGGTGGTGCTGAACTATCTCCAAACAGCACGACAACAGTCTTTTAGCGATGTTCTCAAGGCTGGCGAATACGCAGTTACGGCCACAGTGGGTATTGAGCAAGTGCATCACGGCTTAGTTGCGGCGGGAAATCAGGTAAGTTTAGTTGCACAAGAGGCACATACCGATACCCAAAGTATTCTAGCGAATATCGAGATACTCGCCTTGGACAATGCCGATAACCAAGCTCACGCATCTAATTTGCCGGTCACCATCACATTTCGAATGAATGCCGCGCAAGCGCTGCGCTTCGAGGCGATGCGACGATCTGGGTTTGCCTTATGGCTGCAGCATCCGGAAGTTCATTATGTAACGCCCAAACCAGCTATCAAACCGAAAGTCTTTGTTATCAATAGTAGGGAGCTGACTATTCAATGAACGTCATTCTATTTATCTTGCTAGCGCTGGCAAATACGGCACCTGATGGAGCAGTGATTCAACTAGCGATCGGCGATTCGTACGTTGTGCCTTACGCTGATAGTGATGAAGTGGTGATCACTAAAGCTGAGGTGGTGACACATCAGCAATTACCCAGCGGTGTGATTGTCCTCAGCGCCCAAACGGCAGGTGACAGCGAACTGCTTTTGTTTAGTGGTGGGAAGTTACGTAAGCGCCTTTTCGTGCAGGTCAAGGCTCCGCCTGATAAGCGTTTAAGCCTCGCATTAGCGGCACTACAACGACAGTTTCCGCAGTTACAAATCACCACAGAGGGGAACCAACTTATTCGGCTTTCGGGGCAGGCGCCACAAGCCGCTGAACCCGAGATCGCAGGGCTTCTTGAGCGTTATCCACAACTCGCTTCGCAGCTTGAGTATTTGCCACCAGCCCCAGCACCGATGCTGGTCTTGGAGGTGCGTATCGCTGAAGTTAAACGGTCTTTTACGCGGCATCTTGGCATACGTTGGCCCGGGCATGTTAATGGTCCGCGAATTGAAGATTTAGGCAATTGGCTTCACTTGCCCCTCACAGCTCAGACAACGCTCGACATAATGGAACGTGAAGGGCAGGCGCGCTTGCTCGCCGCGCCAACATTGACTGCGGTAAGTGGCGGCGCAGCGGACTTTTTGGTTGGCGGTGAATTTCCTGTTCCGCAAGTGCTTGCTGACGGAATGCAAGATGTGGGCTTTCGCCCTTATGGGATCCAATTAGAAATTGCGCCAACATTATTACCGGACGGTCACGTGCACGCTGACTTGGTTGCCGCGCTAAGTTCTATTGACCCTGCTACCGCCGTGAATGGTATTCCTGGCCTGCTGAGCAGAAGAGTGTCCTCGACCTTAACCTTGCCGCTAGGCGAGACTTTAGTGCTTTCTGGTCTGTTACAGCACGAGCAAGCTAAGCAGGCCGATCGTTTTCCTGGCTTGCATCGCCTACCCATTTTGGGAAGTTTGTTTGAGTCACAGCAATTTCGCCGGGCGGAGACTGATCTGGTCATCATGGTGACGCCACGTCTAGCTTCACTTGAGCGTGAAGTGCGGGCTAACTTACAGCGTCATCAACGTCTACGTGAAGACTTTCATACCAGCGTGGGTTGTGTTGGTCTAGTCGAACCCTTTAGCAGCGCGAGCGTTGGGGTGAAAGATGATTGAGAAAAAGCAGTTGACGCAAACATTGAAAGCACAAATTCAACGTATCACTTTGCAACGCGATTTTGCGACTGTCGACAGCTTACGAACCTACGCTGTCGATTACCTTTATGCACACATCAAACAGCACAATCAGGGGGTACTAACTGATGAGCAAAAAGTGCGGGTCGCAGAGGTCGTCGAGTCATGCATGGGCTATGGCCCTTTGAGTACGTTGTTAGCGGATCCGACGATAAGCGAAATCATGATCAACCACTATGCCTCGATATTTATTGAGCGTGCGGGGCGTATTGCGGCTACTGACATTCGTTTTCAAGATGAAAGTGAGTTGCTGCAAGTGATTGAACGTATCGTGCTGCCGCTGGGGCGCCGCATTGATAGTGCTCAGCCGATGGTGGATGCTCGCTTACCCGATGGTTCGCGGGTCAATGCTGTGATCTCGCCTTTAGCCTTGCGCGGTGCCTGCATGACCATCCGCAAGTTTATGCGCAAAGCGATTACCTTTAGTGAGTTGGTCGAGATGGGTTCGTTATCGCGCATGGCCGCCGACTATTTGCGGCGAATGGTGGTCGTGCGGAAAAACATTCTGATTATCGGTGGAACGGGAACGGGGAAGACCACATTCCTGAATCTGTTGGCGAGCGAAATTCCGGCGGAACAGCGCCTCATTACCATTGAAGATGCTGCAGAGCTTAAGCTTGATCATGCCAACTTAATTAGCTTAGAAGCGCGTCCAGCGAATGCTGAAGGCAGTGGTCGCGTGAGTATTCGCGACTTGTTGATCAATGCCTTACGGATGCGGCCTGACCGCATTATTGTTGGGGAATGCCGAGGCGCGGAAGCGCTCGACATGCTGCAAGCAATGAATACGGGACATGAAGGTTCACTCACCACCCTGCATGCCAACAGTCCGCGTGAGGCCCTACAACGCCTTGAGATTATGGTTATGCTGGCGGGATTTGAGCTGCCGTTGCTTGCGGTGCGACAACAAATCGCTAGTGCCATAGAGGTGATCGTGCAGGTCAGTCGCAACTCCCAAGGGCAACGCGTCGTAAGCGCCATAAGTGAGGTCGTTGGGTTGGAGTCGGCGACCTATCAGATTAGCCCGCTGTTCAGTCGCCAAGGGTCTCAGCTTGAAGCGAGCGGTATCCGCTCTGAATGGGAGACTCGTGATGCCTATTGAACTATGGCATGTAGCCGCTGCAGTTATGAGCACCGCTGTACTGGTTTTTTGTTCCGCACTATGGCTGCTGACGCAAGGCTATCGTGAAACCAAGACAGAATTGAGCAGACAAGCGGAAGCTTCACTGTCGATGTTTTTGATTTTTATGCCACTGCGCTATTTTGCTTTGGCAGTGGCGGCGTTGACCTTACTGGTTGGGCTTACTGCTTATTTGGTCGGGCAAGATTGGCGTTGGGCCGCGGCGAGCGTAGCCATGTGCTTGCTCTCATTTCCATCATTAAGAACCTATGCCCACCGCAAACGTACCGAGAAAATTGAGCAACAGCTACCGGAAGCATTGCGGTTACTCGCCAACAGCATGCTGGCGGGGCTAAGTTTATCGCCGGCGCTGGCGCTCACAGCGCAGCAGTTACAACCGCCGCTCGCCACTGAACTTAAACTTATTTCGCAACGCCAACGCACGGGCGAAAGTTTGGCGACAGCACTGGAGGATTTCCACCGCCGTACCGCGACTTCGATTGTACAATTTTTTAGCTTAACCCTCGTCACCAGTATGACCTATGGCGGTCAACAAGCCGAAGTGTTGCTCCGTATGGCTGCTGCAATACAACAGCAACACTACGCCAAGCAGCGTATTCGGAGTTTGTCGGCACAAGCGCGCTTGCAGGGGCGGGTGATGTTTGTTTTGCCTTTTGCCTTGTTTTGGGCGATTCGAAACGTGCATGAAGCTTCGATAAATAGCCTACTGACGACATCCAGTGGGCAATTCATTTTGCTCATTTGCGGTTGCTTAATGGGGACTGGTTTTTTTCTCACTCGACGTATTTTAGGCCAGTTCTATGCTAACAACTGATCTGATCCTTGTGCTCCTTGTGGGGCTTGCTTGCGGGTTCGCCTTGTGGCTTTTTATGAACATGCTTTGGCATGTCCTGCATCCATGGCTTCGTGGGTACTGCACTAAGCTGTTGCAACGGTTACCTCCCAAGCTATTTCGGCTACTTGAAAAAGCAGCGTTCAAGGATGGCGCGACCGAGGAGCCAGTCGATTATTTGTTCTCGCGAATGGCCATGTGGTTGTCACTTGTTTTTTGTCTGATTCTGCCTTTGCCAAACGCGGTAACCTGGTTGGTGGCGGGCGTTATTGTAGTGAACTTCATCCATCGCCGCGGGCAACGTCATGCCTATTTGCGGTCTTTTACGCAGCAATGGCCTAATTGCCTAGACATGTTGGCTATGCTTATGCGCTCCGGTTTGTCATTTTCAGCCGCGCTGCATGGACTAGCGCAGCAACCGAGCGACTCTGTTGCGATGCGCCAGCTACGTCAGCTACAGCAACAATTGAACGCCGGTATCGCGCTTGAAGTCGCACTCGCATCCCTGCGGTTAAAGGTTCCAACAAGCGGCACTTCCGCGTTCTCTGCCGCGGTTTTACAAGCTCGTAGCAGTGGCTCAGCACTCGCGGACACGCTCATGCAGCAGGCGGAGCAAGCACGAAGCGAACAACAGTTGGCCGCGGAGAAGTTTGCGCAGGAAGTTGGCGTCAAACTCTTACTCCCGTTGGTGACCTGTTTTTTCCCGGTTACTTTTTTACTCATCTTAGGTCCCATATTTATTGGCTTTTTAGAGACCTAATCAGCATAAGGAAAATGCTCTATGAAAAACGGACGGTTACTTTTAGCGCCAGATCAGTTTTGCTTGTGGTACGAAGTTAAAGTGCTGACCAGTTTCCCGCAACGTCTTATGGGCTTACTTGCACAGCGAGGATTGCCACGTGGGCACGCGTATTGGTTTCCGAGTTGTTCTGCGGTGCATAGTTGGGGAATGCAGTTTGCGATTGATATTATCGGCTTAGATCGCCAGCAACGCATTGTCGCGGTGCGCCGAAATGTCCAACCGGGCCAAATGTTAAGGCTGCGCGGTACTGTTTCAATTATTGAGTGTGAGGCGGGTTACCCATATCCACTGGAAGATTGGCACGGAAGACAAGTCACTTTTGAAGAGCGGGAGTGGCATCATGAACTCGAAGCTTAAAGGCATAGTGGCTATGGGCTGGTTTGTGTCGCTAGCTGGCTGTCAATCTTCCGGCGAACCATTTATCCAGCGCCCTGCAGTGAATGGTGAGCCGCAGCGACAAGTGGCAATGCAAGCGTATGCACGAGGGGACTACCATACGGCCAGCGGCATCCTACAACGTTTAGCACAGGCCCCTCATCTGGATCCGCAGGCACCTTGCTTTTTAGGGGCGATTCACTATCGGCAGCACGAGTATGCTGCGGCGCTGCAGCGGTTTACAGAATGTACTAAGGCTTACCCTGAGCGGCCTGAATTTTGGTTGAATACGGCAGCAACCCACCTGCGCCTCGCAACCGAGGTGCTATTAACAGGCCGAAGTTTTCAGCAGTCAGAGCAAGCGAGTAACTCGGTGCCGAAACATTATCAGGAGCTCCTTCAAGCACTCCTACAGTTGCAACGTGTAAAACTCCAAGAGGTAAACTGAGATGCAACAGAGTTCATCCTCTCCTGGTTTTATTTTACCTATTGTGTTGCTCATGCTCACAGGCTTGGGGCTAGCTTGGAGTGCGCTACCGCCGCTTGATAGGGCGGCAATGCGTCAAACTGAGCAGCTTCAGCTCATTCAGCAGGAGGTTCTATTCTGGCACCGGGCAATGATTGCCTATGAATTTGCGCAAGATGGCGTCGTGCATCGTTTTGACTTTGCCATCGAGTTTTATGATCTTGAATGGCCAAGTCCTATGTTGACTGAGACCGGCGAAAGTGTGGAGTTTGCATCGAGTTATACTATTGGAGGTGACATGGTAGCGAGTATTTCAGGTTTGCCGGAAGAGTTACGCAATAACTATTTAGAGCATCTCCCAGATGGCGTGTCAGTGGATTATTTTGACAGGTTAACCATGCAAGTAAGACCGATTGAGGAATGGGATTTCACCAAAAGCCTGATACGCAAAGCAGACTTGCGTCCGACCGATATATACACCGATCTTGATCTGAACTCGCATGACGTTTTGCATACTAAGACCCTTCTGGCAAACGTCAGAGTACCCCAGGCATCTTTTACCTTTGGCAATAGGCTTATTCAGGCTGAGGCGATGCAGGTTGGCGCGGATCGCCTTAATCTAGAGCGCGCATTTGTGGGCGCGGTGGACTTACAGAAACTTGTTACTGAGTTCAGTCAACTCGAAACCGCTATGTTGGCCTGTTTACAACCCAGCGGGCCTTGTTAAGGTTAGTCATCTTTGTCGCTATATTGTTCAGGTTTCTTGCGGTAATCCTGGGTGTTTTCCGACAAAGGTAACTCTAAATGAAGGCCTGCTTTTGCCAACAAATGAGCACTAATCGGGGCCGTTAAAAATAGAAATATAGCAATCAGTAACTCATGCAAACTAAGCGTGTCGGTGATTGAAAAGTACAACATTGAGCCAATAATGACACCGCCGATGCCAAGGGTGGTGTTCTTGGTAGGTGCGTGTAGACGCGCCATAAAATCAGGTAGGCGCAATAGGCCAAGAGAGCCAATAAACGCAAAGCACGCGCCTAAGATGATAAAAAACGAAATTAGCCCGTCTGCCCAAGTCGGTAAATCAGTCATAAAAGGCTCCTATTCGATTAAATCGCCACGTAAGAGAAACTTTGCTGCGGCGATAGTGCCAATAAAGCCCAGCATGGCGATTAACAATGCAGCTTCGAAATAAAAAGCTGTGTTATGCCAGATACCCAATAAAATAAGCAGTGCTAACGAGTTAATATAAATCGTATCGAGAGTCAAAATACGATCGGGCAGACTTGGTCCGCGAATCAGTCGCACAATGTTCATCAGTAGCGCAAGGCTAAAGAGGCCGAAAGCGACTTGTAGCGCATAGACTAACATTGGAATATCTCCTTAAGGCGACGCTCATAGCGTTGTTTAATTTGTTTAACGGTAACCTCGGGGTCATCAACGTTTAGCGCATGAATAAGGATACTGCGACCGTCGCGGCCAAGTTCGGCTGAAATTGTTCCCGGCGTGAGACTAATGGTGCTAGCCAAAATGGTAATGGGAACCGAACCGCTTATGTCGAGCGGAAACTCTATCAACGCAGGTTTAATACTTTTACGCGGACGCAAAATGATGGCCGCAATGTTGAAGTTGGAAATGACGATATCGACCAACAAAATGAAAAAGTATTGAATACCCAGTAACGGATGATGCAGGGTCGTTCGATAGTCTCGTGCGCGCAAGGTATAAAGTGGAATGACAATAGCAAGCACTAGGCCGAGGAGGGTGGCGCCGACCGAAACCTTGTTTTGCAATAGCAGCCAAAACGCCAAGAGAAAAATACTCCACCACGGCGCTGGAATAAACTTACTCATGTTGACCTCCTGGTTGCAAAACAGCCTCGATATAACTCTGCGGACTGGCGAGTTGCTCTGCGATAGCGGCACCATAGTTGGCGAAGCTTTGCGCAAAAACCGTTAAGCCAACCGCACTGAGGAGCAGCAGAATGACTGCGGCATGTTGCCAAGGGCGATGGACTACATCATTAGGTTTCCCGTCAAGTGTATGCCAAAACATCCGACTTCCGGCGCGCGAAAGTGCGATCATCATTAAAAAGGTTGCCCCTAGAATTGATGGCCACAACCAGGCGACTTGAGCGCCGGTACGCGCCGCCTCCAGAATGAATAACTTACTAATAAAGCCTGACAGTGGTGGGATACCAATGACGGTAATCGCGGCAAGAAAGAATAAGCCGCCAAGCAGATTGTGTTGGGCCATTTTACGCCCTTTAACAATACGCGATGCTGTTTTGCCCCGCTGTTCTGCAATCATGTCCACTAGTAGGAACAGTGCGCCGGTGACCAAGGTCGAATGAACCAGGTAGAACACCAAAGCACTCACCGCATCTTGGTGGCCTAAGCTCAGCGTAGCAAGCATGGTACCCACCGATACCAGCACTAAATAGGCGACTAACTGACGCATGTCGCGACTACCTAACACGCCAAGTGCGCCCATGAGAATCGTAAATAGTCCTAACCACCACAGCCAGCTATAACCTAGAAACGCTGCTTCGCCTGCGTTCGCACCAAAAATCAGCGTGAAAACGCGGACAATGGCGTAGATACCGACCTTGGTCATGATGGCAAAAAGTGCAGCAACAGGTCCCGTGGTATTACCATAAGCCTGTGGTAGCCAGAAGTAGAGCGGTAACAAGGCGGATTTGAGCGCGAAGACAATAAATAAAATCATTCCGCCGGCACGGGCGATCGCGGCATCATCACCTTGCAATACCGCAATCTTACCGGCCATATCCGCCATATTTAATGTGCCGGTGATGCCATAGAGCACACCTAAACTAATCAAAAACAGTGCCGAGCCCGTGAGGTTTAAAACCACATAATGCAACGTAGCTCGCAATTTGGCTTTACCCCCACCATGCATCAGTAACGCATAACTCGAAATAAGCAAAATCTCAAAGAAAACAAAGAGGTTGAACAAATCGCCGGTCAGGAATGCGCCCATAATACCGAGGATCTGAAACTGAAAGAGTGCTTGGAAGTGCGAGCCTAAAGTATCTTCGCCGTAACAGGCATAGATAAGAACCGGTAGCGCCAACGCCGCAGTAAGCGCGACCATGAGCGCGGAGAGCTTATCGGCAACCAAGACTATACCAAAGGGGGCCTGCCAACTTCCCAATGCGTAGACGACAGTTTCTGACTGAACCGTAACGACCAATAAAATCGCCACGAAGAGTGTCAAAATCGACGAGCTAATACCAATCAGTCGGCGATAAAAGTGCGGTCGCTCTCCCCAAGGCAAAAGCTGCAGCAATGCCGCAAGCATAGGAATAAGAACCGGAAGTGTAATGAGATGGTTGCTCAACATCAACGCTGCCCTTCTTGTTCCGCATAGTTATAATCATTGACTTCATCCGAGCCAATTTCCCCACGTACACGCACCGCCAAGATGATTGAATATGCTGTCATGGCAAAACCAATGACAATCGCCGTTAACACCAATGCCTGGGGCAGTGGGTCGGTCGTGTTTTGACTCACCCCGACAATCGGCAATTCATTGATCACGAGTCGGCCGGTGGAAAATAAAAATAGGTTTACGGCGTAGGACAGCATCGTCAAACCAATGACAATTGGGAAAGAACGGCCGCGTAGAATTAAGAACACGCTGCAGGCCGTCAATGTACCTACGGTTATCGCGTACAAGGTTTCCATTAGTAGCCCTCCTGGCGTGGACGGTGACGGGTCGTCATTTGACCAAAATTAGCAAGAATCATTAGGGTTGCTCCAATCACCGTTAGGTAGACACCTAGGTCAAATAGAATAGCGGTGGCTAATTCGAATTCACCGACCAGCGGCCAGTGCACATGGGTAAAGCTTGAGGTCAGGAAGTTATGTTCAAAGAGCCAACTGCCAACCCCCGTAAACATTGCAATCATTACCCCGACTGCAGTGAGTGTTTGGTAGTTATAGTCAAAACGCGACTTCACCCAGTCCACGCCATTGGCAATATATTGCAAAATCATTGCCGCGGCAGTTACCAGTCCAGCAATAAAACCGCCGCCTGGCAGGTTGTGACCGCGTAGGAAAATATAAACCGATACCATGAGCGCTAACGGAAGCAAAGCTTGCGCAACGGTTTGCACCAGCAATGGATGTTTGACGCGATGCCATGGGCGACCATCGACATCACTGGATGGCATGAACGGACGTAAATTATTCAATAATTTATGAATTCCTGCGGCGGCAATGGCTAGCACGGTGATTTCGCCCAAGGTATCAAAGCCACGGAAATCGACCAGGATGACGTTGACGACGTTGGTACCGCCACCACCGGGTACTGAGTTGGCTAAGAAAAAGTCTGAAATACTATCGAGAGGACGCGTCATCAATGCGTAGTTGAGTGTCCCGACCACACCACCAATACTTCCCGCTAATAGGACATCGCGAGCCACACGTCGGCCGCTTGAAGCGCGCGGAATGCGTTGGGGCATAAAGAACAAGGCGAGAATCATCAGGATAATGCTAACAACTTCAACCACGAGCTGCGTCATGGCCAAATCCGGTGCCGAAAAGTGCACAAAACTCAGTGATACGATGAGACCGACAACCGATAGCATCATCAGTGAAGTCAAGCGCTGGCGGTGCAACATAGCGGTCGAAATGGCCGCCAACATGAGCAGCACCGCGCCGACCAAGCTAACCGCGTCAACCGGAAGCTGCGGGCGAGAGCCAGTGAGTTGCAGTATGTCGGTAAGCTCTGGAATCACCACCAGCAGAGTGAAAACCAATAAAAATGCGACGTATCTTTGCAGTGAGCCGTTTTCGATAGTTTGCATGAGTTCATCGCAAAAACGCGTGGTACGACTAACGATTTTGGCAAACACATCTTTCGCATCTTGTGGATCAAACTGACGGCTAAAGGTCAGTAATTCTGAACGACCCACATAGATAGCGATTCCGCCAGCAAGGGCCAAGGCACTCATCAGTAATGGCATGTTAAAGCCGTGCCAAATCGCGATATCGAGCGTCGGCACAGCGCCAGTTACTGCCAGCACCGCAGAGCTTAAAATACCGCTGGTCAGTAGCATTGGCGCCACGCCTACGGCAATACAAATAATCGCAAATAAAATGACCGGAGCACGCATCATTAGCGGTGGCTCATGCGGTTTTTTCGGTAAATCTGTGGCGGGTTCCTGGAAGAAAACATCATGCACAAAACGTACAGAATAGGCCACCGAGAGCATAGCGCCTAAGGTTGCAAGAACCGGAACAAACCATGAAAGGCCGCCAAAGAAATGTTGGTTGTAGGCTTCGGCGAAGAACATCTCTTTCGATAGAAACCCATTCATGAGCGGAATGCCAGCCATTGCAGCCGAGGTGATCACAGCGAGGACCATGGTAAACGGCATGGCTTTGCGTAAACCGCTTAGCTTACGCATATCACGAGAGCCGGTTTCATGATCGATGATGCCGGCGATCATAAAGAGGCCAGCTTTGAACGTCGCGTGGTTGAGAATGTGGAACATTGCAGCGACTACCGCGCCACTGCTGCCAAGACCTAGCAGCATGGTAATAAGCCCCAAGTGGCTAATGGTCGAAAAGGCAAGAAGGCCTTTTAAATCGGTTTTCAGCAGGGCAAAGTAGGCACCAAACAGGAGTGTCGCAAGTCCGGTAAGGGTGACAATTGTCGTCCATTCCGGGGTGCCACCAAGGGCCGGTGACAATCTCGCCAGCAAGAAGATACCTGCCTTCACCATTGTCGCTGAGTGTAAGTAGGCACTTACTGGTGTCGGTGCTGCCATGGCGTGTGGAAGCCAAAACTGAAATGGGAATTGCGCCGATTTGGTGAAGGCTCCTAAGAGCACCAGAATAAGCGCTGTCAGGTACAGCTCGTGGTTTTGTATTTGTTCAGCCGCTGCCAGCACCACGTCGACTTGGTAACTGCCCGCGATGGTACCTATCAATAAGATGCCAGCTAACAAGGCAAGACCGCCAGCGCCGGTGATAGCAAGGGCCATTCGAGCGCCGCGGCGGGCGGTGCTTTGTTGGTACCAGTAGCCGATTAATAAGAACGACGAAATACTGGTCAATTCCCAGAAGAACCACAGCAAAATAAGGTTATCGGCCGTGACGATACCCAGCATAGAGCCCATGAACAGCAGTAAACAGGCGAAAAAACGCGGCGCACTATCTTTGGCGCTCAGGTAATAATGCGCGTAAATGATCACTAAGAGGCCAATACCGAGAATCAAACCGGCAAAGAGTAACGACAAGCCGTCGAGGCGAAACGCAATGCTGAGGCCGAGATCAGGAAGCCATTGAGATAAAAATTTAGGGACGTCGCCGTTGAGCGTTTGCGGCGCCATATAGAACAGCAGGAGCAGACTTAGGCTGGTAACTGCTGCCGCAGCCACCGTGCTGTGTAGACGTGTGCGGCCACGCAAAAGCAGGGGAAGAATAGCGCCAATAAACGGTAGAAAAACTATCGCAGCTAAATTCATCTGTCCTCGCTTGAGCTTAGTTAACCGTCATCGCAAACGGTATGTTTGTTATCTTATAGCCTTGAATTTACCACTTCGATCAGTCGCTTGCCAACTGCTTCGGTCGCAACTTGTGGGGCATTAAGCCCAGACATAGCGCTTTCGAAACTCATAAATAAGTAGGGTTATTAGCTAGTGATTTCAGTGCAATTTTGATAGACTGTTGAAAGTTGCGAAACGGCTATTCATTGGCTCCGCGACTTCCTACAAGAAAATCATCTCTAGCACTATCATCTGAAAATTTTATCTGTTACAATTCGCCGCCCTTTTTATAAGGGGAAGTCTTTTATTCTCTTCTTCTAACCTAGTGTTAGATCAAGGCATGAATAAAAGGACGGACAGCGACCCGAGAGGGTCTGTTTAATTAATCAAGCGGAGCACTGCAATGATCCAAATGCAAACTACACTGGACGTGGCCGATAACTCGGGCGCACGCAGCGTACAATGTATTAAGGTTCTGGGTGGCTCGCACCGCCGGTACGCAAACATTGGCGACATTATCAAAGTTTCTGTAAAAGAAGCGATTCCTCGCGGCAAAGTGAAGAAAGGTGATGTAGTTAATGCGGTGGTCGTTCGCACCAGAAAAGGCGTCCGTCGTCAAGACGGGTCAGTCATCCGTTTTGACCGCAACGCGGCTGTATTGTTGAATAACAACCAACAGCCAATTGGCACTCGTATCTTTGGACCAGTGACTCGTGAATTGCGCTCTGAGCAATTTATGAAGATTGTTTCTCTGGCACCAGAAGTACTGTAAGGAGTCAGTTATGGCGGCAAAAATAAAACGTGATGACGAAGTAGTAGTCCTGGCAGGTAAAGACAAAGGTAAGCGCGGAAAAGTGCTGAAAGTCGACACCGCTAAAAATCGTGTTTTCGTTGAAGGCGTAAACATCGTTAAGAAGCACCAGAAGCCTAACCCGGCTCTTGGCGTTGCTGGCGGTGTGATTGAGCAAGAAGCTTCAATCGACGTTTCTAACGTTGCGATTTATAACCCAGAGACTGGTAAAGCAGATCGTGTTGGTTTCAAACTTGAAGACGGCAAAAAAGTTCGTTTCTTCAAGTCGAACGACGCAATCATTTAATTTTTAATTTGGAGTTTTACGATGGCGAAACTGCATGATTTTTACAAAGAATCAGTAGTTCCTGAACTGGTTAAACAGTTCAGCTACAACAGCGTCATGCAAGTCCCTCGGATTGAGAAAATCACCCTTAACATGGGTGTTGGTGAAGCTCTGGCTGACAAAAAGATTCTCGACAACGCAGTGGCCGACCTAGAAGCTATTTCTGGTCAACGCCCAGTTCGTACCGTTGCTCGTAAATCTGTCGCTGGCTTCAAAATCCGTGAAGGCTACCCAATTGGCTGTAAAGTGACTCTGCGTGGCGAACGTATGTGGGATTTCTTAGAGCGTTTAATCTCTATTGCAATTCCTCGTGTTCGTGACTTCCGTGGTTTGAACCCTAAATCATTCGACGGACGTGGAAATTATAGTATGGGTGTGCGTGAGCAAATCATTTTCCCTGAAATCGACTTTGATAAAGTTGATCGGGTTCGTGGTTTGGATATCACTATCACAACTACTGCAGGCACTGATGACGAAGCTCGCGCTTTGCTCGCTGCCTTTAACTTCCCGTTCAAGAAGTAAGGTGTAGAGTTATGGCTAAAGAAGCAATGAAAATGCGTGAGCTCAAGCGTCAAAAGCTTGCAGCTAAATACGCAGAGAAACGCATCGCACTTAAAGCTGTGATCAGCGATCCGAATACTTCGGATGAAGAGCGTTGGGAAGCCGTGCTGAAATTGCAAAGTCTCCCACGTGATTCAAGCCCTAGCCGTCAGCGTAACCGCTGCCGCGTTACAGGCCGCCCTCACGGTTTCTTACGTAAATTCGGTATGAGCCGAATCAAAGTGCGTGAGAAAGCGATGCGCGGTGAAATTCCTGGCTTGAAAAAAGCTAGCTGGTAAGCCACGAGTCACGGGAGAAAGCAAATATGAGCATGCAAGATCCAATTGCGGATATGTTCACTCGCATCCGCAACGCTCAGGGTGCTAACAAAGTCGCCGTGCGCATGCCTGCTTCTAAACAGAAAGTGGCTATTGCCCAAGTTCTGAAAGAAGAAGGTTATATCGCGGATTTCAGCGTATCTGGTGAAGTGAAAACTGAACTAGAAGTAACGTTGAAATACTTTGAAGGCAAGCCTGTTATCGAATCAATTGAGCGCGTAAGTCGCCCTGGTCTGCGTATCTATAAGAAACGCAACGAACTACCTAAAGTAATGGGTGGTTTAGGTGTGGCTGTCGTCTCAACTTCTAAAGGCCTGATGACCGACCGCGCCGCTCGCAAAGCGGGTCTTGGCGGTGAAGTTATCGGTTACGTAGCGTAACGAGGAGTTAGGAAATGTCACGAGTTGCTAAAGCACCTATTGCCATTCCTGCTGGCGTTGAAGTTACGCTAAATGGCCAGGAAGTGACAATTAAAGGTGCCAAAGGCTCATTGAGCCGTGTAGTTAACGACGCTGTCGAACTTGTACAAGAAGACAACGTATTGCGTACGATTCCACGTGAGGGCGTTGCCAATGCAACAGCTCAAGCGGGTACCGCACGCGCGTTACTACAAAACATGGTGGTTGGTGTTGCGCAAGGTTATGAGCGTAAGCTGCAGTTAGTTGGTGTTGGTTACCGTGCAAATACTGCCGGTTCTAAACTCAACTTAACTCTGGGCTTCTCTCATCCTGTTGAGTTCGATATCCCGCAGGGAATCACTATCGAAGTCCCAACACAAACTGAAGTAGTCGTTAAAGGTGTAGACAAGCAGTTAGTGGGTCAAGTTGCCGCTAACATTCGCGCGTACCGTAAGCCTGAACCTTACAAAGGTAAGGGTGTACGTTATGCCGATGAGCAAGTACGCCGTAAAGAAGCCAAGAAAAAGTAAGGTAAGACGATGGACAAGAAAACAGCTCGCTTACGCCGCGCGACTCGCGCACGTAAGAAAATGCTTGAGTTGGGTGCAAACCGCCTGGTCGTTCACCGTACACCACGGCATATTTACGCACAGCTCATTGCACCGAACGGTTCTGAAGTACTAGCTTCAGCTTCAACAGTTGAGAAAGCTGTCAAAGACGCGGTAAAAGCTACCGGTAACGTCGATGCAGCTAAAACAGTTGGTAAGCTGATCGCTGAACGGGCGATGGAAAAAGGCATCAAAGATGTCGCTTTCGATCGCAGTGGTTTCCGTTATCACGGTCGCGTTGCAGCTTTGGCTGACGCAGCTCGTGAAGCTGGACTTCAGTTCTAGGAGACGAACATGGCAAATGCAAATGTAGAAGCTCAACAAAGTGACCTGCAAGAAAAGCTAATCACAGTAAACCGTGTAGCAAAAGTAGTTAAAGGTGGTCGTATCTTTAGCTTCACTGCTCTCACTGTGGTTGGTGATGGTCAGGGTAAAGTGGGTTTCGGTTATGGTAAAGCACGCGAAGTTCCTGCTGCTATTCAAAAAGCAATGGAAAAAGCGCGTCGCAACATGGTAACCGTGCAGCTGAAAGGCGACACACTGCAACACCCTGTTAAAGGCCGTCATTCAGGTTCACAGGTATTCATGCAGCCAGCCTCTGAAGGTACAGGTATCATCGCCGGTGGTGCGATGCGTGCAGTACTCGAAGTCGCAGGCGTGCACAACGTGCTGTCAAAAGCATATGGTTCAACCAACCCAATCAACGTTGTACGTGCCACTATCAAAGCACTTCACAACATGAAGTCGCCAGAACAAGTGGCGGCTAAGCGTGGATTGCGCGTTGAAGACATTTTGGGGTAGTGAACAATGGCGAATAAGACAATCAAAGTAACACAGACGCGTAGCAGCATCGGTCGTTTGCCGAAGCACAAAGCTACTCTACGTGGTCTTGGTCTACGCCGCATTGGTCACACGGTCGAGCTGGAAGATACTCCAGCCGTCCGCGGCATGGTGAACCAAGTCACTTACATGGTAAAGGTGGAGGACTAATACGATGTTCTTGAACTCACTCTCCCCTGCACCTGGTGCTAAAACCAGCAAAAAACGTCTTGGACGTGGTATTGGCTCAGGCTTAGGAAAAACTGGTGGACGTGGCCATAAAGGTCAAAAGTCTCGCTCAGGCGGTACTGTGAAGCCAGGTTTCGAAGGCGGTCAAATGCCAATCCAACGTCGCTTGCCGAAGTTTGGTTTTACTTCACGTAAGTCATTCGTGACTGCAGAAGTAAACCTTGCTGAAGTAGCGAAAGTTGCTGGTGATACTGTTAACATGGCTAGCTTGAAAGAAGCTGGTTTGATTCGTAACGACATTTTGTTCGTTAAAGTGATCAAGTCAGGCGAAATCAATCGTGCCGTTACAGTACAAGGCATTAAGGTCACCAAAGGCGCCCGCGAAGCTATTGAAGCCGCTGGCGGCAAAATCGAAGGATAGAGCAAATGGCTAAACCAGGATTGGAATCTAACAGAGCTCAAGGCGGCACCTCGGAACTAAAACGACGCCTGCTGTTTGTACTCGGCGCGTTGATCGTGTTCCGTGCGGGCTCCTTTGTGCCTATTCCTGGTATTGATGCCGCTGTATTGGCGCAGCTATTTGACCAGCAAAGAGACACCATCGTTGCCATGTTTAACATGTTCAGCGGTGGTGCACTTGAACGTGCATCGGTATTCGCTTTGGGTATCATGCCGTACATCACCGCATCGATTATTATGCAATTAGCCTCGGTGGTTCATCCACGTTTGGCTGAGCTTAAGAAAGAAGGTGAAGCAGGTCGACGTAAGATTAGCCAATACACGCGTTGGGGTACTTTGGTACTTGCAACGTTCCAATCAATTGGTATTGCCACTGGCTTACCAAGTCTGATGCCAGGACTCGTGATCGACCCAGGTTTCGGATTCTACTTTACGGCTGTTGTGAGCCTTGTCACGGGAACTATGTTCCTCATGTGGTTAGGTGAACAGATTACCGAACGTGGGATTGGTAACGGTATCTCTATTCTTATTTTCACCGGTATTGTTGCGGGCCTACCGTCTGCCATTGGGCAAACGGCTGAGCAAGCACGTCAGGGTGATTTACATTTATTGTTGTTATTGCTGATTGGTGTCATCGTTTTCGCCGTGACGTATTTCGTAGTTTTTGTGGAGCGCGGTCAGCGCCGAATTGTGGTAAACTACGCGAAACGTCAGCAAGGACGTAAAGTTTTTGCGGCGCAAAGCACACACTTGCCATTGAAAGTTAATATGGCTGGTGTTATTCCGCCAATTTTTGCATCGAGCATTATTTTGTTTCCGAGCACTATCGCGACTTGGTTCGGCCAAGGCGAAGGCATGGTAGCAAACTTCTTACAAGAGGTTTCGTTGACATTGTCACCGGGACAACCCTTGTACGTGATGCTTTATGCTGCGGCAATTATCTTCTTCTGTTTCTTCTATACCGCGTTGGTTTTCAATCCGCGCGAGACGGCAGATAACTTGAAGAAGTCGGGAGCGTTTATCCCTGGTATTCGTCCAGGTGAGCAAACCTCGCGTTACATCGATAAAGTAATGACTCGACTGACGCTCGCAGGCGCGTTGTACATTACCTTTGTCTGTTTGGTTCCTGAGTTCATGATGATTGCGTGGAACGTTCAGTTCTACTTTGGCGGTACATCACTATTGATTATCGTAGTGGTTATCATGGATTTTATGGCGCAGGTCCAGACTCATCTGATGTCACATCAGTATGATTCTGTCCTGAAAAAAGCTAACCTAAAAGGCTTCGGCCGTTAAGGTTGGATAATTACGGAGTGTAGCAATGAAAGTTCGTGCTTCCGTGAAGAAAATCTGCCGTAACTGTAAAGTTATTAAGCGCAACGGTGTTGTGCGTGTAATTTGCAGTGACCCTAAGCACAAGCAACGGCAAGGTTAATTCGAGAAAGAAGCCCGCAGCCTAGAAAATTTTTCTTGGCTGCGGCTTTGATATGTTTGCAAATTGGCGACCGGTTGAGTATCCTAACGGGCTTTTCAAATCCGGTCACCCATAAACTATAGGAGACGTGTTAGTGGCCCGTATCGCTGGCATTAACGTTCCTGACAATAAGCATGCAGTCATTGCCTTGACTGCGATCTACGGTATCGGCCGTACCCGCTCTAAGCACATTCTTGCTGCAGTGGGTATCGCGGAAGATACTACGATCGGCTCTTTGTCAGAAGAGAAACTAGATCTGCTTCGCGAAGCAGTAGGTAAATTCGCTGTAGAAGGCGACCTACGTCGTGAAGTTTCTATGAATATCAAACGCTTGATGGACCTCGGATGTTTCCGTGGCCTTCGTCATCGTCGTGGCTTGCCTCTACGTGGACAGCGCACTAAAACTAATGCGCGCACCCGTAAAGGTCCGCGTAAACCAATTAAGAAGTAAGGAGTTGAGCAATGGCTAAACAACCAACTCGTACTCGTAAGCGCGTTAAAAAGCAAGTCGCTGATGGCATGGCTCACATCCATGCATCTTTCAATAACACCATTGTGACCATCACTGACCGTCAAGGTAACGCGTTAGCATGGGCAACTGCAGGTGGTTCGGGTTTCCGTGGTTCACGTAAATCTACACCATTCGCTGCACAGGTTGCTGCTGAGCGCGCAGGTGAAATGGCGAAGGAATATGGGTTGAAAAACCTAGAAGTGTTCGTAAAGGGCCCAGGTCCTGGTCGCGAATCATCAATTCGCGCGTTGAACGCTGTAGGTTATCGCATCACGAACATTACTGATGTGACGCCTATTCCTCACAACGGTTGTCGTCCGCCTAAGAAACGTCGCGTTTAATAGGCGCCATACGATAGTTGGAGAAAGAACATGGCTAGATATTTGGGTCCAAAACTCAAACTGAGTCGTCGCGAAGGAACAGATTTGTTCTTGAAGAGCGGCGTACGCGCGATCGATACGAAATGTAAACTCGAAAGCGCACCGGGTCAGCACGGCGCACGTCGTGGCCGTTTGTCTGATTACGGTTTGCAGTTACGTGAAAAGCAAAAAGTTCGTCGTATGTATGGCGTACTGGAAAAGCAATTCCGTAACTATTACAAAGAAGCTGCCCGTATTAAGGGCAACACTGGTGAGAACCTGCTGCAATTGCTTGAACAACGTTTAGATAACGTCGTTTACCGCATGGGATTCGCATCAACTCGTGCTGAAGCACGTCAGTTGGTGAGCCACAAAGCAGTGGTAGTGAATGGCCAGGTAGTCAACATTCCGTCGTTCAAAGTTCGTCCGGAAGATGTTGTGTCCGTTCGCGAAAAAGCGAAAAAGCAGGCGCGCATCGCCGCTGCATTGGATCTCGCTGATCAGCGTGAAAAACCAGTGTGGTTAGAAGTAGACGCGAACAAAATGGAAGGTCAATTTAAGCGTCTTCCAGAACGTTCAGACTTGTCTGCTGAAATTAACGAACAGTTGATCGTAGAGCTTTACTCTAAGTAAAGCTTAAGCATAAAGAGAGGACACAATGCAGGGTTCTGTTACCGAATTCCTTAAACCAAGGCTAGTCGACATTGAACAAATCAGCCCGACTCACGCAAAAGTGACGTTGGAGCCTCTTGAGCGTGGCTTCGGTCACACGCTGGGCAACGCGTTGCGCCGCATTTTACTTTCGTCTATGCCAGGTGTGGCTGTGACTGAAGTTAAAATTGAAGGTGTACAACACGAATACAGCAGTAAAGAGGGTGTTCAGGAAGATGTCATCGAAATTCTGCTGAATCTGAAAGGCTTGGCAGTGACCATGGAAGGTAAAGATGAAGCTACGCTGACCTTGAAAAAATCTGGAGCGGGCCCTGTCAAGGCTGGCGATATCACCACTGATGGCGATATCGAAATTGTTAACCCAGACCACTTGATCTGTACTTTAACAGGTGACACTGAGATTGAAATGTCAATCAAAGTGGAACGTGGTCGCGGTTATGTTCCAGCTTCGGCACGTCAGTCCGCTGACGATGAAGAGCGTCCGATCGGGCTTCTACTTGTCGACGCTTCTTTCAGTCCAGTTGAACGTATTGCTTACAACGTTGATTCAGCGCGTGTTGAGCAACGTACCGACTTGGATAAACTGGTTATCGACATGGAAACGAATGGCACTCTGGATCCAGAGGAAGCGATTCGCCGCGCAGCAACAATTTTAGCTGAACAGCTAGAAGCGTTTGTTGAGTTACGCGACATGAGCGAGCCGGAAGAGAAAGAAGAGAAACCAGAATTCGATCCGATTCTGTTACGTCCGGTAGACGATTTGGAATTAACTGTGCGTTCTGCGAACTGTTTGAAAGCAGAAGCTATTCAGTACATTGGTGATTTAGTACAGCGTACCGAGGTTGAGTTGTTGAAGACTCCAAACCTTGGTAAGAAGTCGCTGACCGAGATCAAAGACGTACTTGCATCACGTGGTTTGTCACTAGGCATGCGCTTAGAAAACTGGCCACCGGCAAGTCTTGTTGATCGCGACTAAACCATCTTTTACAGAGAATTACTGAGAAGGGTATAGGTATGCGCCATCGTAAGAGTGGTCGTCAACTCAACCGCAACAGCAGCCATCGCAAAGCGATGTTCAGCAACATGGCAAGCTCACTTGTGCGTCACGAAGTGATCAAAACGACACTTCCTAAAGCCAAAGAACTTCGTCGTGTTATCGAACCGCTTATCACTTTAGCGAAGCAAGATAGCGTAGCAAATCGCCGTTTAGCGTTTGCTCGTACTCGCGACAATGAAGTGGTTGGTAAGTTGTTCAACGAACTTGGTCCGCGTTATGAAGCTCGCCCAGGTGGTTACACTCGCATCATGAAGTGTGGCTTCCGTGCCGGCGACAACGCGCCAATGGCTTATGTTGAGCTAGTTGACCGTCCAGAAGTTGAAGCTACTGAAGCTGAAGAAGTTGCAGTAGAAGAGTAAAATTCTCTTCGGAGAATTAAAAAAGCCGCTCATTAGAGCGGCTTTTTTGTGTCTATAAAGTAGACCTCTGAGCTAGTTTTGTTGCGGGACGACCGCAGCGATCTCTTCTTCATGAATACCATGAGCTTGAGCGATCGATTCAATTTCTTGGTAGCTCATCCCTGCCCGATAAGCACCTTTTAATACAGAAAGTGCTTCTTGTCGTGATGTTATCTCTTTAGGTTCAGGGCTATTATCGTTGGCGATTAAACTAATAAGGTCAGATAGTGAGCTTGTTAAGTAGTCGCCTATTGCTGGGAGCATACTTAATGTTGCGTGGACAATTCCCTCGACCTTTTCTGGCTGTGAAGCACTTGCCGATTGCATAATACTGTCAGCCATCTCTGGCTCAACTTTAACTGCGACGCGAACAAGTTCTTCAACATGAGCTGGATTTACTCGGCTAGCCTCGACAACGATTTGGTCGGCATAAGCTGGCTCAGCTTCAACTGCAATGCGAACGAGTTCGGCGGGTTGGGCTACACCAGTATGCATGGCGACTGCCATAATATCTTTGGTAAAGCCTGGTTCTGCATCAATTGCAGCTTTAATGATTTGCTCATACTTCTCGGGATAACGCTTTAAGGAAGCATGTAAAATGGCTTCGACGTGTTCGGGATAGTTACTCAGTAATACGCGAACCGTTCTTGTCGCGGAAAAGTTACGCTTGGTGTAGTAACGGAACATGCGTAAATAAGTATTCACAAGGCGTTCATTTTCTGCGGTTAATTGATAGCTTCCACTATCGATATAGCTCTTTTCGTTATCTAGAGCTATAGCTTGTGCGGCCTTTGGCAAGACCAAACCGATAGCAATAGTCAGCGCTACAGTTAGTGCTGTATTAGATTTCATCGATTGCACACCCCTAGTTGCTCGTTATTTTGTTATTGTTCTTCGAAACGACTTACAGAACATTAGCAGTGTTTATAGACAATAAACAGTTAAAGATCGTTCAATCTGTACAAAAAAAAATCAATCAGTATTTATTTCGCAAAAAGATCTTGCACCACGGTAAATGATCCTTATAATTCGCCGCCGTTGTCACCGAGGCAAAAGCCAAAGGGGATAACGGTCAGCGGCGCGCAGCGCCTGCAAAAAAAAGATCAAAATGATCTTGACGCTGACAAGGGAAAGCGTAAAATACGCATCCCGCTCGAGAGT
>JBLWXY010000010.1:0-34621 GCA_048267225.1 Pseudidiomarina sp.
AACGGTCAATCAAAGCGCCTGTAAAACAGCTGACTAGCTGGACACAGCGCGCCCACACGGGTACGATACGCACCCAAAGCGCCCGTAGCTCAGTTGGATAGAGTGTCGGCCTCCGAAGCCGAAGGTCGTAGGTTCAATTCCTACCGGGCGCGCCAAACATATCAAGGGCTTACGTTAACGCGTAAGCCCTTTTGTTTTGTGTGTGCCCAAATGGTGCCCATGTTGCGCCCTCTTTTTGTTTTCCCATCGCTGCGGCTGACATTTTCTGAATGACGTTCGGCTATTTAAAGGCACAACGTTGGGCACACCCATAATTAGGTAATGCCCACCCATTCTGCTAACTGCTGATTTGCCTTCAACCGTTGTCGTTGTAATAACGCGCTATTGAAAATTGCATCCAGAGGGGACGTGGGTGTCGCAAGCGGTAGCGCAACGGCTGCTTCATCACGAAACTGCTGGCAGATCGTTGCGTTGTCATCGAGACATTGCCACCAGTGTAAGATATCCAGTTTAGCTCTCTGCATTACGTCAGCAGCAGGCAGTCGATCCGATTTCGCTTGATTGGCTTTTTCCGTTGTTGGCAGTAAGTTCCATAAATCGTTGTTGTTCCAGCGAGACCAAGGAAAGCAGTGGTCTATGGCGTAATTCTTTTGTCCGTGCAGATCACTACGTGACCATACACAAGGTAATGGGGTAGGGTTTTGTAAACGTTGAGAAACGAGCTGGCGCACTTGCCGTGTGTCTCGACAACTTTCCTGCCACTGTAAAGCGAGGTGCAAAGTACCGGTATCGTAGGAGGCATCATATCGCTGCATTAACTGAACCCACTCATGCACGATAGCGGGCTCTAACCAACAGGCATAGCGGCTCATCGCGTCCCATAGCGTTGTAGGAACGCGAAATATTCCGAAAGAAGCCAGCGTGGCGCTATCAAGTCGAACGGCCTGTTCGCGTATGCGTCGCCCTTGATAACTCCCGTCAAAGATAGGGCGTAAACTGCCGGGCCAAGTCGTAAAGTGGGCTGGCATCTTAAGAATGGTCTGGCAGGCATCGCGTATTGAACGCATTACTGTGGCAGCACATTGAGGATCATAAAACGCTGAGCCAATACGAAGGTCATGTGGCGACAGTTGCTTCAAACGATAGAAATCATCTTTAGCAAAGCCATAGCCTTTTTTACCTGGCGCTTGTCGCAGATCGCGTTCTATCAGCAGTGGGCGAAATAGTTTGATCCAAAAAAGGCCCACCGCTCCTAAAGGTATCGTCACCCACTCTTCTGTTCGTGACATCACAATGCCGGGTGCGCTATCGGCCAAGCGAGTCAACGTGCGAAGCAAACCAAGCTTGTAAGAAGACGCTTTATCGTCATTAACGATGATGTGCCGAAGGGAAGGCAGAGCGCCTGTGCCATCATCAGGCAGTCTAAACACCCGCAGATGCCAGGCAATACCCTGGCGACCAAGCTGGTCGTCGTTATGGCTTGCTTGCACGGGCAGCAGTGCTAAATCAAATGCCCAGCTGTCCAACACACCTGTATTTACAGAGTAAAACTGACGCTTATCGCTATCTGAGCTTTCACGATACGTAATAACTAAAAGCCCGCCTGGTGCGAGCAGTGAGCTAAGTACCCGCAACGAACGTTGCTGCTCATCAGTGGATAAATGCATCCAAACGGCTGACACCAGAATTAATTGAAAGCGCTGCGAAAGCTGACGAACGCGATTTAAAGCAGGTAAGGTATCGTCAATCCAACTGACATCCCCTTCGTGAGTATAGGTTTCTCCGAGTGCTCTCAGCTTTTCTGCGGGCTCTATCGCCATCACCTGCCAGCCGCGCTCTGCAAGTGCCTTAGCATCGCGCCCGCTACCCGCGCCAATGTCTAGGGCTAAGCCGGGCTGAGTAGGAAGATGATGCAGCCATTCACCATGTACACGCTCAAAACTCAGCGACTGATATTGGTTAAACAGTTGTTGAGCGTTATCGTTGTAGAAGCGCGCCGTCGGTATGGTTATTGGAGAGTTTGTCATGCCCAGCCTTGGTAATTAGCCCATGCCCTGACCTTATCAGCTTTGTGCATGTTCGGCGTTGTGTGCAGAGGGCTTCAGCTCGATCAAGGGAAAGAATAACGCTGCTTGCAACGTGCCTCCGTGTATTTCACCTGCCTACCAGAGTATTTATTGCCTCGTGCTTCCACCGTTATCGCGGAAGTAATCGTCTTTAGCGACCAGCCCAATATCGCCTGTCTGTAATCCAGCATCACCCTCTTCACTGAATAAGTTTTGCACACGACGTTCCTGCTTGAAGTAAGCCAAAGTGCGGAAGAAGCAGTCTTCACAAAGATGGGCTTCGTAGCGTTCGCCATCATGTTGAGATCCATAGCCCCAATGCGCTTGAAGTGTCGCAAATTCAAGACCGCCGTTTATTGTTTGTGTAGAGGTCAGGCAGACATCACAGCGCACGTCAGTCACTGCATCGACTTCTACTTTTTCAGTCACTTTCATCTTGTTCTCCCTTATCTGCGATTGGCTGCTACTTGCCTGAAGCGCCTTACCAACTGGTGCAGTATAGGGCGTGGCAAGTGGCGGATAGCGCTCCAGTGATGGGGTGTTGTGCCAAAAGCTCAGTCGTTGTCGCTGGGTTGATACTCAAATAAGTCTCCAACCTGACAGTCAAAGTATCGGCATAGCGCTTCCACCGCTTCAAGCTCGATGCGGCTGGCTGATTCGTGATAGAGCCTCGTAATCGTTCCTCGATTAATGCCCGTTTCACGTGCCACATCGACAATCTTCAACTTTCTTTCTCCCATGATCCGAGATAGGTAGCACTTAATCATAATGTCTCTCTATAAATTTATTTGATCTTCTATAGGTCAAAAATGGTTGCAATAGGTCTTTTATAGGCTATTATGTTCTTCAGGAGGTCATAAGGGCTTTTTGATGCGCTTAATGATCTTCAAGACAATATCATAAGGAGAGCAAGAATGTCCTATTGTTACCTCACTACAGCCGAGCTAGCGGAGCGCATCAAGTATGACGCACGCACCATCCGTGAACGTTTAAAAGATGACGTGCTGCTGGAAGGTATTCATTACATTCGCCCATTTGGCGGCCGCAAGATTTTGTATCTTTGGGAGCCCATTGAGCGCGATATGCAGCTGCACTCGAAAGAAGAAAGTCTTGGCGTACCAATGGCGGGTGGAGGTGTTTGCTATGGGTAAGGTACGTGTTCGTGAGAAAACGAATAAGCTCTTCTTCGACTTTCGCTATTTAGGCAAACGCTGCCGTGAGCAAACGACACTAGATAACACAACGGCGAATCGCAAAAAGCTAGAGCGGATTCTGGAGAAGATTGAGGCGGAGATTACGCTGGGTTCGTTTGATTATGGTCGCTACTTTCCAGATAGCCCGCGTGCCAAGACGTTAAGCAAGCGTGCATTAACGGCGGTTGGGGGTTATCACGCCACGCCGTTGCTACGCCAGTTCGCCGAAACGTGGTTTGCAGAGAAAGAGATCGAATGGCGTGAATCACAAATTGTCACCGTGCAGGGTTGTTTAGATCGCCATATCTTGCCCGCGTTAGGGCATAAGGAAGTCGGCAGCATCACTCGTGCAGAAATTCTTGAGTTCCGGGCCTCACTCGCCAAAGTAAATACCCGGAGCGGCAAGAAACTCTCTGCTAGCCGTATCAACCACATCATGACGCCATTGCGCATGATGTTGAATGAAGCCGCCGACCGCTATGAGTTTAGCTCACCGTACCGCGGGATTAAATCGCTCAATGTGCCACGCACGGATGTGGAGCCGTTTACGCTTGAGGAAGTGCAGCAGATCATCCAGCGCGTGCGCGAAGACTTTCGTCAGTACTACACCGTGCGTTTCTTCACCGGTATGCGTACTGGGGAGATCGACGGCCTGGTTTGGGAGAACGTGGATTTTGGCCGTCGCCAGATTTTAGTCCACCAAGCACTGGTGCGTGGCCAGATAGTGCCGACGAAAACCGATGGCTCCTTCCGCTCTATCGACATGTCACAACCCGTCTTTGATGCGCTGAAGGCGCAGTTTGAGGTGACGGGTAAAACAGGACTGGTCTTTACCACGCGTAAGGGCACTGCCTTATCCCACGTCAATGTGACGAAACGGGTGTGGTATCCCTTGTTGGAGGAGCTAGGGCTGCGTAAGCGCCGCCCTTATCAAACTCGCCACACTGCCGCCACGCTCTGGCTGGCGGCAGGCGAGAGTCCTGAATGGATTGCCCGTCAGATGGGCCATACCACCACGGAAATGCTGTTCCGTGTGTACTCACGCTTTGTGCCTAATTTAACGCGTCAAGACGGCTCTGCGTTTGAGCGCATGCTGAACCAGAAACGTGCCTAGGAGAAAACGATGAAACCGATCGATACGCCAACGAAGCGCCGTGACAACATCGAAGATACCCTGCACGTGATGGCAGCACTGCAATCTCAACAACGCCTTGAACGCCGCTTGGCAGAAGCGCTTGCTGCCGCCACCAGCTTAGCGCCTGGCTGTGCTTTGGTGGTGTGGCTGGGGGATGGGCAAGAGCGCACTAACCTAGATGCGTTAGCAACTTGGGTAGGCCGCACGCTTAAACAGCTAGGGCTTGATGCCAATCGCCAAGCCATTCCACGTTTGCTTGCAGAGCTAGAGCGCACCTTATGGGCCTGGGAGGATCAAGCATGGCAGTAACATCGCAAACGGCCACTCAAAAGGCAGACCGTCAGTTTGAAGGGGAGTTGTATGTCGCCGGCGTCGAAGGGCCGGAGCGGTTGATGCAGCATGAAGTCTGGTCGCTGTACTTTATCGGCACTAAAGGAAATTTACGCGCCTTTCTAACCGACCGTCATGTAACAAAAGAAGGGGCTCCTAAAATGGGCCAGCGGCTCAAGGTGACAGTGCGTTGGGCTAACTTCGCCAGTCAAAAACTGTGCTTCATCACTCGTTATGTGGTGTTGGTCGATTAAAAGTAGAGTAGTCCACATTTCCCACCCGTCAGTTTACCCCCACCCCTTTTAACAAGGGCGGTGGGGGTAATGGGTTATATGCTGCGGTGTTTATATCATGTTGGCTTTCTATAAATGATGAGCAGCAAACTGCTTCTCAAGGCAAATGTAAAGATTAGACGTATATTCGACAAAGGATACTATGCTGTTCAAAGTGCGTAGCATTAAAGGCCGGTGTTTTGCAATATAACTTAGGTACGCTTAACATTATGATAATTTTAAAGTATAGTTTGCTGGTTTTAGGGTTTTGACGTGCACATATCAATATTTCAACATAACTGATATTTGCTGTTGTGCTTTTTGCTAAACCGACTTTTCAGACAGAACTTAGCATGGGCCAGCAGCTTCAAGTAACAGTGCGTTGGGCTAACTTCGCCAGTCAAAAACTGTGTTTTATTACTGGTTGTGCTCCCCCCTTAGTGGCTAGTTCTTGTGCTATATCATAAAACTTCTCCCACCCTATTTTACCTAGTTAGTGGAGGACGTTGCTGTCTTACAGGTCGTTAGAACCAACATTAAAGCCATATACTAACATCGTCATAAATACGGCAAACCGAAATGCCTCCCATAGAGGCTGTTGATTATCTGAGTAATGACCTCGCGTGATTTTTAAATGGGCATTTCCGTACCAGTACCTTGTGCGGCCAGAGGGGGAGGAGGTGGGTACAAGGTCAATGCGTTTGTGAGGAATGCCAGTAGCGTCAGACCAATATTTTTTTATTGATTTTTTTTTGCTTCCTTCTTTGACTTCAACAAGTAGGTAAGTGTGCTTCATACAGCGCAATGGCCGAAGAAGTCCCAGTACTGCATTTATAGCTTCCGCATGCGGAAGAGTGATATGCCCCGTGCTTCGCTGCATAGAGTAAAAAAAATATTGTGTACCTGCTTCAGCAGCTACTACGTGCTGTGGACAACACTCCGTTAGTATGTGAAAAAACTTTCCTGCTTCTCGTAAGACGTTCGGCTTTAAGGGTGGAGCCATGCAGCTATTCAGCTCAGGCATATAGATACTCCGAGATGCGTTGTGATCTCTTTGTTCAATGTCTTTATAGCGGCTAAATACTGGATTGTTTCGAAAAGTTTTTGTTGACATTAGGTACTTGCCACATTTTTGCCAGCGGCTAAGATCTTCAGGATTGAGAAAGAAACGTTTTGCAGATTGTGCAATGGCTTCTTCCAAGGTCATACCGTGATGCTCTAGCTGTTCGATTAGCCGCAAGCATTGATATATCACCGTGACTGCAGGGAAATTGCTGCTTTTTTTAAGTATGGTGTCCAGTGGGTTCTGGATAGGAGCATGGTAAGGCTTATACGGTGCCTTGATAAGAGGGGAGATATTAAACTCACACCATTGATTTTGTAGGTGCTTCAATAAGTCACTGGCGCGGGTAGGGTTTTGAAGCCCGCGCCGATTTCGCCAACTGGTAAGCGCTGTTTTAGAGGGTATTTTAAGTAATACAAGTTGCTGATGTGTCGTTAGAGGCACATCAAATCGTTGGCTAAGTAGTTTTCCAAGGGCCCAGTCTAGCAAGTGGCTATATGAACTCAGTGTTTCATCCGGACTGGCATGTCCTGCCCACAGTGCAAGCAGCCATAAGCGCTTACGAGAGGGACGGTGTTGGGGAGGGAGTCCTGCTAACTTAGACAGATCGACATCCTCATTGGGCATAGCTATATGGCCGTTATCATCCGTTGACCACGTGCTTTCCAATAGTGCATTTGGCTTGCTCTCTAGTAGACGTAGCAACGTGAAACTGATGAAACTGTGGCGTAGATGGTGATAACGAAGGCTCTTATCACCGCTAACGGTTTTGAGGGCAATTTGAATCGGTCGAAAAAGCATGCTGTCTTCTAACAATGAGGAGCCTTCTCCATCCCGGCAAAACAATAGCTGCTTGTCGGCGGTACGCGTCATGGCTTGGTTGCGGCGCTCTTGTACCCAATCAATCAAGAATTCCCGTTCTTCTGGCATCAATAGCCATAGTGGTAGACGTCGTGTAGCTGAATAGCTTTTGCCACTGTGAAATGAGTTCGCACGTACGATGACTTCCCCTGATATGCCAGTTTGATCAGTTAGATAAGCAATGTCGTGTATTAGCAGTGAAGCGCATTCACTTCGGCGAAGCCCTAACCGATAACCGAGTATTAGTGCCAGTATCTGCATAATTTTGAATGGTCGATCCTGCTCTGATGAAATAATCATCTCGATCGCTCGGCAATATTCTGCAGGCGTAATAATGTTCACGTCAACGCGATGCTGTTGTAGCTGATCTGCTTCAAGTTCAATGGGCGGTATAGCATAGGCGCTGGTGAGGTAATGATGAAAATCACGCAAACGATTTTGCGTTCTAATGCGGCTGGCTGACGATTTAGAAGCATTTAGCACAGTTTCATAAAGCTTTTCCCATTCACCGACACTGGTAACTTCTAATTCACCCATCATGTGTTCGTGAATGATGAGTGGTTTTGCGATATTCGAAAGATAAGTGGAGATTGTACTGATGGTTAGTCTGGATTTGACACGCCCACCTTTGCGGATCAACGCTATACACCAGTTTGCTAACAGTGTAATCATGACGCCGTTTTGCTCGGTTTTGGCCAGTAATGAGCCAATGTTAGCGATTACTTTCGCTTTTCCTGTTTTTTTTGCTAGTGAAACGGATAAACATGCCTGTAGCTTTCTCAGTTGCTTCAACTGGTCTGGATATGCCCCGTCACGGTCAGGAAATACGTTAAAGGTATGCAGGGTTTCATCCTCTTCAGCAGTTTTAATAGGTTTGAAAGACACTACTTGTCGATTGGTAAAACGGTGCCATACGCTTGGTGGAAGCGACAATGATGAGTCTTCTTGGCTTGAGTAGTAGTTAAATAAGGGTAGTAATTCTAGTGATGCTGACGTCTTGGCAATGGTAAGAAGCGCCGGTAGCTTCACTTTAGCTAGCTCTCTGGATAGGCGTTGGGTATAATAGAGTAAGCATTCTATGGCGCTGTCAGGCACGGGCCAATTGCGGCCGCATTGCTGGTGATAGTTTAGTAATAATAACTGGCTTATAGGGCTCAAGAATAGACGCCTGTATTGGTGTTGCTGTTCGTATTCCAAGCTATTATCAGGTAAGTCATTAAATGCGACTGAAGCCTGTGTGATTTTATTTCTACTATTGTTCTTAACGGCATGATGTTCTTTTTTCAGTGTTAAATAGGCAGTGTCCTTCTCAAATGCTATGCCATCAACCATAGCTATAGGAACCTGCTTTAACCACTCTTTATTGAGCAACGCGCCTTCACGAACCAGCTGAAATAAAAAACGCCCCGCCAGCCATGTTTTTAATTCATCCTGATGAAGGCTGATGGGGGGCAATAATTGATCGTGACTGTTTACAGCGGTATCCCAGCTGTGTAGTTGACTAAAAGAGTCAGTCGTTACTTGCGGCGATTTGCGTGGTAGCGTGACCATAGGGCTTGGAATACTTACTTTCCAATCCAGTTCTCGCGTTCCACGCTCCAATCCTTTCACTAAAAAATTATGCTGTTGGCGTAGCTTTTGTGGGCTTGTGATCGTGTGAAGCGACTCAAACGCATCGCTGATAGCTCGTTCAGGAAAGTCCAATCCAAGTTGCCCTGTAGCGGCACCCGGTATACGTGACTCTATCTGATCCAGCGCGGAAGATAGCTCTTTGAATTTGTCGCGTGCTCGTTGATAGCGCCGCGACGCTTCTCCATCAGCACCCGCTTGTATCGGTGGCGATAATTTCCAGCCAGCCCAAATCGATTGTTCACTCATAGCACGGCCCCCTCGATCGCTCTCCACCCCTGACGCTGCATCATTAATTCAATGGCTGAGCTAATGTGCTCACGATATTCATGTGGACAAAATGTTGAGTATTTTGCCCATGGCTCCTGTCCCGCATCCCAGTGGCCCATGCATGCATCGACTAATTCAGCGGAGCAGCCGACTTCTTTAAGATGGGTATGTAAGTAATGACGGTTGATATTCAGCGGAGGTGAACCAGGCCAGTCCAAATGTTCCTGAAGTCTCTTAGGTGTGACCTGTTTTGGATGGCCGTATGTATCCAAAAATAGAAAAGGGCTGTCCCATTGCTGCTGCAGATATAGCTTTAGACGACCCACGATTGCTTCACGATGACGAAGGTAGTGTTGGAGCTGATCCATCATTATCGTTGGTAGCGGCAAGAAGCGAGCGTGGCTCTGTGCATCATCGGTTTTATCAGCGATGACCATCATGCGGCGTGACAACGACAGTTGATCCCATTTAGGTAAGGGATCGCGAATGCTGCGATAACCGGTGCAGAACATCAGCATTGCCACGGTATAGGCTGTATAGCGGTTATGAACGTTTACCGTGCGCTGAAACAGTGAGCCGCTTTGATCGGCTGACGTTATTTGCTGTTGCATGTGCACTACTAGTTTTTCAACATACGATGCTTTGGGGACTAGCTGAGAGCCTACGTAGTGAGCTGTTTGTTGTTGTGAATCTGAAGCCACTTCTGTGTGCTCTGAGTCAGCGGTTGTTTGCCCCTTTTCGGTTTTAGGTTTTGGCCACTGCTGCTGGATGATCCGCATGGCATCCAGGTAACGCTTTTTCAGGTAGTGATTATTGGGGGCGAAATAATACAATGATGCCTGCTGGCCAAAAGAGGGTACCCGGGCGGTGATCAAGCAGGCCGCCGTTAGATCTGCATCACCGCTGTTCAGCGTATTAAAGAGATGCATGCCCAGGCGGTGTACCGTCAGCCGGGAGCCTGTTTGCTTATTAGTGTTGGCAAGCAGTTTTTTAAGCTCGATCGTGGATTCCTGTCTTTCCTTATCGGTAAATAAGGCAACTGAGCGTTTTTTTATCCGAAGCGCTTTGTGCCTTATAGCTGGCCTAAGTAGGGAGCGCAAAAAATGTGGAATTGGTAAAACGATACGCGTCTGGGTGGGACGCATATCGTGACGCCAGTGACTACTTAATTGGCGGCTGTCCGGAGGCCTAATGACGCCGGTGACCCAGCTGCTTGTTTCTAATAAGAGGTAGATTGACTGTTCATGCAGTGCTGATTTAGGCACCTGTTCAACGCTATTGGCAATATGCACATCGAGTACATTTTCTAAACTCCGGCCGGTCATCAGCATTAAACCAAGGATGCATGTTAAGAAGGTGCGGTTTCGTTCTGTGCGATTTAGCTGAACCTGTAGATGATTTAAATCGTATGCAGAGAGCTGCTCCCATCGACCAGGTAAAAGCTGTGCTGATTTATCAAGATGCAGTTGCTGGGATCGTGCACGAAAAACAGATTGAAGCGACGAATCACCCTTTGCTAACGTTAATGGCTTGTCGCTCTGTATCAGTTCAATCGATGAGCGCTCTTCAATCGCGGAGAGGCCCGCTTGACGTACGGAGCTATAGTCGGCTGTTTGAGACGGGGAAGTGATTACTGAACTCGATAGGGCTAACCATGGCTCATCAGTGTCTACGTCAATAGGTCGAGTACGCTGGGGAAATAAATAATTATCGTTATCCGCTTGCTTAGAGTGGTTTCTTTTTCGTGGCTGCCTGTCATTGAGAGCGTAGGCAAAAAAACGTTCTAGCTGTTGTATATAAGTTTCACTGCCTTCTACCTTTTTTCCAGCAATCGATTGGCAAAATTTTAATAATGTATGGGTGGATTGATCCCATGGAGCAAGCTGTGCCAACCCATCAGTATCCATACGTCGAGCAACTTTACAGGCTGCTTCAAGGTTTTTTTGATAGGTGGCTATGTTGAGGCGTTTTATATCATGATCTGATAGCGATTGATGTTCGGATAACGCCTCTATCTCTTTTCGCCATTGAAAAGCCACGTTGATAATATGACCGAGAAGCTTCAACCGATCTTCAGTGTCGATATGCTTAGATATTTTATAGAGCGCGCCATGGATCGGGTTAGTGCCGTAAATGCCTTTTTCGCCCTTACCTGACTTTATTTGAAACTCAATTTCTTGATTCTCAATGCCTGTGATCAAATTTTTGATCGCTGATACATCCCAGCAGTCATCTCCAACGATAATAAGGTGCTGAAGTGTGACAATCAGTGCGGGGTAGAGCTGTGAAAACGAAAAATAGTCAGCGCGTGGCTGTATCGCCTCTTCAAGAAGCAATGTTAGAGATACGTTTCGTGTCACCTTAAATACCCTTATTTAGATCAGTGTTTTCTTCGGTTGAGGCCAATTGCTTCTAAAAAAGATTTTTTAAATCGACATTTAGGTGAGATTAACGCCAACGCTTCTGGATAGTCGTTTATTGCATGAACTCGTAGCTCTGAAAAATATGCGCCTGCTTTGCCTGGGTCTAAAGCTAAAGCTAAGTCACTACTCATGTTTAACATGAGAACAACTCTATTTAATTCACTTAGTAGCGGTGGCTCAATCAGATTGACTCTGATTTTTAAAGAAGCAGGAAAACGCCTGGCAAGTTCGAGTGATCGAAAATTCCCCACGCATACATATATTTTACTTCCACTGCCATTTTTCTTTTCATAGATAATAGGTGGTGAGAGAAGAATGGCTGCTTTAATGGCTTCCTCCGTCAGATCTCGCGCGTCTTTTAATAAAGGGGGGCGTAGCATAAGTGTTTTTAAAATATCGTGAGTGATATGCTCGGAGATTTCTATCTGAGACGCGGGCACAAGTTTTGAGCCTAGAAGATTTATCATCAAATTTTAAGATATTTTGGCTTCATTTTTTATTAAATCTAACTGTGTTTTTGGTAAAAATCAAGGCTATTTTTACATGCAAAATGTACCGGATAAATTTGGGTTTTAAAAGAGTCAGTATAATTTTTATACATGCAGAAGTTGGGCAGGTTAATGAGCAGGTGTAATATCCGTATTACTGATATTACACTTAAAATAAGTGCTTAATCCGGTTGTTAGGGAAACACTGCATAAATACGGCCTCCGCTGTCTTAGTACCCTCGGCAGGGTATAATTTGGTTAGCTATTGTTCGACAGAGTTTTCGATGAAGTAGGTCTCGTTTGCTCAGGCTGTGCATCAGAACAAGAAGAAGGCCACTTGCCGGGAGCGGCTCCTGGCACAGATGGATGCCCTAATACCATGGCAGCGTCTGATCGAGGCGTTGTCGACGCCTTACTTTCCTAAATCGGTGGGCAAGCGCGGTCGGCCACCGATCGGTCTAGAGCGAATGGTGCGGGCCTATTTCCCTGCAGCAATGGTACGGACTGGCCGACGAAGCGCTCGAAGATGCCATCTATGACAGCCAGGCCATGCGTGACTTCATCGGTATCGACCTTGCCATCGAAAGTGTTCCCGACGTGACCACATTGCTTCGCTTTCGCCATCCGCTGGAGAAGCATGCCCTGACCCATCGGGTCTTTGAAGAGATCAACGCCAGCTTAGCAGAACAGGGCCTGTTCATGCGCAAGGGTACTATCGTTGACGCCACTATTGTGATGACGGCACCTTTCACCAAGAACAAAGCGAAGCAACGTGATCCGGAGATGAAGCAAACCCGGAAGGGAAATCAATAGTTCTTCGGAATGAAGGTCCATATCGGCGTCGATGCTGTGACAGGTCTGGCCCACAGTGTGTTCGCCACCTCGGCGAATGTCGCCGATGTCACCATGGTGAGGCATCTGGTCAGAGAGGATGGTAAACGGATAGATGGCGACACAGGGTGTTTCGGCATGGGGAAATATCTAGTTGAAGAAAAGCAGAGTTCGGAGACGCGGTGCTTTGCCGCTGTCAGACGCAGCGCAATTAAGAAAATGGAAGACAGCTGGAAGAAAACGTTGATGCTGGCCTTCGAAAAGACCAAAACCAATATCTATGCCAAGGTCGAGCATCCGTTTCATGTCATTAAGAACCTGTTTGGCTATCGCAAGGTTTGCTATAAGGGGCTGACTAAGAAGAACCAAGCTCAGCTGTTCAGCCTATTTGCGTTGGCCAACCTGGTGTTGGCCGGACGATGCCAGAAACACGTTCATGGGGGTAGTGTGTCTTGAATCTGGCCAGGCAGCCGGAAAACACGGCTGCCCGGAAAAAATGCCACCGACAGTGGCTCAATAGTGATCGCGGGGACAACACTCAGGCGAACATTGTTCGCTGCAGTTGCCCGGGGATGAATTGATCAGCGTCCTCTCAGGTGATTCACCCAGGTATACGCTCAAAGAGCTGCTTCATCAGTGTGATCCTTCAGCGCCTGAGACTGCTGATAATATTGCCCGGTAGAATCTTAAAAAGTCGGTCGAGAAGAATGAGCTACTGTTGCAGACATTGTCGGTGCAAACAGGAGAAGCTCGAGAGGCTGCATATTGGGATAAGCGGGTCGTGATTGTGCGGATTCTTGAAGAGATACTCATTTGGCATATGTCTCCCACTCGTGAATTTTCTGCTAATATCTATATGAACGACATTATTAGAGGTGAAGACATGAATGATGCGTCTCAGTTCTGGATAGGTATATCGCCGATTTTATTTGTCATGATCGCTACATTAATTGCTGGCGGTTATGCAGTGTATAATAATATTAAGCGTTTTAAGGATAAATGAAATAATTTATAGCTATTTAGTTAATACGTCAGTCGCGAGAGGTGTTCGCCTAATATGCCTGCTTGTTAATTGAGTATTTCATAACATTTACCTGGCGCGCATTATGCGTGAGACCATTTGCGAGCTTGAAGCCGCTGACTTGGCGGCACCTCTGGGGGGGTTCTACCAGTTAATAATTCTTATATTCCCCACAACTTCGATACCTTCCAGACGCATGGGTGCTTTATCGGTTTGGCCGCGGTGATCGTACTTTCTGATCAGACAATCTGCGCGGGGTGGCTACCAACCTATTAGCTTTCTTTGCTGATGAATCCTGCGGCTAATATACTCCCTATCGGGTGGGAGTAGAAAAATGTTCACGCTGCTTAAGCGCAGCGAATCAGATGCCATGCTTCTGACACAGGTTTTTATATGCCTGAAGAGTGTGATTTTGTAAAAATTTTCCCCCTGATCGTTTTTTGTCCCAATAGTATAGTCTTATTTAAGGATTTGTTTAGGATAAAAAATGCCAACTACTTGGATAGTAACACGACATGCAGGTGCAATCGATTGGCTTAAAACCCGTGGTATTGAAGGTCAGCAGCGTGACCATTTAGACACCATCGGATCGCCTCACGATCCAGGTCGTATAGCTCTGGGGCAAATACTGTGTCGATATCCGTATCAGTGTATCCGCAGATCGTGGCGTACTCCGGCAGCAGCGTGATATCACGCAGGTTATTCAGCCCTGAGAACAGACTGACCTTGCTGAACTTGGAGACCCCGGTGATCATCACCAGATGCAGGTGAGGATCGGCGTCTTTGATCACGCTGTAGAGGTTCTTCAGGCCTTCACGCAGCTCACGGGCGCGCTCTGGTTCCAGAATATTATCGAGGATTGGCTTGTCGTACTCATCAATCAGTAGTACGACGGGCCGGCCTGTTGTCTGGTGGGCAAGCTCCAACAGGTCTGAGAACTCACCAGGAATGTCGGTTTCGGGGACCGTGGCCAGTGTGAAGCGCTCACGCTCTTTGCGCAGCTGGTGGCGAATACGCGTGTCCAACTCTTCACGGTTGCGCATCACTCCACTGCCAAAGCTTAAGCGGATGACCGGATGGGTAGTCTGCCAGTCCCAGCGGTCATTGAGGTACAGTCCCTCGAACAGATCCTGACGGCCTTCAAACAGGCAGCGCAGCGTATCCAATAGCAAACTCTTGCCAAAGCGCCGAGGACGCGGCAAGAAGTAGAACTTGTTCTGTTGGATCAGGCGTTCAATTATCGGCGTCTTGTCGACGTAGTAGTAGCCGCCCTCGCGGATCGCCGAGAAGGTCTGAATACCTATCGGTAGCCTGAAATGTGGATCAGTCGACATACTGGCCTCCGGCGTGCGAAAAATTCCTGCAGACAATAGTTTATCAATTCGCACGGAAAACCTCGCATTTTTAGTACGAGGATGGATAGAGCGGTATCCGCTTAGCTGAAAATTTTAGCCAGTGTGCCGGGCACGGCGTACATCTATATTCTATCTATTGGCGGCCATTCGATAAGACAATCAGTTGCAAAAAAAGATACCAGGAAGGATCGGGTGGAGCTTATCAGAACTCAGGAAACTCTTAGGAAAAATGCTGTGGAGAAGTTCTTAGGCTTTGTCTCATATCCTTCATTGGCCGGTTTGGCGACGAAAGCACCAATACAAACCATGGCAATGTCATTGTCAGCAAAAACAACACCATATGAACCTGGCTGAACGATCAGGTTCATAATTATGGCTGTAGTACTAGGCCTGCTGTTTTGCTGGAAAATGCTCAATATATGAGAGCGGCCAATAAGATAAGGAGCGATCTCCTTGGCGAAGGTATTTCTGAGTTGAGGCACACTTTTGCCTTAATTCGTGCAGTTGTGGACTCATTTTTAGTTAGCCATCCTGGGTGAAGTTGAATTCAAAGATTTGCCGTGGGCGTTGGTCGCTGACGGTCCCTGTTTGGATGTCAGTATTCCCATCGACAGTGATGGAAAGCTCGAAAGGAATCGGAGAGGTTAGGTCATGGCCGCAGCGGCTAAATAGCGAGACAGCGGCTACGTAGGTACCCTCCGGCGTGCTATTGGAGCTCCAGAAGATGTTTTCGACGGGAGCCTGGGAGCTGGACGTGCAACCGGCATTAGAATCCACATCAAGCTGCCCCCCGGAGGCAGTGGTTGGGCTGTTGAAGAAAGCTGTGTCTCCTAGCGGATCTATCACTGCCAAGTCCAGGTCATCGGTGCTGTCCCAGCGCAAAGTGACCTGGATATCTCCAGTACCTAGAACAGGCTCCGCCGCTACTCTCTCTTCAGTGGCCAGACCATCCCTGGGATTGCTGACTACTTCTACATCATCGTGCCAGGGCAGCGAAAACCATTGCCAATGGTAGATCGCAAACCACAGCCCGATGAGTGCAAAAGCACCGATTAGAAAAGGCAGGCCAATCGGTAGCAACCAGCGTTGCCACCGTGCCGAGGGCACAGGAGGCTGTGGTGGTGCATTAACCGGTGCCGCTTCATTGGCTAGTGGCGTAATCAGCTCCGTGGGAACCCAGCGAATTAGCAGTGGCTCACCCCCTACCGAATAGAGGGTGTCGTCTGCTGGCTGGGATGGCAGGGCGCGTAGCGCCTCTGCCGCTGGGTCACCTCGTCGGCTTAGTTCGTCAACTAGGCTGGCTAATGCCGCTAAGCGTTGGGTTAACCGTTCCCTTAGCTGTTTTTGTTCGGGCTTGTTGAGCTCATCAATACGGCGCGGCTGGCCGGACAGTTCGGTTCTCCATTCCAAACTACCTTGCCCCTCCCGAGGGATGGCAAATAGATGCCCAATACTGGGAGGACAGTAGCGGTGAACCTGCGCTTGTAGCTGCACTGGCTCCTTGGAATTGACCAATTTAAGTCCCTTTTCAAGCAGAACGCGCTGCATGGTTGCTCTCCCTGTCATTGCAGTAGCTGCGAATCAGCACGGCTAGTAACCCAGACTCTGCTGCAGGCGACTAACTTGCTGCTGCAGTGCTTCTAGATGGGCTTGACGTTCGCCGAGTGCTGCTTCGTCGCTGGCTGAAGGTCCAGGGTCTGAGGCCATCTGTCGCTCCAGCTCGTTGAGCTGATGCTGAAGTCCAAGGTGGTCCTGGGAGCGCTGTTGCAGCCGGGCCACCAGCGCCTCAATGCTACGCTCCAATTCGTAGTGTTCTTGGTTAGTTACACGCAGCTCGTTGCGAGTAGCGCGCTGCTGCTCTGCAATCTGCCGTTCGATTGAGCGGAACAGAGCATTCTCTTCTTGGTCGAGCTGCACCTGTTGCTCGTTGGCATCGATGCGGCTCCGATAGCCTCCGCCTGCATCACAGGAGAGTTTTGCCATAAGACTGGCATCCCGGTTGTAGGGATCACAGGCTTCCGGAGTGGTAGCGCAGCCGCTTAGAAGCGCGATCCCGCTCAGGGCAAGGAGGGTACGAAGGGTCATTCTAGCCTCCTCAGCCTAGAGTAATAGCGGAGCGCATATTGTAGAGATCATCGACCTCTTGCTGCAGAGCCAGCACTTGCTTGTTCATCTCATCAATTTCTTGCTCGACTTTGGAGATTTCCTGGGGGCTTGCCTCCTGACGCTCCAGTTCTGCCACTTGCTCATACTCTTCGACAGTGCTCTGCATATTGTCGATATCACGACGCAAGATACTGATATTACTGTCGATCGCGGCAAGTTCACGCTCTGCAGCGGCTTGGTCGATACGCTGTTCGGCCATCTCCTGCTGGAGCCGTTCGATGCGTGCTCGGTCATCGGCCATGACTTGTCGAGCGGTCTCGGTACGTGCTACTACCTTCTGGGTGTCTGCTTGGATGTCCTGGCTCATCACCTCAAGGCGCTCGGTGGTGGAGGCATACTCGGCGCGACGCTGATCTAAGTAATAATTGGCACCCATGGCAACACCGCAGGCGGTCAAGCCGGCAGCAATCATGCAAGCGGTACGGTTACTGCTACTTGTGAGAAAACAACCCGCTATACCGACGGCAGCTCCGGCGGCGCAGGCCTGGTAGCCGGACTTACTGAAGAACTGAGCATCATTGCCCTGGGTTAAGCGTGAGTCGGCGCTCTGGTTGGCACCTAACATAGTGCTACTGGTGCTAGCACAGCCGGTGAGAAATAGGCTACCGGCAACGGCAGAGCCAAGCAGAAGTTTTTTGAGGGTGGCGGGGACAATCAGTGTCATGTTGGGTTCCCTGGTTTATTGAGATTAGTGGTTATTGCTCTGCCATGGCTTTGCAACTTGCTAGCCATGCGTCGGTAGTGATGCGCTGGTCATCAAGGTACTGGCGCTGGTGCTGCCAGTAGGTTTGCATATAGGGACGTAGCCCGCGCAGTTGAGGGTTTTGAGAGAGAATCTCGCCAAATACCTCCACCTGTTGGGCGATAGGCTCTCGGCCATACAGCGTGGCGGACTCCACTAAGCTGCTGGCGTAGTAGCGGCTTAGTCCCTGTAGCCGCTCGTCCTGCTCGTTGAGGCGTGTCTGGCGCATGGAGCAGCTGGCATCAGGGTCATCGCCTCCACAATTGAGTTGATAGTTATCGGCCAGAAAGTCATAAAAAACACCATCATCTTCGAGTTTGGTGCATAGGAAGGCGCCGAGGTTGAGGCTGGCGCGAATAGCCTGATTGCGAGCTTCTTCCTGGCGCTGGTTGCTGGCGCGAAGCTGGCGCTCCAAGGACTGCAGTTGCTCTTGTAAGGCATTGTCTTCGACGCCAGAGGCCAGCTCGGCAAGCTGTGACACTGTGCCGGGAGAGCCATCGAGTTCTTCTTCACCAAGGCCCAGCGCCGACCACTCTGACTCGATAGCGGCGATACGCTCCCGTGAAGTTAGAGTAGGTGCTACAAGTGCTAGCCGTAGCCCGGTGGTACGCCCTCGGTTATAGGCATCGCCTTCAGAGGGTGCACCACTGGCGTAGTAAGGCTCTTCGCCGCGCATGGCAGTGCGAAGGTCCTCACGGGGCGTTAGATAGCTGCCGCCTCGTACCACAAAGCCGCCTGCCTGGCCGTGCTGGCGATCCAGTTTGTTGAGACGGAAGGGCTCAAACATCATTTCGGCGGCATTACCCAGCATGTCGTGCAGGCCGAGTGGGTTAGGGGCCAACAGTCCGGCAAGCTGAAGCCTCCCGTTGGATGATTGGGCGCCTGAGTACCACTCATGGGCATTGAGTCCCTCGGGCATTGGGTAACGGGTGTCACGGAACTCCGCCGTACTGACCTCAAGGCCACCACGGGCAGCGAACTCCCACTCTACTTCGGTAGGTAGGCGCAGGAAGCCCTGGATACCGTCTTCACGCGGCAAGGATTCTGGCGCGTGTTCTCGTAGCCATAGGTTGTAGGCATCGCTCAACTGCATAGCATCGAACCAGCTCAGCTCGACGCGCGGAAACCGCTTGCGGTTCGACGGTGGTGGGCACTCGTCGCCCATCAAGGCTTCGTACTGGAGCTCGGTCAGTTCGTACTTGGCCAGTAAATAGTGGCGCGAGGCACCGTTTTCTCCGTTGCTAAAGCTGCCTGAAATGAAGGCGGGACGAGTCTGTTCCACATAGCCCCAGCCGGTGCCATCTTGGCCCACTTGCACCGGGAAATCTTCCAGCGGTTTGCTGGCAGGTACATGGATCTGACGAAATGCCATCGCACCACCGCAGGGCATTGGCAGGATGATGTCATCCTCCTGAGGAGTTGGGTTGTACAACCGTTCTTCCCATGCTTCTTCGGCATGGGCTGCAAGCGAGACCGTTAGGCCAGCGCCTATTGCGGCAAGTAGAGGGGTGAGACGGATAACAGGGGGGATTTTAGGCTTCACGTAAGCTCTCCGCTGGCTGGATGCCGAAGGCGCGCACCACACCGATGACGGCCACCAGCAGTGCGACACCGAGCGTTAGTGCCAAGGCGACAAGGGCGTGGGCGATGGTGATGTGGCTGACGACACCGGCTGCCATGTGACTAGTGGCCAGTGCGCGGTTGAATACGGCGGAACCAAGGGCGAAAAGACCTAGGCCTGAGATGTAGGCGATAAGAGTTAGTAGACCCACCTGCACTGCCACGTAGGCGGCTACGGCTGAGCGTTGAAAACCGAGCAGGCGTAGCACCGCGTATTCCCGCCGTTTGCGGTCGATGTTGGCTATGAAGGCGCCAGCCATGGAGGCCAGACAGCCAGTCAGTGCAGTGATGGCGATAACCCCGAAGATGAGTCCGAGCACTCGATTAATGGCGCGGACATTGTCGATCTCGGCAAGACGGCTAGCGGTCTCGATATGCTGGGCTTCCAAGGCCTTTACGACGTCAGCTACTGTGTCGCCATTGCTAGCGAAGAGGCGGGCACGAGCGTAACGCGCTGGATAATCGTCTCGTTGAGCACCATGCTCTATCCCAAGCTGGGGGCTGGCATGGCCGTCGCGGAAGCGCTCCAACTCCATCAGTAGAGTCAGATCAACGAAGGCGGCTGGGCGCGAGAAACGAGGTGCTTCTAATACGTCAGTGACTTCTACCTGAACTTGTCCACGCTCCTGACGACCCTCCAAGCGGCGGCTGGCTGCTAGGGTTAGGCGGTCACCCACAACTGCACCTAGGCGTCTCGCTGCCGGTTCGCTGAGTACTACATTCGTGCCTAGCGGAGGTTGTGCCTGTCCAGCTAACAAGGGATCTCCGGCGGCAGAGGGGACCAGCTCTACTCCCCTAAGGAAGTTGCCACGGTCACGCATGAGATCAGCCTGGGTATTGAGGGAGCGGGGCTGACCGATGGCAAAACCGACTCCAGGAAGTGACCGTACGTCTTCCAGCCAGGCTTCGTCGTAGCTGCCGCTCGTTAGCATGCGGATCTCAAGGTTGCGCGGATCGTCTAGCAACTCGTGCTGTAGCTGGCTGACTACACCATGCTTGAGACCGAATAGCAGCAGCAGGGGAGCAATGACCGCAACTAGTGCTGCAGCGATGCATAGCGAGACCTGGCGGTCATGATAGAGATCCTGAATCGCTAGGCGGAGAATCAGCGCCACGCGATTTAACCTTCCTGGGTGTGTGTTAGTGCTCTCGCTCAAAGCGGCACCCTCCTGATGCCAGGTTGGCTACCAGCCTTGGCAGCTTGAATTGGTTCACTAGCGTGTGGTCATGGGAGACCACTAGTGCGGCCATATCGAGCTCCTGGACTAGCCTGAGGATCAGCCCGAAGAGCCGTTCGCCTGTTTGGGGATCCAGAGCGGCCGTTGGTTCATCGGCCAGCAGCAGTTGTGGTTCATGTGCCATAGCGCGCACGAAAGCGGTTCTCTGGCGTTCTCCGATGGAGAGCTCGCTAGGTCGTTTATCGAGTAGTGGCTCCAGGCCCAGGGTCGCACAGGCATGTCGTATCCGTTCACTGCTGGCAGATAGCCCTAGCAGGCGGCGGGGTAGGGTGATGTTGTCACGCACGCTGAGAAACGGCAGTAGCCCACCGTTCTGCAGCAGAAATCCCAGCTCCCGCGAGCGTATCCGGGATAAAGCAGATTCGTTATCAGTGTGCAGCAATACCGCCAGATCGATAGTGTCTGCCCCCAGTGTGTAGTGTGTCAGCCTATCTGGACGGAGCAATAGGCCGAGTGCTTCCAGTAGAGTACTCTTGCCACACCCGCTAGGGCCCACAATCGCCAGCATGTCGCCAACTGCCAGCTCCAGATGGGGGAGGTAAACTTCATGGCGGCCGACGCCACAACCTCGCCCAACACGTAGTTCGCTCAAGGACAGCATGAGGTCAAGGCATCATTTCAAGTGGGACTGGATAGACGTCGTCGCGCGGATCGGCGCCTTCGGCGAGTGATACCCAGCGATCAACATCCTCGTTGTAGCGCTGGTAGTGGCGTAGCTTGGTCGCCAGACGACGGATGAAGCGCTCCTGTTGCAGGCCGTCCCAGCTCAGCCAAGTCGCCTCGTCCAGGTTGAGAACCTCGCTCTGGTAAGGAAGATCCTCAAGGTACTCTCCCATTAAGCCAAGCTCGCCGAGGCGCTGTCCGTCACTTTGCTGGACCTGGTTAGGGTCCGCGCCCATGGCGGCGGCAACAGATCTTAGGCGCTCAAACATGTCAGTGGGGGAGATGAGGCCAGCATTGGCGGCATTGAGAATCTCGCTCACCACATCGCTGAGGTCGCTGAGTTGACCTTTGGTGAGCAGGACGCGAACCTCAGTGGTTGGCACGTTTTGAGCAATCAGGTCACGGTCGCTGATCCATGCCTCAAATACGGGAGGAGCCTGGCTGCCGGTGGCTTCTCCGAGATAGGCTAAACGCATCGCGTGCCCAATTAGCGCTAGGTCGTCGTGTAAGCGTTGCTGGCCGGGATCTTCAATAGCTTCATCCTCGGCGTGCAGCGCACTGCCTATGGCTTCTTCGCCTAGGTAGGCGGAATGGACTTGATCCGTGATGGCTCCTGCTAGGGCGTCGACGCGTTGACCGAACACGTCCACATCACCGGTGTCTACTGGGTAGTAGAGCGAGGTGCCGGTGCCGGTGAAGGTTGAAAGATTGCTGTATTGCCTTTCAGCCATAGCATGGTCACCCCGTTCCTGCCCGCTAGGCGTCTTGAGATGTAGGGTATAGACCGCAATGCCATGGCGTGCAGCTTCAAGACGCACCTGGTCTGCATCAAGGCCGGTGGAGGAGCGTTCTCCGTCAGCCTCAATCGCACTGGCATCGGTGATTAGCACGATGTAGCGTGCACCGAAGTTGTTCCACTCCACTTCATCAATGGCCTGCATGACGCCAGCGTAGGCATCCTCTTCCCAGCCCACCGTTGACGCTTGTGCTTCACTTAGGCCAGCCACCTGGGCCATGAAATCATTGCCATCCTCCACCTCATTGGGGTCAGCATACATACGTGTTACGTACTCGGTGCCAGGGGCGAAGTCGACGTTGTCTCGGAAGGAAACCAGTCCAAAGCGTACCTGTTCGGTTAGACCCTCCTGTTCAATTCGCTGGTAGATGCGACTCACAGCTTCGCGGGTACGCTCAATATAGGGACCCATCGAGATAGTGGAGTCGATGACAAATACCACACCAGCATTGAATTCACGCAACTGGGCCGTGACATCTTCAGCCTCCGGCGCTGCTTCTTCCTGCGTGGCTTCGCTAACCGATGCAACACGGAGTAGACGGGTCATGAATCCCGCCTCGGTCATTATCTCCTCGCCTTCCAGGATCGGCAGTAAGTAGAACTGTTCGTGTAGGTCAACGAAATACTCGGGTTCCTGAGCAACGATGCCAGGGGCTTCTCCGTCCCGACGCAGTTGGGCGCGCAGCGGGGCGACCTGGCCGGAGGGTTCGAAGTCATCGAAGATCGTCATCAAACCGTCGCGGTCATTGAAGAACATCAAACGATCGCGGTTGGCTGGGTTTGTGAAGGACAAGGTCAGCTGCATCTTCCATTCGACAGTGCAGGCTTCTGGCAGCCAGCCGCTGGCGCCGCTGTAACTGTCTGGGCCGACCTGTAGCCAATTCCCACTGTCTTGTTCATTGCGTTGATACACATAAAAACGGCTAAATGCTGGTAGTAACTCACCACCTTCGGCGTCGGCCTGATTGGCTAGACGACAACCAGGCGTGGTCAGCACGCGTTGGTATAGGGTCTGTTTGCCCTCTTGAATAAGCGGGCGCTGATCGGCCATAACCGGAGCGGCGATGATCGCTGCTGGTAGTGTTACAGCCAAGCTTAGCAAGGTGTGGCGCAGAATCATTCTTGCAGCGCCTCCAGTCGCTGGTTGGCCTCATGGTTGTCAGGGTCAAGGCCGAGCGCGGTCTCATACCAGAAAATGGCGGTCTCTGCATCAGGTGCAGGGAAGCAAGCGCTGGGCGAATGTTGGGATGGATCAAGCTCTCGGGCATAGGCTAATGCCGATGCAATATCGCCGTTGAGGGCCTGGTGGGCATACAATCGGCGTGCGATGCTACAGTGATTGTTGTCGCGGGCGCTGGAAATGACCTCAAGCATGTCGCTTGCTGGGTGGTCGCTGTTAGTGCAGAACTGAACAAACTCCAGCTCACCCATTTCTCCCATGCGCTGAAGCGAACATGGGCTAGCGGTGGTCATCTCTCTATCCTGAGCGGGAGGTTCTGGTGCGTACTCATTGCTGAGCTCGCTGGCCTCTTCTTCAGTCGCTAGTGGTTCGGCTTCCGGCTCCGATGCTTCCTCTACACTGTTGCTACTCTCTTGGCTTGGCTGGTCAGTATCCCGCATGTTGAGAGCGAACCAGGCAGCAGCGGCGAGAATGGCAACCGCGACCAGCACCATGAGCAAGAGCCATAATCCGCGCTTGCCCCTGGGGCTTGGGGCTGAGGCGGGCGGCTCAGGTGGCGGCTCTGGGTGCTCTGGGGGAGGGCCAGGCTCTGCAGAGGACGCTTCTGTTGCCAGCTGGGCAGGTTCGATAGTCGGTTCCGGTGTGGAAGGTGGTACTGGCTGAGGCGTATTGAGTGCTGCACTGGACTCTAGCTCAGGAGCGCTACCACTGGCGCCCGAAGGCATTAGCCCCTTTCCAATACGCAGACGTGCCTGGCCGACTTGGGAGCCATCTGGTCCATAGAGCCTGACCATGTTGGTGGCGTGTGTGCTCTCCAGCAGTGGGTCGACGATCTTGTGATCTACGGTCGCGACATGGCTGTTGTCGTTGGACTGCAGGGCTGGCAGATGGAATCTGAAGGCGTTGCTGCGCCACTCTCCGTCGTCCTGTAAAAAGTACTCGTCCTGGTTACGCTGGATGTCTATCGACAGGCCCTCCCCTTCACCCTGCCAGCCGATGATCGCTAGCTGGCCGTAGCCAGGGTGGTTAGGTTCCAGCGGGCGTAGCTCTACTTTACGCATGAGTTGTCTCCCTCACGGTGAACATCTCCAGCACTTCGCCTAGACGCTCGTTCTGCTCGATAGTGATTTCACGTCCGCCTCCGTGGCCGGCATTCTCCTGGGTCATCAGGCAGAGACCCGATAGCCAGTCACCGAGATAAATCGCCGCTTGGTTAACGGGATGTTCAGGAAGCTGGGGTGGTTCCCCGCTCGGGATTTGCTGCTCATAGCAGAACAGCGGTGCCTTGGCACCAACAAAGCTAGAAGGACGCTGTTCGGTTGGCAGGTAGTGAAAGCCGAGCCAGGCAATAAAGTCACCCAGTACCATCTGTGCAGTTAGTACCTGGCGTGCGACTAAGCGGTCACGGCGTGCGCCACTCTGCACACGACTGATAAGCGCCTTGTGAAGTTGCTCTTGGACTTTGAAGCGGCTGGCACCGGTGATCAGCTCGTTGGCCAGTAACTGCACCAGATCCCGTTCTAGACCAAGCATTTTAAGCAGTCCCTGGCGTTGGGGAAGTTCTCGTATGTGGCCGACCCAGGCGTTGTAAACGGCCCGAGCGAAACGGTGGTCGGCGCTTTGAAGCACCGGTGCTTCGGGAGAAGGTGTAGGGGCGGTCGCCGTTTCGGTTGACTCACTTCCAAAAGGTAGGTCTCCAAAGCCACCTTCCAGGCCAAAGGTGCTGCTGCCGTAGAGCCCCGCATCATTGGTAGCTGCTTCTTCCTGTTCACTCTTCTGCTCAAGCGCGAGGCTATCCTCGCTATCGCTCAGGTAGAGATCGCGCACAAGCTCATCGTCGAGTTCAAAGTGGTGCTGAAGCTCGCCCAACGAAGCTAACCGCGTCTGTAGCTCTTGCCAGAAGCGTTTTGCGATATCACGTTTTTCGGCCACTTCTCCGTCGGAATCACCGTAGTGCCACTTGGTTAGCCGCTCCTTTATTAGGGTGCGATGGGTAGTCTCAAGCTGGTTGGCGATGCGCCCAAGCTTATAGTCAAGCCCAGCAATGCGGCCGAGGTAGTCGCCGATGCGCGACATGCCGCCATCGTCCAGGGTAAGCATGGCTCCCCAGGCGTCCGCTGGTTGGTTGACATGCTTCAGCACCGATGGGCTCTCGATGAAGGTGTCTTCCATGCGCCCCAGCACTTCGGTGGCGTCGCTATGAATGGCAACCTCGCGCCCACTTTCGTTGATAATAAAGGGTACTGGCAGACGGGGCTTGCGAACTAGGAAGGTGTTGTCAAAGGCCTTGCCGGGCGCCCACTCCTGCATCCAGTCGTAGCTGCCAAAGCGCTCAAGCATGGTCATCTTGATCAGGCCTTCCCAGCCCTCGCGAAGCTGGCTATTGGGCTGTTGCAGTGAGCCGTTGATGCGCATATCAAACATGGTCAGGGCCCAAATTAGCCCAGGGTCACGACTGCCACGCTCGTTAGCCGTATCACCTTGTGTTTTCTCTATCCAACGGCTTAGCACCGGCCCTACGCTGGTCACATCGCTCTGCTTGCTTGAGCTGGTGCATACCACTAGCCCGTTCATCTCTTGGCTGTCGGTGTAGCGCTCAAAGAGGTAAGCGACTTTGCCGCGTAACAGCAGCTGGGAAAGCCCTTCCTGGCTGCCTGGCTCACCGACCTGACGTAGGTTAAGGCGGCCGCGGTAGCCGGGAAAGTCAAGTAAGTCGACCTTCTCCACCCTTGAGTCTCGGGTGGGCTCCACCAGTGGAAAGGTGAGCTCGGCTGTAAGAGCGGCGAGGCAGGCAACTGGAAGGTTGACCGGCGAGCCAAGCTTCTCTCCTACGACAGGGCATACATCCATGGGCAGGTCTTGGGCAGTGCCCAGGCGCTCCAAGATGTCCACGTTCATAATGCTGTCGCGTTGGCTAAAGCCATCACCATCACGCACCACTAAGCAGCGCAGAGGGGCGAATACTCGGGAGGCATGACCCAGGGAACCAAGTACCTGAGCAAGCTGGCGATAGAGGTTGGTAAGCTCGGGCTGCTCACCCCATAGTAGCGCGAAGAGTTCGGCTCGCTGGTGACTGCCGAGCCGCGGGGCGAGCTGGATGACTCGGGGCCAGTAGCGAGCGTTGAGTTTACTAACCGACTTGGGAAAACTGGCATGGAGATAGTCCCAAAGCTCTACGACCTCTTCCGGCGTCATGCCTGGCTGTGCAGTCTCTTTTAGCTCCCCTTCGTAGGTGGCCAGAGCAGTGGTTACTTTGCTCTCGTCGATTTCGTAAACGTCTTCACGTTCGTGGTCAAAGTCGTTGAACCAGGCATTCGCCAATACCTTGGCAATCTCGATTTCACGAAAGAGTTTAAGTTCGACAGGAAATTCTGCGGGGCCGGCATTGGCGGTACGGCTGAACCTAGTGACCAGGCCAGTCGCCTCCTTGCCGCCGCCGACGGGATTGACATGCTTGATGAAATCCAGACGTGCTGGCCCATAATGGGTTTCCAGCTTGCCATTCGCGCCGGCGGCAAGCGCCGAAATGAGGTAGGACTTGCCAGCTTGGGAAAGGCCGAAGAAGCCCACTGTCATTGGCGTAATGGCTGCACGAGACAGGCTTTTAGCCAGATTACGGGCGCGGTAGAACTCAAGGCTCAGCTGGTCGGCTTCGCTGTCCAGGCTAGGAGCACTGTCGCGTACCGCTTCTATCCATTCCAGAGCGGCGCCAGCGCCTTGGTGAAAGGCCTGCCAGCCTGCATTGAGTCGCTTCTGTTCGGGGGTCAACTGGTTCATGTTCGCTTCACGCTCCCGCTGTCCAGCCAGTAGTTAGTATCGCCAAGCCCGGCGTCAATAAGGGTATTGAGCTGCAGTCTCAGATCTCGAGTACTGAAATTAGTATTGCCATCGGTCTCTACGCCAGCGACCTTCAAACGGTCGCTGATCAGGCTGCCTTTGCTGGCCCGTTGATCAACGGTCAGTTTCACTTTCAGGACGGGAGTGTCGCCGCTATTGGCCTCGGCGCGTGCCAGCTTCTCGGCTCCTGACGGAGTAAAATCGAGGGTGTAGAGCGGTGAGGCCGTCCAGCGTTGAGCCGCCAACTGACGAAATCCGATACGCAGCGGCCCGCGCATTTCGATAGCGGGGGAGTCACCGTTCTCATCTTCCAGCGTAATGGCGGTTCCATCTTCGTTGGTCTTGATATCACGGTAGGTCACATCGGCATCGGGGATGGTGTTGTTATTATCGATTAGGCCAATGTGGCGAATCGTCGAGTAGGGGCGTAGGGCAGCGGCACGGAAGAAAAAGTTGGAGAGGTTACGCTGAGCGCAGAGTAGGCAGAGCATAGCACCCACCGAGGCAGTGCTCTTCGGGTCGTCAATGCGTCCATTACGATGAAAAGGATACCAGCTACCGGTACGGTAGCCTTGCAATGGCAGGATGCGGCTCGGGGGTAATGGCAGCATCTTGCGTAGGTAGGCTTGAATGCCGGGCAGTCGCGAGGGCCGCCCAGTGATAAGTAATGTGTCACATTGATACTTGAAAGCCACTTCACATAGTGAGGCCAGGGTTTTGCAGATATTGAAGCGATCCTTCAGGAAGGCGCGGTGTACTTCGAGCAAGTTCACGGTGAGTGGAATGCCGAGTAGGTCAAAGTTGCACTCCGGCCCAAGTTCGCGGCGCAGGGCTCCCTCTATGTAGCGAAGAACGCCATCGCTGATAGCTTTATCACCAAGACGCTCCCCATAGGTGAGTGTCTCAGGGGCGCTAGGCTGCTCGGGATCGAAGGATTCGTAGGCTTCGAGCAGGGCAAGGCCCAGCGGCGTGAAAACTTGCAGGTTGAGCTGCTGGCGGAGTACCTGTTCCTGGGCATTGGCCCCTTCCTGTCCGCATAGGCGCGACATCATAGCGTCTGGCGAGATCACGCCTGCTTGCTTGAGGGCTACCTCGAAGCTTGGTAGTACGAAGAGCTGGATGACATCAAGGAGAATGTCGTCACCGGCGACACGAAAGCCGTCGCGGAAACGCTGCTCGGGAACTACGAAGACGTTACTGCCGCTACTTCCACTGCCATTACGGTCCAGAAGGTAATCAGTGATCACTAAGTCGGTGGTTCCGCCTCCGATATCGATAGTACCCAGGGTGATGCGTTCCTGGTCGGGCTTGCCGGGGCGGGCTACTGCATCGAAGAACTCTTCCGGATGGCCAGCAAAGTTCTCCTTAATCTCAGTGTAAAGGTAGACGAGCTGCCCACAGGAGGCTTCATCCCACTCAACACGCAGTTTCGGCATGGGCACACGCAGCGTTCCATCGTTTGCCTCCTGTGCATCGTAGGGGTTGCTCTCCTCGAAGTCGTCGTGCCAGCCGAGGCTCTTCCACACCAGTGCAACCGATTGCTCCAGGCGAGCAGTTAATAGGCTGCGTTCTGCCTGTGGCATGGCTGGAGGCACTGTGAGTGTGATCGAGCGCAGCTGTCGCGGACGGTTGGTGTGCCCTTGCCTTACACGCTGAGCCGGACTGTTGGCCTGCATCAATGCCTGGGCCAGAACTTCGGCCAGCATGAAGGTCATCAGCGAGCTGCGAGAATAGTGAGGCTTGAAGACCGGCATCTGATCATCTTCTTCATCGAAGATGTACAAGGCATCACCGAGCTCGTTGATCAGATGAGAGAAAGGAGCGGCGGTGGCGTGCGGTTCGGTATCTGTGCGTACATAGGCACTGTTAAATCGCCAGCCATGCCGATAAAGCTCTTCATCCCAAAGGTATCGCTTGGGGCTGGAGAGGCCGGTGGAACCTTCGGTGCCGCGACGTCGTCCGGCAAGACGGCCAGCTTCGACGCCAACTCGGGCAATGGTAGGCCAGAGGAATGCGTCAGGGCGTCCGCTCTTGACCGAGAGGTGGTCTTTGCCGAAGAACGTCTGTGAAAATTCGACACGGCTCTCGAAAGGCTCGCGATAGACCCTTTCAGGGTCGACCAGGTCCCTTAGCTCAAGGACATAATTGTGTTGTAGGCCCATGCCCGATTGACCGTGGTCTTCAATCAGGATGCCACAAGTGCGGGAGTTACCTACGTCCAGTACTAGATCGACAGGAATGGCCCCTTCACTTTGGGTGATGACCCTGATATCGGGAATTGTCACACGAGGTACGGGGTCGCGATGCTCCTCCTTAATAGGGCGGTGAAGTAGGCTAAGCACATTGAGGTAGTGGGCTAAGTGCAGACGCTCCTCTAAGGCCTCACTCATCTCCTGGCTATCTAGCCCTTCATTGGCTTCCTTGAACAGTTCTTCTAGCCACTTCTGAACCCATTGCTGGTCCATAAACCACTTCATATCGATGGTCATGGTGGCCAGCCTGAAGTTGGCGCCTGCGCTGATATCATCCACGGTAGGGCAGAGGTAGGTCGTGTGTTCGCTACGTGGCTGGGTGCGGGTGTCGAAAGCTAGTGTGATACGGTGTGTATGGCCGTCAAGATCTGGCTCATCTAGAGCCACCAGCCGCATCCTTGCCCAGTTGGCTGGGCCTACGTCAAACTTGCTGGGCGGTCGGAATCGCAGGAAAGGCAGGGGCAGCCATGCACCATCCAACTGCTCTAGGCTCGTGGCCATAGGGATATCGAAATCCGATGCGCGTACCGTCTCAATCCGGTCCTCCGCGCCGTCCCTTTCGATAACGTGAAAGAGCTGGCCGTTCTCCTGGTTAACTAGTAGGCGTGTCAGCATCTTGTCGGTATTGGCAAGATACTTAAATTCGCCTGCGGGTTCCTTACGCGGTTCAAGTGTTAGACCGAAATCCATGAACTGCACGCCGGAATGGCTGACCAAGGTGGCTACTTCTTCGAACTTGATGATTTCTGGCAACATGATCAGTTAACCGTCCTGTTATCTGGCTTTCCGTAACTGCATAGGAAAAGGCTCGTCGTCGTAGCTGGCCGTGCAGCTGGCCGTTTCGCCTTCCGCCTGCTGGCACTGAACGCTGGGCATCTCGTAGTGGCTATCGTCTTCGCAACGAGCCTTTTCCAGCGCTTCTACCTGCAGTTGGCCGCCCTGCATGTTGGCCGCCACTGGACCTGCACAGGTAACGCCAGCACTTCCACCACGTTGGATGTACATATGGCCCTCGCCCTGATTGAAGACATAAGTCACTTGAAGGGGTCGGCCTGTTTGGTTATCCATCACACCCGCACCTCGCCAGTTACCATTCAAAAAGCTTGCGCTCCCATCTGCGGCGTCGGCTGGCAAGGTAAGTGGCTCCGGGAGGGGAGGCGTTGTGCTTGGTTCCGTGGGAAGCCCATCTAGGTTAGCTGTCGCTGGCATGACGTTAGACGGAAGCTCGCCAGAAGCAGTACCTGGCAATTCTGGGGCAGATACGGAGGCGTCGGGCAAGCCTGTGCCACTAAAGCTACTGCCGGTTGCGGGCAGGCCAGTATTTCCAGTTGTCCCTTGTGGCACAAGGTTTGGAGTTGCGACTGAGCTGCTATTCCAACGATTGAAGGGCCATATATCCACGCCATCCCATACAGTGCCTGGCAAGGAAGTGGTTGGAACACTGATATCCGGTGACATTACGCTCAGTGGCGGGGCGGCGTTCAGGTTTGGTGTGTTGACGGAGGGTGAGCAGGCCCTTAACCCGAAAAACAGCAGTCCTAGCGCTAGAAGCAGTAGCGGTAAAAGCCACCACCAGCGTTGCCACCAGGAGCGTTCTGCTGTCACAGGGGGTGTTGTAAAGGCAGGCTCTGGCTCTGCGATAGGTTCAGGAGGCGATAGCGGAGTAGGAGATGCTATTGCGGATGATATGGAAGGGTGTAGGCAGAGAAGAGGATTAGCATGCCGGTCGGCTTCTGGGTGAATGAACCCCCAGAAGGTGATGACTGGAATGCCGTCGACAAGGTAGACGAAGCCTTCATCCGGAAAATGGCACACCCATTTTACCAAGCGGGAGAATACCTCATGGTCTCCACTCTGACCCTCTGAAGACTCCTGATTGAGAGCAATGACCTGCTGTCGGAAGGCTTCCAGTTGGATGCGGGCGTCCTCACGCTCTCCCTCGGTAGCACTACTCCAGGGAATTACATCGCCTTGGATATCGCTATACCAATCGACCCCCTCTCCCTGCTGGTCGCGCTGAGGAATGGCTAGATGCCGCTCCTTACCAGGAAGTCGGCGGGAAATGACTTTGCGGAGCTGGAGTGCAGAGTGATAGACAGGCTGACCAGTGTCGCCCAGAGCTCTGAAATGTTCAGTCTTGCCACTATGCAGCAGTAATCTAGACATAGTCACTGCTCACAGCCGCGCATGTGTTGCATAAATATAATATGGCGACACACGTTGCTAGTTATTACATAAAAATAAGTGCGAAAAGGGCTGGTTCCTCTACCCTGATTAGGCGTGTATTTCATTTGCTATGCTGTCCCTTGCTTCATAATGATCAGCTTTAGCTGATTCTACTTTTGGATTATTAATTAAAAATTATCGTTCTATTATGCATTAGGCTAATTTGACATCGTATATGGTTGGCGCCTCTAAGTGCAATACTGCTGTTTCGGGAATGGCAGGAGAAGGCGGCTGGTTTTTGCGTCTGATTCGGCAAACACTGCCCTGGTGATCTGAAAGTAGTGCTATGGAGTAGACCTAAGATCTTGTTATAGCGAAGAACATCATGGATTCGTCCGTGATGACAGCCTAGCCGCTGAGTGGGCTCAATATGCAGTGGAATAAATAATATTGTAGCCGCAATGCTTTAATTGTGTTAACGAAGAGCTGGGTGGGAGTGCGCACTGAGTCCAATCGCAATGCTACTGAGAAGTCCGAGCGAGGCAACTGTTGTCATTTGTAGCTAACTTGATCAAACAGTAATTTACTTTACAAAGTGGGTAAGGCTTCCAGAAAAAATCAGGAGAGAAAAACTTGGTTGAGTTGATCGCGCACTCGTCCTTCACGGAGATTACGACACTTTTGGTGTTGGCAGCGCTGCTGGGTTTCGTCGGCATGTTGCAGATACAGCCCTTGGTCATGAGCTTTATTACCTTTGGCTTGATTGCGGGGTCATCGGTTCTGGATATCGTCCAATCCGAGTAACTGAACCGCCCCGGCTTTACCGGAGACTCCATATCTTGAGAGGATGGAGTTATGAACTCACCAAAACGATATTCCCCAGAAGTCCGGGAGCGAGCTGTTCGATTAGTCCTTGAACAGCAAGGCGAATACCCGTCCAAGTGGGCGGCGATCTGCTCCATTGCCAGCAAGTTCGGCTGTACACCAGAGACTTTGAGAGCCTGGTGCAAACGCACAGAACTCACGCAGGAAAACAGCTCGGTTAACCTGTCTGAACATGAACGGCTCAAGCAGCTAGAGCGTGAAAACACCGAATTGAAGCGTGCCAATGAAATTCTCCGTAAGGCGGCTGCTTTTTTCGCCCAGGCGGAGCTCGACCGCAAACCCAATTGATGGTGTCATTTATCGACGAGCATCGTGCTCAGTTCGGAGTCGAGTCGATTTGTAGTCAGCTGCCAATCGCCCCATCGACGTATTACCACCACAAGGCACTTGAAGCTGATCCTGAACGGCGGGCAGACCGGTATCGACAGGATGCGTTTCTTACCGCTGAGATTCAGCGCGTGTGGGAAGAAAACTTCTGCGTCTACGGTGCCCGTAAGGTCTGGCGGCAACTCCGCCGTGAAGGCGTTAATGTTGCTCGTTGCACTGTAGAACGGCTCATGCGCCGCCTAGGAATTCGCGGCGTGGTGCGAGGCCAACGCCCCTTCACGACCCTCAGTGATCCCGGCCAGAAACGGGCACCTGATTTAGTGAAACGTGACTTTACGGCTATGCGTCCTAATCAGCTTTGGGTGGCCGATTTTACCTATGTCGCTACCTGGTCTGGCTTCGTTTACGTTGCGTTCGTTATCGATGTTTATGCACGCTGTATCGTGGGTTGGCGTGTAGCGACGTCGATGAGAACGGCACTGGTGCTGGACGCTCTGGAGCAAGCTCTGTGGGCACGAAAACACAGACAAGGGTTGATCCATCATAGTGATAGGGGAAGCCAATATCTCTCGATCCGCTACACCGAGCGTATGGCTGACGAGGGTATCAATGCCTCAGTCGGCACCACCGGCGACTCCTACGACAATGCGCTGGCTGAAACCATCATCGGCTTGTTCAAAACGGAGGTGATCCATCATCGTGGCCCATGGAGGGGACTGGATGCCGTTGAGTATGCCACGCTGGAGTGGGTTGACTGGTTCAACAACCGCCGACTGCTGGAACCCATCGGAAACGTTCCACCAGCAGAACGAGAAAGGACGTATTATCGTCAACTGGAAGAGTCGGGTGAAGCTGCTTGACTCAAACAAACCGGTCTCCGGAATAACCGGGGCGGTTCACTATTAGGCAGAAACGATCTTTTGGTGATACTAAAACAGATAAGCCGTTGCCTTATGGGCAGACCAAGCCACTTTGTTCTATTGCTCCTACGCTTGCCGTCCCCAACCCGCTGACACGCGTTAGCGACTGCACCCCGTCCCACGGTCGCATGTCGATAATCTGCGCTGCCCGGGCTGGGCCCACATTGGGCAGCTCGGTTAGCTGATCAGCGGTGGCGTCATTCAAATCAATGCAGTACACCGGGGCATTCGCCGCTTCATACGCCTGGCCATCAAAGGCCGTGAGCTGAAGTTTTGCATTCCCCAGCGCAATCCATACCGGGGCATGATCCGAGATGATGCCACGCGCGGTCACATGATCGGCGTCAAACAGCGCTGGAAACCTCACAATGCCGCGATCCGTAATCGTCAGCTGCTCCGGCGTTTTCCAGAGGTTATCGTAAAGATTGCTCCACACACCGTCAGATAGACCTAACGTCGTGGCACCGTCTGTAATCGCGGGAATGGCACCTACCTCGCGTACCAGCGACCAGCCGTCGTGAGACGGGCGTAGGTTGAAGTCGCCAGCGAGAAGTCTCGGCGTGCCCGGGTACACCTCTTCTAACCACTGCCAGTAGCTGGCCAGGGCCTCAATTTCCGGCAGCCGGTCACCGACGCTACTGCCATAGGTAATGTGAACGTTAGCCAGGGCAAACGGCTGGCCTGTTCTATCACTGCGGAATTGGGCAGAAAACGGCTCACGGGCAAACACGTCTCGACTGTCGATATAGACCACTGCACCACTGTCATACGATACCGCCGAGTCTCGCCATAAAAACCCATAGTGCTCACGGTAAGTGCTACGGCCTAGCGCGTGGCTGGCCATGCTCGACCACGCTTCGCCACTGATGGCTTCGACCTCAGCCTCAAGCTG
>JBLWXY010000011.1:0-30389 GCA_048267225.1 Pseudidiomarina sp.
CATGGGTTTGATCCGGCGACGCTAGAAGCGCGCGGGCAACGGCTACGTCAGACCGTGCAACAATGGACGGGGATTCCTGTCTCTGTGGGCTTTGCGCCGACACGGGTACTAGCCAAAGTGGCTAACCACGCTGCCAAGAAACACCCAGGCTACCGAGACCAAGGCGTGTGCCTGTTAACGGCGGACAGTCCTGCGACGCAAGCGCTCCTCAAACAGCTACCGGTGACCGAGATTTGGGGCATTGCCCGCCGCACCGGCGAACGGTTACGCGTGATGGGGATCGAGACCGCCTGGCAGCTACGCGAAGCCGACCCTAAGCAAATACGGCGCCGGTTTAGCGTGGTGCAGGAGCGCATTGTGTGGGAACTGCGAGGACAGCCGTCCATTCAACTGGATGATATGACCCAGCCTAAGCAGCAGATTATGGTATCCCGTTCGTTTGGGCGTCTTACCTCCAGTCCCCACGACCTGCGTGAAGCCCTTCGTCAGCACGCTGCCCGTGCGGGTGAAAAGCTTCGCGCGCAACAAAGTGTCACCAGTGCCGTGATGGTGTTTGTGCGCACCAATGCATTTCGACAAGACTTACCGCAGTACCGTAATCGCGTGGTGGTGACACTCGATTGCCCCACGGACGACAGCCGCGAGCTGATTCATGCCGCTACCCAAGGGCTCCGGCAGCTCTGGCGGAAGGGTTATGCGTACCATAAAGCGGGCGTGATGCTGCTCGACCTCTCCCCCAAAGCTAACCGCCAACTAACACTGACGGAAACACCGCAAACAGAGGAAGAAGCAAAGCGCAGCGAACGGCTGATGGCCACTGTTGACACACTCAATCGAGAGTTAGGGCGAGGAACCATACAGCTAGGGTTACCCCGGGCAGGCAACGCCTGGGCATTACGTTCTGAACACCGCACGCCACGCTACACGACTCAGTGGGAAGAGTTGGTTCACGTACGGTAGCAACACCCTTATGCAGACCACATGAAGACATCGACATACCAGGGGCAACACGAGCTCTGATCTCCTACCCTACCGATGCCCCTTCTCGTTAGCACCGCCACACAGAAATCTTAAAGGTGACGATGCCATGGTTAGAGTTTCAGTGTGGCCAGATGCTCTATAAATCGCTGTGAAAACGCCATATCGTGCTCCCACTGTGCCTTCGCTGCAGCCGCAGCGGTCGTTGTAGTGGTCGATGCCCCAAACGCCACCGATACCGACTCGTTGTCCACTTCCGCCGTCTCTCCATCAGAGCGTGTGACGTTATCCAACGGTGCTCCCGGTGCGGTATTGCCATACCCGGGTGCAGAAGGCGCCGGAGTAGGTGACACCAAGGTGACAATCGCCTTTTCATCGGGAAGGTCGTCATCAATACGATGCGCATAGCGGCGTAATAGCGACTCATTGAGCACAAACAGGAAACAGTCCGGGTCATGCAGGCCAAGGCGACGAATGACCCTCCCCAATACTTGGCGAAAATGTTGCTCGGTACGAATACGACTCAGGTAACAACACACACGTAAACGCGGGATATCAACGCCTTCGCTGATCATTCCTACGGACACAATCCATGCCTGCGTCGAATCACGAAACGCCTGCAGCTTAGCGTGCGCATTGGGCGTTTTACTGGTCACCAGGCAGACGTCTTCGCCTTGATCCATCAACCATTCAGTGATTTCTTCAGCGTGCTCGATGTCAGCGGCGACTACCAATCCCCCTGTCATAGGCTGAACTCGCCGTAGCGCTGTCAACTTGGCCACGCCCTGTGTGAGCACGTAGTTCATAGGTGCGTCGTGACGCAATAGATCTGCATAGCCCACACCAGGGTGGCGTAGCAGGCGCGGAATGCTAGAAAACTGCTTCTGCTGAGGCGGTTTTTTATGCTTTGTGTGCGTCAGAGTGAGCTGAATATAGCGGTTATCGATCAGATGAATATAAGGCAGCCGGCACACACCGTCTCGTACAGCTTCTTGCAGCGTGTAGACAAAATCCGGTACCAAGCGCTGTTTGAGTAATGCCTCATCAATCTCTTCGTCATCACAAGATACATCGAGATAACGTAGCAGCGGTAAACAGTGGCCATCGGTACGCCATGGCGTACCCGATAATGCGAGCGTGTACCGCATATAGCGTTCTAACAATAGCAACGCGCGTCCCCACTCGTTTGACCCTTGCTGGGTAGCGGGCAGTCGCCCGGCATGATGACTCTCATCCCAGATCAACAACACACGAGACTGTGCCCCCAGCTGCTGCAACATGCGCAAACACTGACGTAACGACTGGTACGTATAACAGCCTCCCCGTGCGCCTAAGCCACTGTTCATGGCATACCCGGTAACCTCGGCAAGGGTCTCTTCTGCTCGACTTACCACCTCCGTACTGGGGCCTAGGTACAGTACATAATCGATCTCATCACGCTGCAGCAGTTGATCCGCTAACACCGCTGACATGAGCATCTTCCCCGCCCCGGGTGTCGCCTGACAGAGAAAGTGAGGGTGTTCGGGAGATAACTGAGCAAGCGCTTTGGTAAGGCAGCGCTGCTGCCAATCACGAAGGGGGGGACGTTGCGCCGCGTGAGCCGGCTTGTCGCGGGCGATCATGCCTCATCCCCCACCTCAGCCAGCATTTGCTGCACTTTGGCGTAGGCCTTCAGCTTTTCGCCCAATGCACGTGCCTGCGCTTTTTCCCCCTCGAAAACCGGTGCAATTTTATCCCGCACATCAGGATATTTATCAGCAATTTCCTGTAACGCCTGGAGCTGAAGATGGCTGGATTCCATTTGCGCACGCAGCTGTTCACTATCACGGCGAAGCTGAGTCGTTAACGGTTCAACATCGGTGGAATCCTTGGCACTTTCTAGGCCAGAGTGGTCATTTCCAGAATTAAATGCCTTTACCACCTGAAACAGATCCCGTCGTTTAAAGCACGGATGCAAGCCAACCCGCTCAACGTCACCTCGCTTTACACGCTTATTGATTTGATCGCGCACAAAGATACGTAGCGTTCTTTGGTCAAACCCCGCTAAATCGGGCTGTTCTAACAACTCATCACGCAGTTCACAGATAGTAAATGACGCGTTATTGTGGGCTTTCTGCGCTAAAAGCGTGTTGAGTGGCTCAGCGGCAACGGGATAAATTTGACGACGGCTCATGAGCGCAACTCCTGCACAGTGGCAGAAAGCATTAAAGACGCGGCTTTGGCGTCAAGCGCACGGGCTTTTTCCATGTGTTGCTGATAACGCTGGTAGCGAACGCGAAGGCTGCTGTCGGAGAAGAGTGCTGCACGTGCCATAGCACGGTGGGCGGCGGCGCGGCCTAATAGGCTGCGTGTAATCAGGCAGGAAAGGCGTTTTGCCATGGGTGTGACTCCGTTCGGTTTGGAGCCGTCCCCGGATGCCGCCAAGCATCGGATGGGGGCGACTGTACGCGGATTGGCGGACCGGACCGAACGGCAACCGGCATGCCCGTAGGCATTCCACGCACAGCCGCCATAATTGACGGACACAAAAATAGCGCCGTCATAGGGCGCTTATGCGCCGTTCGGATTCCAGCCCGCCAAGACTGGCCAAGGATTTTGCCTTGGTCGCGTTAAAGATTAGCACTACCGTATTAAAACTGTAAACTCTTACAGAAAGCCTCCCCGTTTTTCAGCGCCCTAACGTTCAAAACCTGGCGTTTCATCACCAATAGTCCGGTTTAACCGCTGGCTTCTTACGCGTCGACACGCGCGACGGGAATTGATTCGCCGCGAGCTCCTCAGGCGTAATATGACGGCGCATCCAGTCAGCGGCATTCTTTAAAGACCCCGGCGGATTCCGCTCAATTCCTTTACGGTGTGGCACAATTACCCCAATACGTACGTGCGGAAAGTCCTCACGCAGAGCCTCCAGCGCAGGCGTCATGTCGGTATCGCCTGACACCAGCACAATTTGCTCAACCGGCGTACGGCACTGCTCGACCCAATAGTGCTGGGCAGCCAACCGGTACATAGCGATACCCAAGCGAACATCGGTTTCCTTCTCTTCCAGATGCCAGATATCCACCTGATCGTCCCGTGACACCGGCACCTTTCGCGACACAAAGCGCGGCGCACGGCGGTGATCGACACGGTGCCGCCCCCAGTAAATCGACACACCTCGCGCTTTAAGCGCCCGTACGTAAGTATCCTGCGCACGCTTGGAGGTTTCGCCACGGGTGGCCAAAGCTGGCTGTACCGGGGAGGTGAAATAGTGGATACCCGCTGCGACGCTGCGCGGATCATTTTCGTGAGCAATGGCATGTAATAAAGAAGGAAGATCCAGCCATTTATATGCGGTGCCCGCAAGCAGGCCGTAAAACACATTGTAGCCATCGACGAAAAAGGCGGTTTGCATGCCAGTGAGATCCTTAAAAACGAAGAAACCGGCGCGAAGGCCGGTTTCTTCACCCCGACGGCCAGCGAACTAAATCGCTGCGTCCAAGGTTGAGTAGTTTTCACACTATAGCTTGTTATCCCCTTACACCTAAAGATGCTATTAGCTATTAAAACCAAAGATCTGATAGAAAAAACAAATATATCAACAAAAACAAGCTTCAATACCTACCTCCGGTATTGAAAGACAGTAGCAGAATCGCTATAGTAAAATTTCTTCATGCCTTCTGGCATTAGAAACTGGTTAACTAGCCAGTCAAAACAACTAGTCTCGACTGAAGCAACAAATTGAAGGTCTGCATGAATGCACGCTTTCAACAGTGCATAGCACTATCAGCAGTTATTTGACGACAATGATCGCCGAATATCTGTTATCTCTCAAAAAAAGCTGCATACGTCATACCTACGTGCAGATTTCTACGTAATCTTGTGTGTCTCTCTTACTTTCCCCACCATGGCGACAGTGTGGCGGTCACACGTGCAATTAGAATGCATTGTCTCGGCAAGCTAGCTCGTATCATCGCTACTGCCAGGCTCTCTATAGTTGTTCCATCTAGTATTTATTACATGCGCATCGCAAACGCATGCACTCATGAAGCAAAATGGGCGCTTCACGTGATGATAGATACTACTAAGCGCTTTGCTACCATGCAGATGCCTGCTGGCATACGATTGCCAAGGCTCATCTTCTATCTAGTGCGCGCTGCTTTTTCTCAGTATAAAGAGCAACCATACTTCTCAGCAGCATCGCTGCTTTGTATCTGACAGCATCAGTGTGACGATCAAGCATCGACTCACATTCAGCATGTCATACACACACAAAATAGCGCCACAATCGTATATCCGCGATTTGAAGATGCTTAATACTGTGTTGAACGCTATGTAATGTCTGCGATGAACTAGATCGATGACGCTCGTAGCACTCCCAAACAGTGAAGGACGGCTTAGCCCAGGCATGCCTCTTCATATCTCTATGTATCCCCTGAAACCGCCATGAGTCGCTCACGCGATCGTGCGAAGCCACATGCATGTTTTTTGTGCATCGACTTCGAAGATGAAAATGTCACAGCGCTTACGCGTTAAGCTTCGTGTAGTCACGCAATACCTGCTTTGTCCGCCAGTTTATCGGCCCGGCAAAGCCACGTAGTCATGTGTTTTTTCATCTTGCACTCGCCCTGAAAAGGGCCACTCAGCGCCGTCTCTGTCGTCGCGATAGCAGCACAGAGACGGCGCGTCAGCGACGACGCCTTTGATTGGCTCGAAGCCCCGCGTAGCGGGGCACAGGGCCAAGCGAAGGCGCCCGCCGCAACCCACCTGAGCGCACTAAAACGCGCACCAAAACCTGCAATCTACAAACTATCCGCGGCTAAAAAGCCTCTCGCCTGGCAGGCGAGCATGCGCTCAGTTTTGTTTTTGCAGCGTCACTCTATTTGTGTGTTTCACACACGCTGTTTGCCCGTGTTTCTGCCACAAACACAGCGATCCCCCGCCGAGCTTTGCTCATCGCGATCGTCAGTACACAGCAAAGAATCGCCACCCCGCCAGGCGTTACCTGCGGGCGTTTTTGTCACGTTACGACAACACCCCAGGGCCCGACCGAGCCTGAGAAAATCGGTTTATCACTTACCACATCTGTGGCGGGAAAATGGGGAAGCACCACGACACAGCACGAAACAACTAGGGATGTGTAGGAGAAGTATTGATGGGGCGATACGCAAGTTCACGGAATTTCGGATACGGAAAGCAGATGGCACATGCGGGCAAACAAGCGTTGCGCGACTACTATGGTCAAGGGCACCACGGTACCGTCGCGACTCACACCGATCGCTGGGAAAAATTCGCCGACTGGGCCCGTGAACAAGGCGTCCGCGACCTCGCCAAAGTCGACAACCTCGAGCTGGCTACCGCCTATGCCGAGCATGTGAGGGATCAAGTCGAGGCGGGTGATATTGCTGTTTCAACCGCACAGAATCGCATCTCCACAGTGAACACGACATTTGCCGCGCTACGCGGCGACCGATATGTCCAACTTTCCCCTCGCAGCCATGCCGGCCCACGCAACAACATCAGAACTGTTGCTCCAGCTGCGCTCGATGAAAGTCGTATAAAAGCTGCAACAGAAACACTCAGCGACGCAGGCCTCAACCGCGCAGCGGCAGTACTCGAACTCGCCCGCGCCTTCGGTATTCGTCGCGAAGAAGCGGTTAAAGTCGATTTGGATCGCTGGTCTCGTGAAGCCAATCGACATGGCAGCGTCAACGTCATCGACGGCACAAAAGGCGGTCGCAGTGCCGATCGATTTATCACTGTCGGGGATGCACAACGGCAAGCGTTGGCTAATGCTCTAGCCGCTCGCCCCGCAGGCAGCCGAAACCTTATTGCGCCCCACGAGCGATACGTTGATATCGCCATTTCGCGTAACAGCGAACTCAATCAAGCCCGTGCTGTGCTCAAACAACATGGGCTCCCTGGCTATCACGATTCACGTGCCGCGTATGCTTGCCAGCGCTATGAACAAATCACCGGTCATCCTGCTCCAGCGGTAGCTGGCGAGCGACTAGCCACCAAAGCTGACGATCTCAAGGCACGCCTCACCATCTCCAAAGAACTCGGCCATGGCCGAGTAGACATTCTGGTCAGCTACATCGGGAGTAGTCGATGACACATACACACACATCTCGTGTTGAAATGCTGCTAAAACGCGCGCAGCCCGGCAAAAACAGTGGCGTCAAAGCGCACATCAAGCGTGGCCAACGCATTGCCAGCCGGATTGAAGAGCGCTGGAGGATCAGCGAGCCCTACCAGTGGAAAGTTAAGCACTTACAGTGGTTTCTCAAAGCTGATACTGCGGCCTTATCGCCTGCGAGTCGCTATGATTATTGGCGCACTGCGCGTGTCATTGCCGCCGCATTAGGCCGCTGGCATGATTGGGAACCTCATCTGCGCGGCCCCTGGACACGTCCCAAACCGCCGGGGCCACAACCCGGTGCTCCGGGCGGACGGCCGCACAAGATCGCGCAACCTCGTACGCACTAACGCGTAATGTGACGCAAGCGCTAATGAGCTTTCGTGGGCAGGCATGGTAAATAGCCATGCCTGCTAGCAGCGCCTCACCCTACCTCTCAACCTCCCTGCTTACTTTCTTTTTTAGTTATCATTAGCAGCATTGCGGCGTATGCACATACGCCAGCGCATATCCGTTCATAACGTCATGGTGCAAAGGATTTGTCATGCAGGGAGTGATCGTCGCTTACAGCGAACAAAAAAAGTACGGCTTTATTACCGGCGAAGATGGCGAGAGTTACTTCTTCCACCGCAACCATCTAAAGCAACAGAACCACTCGCCCCAGAAAGGCTTTTCTGTCAGCTTTGATCCTGTGCCAACGCCCAAAGGCATGGCTGCCCGCCAAATCGACGTGAAGGACAAAGAACCGTCTTACTGGACGTACCACACCCCAGATGAATTTATCACGTCAAAAAGTTCTCAGTGTGGTCGCCACAACGAAGTCATTGCCGAAGGCCGCCGCATTTCGTATGCCGCCAAAAGTCCCGTCGAAGTCAGGGAAGGTTTAGCCAATAAAGCCAAAGCAGCCGGATTTAACGGACTGATTCTGACCCACATGGATCGTGAAACGGGATGGAGCAAGCTCAACCCCAATTACAAGTACACCTACCACCGATTTTCCGGCGTTCCCGCGATCATCCGGCGACGAGAAGCTGTGGCAGATAAAGCCGCTGCAGACGCCTCAAAAGCCGCGCTGGACACTGCGGTAAAATCGGCCTTAAGCACCACCATTACTAATCAAGACCACGATGACGGAAAGCTCTTCGCCTTTGTTATGAGTGGTTTCGCTATACTGGTATTTCTTTTCGTCATGCTCAGCACTATGGGGTGAAGCACGCAGTGATGCCCTCCTCCATGAGCTGAGGGCACCGTTGTGACACAGCAGAAAAACACACCCCACCCATTGAGTAATGTCATGGCGAGTTGAGTCACAGTTGGTCATGACACTTTTAGCGCAAATCAATCAGGTGTCGCACCTGGCTGTTCCGTGGCATCTGATTGATAACGGTATATGTTTTTACACCGTATACGCCTTTCCAACACCGGCCAAGATGGCAGTGTTTTCCTACTCCGTGCGTTAAACACGCCCTTCATCGTGGCTGTTTCCCCCTGTGCCATGCAATTGCCCCACCCACTCCCCCTCCTGAACCATCAACAAACCAAAAAACAGCTGACACTGATAACGATCCGCATGGACGACGATCATTGGCACGCTCTATAGTTAAAAACCTCACAACCGATAGCGAAAAATAGCGTTAACATGCTGCTTCTGACTGCCGACGCCGTTGCCTAATTTTGGCCTGCAACCGTTGCCAGTCCCTGGCAGACACATAGCGCCCTGCCCAGGCCAGCAGCAACTCCGCCAGTCGCCAATGCGGTATGTCGTCAGGGTAAGCGGCAGCGTCGTGTGCGATACCCACTAAATCGAGCTGTGCGGCCCGCTGAGCGCTTTTATCACTAAACGAATAGTCCAGAAGCACCGCCAGCCACAGCGGTGCCTCAGCGGTCTGTATGGCTCTTGGGCGTGGCATTACCCGTTGTCTCGCTGATGTGGCTGTAAAAAGGCATCGATGCCTTCCCGAAGGCATGCTGCTTGCCCAACGGCCCACCCATCTAGCCAGGCATCACGTTGAGCGGTTTTAGGAGCATGTGGGCATGTTGAGCGGCCATGGCCAAGCGGCTGACCCGCCAAATGCCAGGCAACTGCGTTATGGAGTCCCGCGTGCCATTCAGGGCTGCGATCCTTCCCCCAGTCTGCGGTGGCGATCATGGCGGCGGCTTCGACATGGTGATGCTGTTCAATCATAGTGCCTGGTTCTCGTGGGCTGCTTTTATACCCCATCTTAGCCAATATGCGTGATTTATTCACGCTTATTTTAGTCCAGGCAAAGAAAAGCCCGACCCCTCAGGGCCGGGCAATCTCAATCATCGCTATCCTAGCAAGCTCTCATAAGCATCCTGCTTATGCATCCGTGGCGTCATCGAGCGTTCCGTGCCCGGTTTCCGTTTTGATGAGCGTCCATTGCCCAACTATTTTTACTGTGGCACGTTTCAAATAAATTGCAAATATCACAGGTTATGACGTTTATTTTCTATATATGTGTGAAATTTTCACGCATACAGCCCGAAACTCAAGATTATCGCCCTTATCTTGAGTTTTTGGAGGGGTGGCTTTTTTATGCCGCGCAGCGGTAACAAGTTTTGGTGGGCGTAGCCCGCTGGCCTTGCGGCTGCTCAATGAAGCAAAGAGGAGAGAATGACCTGTCTTTAGGTCACCAATGATCAGTCGCCGTATATAGTGTTAGTCATGGCGAAACCTTATCGGGCATATCATATATTGTTATATATTATTAATTAATTTTTGGTAAAGTCATTTATTAAACCTTTCCTGAAATTAAAAGCTAAATAAGCGGAAATATCTGACATTGCTTTCATTTCAAATCCACTTATATTTAATTCATCAAGAAAAATCATATAAAAAGCATAAATAGAAATAGTTTTCGATAAATCTTTATCTACTTTTTGACGAAGACTAACGAGGTAGGCTTCTTCAAGATCACCAAAATTTCTAAAGGTAAAATCCTTCTCTGAAGAGAAAAAAGATCTTATCTTTCCAATGGTTGGGTTTTTTATAGTAAGGGGCATGTTCATGTTTTTTTTATTTAATGAATAATTCCCAACAGCCGCACGTAAAGATGCGTATTCAGGGTATGAACGCATTAAATCTTGGCATTTTTCTGAAAATCTGGGGAGATCATCTTCAGAAATATCCCCGTCTTCAAAAAAAAACTTAAATAAACAGAGAGCTTCTTCGTTACAGTTTTTCTTTTGCTCTTCTAGGTCCACATTTCACTCCAATAGATAAATTATAATATTGCTTTTCCAATAATTAGGATAAAAATCTGGGTCACTTACCTTATCTTGATCGCTTTTCGGCCATGATCCAAGTCTCCTAACTAGCCCAACCCTGGCCCACCATAGCTTCGACCATGGCTAGGCTGCTTCGCTTTCTGCTGTTGCAAACGTTCCTGAGTTGCTGCCTGGAGCTTCTCCTGGGCGGCTATATTGCTGGCCTGCTGTTGACCTAGATTCATAGAATAACCGCAGCACTTTGGATCACAAGGTAGAAGCAGGAGGGCCAGCGCCGGTACCCTCTCTGCTTTACCGACCAAAGTGAAGCAGAGCATGGCATACCGACAGCTGACCCAGACCCAACGATACCAGATTCACGCTTACAGGTGTGCAGGCATGAGCCTGCGACAGATCGCCAGAGCTATTGGCGTTCATGACAGTACGGTGAGTCGGGAGCTGCGTCGTCACACGACGCCCGAGGGGTATGACCCTGAGCAGGCCCAGCAACGTAGCGACCATCGACGCCGCACCGCCTGGAAGTGGACGAAGCGCCTACCCAGCCTGATGGACTTCGTCGCCAGACGGCTCCGCGAGGAGTGGAGTCCCGAGCAGATCAGCGGCTTCATGGCCCCCTTGATCGGCGTGGGCGTGAGCCACCAGTGGATCTACTCCCTGGTCCGGGATGACAAGGCCCGGAGTGGCGACCTGTGGCGGCACCTTCGTCAGCCCCGGCGGCACAGCAAACGCCGTGCCCGGGCCAAAAGCGCAGGACTTGGCAGGATCCCCCATCGCGTGGGCATCGAGCATCGCCCGGCGGAGGTCGAGGAACGCCGCTTCATCGGGCATTGGGAGGGTGACACCGTGGTTCAGGGGCACAAGCAATCGGGCCTGGTCACCCTGGTAGAGCGGCGTAGTGGTTATCTCCTGGCAGCACGGTTGCCCAGGGTCTTAGCAGACCTGACGCAAGCGGCCATGATCCGGCTGTTGAAGCCTCGCCGGGGTGCTGTGAAGACCATCACCCTAGACAACGGCTCGGAGTTCGCCGGCCACATAGCCGTAGGCAAGGCGGTGACCGCAAAGACCTACTTTTGCGATCCCTACTGCTCTGGCCAGCGTGGGAGCAACGAGAATACCAATGGCTTGATACGGCAGTACTTCCCCAAGGGAACAGACTTCCGCCAGGTCACCGATGCCGAGCTGCGCAAGGTGGTCGAGAAACTAAACGACCGCCCTCGAAAGCGACTCGGTTACCGGACACCGGCACAGGTGTTTCTGGGGGAGTACTCAGGAGCCCTGGACACAGCAGGTGCTGCACTTATTGCTTGAATTCAGGTTTCCAAAGGAGGAGCTAGCTAGGTTTTGTACGAAAAGTTGGCTCGCAAGCAACGGTCGATGCACGCCACGCATACCATCGCCTTAAAGCTACTTGCCAGCTTTTCATAGCGCGTGGCGATGCGGCGACATTCTTTAAGCCAACCAAAGCAGCGTTCTATCGCATTCCGTTGCCGATATTTGGGTTTGTCGAACCGCCTGGGTAGCCCAGGCCGGGTTCTTCGGTGCATGTTGCGCTGAGCAATCACGGATTTCATGCCGTGCCTGTCGCAATAATGACGCAGCTCATCGCTGTCGTATCCTTTATCAGCCACCATATAGCGACTACGTTTGCGAGGGCGCCCGACGCTACCTGGTAGATGAACTCTCTCCAATGTCGGAACGAAGTGCCGAGAATCTGCCTCTTGACCAGGGGACAGCGTGAACGCCAGTGGCCAGCCATGACGATCACAAACCAAATGAATTTTGGTTGTTAAACCGCCGCGACTGCGGCCAAGTGCATGGTCTAGCGGTTCTTTCGAACCCCCTTTTTACCGCCTCCAGCGGCAGCGCGTGTGGCCCGCACGGAAGTGGCATCAATCATCCACGTGTCCAAGTCCATAAGCCCATCTTCACGTAATTTGAGCTGCAAGCGAGAAAGTACCGCTTCAAAGGTGCCGTCATCACGCCACTTGCGGAACCGGTCATACACCGTCGACCAAGGACCATATCGCTCGGGTAAATCACGCCATTTGGCGCCAGAGCACAGCACCCAGAAGATACCATTGAGCATTTTTCGGTCATCCCGCCTGGGCCTGCCCATGGTTTGAGGGGGCGACACGATATCTTCAATCTGTGCCCAGCCGTCATCAGAGATCTCGTAACGTCCGACCATTTTTTTCCCCTATGGGACGGCAGCTGTATGTGTTGTCTGTATTTTATTTGTCCCTGTAAGCCCCACCCCCAAAACCACCCCCTCCGGGGGCTATTATCTGATAAGGCTTATCTGGTCTCAAAACTCACCCGCAGATTTCCGGCGGTAGTATGTGGCTCTGGACATCCCCAGAGCTTCCCAAGGCTTCTCTGTACGCTCTGAACCTGACACAGCCCCACGCTTGGATGCCTTACCGCCCTTGCGCCCCCTATGAGCCTGCACAGCGCTGAATCCAGCGGCATTGAAGTTGCGGTGGGTATACTTGGCCACGCTGCGAGCGATAGCTCGAAACTCGTTAGCATTCAGCGGTGTATCAAACGAATTGTAAGCCGCTGCGCGTTCCTGCACAGCTTGGTACCAGCGTTCAGCGTCAGGCCAGCCCTGGCGGATAGCCCTATAAGCCCATGTCCGGAGCTTTTCAAACAACGTGCAGTTGCGCCCAAGGCCATAAGCGTCGCTATTAGCGGCTTGGCGTGGTTTTGCGCTCAGATCCAGCCAGCCCTCAAAATCTGCCAGCTCATACAGCCGTGGTTCCCACTCAGCTGTGCGCCAGTAGTCGTTAAGCGGGTTCTTACTCAGAAACCTTGAATAGCCCACATCTTCGCCTAAAGCGCTTCCTAGCGTGCGCTGAACCGCTGCTGCGTACTTCAGCGGCGCTATGCGCCCATCAGGCGCTGTACGCACGGGTGTAGCCAGCCCGTAGAACAGGTGAGCATGCCCATTTACTGGGTTTTGAACCGTGAAATTAGGGGGCGGAACGTGCCGATCTTCCCAATCCATAGCCGCGCCTGGTCGATCAATATCGAATACCAGCCAGTGCATGTGAGTCGGCCCGTTGAACTGTATGTACCGCGCTCGCAGAGCCATTTCTGCGCGATGGATGCGCAGATAATCGCCCAACTGGTCGGTGTGATAAGGCTTTTTGGGCAGTCGCTCGCGGAATTGGCGAGTGCTTGAAAAGTTGAGAGTTTGGCACGGACTCGCCATGCAGTGACCTTTTTAAGAACGTTAATTTTGTTCCACTAAATTAACGTTCTTTTCAAAAGATCCCGGTTAATAAGGAGGCTATTTTGTATGCCTTAATAGAAATTTTCTGTGAACTAGCTAGCAGATTGGTTGAAAAGGTAATTTGATTGCGATTTTTTAATTCCATTAAGTAATAAGCCGAGATCCATATCTACCAGACACTACTAAATACAAGTTTTTTTAGTGTCTGAAGCTGTAGTCATACACCTAGTCGGAGGTTTTTTTTCGGCATGCCGAAAAAATTTTCAACGGTTATTTCTGCACCAACGCTGAGATAGCCCGGTAATCTTCTCCAATGCCACTGTTTGCCCATCAGGTAGACGCACCCAAAAGGTATTAGAGGCTTGATTTTCAGCGTTTGTATCAAGCCAGCCTTGCAATAGGATACCTTTTACAGTTTCACCAGAAATAAGCTTTCCTTCTACTTGGTATTCCACCTGCACTGGTTCTGCTTTAATCGCAGGTTGTCGTTCGTAATGTTGCTGGCGAACTTGTTCCTGAGTATGTATTGGCGTTGATGATGAAGGTTGTTCTTTGAGACGTTGTAGATATTTCTTCAATTCTGAACGGGAAGCACCATCACCGTTCATAAATTGACCAATGAGTTTTTTACCTTGCACCGTATCCAATGTCGAAATTTCATCGAGCAGAACTGCTGCACGCCGATCCTTTAATTGCTCGTTTAGAATAAGGTCACGTACTGGCTCAGATAGTTTTAACAACGCTATGTATTCAGACACATTGGAACTGGTCATCCCCAAGTCTTCTGCAATACGAGTGTAAGTCAACGATTTACCAGCTAGCTTAGATTGGATCTTAATAGCTTTGATGCATTCCGCTACCTCGATAGGATTTAGGTTATTACGTTGAATATTTTCAATTAGCTGACGCTGCATCCGATCTAAGTCATTGGGACGCTCTACCACGTTAGCGGCTATACGTTGCCAACCTAAAATACTTGCTGCGCGAAGGCGTGTTTCACCTACTTCAAGACGATATTTTCTTTTGGTTTCTCGACGTTGTTGATCAGGTAGTGGTGAGACTGTGATAGGTTGCAAGAGGCCAACCGATTCCATCGATTGAGCTAAGTTCAGCACAGCATCTTCATGGACAGGCTGTTGACGTACTTGTGATTCAACCAGGATTTCGTTAAGTATCACTTCATGAGTACCGGAGTGACGCTCACCGTCTTGTCGAATCCGATCCAATGTACCCATTTGCGGTTTAAACTGATCGTTGCTTGGTTTCCGAGAAAGCGCATCTAACATATCTCGATCCAGCGATGTTTCCGTACTCATGCAGTAGCCCCTTTATCCGAACTGCTACGTTGTTGTAGTGCCTGAATTGTGCGATGCGACGTTGTCGCGTAGTTGAAACGGTACTCTTTACTCTTAACTTTCCAGCGTTTTAGTAAATTCTCGCCTAACGACGTGCGTGCGAGTGCTTCTGCTAATGCTTCAGTGATCTCTTTAGTTGCGTTCAATTCTCCTCCAGTACGACGGCGATACCAAATTGGCATTCCTTTATAGACAGCAGCGTCCAACGCGCTACGTACACCAATTTCGTAAGGAATGACTGAATCGGGATACTGAGTGATTAATTCCTGCTGTGTTTCCTGTGCTGAGGCACTGCGTCGGTTGTACATGTTCGTGAGTATCCCGGCGATGCGAAGATTTGGGTTGTAGGCGTGCTGAATTGTGGAAAGAGTGGGCAGCATGCCTCTCACTCCATCTAGGGCAAAGCCACTGACATTGATAGGAATAATTACATCAGTAGCCATAGCGATGGAGGCACTTTGCAAGTTACCCAACTGAGGAGGTGAATCGATCAATATCAGGTCGTAGTCATTCCCTTGCTGCCTTAAAAAGTGATTCAGGTTGTGCTGTGGCTGCGGAATGCTATCGATATCGCGTCTCATACAGTCGGCTAATACTTGATCATTGATCAACGCTGGGATCATGTCTAATCCAGGTGGTCCAGGGATAGCTGCAAGATCGACGCCTTCTAAATTATAGAGAACCATATCTGAAGACATTAGTGCTTGCTCTATTCCAGGCTTTTCACTGCCACTTTTACGCCCGTTTTCACGAATTTCATTTATGGCATAGAGAGCTTCTTTACCTAGCACTGTACGTGAAGCGTTCCCCTGTCCGTCCATATCAATTAGCAATGTTTTAAGGCCAGCTTCAGCGGCCATCCAAGCGGCGTGTACTGTCAGGGTTGTTTTGCCTACACCACCTTTTTGGTTAGCAAAAACTACAACTGGAGGCATGGTTGACGCATTGTTTTGGCCCATAGGTCTGCTCCTAGCGCTTCACGCTGCATGCACCTTTAAAGGTGCAGATGTTGGTGTGGAGATACTAAGCTTTAAACACTGTGTTAGCAATGCCCGTACAGTTACTATCAGACAACACACGTCTGTTTGAGACTTATTCGTGGTTGAGAAGTCCAGCAAGCATGACGACTTATGCGCGTTGATAAAAAGATAACAACCGATGTAGTCACCTTTGCTCTGTGCTTTGGTAAAGTACTTAAGGAAAGGATGAAAGGGGAAAAGGAAAAGAAGGAGAGGCTATGGAGTCCGCTTGTAGTGGGCTTTTCAGAAGCTTAGTGCACTATACTATCCATAGAAAATGCACCATACGATCTATAGAAGTTGCGTCGTAGAATCCATAGAAACTGCGCCGTAGAATCCATAGAAACCGATTCTTGTGGAAGGACTGGAGTAAAACTGCGCCGTAGAATCCATAGAAACTGCGCCTTACCATTCATAGAAATGCGTCGCAGAATCCATAGGACTGCAAATCTTGTACGAAAAGTACGCTTTAGAATCCATAGAAAACTTCTCGTGAGCACTAAAAGCTCACAGATTAGGCCCCCAATTTTGTGGATAACCTTCAGGTGCGCTTCAGAATCCATAGAAACTGCGTCGCAGAATCCATAGAAGAAAAGTCATCACTGCGCCATAAGAGCTATGAAAGTGGACAATTCGCTCCGCGAAAGTCATGAGAAATCAGCATTTTCTTGCCAAAATGCGCTGTAGAATCCATAGAAAACCTGGCAAGTACGCCCTAAACTGACCTTAAAACAACCAGCAAAGTGTGCCGGAGAGTAGTGTGTCGAACAAAGGCGACTGGAACCGACTTAGGGCCAGCTTAAAAGGGGCTCGCAACAGCGAACAGGACGATAGCGCCAATTTGGAGCTTAATCTATCCCTTCCCGTGTCGGGTAAGCCTGAGCACGTGGCGGAACTACCTACACTAAAAATGCCTGAAGCAGTTATGCCCGTCGAAGTAGTGAAAACTGCTGAAGGTCAGGAGCTACGCGATTTTCAATCCTCGCTGACTAACACGACAGAAGAACGCGAAAAAACATCCAACCTGCTTCATTTCTGGGAGCGTATACCACGCTACCATTGTGGCCACATACGTGGTGTAACTAGTAGTACTGACGCCAAGCAAGTCGATATTGTGAATTACACGTTTGAAGACAGCGGCGAACGCTATACGCTGGAAATGACGCCGGCCCAAGTGCGTATAGAAGAAGATGGTGTTGAACAAACGTTATTCTGTTACCCCGATAGTACCGATGAGCTTGTGGAGCTAGCACTGATTAAAATTGCCATGGAGAATGGCGACATACTTGAAAGTAACGCATCGTCCCGCCCAGGAGGGCAAGGCGGACGGTTTCCAAGTTATGGCGTGCACTTCACGATTAATCAGCTTATGGAAATGCTACGCACCTGGAATCGAAGTCGAACATACGCTTCCATCCGCCGCTCGCTTGATGTGCTTCACAAGTGCAACCTTTCTATAGAATCGGATTCGTATCGAGGTATCAGTGCAAGCGCTCCGATTTTATCGGAACTTATTTCCTACAAGCAGAACGGCTTTCGTGGCTATGACCGAAACGGGTACTGGACTGCTCGCTTTCATCCGATTGTGAGCCTTGGAATACATGCTGGCCTTTATCAGCAATTTAATCTCTATCGCACTGCTACGCTGAAATCGAGTGTTTCCCAATCAATAGCTAAGTTAGTCGTATTGGAAGGGCGTAATATTTCCACCACGACGCCTTATGTTCTTCACTTTAGTCGTTTCCGCGAAATGACCGGAATGCTCAATTACAAACGAGCTGGGCAGGCACGCAGTAAGTTTTGCACTGATATTAAGGCTCTTATCAAAGAAGGGATGTTGGCGGATGTTGAGCTTATCGAGATTAAGCGCGGCAAGCGTGTAGTAGACATAGAGGCTCGTATGTACGCCAGTGCGACGCTTGTGAAAGAAATGAAAGCGTCTCATAAGCGTGCCAGCATATTACAGCAACGTCGCCATCTTCGCGCTCAGCTAGTCACCCGAAGCTGTTAACGTGATACAAGCGCAATTCTGTTGGTGACTGATGTGAGCATAAAAAGGTCACATCGTCATAATGTGTTCAGATTATATTCGTGACTTTTTCTACGGTGGAATACCTTTTCTGATCCGACTTATAATTCCCAAATTGGCCGATTTTTTTCGGCATGCCGAAAAAATAACAACGCTAACAGCAATTAGACGATATTTTTGAACGCGCTGTCATCGAGTAGGCGGCTTACCGACCCCACCCGTTTGATAGCACCTCAGCCTGCTTGAGTACCAGTTCCACCGCTTCGGCAGACCTGTCGGGTGGGTACTTGTAGCGTTGCAGCGTGCGCCTGACTAGGATGCGCAGCTTCGCCCGTACACTTTCCCGTACCTGCCAGTCGACGGTGGTGGACTTACGTAGTTTTTCTGTGATCTCAACGGCAATGGTTTTTAGGATCTCGTCGCCCAGTTCACGCACCGCACTTTCGTTGCTGGCCAGGGCGTCGTAAAAAGCAACTTCGTCAGGGTTCAACCCCAGAGCGGCATCACGCTCTAATTCCGCCTGAAACTGCTTGGCCATGGCGATCAGCTCTTCAATCACCTGGGCCGTCTCGATACCTCGGTTGTTGTAGCGCCGCAGGGTTTCCTGCAGCCGATCTGCGTATTTCTTCTCTTGCACCACGTTGTTGCGTGTTTTGGCCTTGATATCATCCTTGAGCAGTTTCTCTAACAGCTCCACAGCGAAGTTCTTGTAGGGCAGCTGCCGCACGTCTTCCAAAAACTCGTCAGATAGCAGCCCAATATTGGGCTTGTCCAATCCGCACAAGGCAAAGACATCGGTCACGCCTTCAGAGACCAGCGCATTGTCTAGGATCTGCTTGAGCGCGGTGTTCTTCTCTTCCTCAGTGAGCTTCTTATCGACGCTGGTGAACTTGGTAATGGCGGTCTTTACCTGGGACAGGAACGCCACCTCTTTTTGTAGCTCTTGCGCTGCGTCCAGGGTTGCACACAGAGAAAACGCTTTGTTCATGGCCAGGACGGTATCCAGGAAGCGTTTTTTGCCATCTTCAAGGCTGAGCACATAGTTCGCGGTGGGCACTAGCCACTTGTGTGGCTCCGTATCAAACCCTCGGTAGTCAAAGCCTTTGCCCTTAGGGCCAGGGGCAAACATGCCGTGAATGATGTCCAGCTTCTCCACCAGGATGGCGTAGGCTTCTTCGGCGCTGTGGGTAGGCGTTCCCTTCCCCTTGGCGTCGGTGTAGGTCTTCAGGGCCTGCTTGAGCTCATTGGCAATGCCGATGTAGTCCACTACTAGGCCACCAGGCTTGTCCTTGAACACGCGGTTAACCCGGGCAATGGCCTGCATCAGGTTGTGGCCCTTCATGGGCTTGTCTACGTACATCGTATGACAGCAGGGGGCATCAAAGCCGGTGAGCCACATATCCCGCACGATCACTAATTTGAGCGGGTCGTTGACGTCTTTAAAGCGCTTTTCAAACCGCTTCTTGGTTTTTTTGTTGTGAATGTGCGGTTGTAGCAACGCCCGGTCAGAGGCGGAGCCGGTCATGACAATCTTAATCGCGCCTTTCTCTGGATCGTCGTCGTGCCACTCCGGCCGCAGCTCAACCAGCGCGTTATAGAGATGCACCGCAATTTCCCGACTCATAGCCACGATCATGGCTTTGCCCGTGATAGTGCTGGAACGGGTTTCAAAGTGATTCACCAGGTCTTCTGCGACCTGTTGTAAGCGCGGGCCTGCACCCACCAGTTTTTCTAAACGACTCCACTCGCCCTTGGTTTTTTCGCGGCTACCAACATCCTCCTCGTCTTCCACCACTTCTTCGACCTGGGCCGACAGTTCCTCGATCTGGTCGCGGTTAATGTCTAGCTTGGCCAAACGTGACTCGTAGAAGATGGGCACCGTCGCTCCATCATCAACAGCATCCTGAATGTCATAGATGGAGACGTAATCGCCAAACACGGCGCGCGTGTCTTTGTCTTCACTCTCAATGGGGGTGCCAGTGAAACCAATGAACGAGGCGTTCGGCAGAGCATCCCGCATGTGGCGGGCGTAACCGAACTTGTAGGTGCCGTCTTTTTTGAGGGTGGCTTTCAGGCCGTACTGGCTACGGTGGGCCTCATCAGAGATCACCACGATGTTGTGGCGGTCGTTCAATATCGGGTGGCCAGACTCATCGTTGAGCAGGGCAAACTTCTGCACCGTGGTAAAGATAATCCCGCCGGATTCTCGCTCCGAGAGCAGCTGACGCAGGGTATCCCGGTCATCCGCCTGCACTGGCTCCTGCTTGAGCAGTTCTCGGGCGGCGCTGAAGGTGGCGAACAGCTGGCCGTCCAAGTCATTGCGGTCGGTGACGACGATAAGGGTGGGGTTGTTCATGGCCGACTGTTGCAGCAGTTTACCAGCGTAGCAGCACATGGAAATGCTCTTACCCGACCCTTGGGTATGCCATACCACCCCGGCTTTCTTGCTGCCCGGCTTCCCGTTTTCGCCATACCTGTCGTGTTCCCCTCCTGCCAGAAGGCCTTGATCAGGGGCTTGGGCGGCAATCACGGTCGCACGCACCGCTTCCCGCACCGCATGAAACTGGTGATAGCCGGCAATTTTCTTGATTAACGTGTCAGCGTCTGTTTCGAAGATCACAAAGTAGCGGATGTAATCCAGCAGCAGTTCCCGATCAAAGAAGCCCCGCACCATGGTTTCCAGCTGCCACTCCAGCAAAGGCTTATCGTCCTCATGCTTGAGGGTGCGCCAGGGCATATAGCGCTCCTGGCTAGCCGTGAGGGAGCCTACCCGGGCTAGGTAGCCATCACTGATCACCACTGCCTGGTTGTAAGCGAACAGATCCGAAGTTTCTTCCTTATAGGTCTGAATCTGGTTGTAGGCATCCCAGATGTCGACGTTCTCAGCACTGGGGCTTTTTAGCTCCAACACTGCCAAGGGCAAGCCGTTGATAAAACAGATCACATCTGGGCGACGCAGTTGCTTGGAGCCCTCAATGGTGAACTGGTTGATGGTCCGAAAGCGGTTAACGGTCAGGTCGCTGAAATCCACCAGAAAAGCCTGGTCGTGAACCACCTTCTCGTCACGCTTATACTCAACGGGCACGCCGTCCAGCAGCAGGCGGTGGAAGGCCCGATTGCTAATCACCACATCCAGGCTTTCCGGTTTGCGGACGACAGCCACGGCTTGCTCAACGGCGCTTTCGGGCAGGTGAGAGTTAATGCGGCGAATAGCGGCCTCAAGATCCGCCAGTAGCAACACCTGCCGGTGGTCGGCCCGCTCCGGGGCTATGCCATCCGGTGCCAGGTCTGGCCCGTGGGCAGTCTCCCAGCCACCTTCGGCAAACCACTCCAGACAGTGTTGTTCCAGCTGATCTTCGGTCATGGGGCGTCCTTATTCCCGGTTGAGCGCTTTCAAAAGCAGAAAATGTTCTAACAACCGGATTATCAACGTCTTCTGATCCGGCAGGCTTTCAGCTACCAGTAGGGCCGAAGCCACTCAGGTAGTGTCGTTAATCAATCATTCTACTGGTTTTGCCAGCAAGGCGGCGTTGCAGCGCAGGTACCACGAAAACAGAAACTAGCCGCAGCGTATTGTGGTGCTTCTACTCATTGCTAGCGTTCTTTTCCTCAGCTTCCTTATGCAGCATGCCAATCATGAAACCCGAGGCATCTGGTTTAGTGATGATCTGAGCTACATTCAGGAACAACTCGGCACCAACGTGCCGGAGCGGACCTGGAACCCATAATTTGCAGGATAACAATTGTCATTTCGACACTTTTTGAGCTATACCATTCGCGGCTTTTTCAGCCAGTTCATGGGCGGGGTGCCGATCACCATGCCGTTTATCTAGTGTTTCTGAAGCATTGTATGCGATAGCATCAATAGCCTTGGTGATAAGGCTGTTGAGCATATCTGAATCGCCACCATTCAAGGCTTCTATCTGTTGTTTGTATGAATCATAAGACTTCGCCAGCGCCTCCTTATGGGCGTATTCCTGCTGTAAACGCTGGCATTCGCTTCTTCGCTTAGATGCGTAGAATGCAAGCCAGAGAATCGGCCCGTAGAGTGGTAAGCGATAAACCAGACCCTTGAAAATTGCATCCTAATCTTGTGTTTGGCCTCCTCCTACACTCTCCCAAGTGAGAATCACAGCAAGTATCACAAGTGCAATGATAGAGCAGTAGAAGAGCCTGCTGGCCGTCTTAATCGGCGCATCGAAGGACACCTTCATCTCATGGTAGGCGTTGGCCAGACCAGCACTTGTCGCTCCAGGCAGCAGTCCATCGATTTTGTCATTGAGCGCCTTGTAACGTTCCTTCTGTTCCATCTCGAAGCTTTTTAGCGCTTCTTTGCGTAGGTCAAGCTCACCGGCCAATCCCTTATGCTTCTCTTCGCTATCAGGTTCACCGAAAATCCTGATATAAAACTCACCCAACTCATCAACTCTACCCTTTATCGCAGCTAACTGTTCACCAATCGACTTACGATCAGCCAGTACCTCTTCACGTGCTAGAGCGATTTCTTGTTTGATAGAAGAGGTTTCATCCTCTCCTACAAAGATTTCATCGTGAAACTCATTGATCTTGTCGTATCGGCTTTCAATCCGGGAAATAATTGTGTTGATTTTCTGTTCGGAACCCTCGGTCTCTTCATCGCCGAATGTGAGTTTCTCGAACTCTTCAATTCGTTCATGAATTTGAGTGATAGAGGTTAATTTTTCCTCGCCATCTTCGCGCAGACTTTCGATGCTCTCATAGCTACTTTGGGCATTTTGTTTTAGCTCTGCGTATTGCTCGCTGATCTGGTTTGCAGCATCCAACGCTGCATCTCGTAGAGTCTGGGCTGCCTTTCCCTCTGACACCATGTAAGGGCGCACATAAGTCAGCAGGTTATCGACGTTTTTGTTGGCCTCGTTGAGATGCCCAACATTGCGGTTTGCTACAAACTGATCAAGCTGTTGAGTTGCAGCCTGACACTGCTTGTTAAAGCTGTCCCAAGTAGTTAAAGGTATTAGTTCTGGGTCAAGGCTTTTAAGCAGTCCGTCAATAAAGGTTGTTACTTTATTAAGCCGTGCGAGCTCCTCAACGGAGGTCTGGATGGATTCGTCATCCAGAGTTGTTTCCTTAACCTTGAGCTTGAAAGCCTCCCAAGTTGCTGCGTAAGCATGGTTCTTGAAGTTATCCGCCCACCTAGACATTGACGACTCCCTTTTCTTCTAGTTGAGCATCCAGTACGAGTTCGCCGGAGAGGAGCTTGGGAAGCAAAGTGTCGCGTAGTTCCGAGAGGGTTATTTTTTCAAGTCGAAGCTCGATCTGTTTGCTCAGGACGCGCTCCAATATCTTGCCGGCATTTTCTATTGCGGTCTTGTTGGGGATTGCACACAGGGCGCGCTTGAGGTGCTCACGCTTGATATGACCCATTGTGACCGCTTTGTCTGCAGCGATACGTTGAAATTCTTCAAGATGATGTCGGGTGAAGTGGAAGTACAGCCATTTCGGATAGCTTTCTGAGGTCACCTTGAACAGGTGTTGGTTCAGCGCTGCCTTGCCTCCGCACCAAGTATCAACCATTAGTGAGCCAGACCAAGAAAATACAACATCTCCATTGTCGATGATGCAATCCGGTTTGATATCAGGAGATGCTTTTTCGTCGTGATCTGCGTAGCCTTTCTTGAGCTGGGCGATTTTTACCACCGGGAGATAATCATCTTCGTTTTCAGGCCGGAATTTTTGGAGAGCCAATCCATTTTGGTACTTGGCAATCTGGTCAAGAGCCATGCATTCCCACCCCTCCGGAATCTCCCCCAACTCACTATCCTGCATAGCAGCCGGAAACAGCCCGGCGGTGGCGCGGAGCTCGGCGTATTGCTCGGGCTGTTCGGCCTGGAGGCGGGCTAGCTCTGCTTCGCTTTTGCCGGAAATGGCCTGCATGGCGGCGAGCAGGGCGTCTTCCTCGCTGCCGCCGGCTTCCAGTGTGGCGATCTTGGCTTTGACCGGCTCGAAATCGACAAACCAGCTTTTGAAGATGGCCTGTGCCATCTGTTCGAGGGTTTGGTTGATTTGGTGGTTTACTTGGATTTTGTCGTCAAGCGCAGAGAGAATCTTCGCTGCTTGCTTCTGATACCAGATCGCGGGCAAGCGAACCCGTACTTTACCGAAGTGGCCTTTGTTGAGGATCGGCGTGGCGGAACCCCCCGCAATGTCCTTCAGATCTTGCTGCATTGTTGATAGCAGATAGTAAAGGTAATCAGGGTCGCATTTCTCTGTATCGGGAATGAGCGTGTTGATCTGCTGGTTGGTTACGCTGTCCACTGGTATTCGAACTGCTTTTCCCATATCAGAACCGATGCAAGAAACAGCGACGCTTCCCGCAGGGACAACAGATTTTTGAACAGATCTAACTCCTTCATGGGACAGGCTGCGCTCAGTAGTGACTGTCCACTTTCTGCCATCCATATCCTTTGGAGTGACAAAAGGCACACCTGAATCTGAGTAAGCGTTCTTGATGGACTTTGGTGGAGTCTTACCTGTAACAATTTGCCCTAATGCTTCTAGTGTCCACTCAGAGGTCATAGCCCAACCCCCCAAGATTCCGCTTGATCTCAGCCTCCAGCCGGTCACTCTCTGCAAACTGCTCCCGTAACTGTCCGGTCAATCGCGCCATCTTCACTGCAAAGGGCTCTCCATCGTCTTCCTGCTCCTGAGCACCCACATAGCGCCCCGGCGTCAGCACGAAATCATGCTTCTTGATCTCGGCCAGGCTGGCAGATTTGCAGAAGCCGGCGATATCCTCGTAGCCCTCACCCCGCTGCCAGGCATGGAAGGTGTCGGCGATTTTGGCGATGTCGTCGTTGGTGAAGTCCCGCAGTACCCTATCCCGCATAAAACCCAGGTTGCGGGCGTCGATAAACAGGAGTTCTTCCCGGCGGTCGCGCTTTTTCTCATTGCGCACCATGCCGTTGGCTTTGTCCCGGGTCAGGAACCAGATACAGGCCGGGATCTGGGTGTTGGTGAACAGCTGGCCCGGCAGGGCGACCATGCACTCCACCAGGTCTTCTTCCACCAGGCGCTTGCGGATTTCGCCTTCGTTGTTGGTGTTGGAGCTCATGGAGCCGTTGGCCAGTAGCAGGGCCATGCTACCTGTCGGAGCCAGGTGGTGGATCATGTGCTGCATCCAGCCAAAGTTGGCGTTGCCTTTGGGCGGGGTGCCGTACTTCCACCGCACGTCCTCGGCAAGTGACTCGCTCCACCAGTCTTTGATGTTGAACGGCGGGTTGGCCATCACGAAGTCGGCGCGCAGGTCGGGGTGCTGGTCGTCCAGGAAGGTGTCGGCGTTCTTCTTGCCGAAGTTGAAGTCGATGCCCCGGATGGCCATGTTCATGGCGGCCAGCTTCCAGGTGGTGGGGTTGGACTCCTGGCCGTACACGGAGATGTGTTTCTTCTGCTCGCTGGCGTCGTAGTGCTGTTCGCTGGCGTGCTCCTCGATGAACTTGTCGCTGGAGACAAAGAAGCCGCCGGAGCCCATGGCCGGGTCGTACACGCGGCCGGAGTAGGGCTGCAGCATTTCCACAATCAGGGTGACGATGCTCTTGGGGGTGTAATACTGGCCGCCCTGCTTGCCTTCGGCCAGGGCGAACTGGCCCAGGAAGTATTCGTACACATGGCCGAGGATGTCCTTGCTGTGCAGGCTCAGCTTCTCGCCCTCGAACACCGGCCGGGTGAAGGAGGTGTCGGAGAAGGTGTTGATCAGGCCCAGCAGCTTGTCGTTGTCCAGCTGGTACTGGCTGATGCGGTTGAGGATGCCCTTGAGCTTGGCGTTGCTCTTTTCGATCTCTTCCAGGGCGTTGTCGATCAGCCAGGATACGGAACGCAGCTTTACGTCGTTACCGGCATCGTCCTGCCAGAGCACAGTGCCCACGGGCAGCACGGCTTTCTCTTTCAGGGTGCTCCAGCGGGCCGGCTTAGGCACCCAGAATACGTTGGCCTCGCGGTAGTAATCTAATACTTCCAGCTCTTCCAACAGGGCTTGCTGGTAGTCCTCGTCGCCGTCGTAGTCTTCCGGCGGCAGGTAGTAAATGTCGTCGTTCTCATCCTTGAACCGTTCCAGCAACTCTTCCTGGCGCTCCTCGAAGGCATCGGAGACGTACTTCAGGAAGATCAGGCCCAGCACTACATGCTTGTAGTTGGCGGCATCCAGGTTGGCGCGGAGCTTGTCGGCGGCTTTCCAGAGTTTGTCGTCCAGGGCTTTGAGGAATTGCTGTTCCGTGCGATCCATTATGCTCATTGATATTCTCTTAACTGAATAAGGTGCTAGGCGGAAATACCTTCACGTTGCAGTGAGGCGTTCAGGGTCGTCCGGCTTACCTTAAAATGCTTGGCCACGTCGGCCTTGGTAATCATAGGGTCAGCCAGCATCGCAGCGGCTTTTTTGATATCCGATGCTGACATGGCGGGCGGACGACCACCTTTACGGCCGCGCGCGCGTGCAGCGGCAAGCCCAGCCTTTGTGCGTTCGGTAATCAAACTGTGCTCGAACTCGGCCAACGCACCAAAAATATGGAAGATCAGCTTCCCGCTGGCATTGGTGGTGTCGATGGACTCCGTCAGCGACCGAAAGCCAATCTCACACTGATGAAGCTCCTCTATAATTTCGACGAGATCCTTTAGCGAGCGCGCGAGACGATCCAGCCGCCAGACCACCAGAGTATCGCCCTTCCGGAGTGTACGCAGGCATAGCGACAACTCAGGTCGCTCTCTGAGTGTGCCGGTCATTTTTTCTTGAAAGATCTGCTCGCACCCAGCATTCGTCAGCGCATCTAGCTGAAGTTCAGGATGCTGATCCTGGGTGCTGACCCGTGCGTAACCTATGATCATAAGAAAAGGTACCTTATCTGTTCATAGATAGTTGTACGGGTTTCTGGTCATAAAAACAAGCGAATTGGGGATGTTTGAGAGGTACTTTGGTAGCGTCCAAAAAACGGTCGTTTTTTTACATTATGGTTTCGTGTTGTCGGTCATATCAAGATTGGATACACTGCAAATTAGCACTAGAAAGCAAAGGGTTATTGTAAATTTGGCTATGAAGTGGTTTTGGCATGCTCGAATCATATAAAGATGAGCTTTACACGATGATCATAGGCACGAATAATGAATAATATTGGAAAGTACATAAAGGGGCGTATGGTAAATAAAATAAAAAACACTCTACTTTCTTTAACGTTATCTATCTTTATTCCTTTGGCTTCGGCAGATGAGCCTGACGAAGAAAGGACAATCCAGTATATTGATCAGATGTTAAATAAGTATGGTACTTGCACATCTGTCGACAATAATGGTGGTAGGAGATTTGATTATAAAATTACAGGTTTTAGTGTAGCTGGTAATAATATAACCATACGGAGCCAACGTAATGAGTATTTTAATGTCAATGGCATGAATTTGATTCAAAGCGAACAATTTTTAGAAGATATAATTGAGATTGACGGACTCAAAGAGGTGGAATTAACTGAGGCTATAAACGAAATAAAAGAAGATTCGGAAGGTTGCAAAACATGGCTATATGTTAGATGTGAAGGGCTTAACGAGTGCATTGACACCCATTACGTAAACAAGTCACATAGTATTTACCGGACAGGGAATGAGGGTCAGCATGGCGAATTTTTAACCCTTTTTTCACTAGGGTCTGACTTGGAGGTCTCAAGGAGAATAGTATCAGCCATGCAGCATTTGTGGAGGATAAACAACTACGATCTTACAGATACAACTTTAGATGAAGAGCTTTTTTAATTTTTCCACCCGCCTAGGGAGATACTGAAAGCTTGGGGGAAGATCACTGTACCGCTCACGTGTCTAGAATCTAGGTGTTTGGTCTCGGGGTGTGGAACCAAACACTTAGGTTGACTGATTCACGTTGTATCCGACATGACAAAAATATACCGCAGAATCCGCTCATTATTGCACCTGCACCCAGCGTGGCTGAGAAAAAGCTCTGTGGATTAATGTTCATACTTTTCTCTCCACACCATAGTACTGTTGAATCTAACGCTTAGCTCACGCGCTGATTTGGAGCCGTGAAACTGTTGAAATCCGGTGCTGTAAAACTGATTATTAATCACTACTCCCCGTCATCCCATGAATTCAGAAAGTCTGCCAATACGTCACCATGGCAAGCTTCTGGTTTACAAAAGCATCCAAGTCTTTTTCCCGCCAAACTGTATACTTTAGACTTATCTTTATTTGGAAATTTCTCAAAATCAAAATCATATTTAAACTTTCTTATAACCTCACATCTATCATCACCATCTTTATACATTGAGTAAGGGTTACCCCAATAAGACCCTCTTCCAATATATTCATAGCTTTCACTCGACGTAAGACCTTTATATTCTGTATCTTTCTTAATGTTTATAACTCTAGTGATCTTTATTTTCAACCTTCTTACTAAAACTCCCCTGCTTTTAAGGTCGAACACTTCTTCTAAAAATTCTTCTCCATCATCAAATATTACTGCATGAGTAACCTGCTCAAAGCCAGTTTCAGAAATGTGATTTTGTGAAATTTCGGGAAAGTAGCCTGCCACATACTTTTCGATAAATTTATTTGGGTCTGATAGAAAGCTAATAGTTTCCGGTGTTTTTTCTGATAAAATCTTTCTTAACTTCCGCTCAAACTTACTAAAACTCAAAAACTCACTCGGATATAATATCAATAGATTCATTTTTAGACCAAGTGCTTAACTTCAAATTCGGCATCCCAACTGCTATTTAGATACTCAATAACTAGTTTTCTGTGACAATGGTGTGGTTTATGTTCGCTACACAACAGACATCCATCCTTAATGATATTTTTTTCAATATTTTCAACTTTTCTCTGCACCATGAGATTCATGAACTTATCTTCATATTCTTCCCATGAAATTATTCCTTTTTTATAAGAGTCTAAAATGCTTTTAGTGGGCGCTAACTCTGGAAGATGAACATAATCAATGTCGCACAACTCTTTCAGAAAAAAGATCAGGTCGTTCTTTTTTGCAAAGCCAGCTAATTGCGATATATTGTTGAGCCTGACATCAATTAAGCTTTTTATCTCTTCGTTACGGAGAAGCCCAAAAAAACTCTCAGCCTTCTTTTGTGTAAATCCAATAGAGTAAACTTTCATTGCTTAGCCTCGAAAACTCCAGCAGCTAGCTTATAGTAGTAGCCTTCCCAGGCATCTCCCAAACTAACTGTCATAAAATACTGGCCATTGAGTTTATATCTTCCCTCTCCTTGCGCCAAATAAATTCGCTCAATTTCTGGATCTGTAACAGATATTAAATAATGATCGCCATTATATGAAAATGCAGCTCTGACCTTCTTCTTACCATTTCCGAACTCAGCTCCTTCAATACGAACGACAATCTCTAGGTTGTGCGGCTGTATAAAATATAGCGACGAGCCTTCCGCAGTTATCGCAGTTGTAGGAATACGATCGTTAGTACCATTGTAGCTTGAGTAGTCAGACTGCCAAAGCGAATCTGGGTCATCCAGCAAAAAATCAAGAGAGTCGGTATACCGGCCTTCTTTAGACCAATAATAACCATCATCAATCGTATAATTCTCTTTTTGTGCAGGATGGGCAGACTTACTTTTTAGTTTTAAGCCAACAATATCAAAAATCTGTGCAGTACTTCCATCTTGATAGCGTCTATCCACCTCGGATATTTCATGGCTGTTTCTCTCGCTGACAGGCCGAATCCAGTTTTCATACACTCCGTTTATTAGCTCTTTCCCTGCAATGCAGCGACCAGATACTTTTCTTGAATTTGCTAGGCAAACGAATTTTTTATACATAGATTTCACCACATTTTCTTTGGAATTATTAACAGTGTATTAAACTTCCAGTTTTTGATTGGATAAACTCTTTGGGATTTTTATCCGACAGAGGAAGTCTGCTAGATGTCGTTTAAGCACATGACATACATCGTGATTAATTTAAATCATTCTTAATATCAAAATTTCTACGCTCCAGCATTTTACGGCATAGCCGCTTTGGGTCGAGATCTGTCCTTAGCTAGCCCCTGAGCTCATCTGCAACACAAGCTCATAAACCCCCGCTGGATATTCCTCAATACATAGGTTGGGGCTTTTACCCTCCAGCTGCGGATGCGCTGTTTTCATCCATCGACGTGCTTGTACTTCGCCCATCACTTGCACGGCGGATTCCCAGATATCTTCTCTGCTGGGGGCGTCGATGATTTCTCTGCCAACCTCCCCCATGTGCTGCCATGCCTGTATGTCGTCCGGTTCAGGCGCATTGGGGTCACACTGATCGAGCAGAATGTTGAGCCTGGAAGGCCTTAACGTTGAGGCAGTGACACTTTCGTCAGTTTCTCGCGACAGAACATCTGTTAGCCACGCGTCGACGGCCTCAAAGGCTTGATCGT
>JBLWXY010000012.1:0-23692 GCA_048267225.1 Pseudidiomarina sp.
ACCGAGTCCCCTAGGCGTAATAAATTCAAAGTACGGAAGGTTGACCAAGCCAATAGCCCGGCTATCGACCACCATGCCATGACTTGGATGTCAGGCCATGTTACTTGGTGCAAAGAACCGCTTAACCAGATCAAAGCGGATTCGACCCGCTCAATATTGCCATAGGTAATTAATAAATCCGACACTGACGACAATAGCGCCGTGATGCCCACGCCTACAAGAATCAAACGCAACGGCGAAAAGCCCCGCAGAGAAGCCAATATGTAAACAAAAGCCGCGACAGCACCACCACCTATTAAAGCCGCTAACGGCAATAAATAATGTGGCAAGGCATTGGGCAGCAGAATCAACAACACCAACAAGGTCACGCTGGCGCCCGATTCGACCCCTGTTAACCCCGGCGATGCCAGTGGATTCCGAGTAATCGCTTGCATAATCACGCCTGCAACAGACAGAGCCGCACCACACAAAACCGCCGCGATGATACGTGGTAAACGTAACTCCCACACCAAATTCGCTTGTCGCTCAGACACCGCTTCAGGGGTTAGCAAAGCCTGCACCACCTTACTGCTGTCTAAACCATAACTGCCCGTACTGACCGCCCAGACCACACATGCCACTAACAGTGCAGCAAACACCAGCAACCAAAGGATATCCATCAGACGAGTGCTGAGTATCATGCCGGGCAATGGTTGCCAAATAATCGGGCGATTAAACGTTAACTGACGCATCAACGTACCCTCCAAATAACCAGAGCAATAAAGAATGGCGCACCGATCAGGGCGGTAACGATCCCCGTATTAATCTCATATGGCCGCACTAATAAGCGCCCCATGAGATCCGCACTAACCATCACAATCGCCCCCAGCAACAAGGCATAGGGAATGAGCCAACGAAAGTCATTGCGAATCACAAAACGCGCCATATGTGGCACCACTAGACCAACAAAGCCAATTGGCCCAACCAAGGCGACCGCCGAACCAGATAGCACGACGATGACTAACAAAGACAGTAACTTTAACCGCCCTACTTTTACACCAAGGCCAGACGCTGCCATATCGCCCAAATGATGTGCATTAAGTGACTTTGCCAATAGCAACGAACCCACCATAGCGGGTACTAGATACGGCCACACCCAGTCTAGCTTGCGAATATCGGAGGCACTGATGCTGCCTGTCAGCCAGTTACGTAGCTTTTCTAAGCCTTGTTGATCCACCAGTAACAGTACCGCGGTCATAGCTGAAAAGAGTGCCGCCACGGCTGCGCCAGCCAAAATCATGCGCCCCGAACTTTGCTGGCGCCCCGTGAGCATAACCACCAACAGCGCAGCAAATAAGGCACCAGAAAACGCCAATAATGGAACGGAGACGGAACGACTGCTGGACACAAATAACAGCCCAGCTACCACAAAAAACGCCGCACCGCTGTTGATTCCTAAGATGCCGGGGTCGGCTAGAGGGTTACGGCTGACTGCTTGTATCAGTACCCCCGCCAGCGCCAGCGCAGCGCCCACGACGAGCGAAACAAGCAAACGGCTCATACGCATCTCACGTACTAATATTTGCTCACTATCGGAAGCATCATAGTTAAACAAAGCCTGCCAAACCAAGGCCCAATCGATAGACTTGGCCCCTAACGCAAGATGCAGCCAGCAAACCACTAGTAGTAGCAGACCTATGGCCAACATCCCCACCAATTTGAGGCTGCCCCCCCCAGACTTTGGCAAGGCTGAAACACTTGTACTGTCATTCATGCTTAGCCTACCTTAGCCACGGCCATAGGACTGTCCGCAACCATGCCATCATGATCCGTATGTGGTACGCATAATAACTGCTGCCGTCTTGGCTCGCGGATAATGTCTGCATCCAGATTGAAGACGGCCTTCAGGTTATCTTGAGTGAAGACACTTTCCACATCACCTTGGGCGTAAATACGACCTTCTTTCATCATAATCATATGATCAGCATACGCAGCGGCTTGGTTGAGATCATGCAAGACGGTTATCACGCTTTTACCTTGGGCACACAGCTGCGCGACGAGATTCATTAACTCCACTTGGTGGGCAATATCTAAATAAGTCGTGGGTTCATCCAGTAATAATAATGGCGTATCTTGCGCTAAGGTCATGGCCACCCAGCAACGTTGGCGCTGGCCGCCCGAAAGCTGCTCTAATGGCCGCTCGACTAGGTCTTCAATACCGGTAGCTTGGATCGCGCTGTCAACGGCTTGTTGATCCGCCTTAGACCACTGTCGCCACCATGTTTGCCATGGAAAGCGCCCCTGCATTACCAATTCACGCACTGTCACTCCAGCGGGAGCCGACGTCATTTGCGGCAGTAATGCCAACTTACGCGCAATGGCTTTGCGCCCTAATGAAGAGAATGGCGCTTGTTCTAACAGAACGCGGCCTTCTTTAGGGGTAAGCAACCCCGCCAAGGTATGCAGCAAAGTCGTTTTACCACAGCCATTACCGCCAAGTAATACGGTCAACCCCGTATCTGGAAAGGTTAAATCTATGTTCTTCAATACCGACTGATTGCGGTAACCAAAACTTAGATTCTCAACACTTAACCTCATCCCATTTTCCTTATACCCAAAATGACGAGTATCTATAAACAAAAAATGCGGCTCCCTTACGGAAGCCGCTAATCTAAAAGAAAACTTGCTTTCTAAACCCTAGAAATCCATACGAGCCGACATGTAGAAAGTTCGCGGATCACCTACGTTAATGCGGAAGGCATTACCAAGGTTGGCCGGGTAATATGTCTCATCCGTTAGGTTCTTAATACCCGCTTGAACGCGTAATTGCTTATCTTCCCCAACAGGGATGTAGTACCAGCTTGACACATCATAGACTGTGTAGCTTGGCAGCTTAAAGCTGTTATCATCGTTACCATAACGAGCGCCAACGTATTCAGCACCTAAACCAAAACCTAGGCTTTTCAGAGCGCCATCTTGAACTTCGTATGAACCCCAAATACGCGCTTTTTGATCAGGAATGCCGTAAGGCGTGTTGCCTTCGCGGTCTACACTGTCGTCGTTATCATCTACGATTTCAGCATCCATATTGGTATAAGACGCTAATACGTTCAGACCGGGCATGAACTGCATGGTTGCTGTTAACTCAACACCTTTGGTTTCTTCTTCGCCGTTTAGTTTGGCTAACAAGTTTTCAAAGGTCATTACGTTTTTACGCTCTAGTTGATAAACCGAAGCCGTCAAACGCAGTTTGTCATCCATCAAGCTAGACTTAACGCCAAGCTCATATTGAGTCGCTTCTTCTGGCGCCATATTATCGCTGCCAGTCACCTGACCTGCTGTGACATCAGGGTAGTTTGGTGTAAAGGATTCAGACCAAGAACCATAAACCGATACTTCATCAGTCAAACGGTACATAGCACCCAATTGACCACTGATGTTATCATTATCACCTTTGATTTTGACTCGACTTGCTTCCGCCTGTTCAACGAAAACACCGCCTGCGCCCTGTTGATAATAGATAGTATCATCACGGTCAATTTCATAGCGGTCGTAACGTAAACCCGCTAGCACATTAAAGTTGTCGTTTACATAAGACAAGTTCTGAATCGAGAAGCCCATTTCAGTGTACTGAGCATCGTTGGTGCTCACTTTAGTTTGTGCAAATTTCGAGTAGGCTGGGTTGTTGTCGCTGTAGATGTCTACCACATCCAACGCTGGCGCATAAACACCTGCACCGAATACATTGGATACATCGACTAAACCAAAGCCATCAGAGTGTTTCACATTACGCTGGTGAACGTTTGCGCCAACATATAAGGTGTTGTTGATACCAGCGGCGTAATAATCCCCTGTTAGGCTGTCCGAAATGAACAAACTGTCTTCGGTTACATCTAGGTTAGAGTCCGCCGTGCGAAGTAGCAAGCCATTGGTTGCAACAGCCGAACCTTGTTGAGCGCCCCTCAACTCAAGCAGATTAGCTGGGTTTGAAAAATCGACTGCACCAGTTCCTTGAGTCCAGCTGTCATTTAGAGCACGGTATGGGCGCGCTTGATAATCATCAAACTCTTTTTCGTAATAACCAAGTTTCAATTGGTTCTTCCAACCACCTTTGAAGTAATGGTCAAAATCAAACTGAACTTTTTGCTCTGTGCTATCACGCTCATCGTAACGGCTACCTAAGCGACGCTCCACTGGGATATCCGCGATGTCCAAACCACCTGTACCGTTTTCAACGGCTACAGCGCCACGGTCAATTGGCAAATTCTGCTTGGCATGCAAGAAGCTAATCGTGTAAGTGTTGTCTGCATCGGGTGTGTAGCTCAAAGACGGAGCAATGGTTAGCGCTTCTTTATTAGCCGCGTGATCGCCACCTTCGGTGCGTACTTCGCGGTAACTGTCCGAATCTTCTTGGGCAATGATGACACGGTACTGAATCTTATCTGACAAAGACCCAGTGCTATCCAAAGTAACTTTCTGTTCGCCGTACTCATCTAGATCAAGCTGCACACTGTGCGCTGGCTTTTTCTCTGGCTTTTTTGTAATGATGTTGATCAAACCACCAGGACTAACTTGGCCATGAAGCACTGATGCAGGGCCTAAGATCACTTCAACACGATCAATCGTCGCCACATCCACATTGAAACGGTTACTCACCGGGTTACCGTCAACGAATAGATGGCTATTCTGGAAACCACGGATATTGACCTGACTTTCTGTGCCACCGAAGCCGTGCGCACGCGTGATACCTGCAACGTTTTGCAGCACATCTTCTAGCGTGTCTGAATTTTGATCGAGAATAAGTTGCTCTGGTAGCACTTGTACTGAACGAGGCAAATCGTCTACATCAGCGTTAAAACCCGTTGCAGAATTGGCCTCATCGAATTCATAACGGCTTAAGTCAGTGCCGTATACAGAAAGCGTATCCAATTGAACACTGTTTACATCTTCTGCGGTCGCTAGCACTGGAGCAACCATTAAAGTCATAGCACAGGCACTGCGTATAGCTTGGGCTAAAGGGGTAATCTTCATCTATGAATAGCTCCTAGAAGGCATGTCATTTTTTAATGTGGTCACACGATACTATTAATAAGAACCATTATCAATCGTATTATATGTATTTTTTACAAATTAACTTACAAAAAAATGACAATTCCTATACATTCTGAGCCATTCGTACTGAATGCTCACTCACCTCTTCAAACAAGCTGTCACGCCCCACAACATAAGGCCGTATTTGCCCCTGATCCAGCTTATATAAACGGTCAGCTGCGTCGAAATATTTATCATCGTGGCTAATGGCGATGACCGTTTTACCCGCTTGTTTTAGCTCCGGCAGAATCTCTCGATAAAAAACTTCACGAAACAGAGGGTCTTGGTCTGCGGCCCATTCATCAAGCAACAACACTTGGCGGTCTTCCATATAAAGTAGTAACAGCGCCAAACGTTTACGCTGTCCCTGTGACAAGGCTTTAGTTGATAAACTTCCACCCTCAACCGACACCTTGTGATCAATCGCCAAACGCTTGAGATAGTGCTGAACCCTCGGGTTATCGAGATTTCCCTGCTCGTCTAACACATCGTCAAACAGGAAGAAGTTTGGAAATATCGCCCCAAAATAGGCGCGATGCTGTTCAGCATTTTCTGGCGTTAATAAATGACCATTCAACGCTACTTCACCGACTGTCGGTAGATACAATCCAGTTAGTAATTTCGCTAAGGTGGATTTGCCGCTGCCGTTACCGCCAATTAGGAAAATCAACTCACCCGCTTGAGCCTTGAAGTCGATAGGCCCCAATTGGAACCCTGACTCGCCACCTTGGGTTGGGTAATGATACGCAGCACGACGCAGCTCTAACGATTGGAAGGCAGCAGGCTTTGTCACTGACACGAGGCTCTCTGATTCACTTTGAGAGCTTTGACCAAGTTCCAAGCGTTCAATAGCAGACAAGGCCACATTGCCACGAATCACCGCTGGAATCGCTTCTAAGATCATGGCAATAGGAGTACGCAAAAACATAATCGCTAGCACATAACCAACCAGCGCTTCTTGGGAGACGCTTTCTAGTAGTGTTCCCGCAACAAACACTAAACCAATCAGCACGAAGACCAATAACGTCGTCCAGTTAAGGTTAATCGCCCACAGCACTTCGGATTTAATCGCCGTATCTCGTGCTTGCTGGGCAGTCGGTTCAAAGCGCTGTTGAAACTGAAACTGGCGACGCGGATGGCTTAGCCCCAGTTCATTGCGGCCTTCTACCACCGCCTCATATTGACGGAATAAATCATCATCCAGACGACGGACTTCCTGCATCATGCTTTTTATCCGGCCAGCCAGCAGCATATCGCCCCATACAGCAAGGCCGACTAGCACTACTAGAAAACCAAATAACAATGGTGATAGCCATGCCAAGTAAACCAAGCCAACGGCTAACAATAAGCCGTTGTACAAGGAAATTGGCAGCTGCTTGATAGCGTTAGCTACCATGGTGACATCCCGTGTCAGCACATTGTATAGAGCAGGGGCACCAAGAGCTTCTTGTTTCACCAGCGGTGTATTAAGAATACGCTGAACGAGATCCGCTCTAAGGCGATACACTAGCTTGTGTCCGAGACCAACAAGTAGAACCTGCGCCCCTATACCACAACAAAATAGCAGCCCTACTAAGCCTAAGTAATAGACCAGTGTTTGCCCGATATCCGTCACGCCGGAGTCTAGTGCCTGATTGACACCACCGACAATCGTAATACCTGCCGCTGCACTGCATAAGCTCAATACAAGCGCGAGACAAACGGTGCGTCCCGACTGGGACAATAACTGTTTCATCATGTTCATTATGTATTCTCAGTATTGGCTACACTGCTGTAATAGCTGCTCTGCCAGTTCCGCTGTTGCTAAGATTCCAAAGTGGTCTGCTTCAATGCTCCAGCCTTGTACTGGCTGTGACGAGTAACGCTGCCATGCATGTACAGGGGCTGCATTTTCACTGCTGCGCCACACCCACAGAGGCTGCTTCACCACAGGGATTGGGACATCATAAAACATGCGTTTCAATGACCAGCGCATCATGATGCGATCATGAAACTCTGCCTGCGTCGTGCTTTCGTCCAACTTAGAGGCAAATGCTTCATTGGCAAGAATTTGTTCTAAGCCTTGAGCATAATCGTTCGGTAAAGCAGTAGACCATGTCTGCCATTGTTCCTCACTAATCGTCCAGCCTTGCTGTGCACAATAGTGTTGCAAGTCCTCTTGCAATTGTTGCTTTTCATTATCAACGTTGCTCAGCACCTGAGTCGGATCAAAATCAATGATGGCGACATTCTGCACCGTAAAACCACGCTCACTCAGCGCTTGCGCAAGCCACATCATCATACGCCCCGCTAGACTCCAGCCCACTAATACGATTGGCTGCTCACGTAACGCTTTTAATTGATCCGCATAATGATCAATGACCTTGTCCAAATCCGCAGAGGTACTGTGTGCCAGCAGCGCTACATCTGGTAGTAAACCATAAAGGTTTACTTGTCCTTTTAGTACATCAATCAAGGGTTGATAATACTGATAGTGCCCTCCTAGAGAGTGCATCATAACCAGCGTCGGTTTGCTTTCCGCTTGACTAAATGTCACCAGATAATCCGCTTGATTGGCGTCGCCTTTAGCCATCACCTCTGCTAGCGCGGTAATGGTTTGTTTGTGGAACATAATATCCGCCGCCAGCTCAATGTCGAATGCCTGACGCAAACGCGCAATCACCTTAATCGCCGCTAATGAATGACCACCCAGATCAAAGAAGTTATCTTCGGTACTAATGTTCTCACGCCCTAGTACGTCTTGCCAAATAGAAAGTATTTTTATTTCTATTTCGTTTTTAGGGGCAACAAACTGGCGCTTTTGCTCCGCTTCAAGCCAATTCATTAAGGTATGGCGGTCTACTTTACCATTGGCATTCAAAGGCATTCGCTCGACTCTGAGAATACGCGCGGGCACCATATAATCAGGTAGGTATTGCATCAGCCATGCTTTAAGCTCGTTTTCGTGTTGTTCACTGTTAGCCACGACGAAAGCAACAAGGCGTTTTTGTTCACCTTCACCTTGTGCCAATACGTGCGCCTGCTGAATACTGGCGTGATTCGAAAGCGCTGACTCAACCTCCCCTAGTTCCATTCTGAAACCACGAAGCTTGATCTGCTGATCCGCACGCCCAACAACCTCAAGACTGCCATCAGCACGCTTAAATGCCAGATCTCCTGAACGGTACATGGTCTGTGCTGGTGCAAATGGATCTGCTACAAAAGCCTGAGTCGTTTGCTCTGCTTGGTTGAGGTATCCGGCACTTAAATTAGGGCCAGCGATGTAAAGCTCCCCTAGCGTACCGTTTATGACAGGCGCTTGATGCGCATCAAGAAGATACACACGGTTATTACCTAATACGTGCTCTAAGCGAGCACTCTCGCGCTCAAGGTCAACTTTCCCCCACATAACACCTACAGTCGTTTCCGTAGGGCCATAGTGGTTATACACCGTACACAGAGGTGCAGCAGACGCTAATGCGCGCAGCAATCCTGCTGAGATGTTCTCTCCCCCAAGGATTAAAGCCTGACGTGGACTGATAGCGCTTAAGTCTTGGCCTTCACTGAGCGCCATAAAATGAGAAGGCACAATTTTTAGACAGTCTATCGGATAACGCTCAACGTACTGACGGAAAAGCTCACTGTCGGTAGATGTGGCTTTGTCTAACAAATGCAAACACCCGCCCTGTATCCAGCTCGGGAATAGCATGGTATTACCAAGGTCCGCCATCGGCGAAGATACGAGTGCATAATCAGCATTTTGCGGTAATTGCAGGGCATGAATCGCCGCTTGGCAATAGTGGCTCAATGCTGAATGTGGCACTTTTACGCCTTTTGGTGTACCTGACGTGCCTGAGGTGTATAACACATACGCCAGCGTTGCTTGATTTAATGCAACGGGCGTAAAATCCTCTGGTGTATTTTTTAGCTCTGCAACCGTGATTTGTTGCGCTTGATTGACTGATTCTACGATAGTCAGTACAGGCTGAGCATCCGCTAAAATAAGATTCTGGCGGCTTTCGGGTTGCTCTGGGTCAAGTGGCAAATACGCCGCCCCTGTTTTCATAATACCGAGCAATGTGACTAAGAAGTCCATACTCCGTGGTAAACACAAGGCAACGATCTTACCGGCACTCGCGCCACGTTGTTGCAGGCCTGCAGCCACTTGATCACTGAGCGCATCCATTTGCGCATACGTTAACACTTCATCAACGAAACGAGCCGCTTGATGCTGGGGATATTGGTCAACACTCATACGCCAGTTATCAAGGAACGTCTGGTCAGTATGAACAAACGTCGCATCGGTATTCACCAGCCCTGACAACTCGCCCGGTAAGAATATATCTAGCGTATCCATCGTGTCATTGGGCTGTGCCAACGCACGCGCTAACAGCAGCTCATAACGTTGTAGCAGTTGTGCTACCGCGGCTTGGCTATAGCGACCACTGTCGTAGTGTAAAGACAGCTCAATCGTTTGCGGCGTTTCGCTCACCTGTAGCAGTAATTCAGCAGCCCCTATCGCCTGCGCGGCGGATATTTCATTAGGCTCCAGTAAGCTTTGGTAAGCAAAGCCTACTTGCCTAGCGTGAGCACTCAAGTCAAGGCTCATGCCTAGGTATTCTTGCTGCTCTAGCATTTGTTGCCAAAGACTGTGTTGCCCCGCAAACCATTTACTAAAGGTATTTTTAGACGGTTGGTAACATGGTACTGGACACGGCACTACAAAGCGTCCCAAAGCATCTTCTAACTCTTCATAATCCGTACGACAGTCATAGAAGTAACTAAGTTGAAACTCTTCCTTGCCGTTGACCAAGCCTAGCAGTGCGGCCCATACCGCTAACGCTACTTCAGAAGTAGCCACGTCCATGGCTTGCCCATAGCTACGCAGCGTATGAGCAGCACCTTCTCCTAATGAAGCGTTCTGGCACTCAAGTGCCCCATTCGCCTGCCCCACCTGTTCAATCAATGCTGCATCGGGCAATGTATCCAATGCTAGACCACGCCAAAATGCACTGCCTACGCTCGCATCTTCCCCCATTTGCAAATCTGCTACCCAATCAGCGTAATCCAAATACTGAGTCGGCTCATCTAATAAAAGGTCACTCTGCCCCGACAAACAACGACGAATCGCCAAGGCCGAGCCTTGATCTAACGACTGAGCAGGCGCGACAAGCAATAAGCGGTTTTCATCAGGTCTGGGCCAAAACCACGCTAATAACGGGGCTGACTGTTGAGTAAAGACAGCCAGCGCCTCATGCAGCAAGCAGTCTGCACTTTCGCCTTCCACGCAGCGCCAGTCCACTGCGCTCTCTTGCAGCGCTTGTTGACGTGTTTCGGTATATCCTACTTGCTGACCATACACGGTGCGCAAAATGTCATGTTCATCAAGCAAAGCCTGCAAACGCCCACGTGCACTGGCTTCTTCTTGCTTTGGCAAAGTAAGCCAGTAAGCTACTGGCGCTTGTGATGCACACTTCTGCTGTAAGGTGAGTGCTTCCCCTTGAGTCAATGACTGATTAAATAGTGACATCAGATCACCTCCTTTTGCACAGGTTCAAGCAGATCGCTTTGACGGTAAATATCGCCCATAGCAACGGCGATCTTGCGCTCACCTTTAAACGGATCTCGGGCATGGGCAGCGAGCATATTATCCAGCATGACCACGTCACCTTTTTGCCAATCAAAACGCACCGCGCACGCTTCATAAAGAGAACTGATCAGGTCAACCAAGTCTTGTTCGAGTGGTTCGCCATCACCGTAATAAACGTTACGTGGCAATTTATCTTCTCCACCAGCATTCAGTAGATAGGCTTTTACTTCTTCTTCCAAAAAGCTGTAATGATGCAGCTGTATTTGATTAAAGAAGCTCATTTCCCCCGTCACAGGATGACGGATAATCGCCGGACAATTTTGGCTAATGCACAGCTTATCTTCGTCATACCATTCGAATTGAATGTCACCCTTGCGGCAGATCGCTTCTACTTCTGCTTTGTCTTCTGTTTTAAAGAAATGCTGCCAACTTACATCTAAACCACTGAAATGACGTACGTATTTCAGCCCTTTATTAAGTAGTTTTTCACGCGCCCATTGCGGTAATCGATGGTACATTTCACGGCAATCTACGATAGGTGTTGCACCGCCTTCTACAGACGGTATCTCGCAGTAGAACCATTGGCGGCGCGGCCAACTAAACTGGTGAGAGCTTTCATTGTGATACATGATCATTTGATCATCAGGGTACGGCGTTGAGCGGTAGATTTTTTTGCCGCCCTCTTTTTTCGGAAGGTCACCATATTGTCCGTAAAGCTCTGGGTACATGCTTTGGCAGAAACTTTCGAACGCCACGGGATTTGGTAAGTTAAAACCACGGAACACAATACCACCGTGGTGCTCAAGCCACGTTAAAATCTGCGTTTGATTATTTTGCGCCCAAATATTGGCGTCTAGCCCAGGTTCCATGCTTTCAACCAATAACGGAAATGGACGCTCTAAGGACAGTGGACGAACATTGATTCTTGGGCCACTCGCAGCGTTAGACTCACGCTGGCGATTTTTCTTCAGTTTGCCGAGTTTGCCCATTTTACTAGGTGTTTTTTTCGTATCGGAATCAGACATAAGGGTATCAGACATAGAGGTTGTCCCTTTAATAAACGTAGTTAATGCTGTAAGCGATGTCTCTTGACGCTCAGAGCTCGCTGTCGCTAGCCACTGTGCTAGCTGTTGCAGTGCCTGCGCCATGCGCTCAATAGTGGCTTGTTCAAATAGGCGTTTGCTGTAAACCCAACGCAGCGCTAAGGCCCCCTGTTCGGCCTCAGATACAAACAACGCCATATCAAATTTGGAGTGGGTTTGTGCAGCAGGTATGGGCGTTAAACGAATATTGCCTAGCGCACTGTTTGATAGCAGCTCAACCGGTGCCGACGGCTGGTTTTGCAACACCAGAAGCGCCTGAATCAATGGATGCTGCCCTGCAATTCGGTCCGGTTTCACCGCTTCAACGACTTGATCAAATGGCACTTCTTGATGTTCAAAACCTGCCAAGCAGACCTGTTTTACGTGCGCTAAATAATCACTGAAACTCATGGTGACACGAGGTTTAAAACGTAGTGCTAAAAGGTTGACGAAGAAGCCAATAAGCGGCTCCGTTTCCGGCAGTGTTCGGTTGGCAGAGTCCGTACCGATTACTAAATCCTGCTCCCGACTTTCACTGTGAATCACACAGGTGTACAACGCCATAAGTACCATAAATACGGAGCAGTCGTGTTGCTTCGCGACCTGCTGTAATGCTTGTGCAACACCCGCATCTAGTGTGAACGAGTAAGCATCACCGCCCACTTGACCTTGCTCCGAGCCACGCTGGTAATCGAATGGCAAAGCTAACTGACTCGGTGCACCTTGTAGGTGTGTCTGCCAGTAACCAATACCGCGTTCTTGGCGTTGCCGCTCACCTTCAGACTGCTGGTATACGGCATAATCTAAATACTGCACCGTCAGCTCAGGCAACTGAACTTGAGCCAACGCATCAGTATTGATCGCCATACGATAAGCATGGGCCAGATCCTGAATAAGACGCTCACCAGACCAACCATCGGATGCAATATGATGCTGCACCATTTGGCACACAAAGCTTTGTCCGGCAATTTGGTAGAGATACACTTTTAGCGGTGCTTCTTTCGTTAAATCAAATGCCAGCCCAGCCGCCACAGCTTGTTGCTCAGTTACATTAGCGGCCTCAGCCCCACGTAAATCGTAGTACTGCACTGGCACATTTAACTCAGCATTGACACGCTGCATCGGCGTACCTTGATGGTCATGGTAGGTAACACGCAATATTTCATGACGCGCTACCACCGCATCCAGCGCGTGTTGCAAGGCGTTGTGTGATAAATCACCATCAATCTGAACCGCAAAGTTCATATTAAACCCTGCATCTTGGGGATCCATTTGTTGCATAAACCAAATGCGTCGCTGAGCCGGGGACAAAGGCATCCATGTCTGGCGGGCGACAGGCGTTATCGTACGCTGCTCGTCATTGACCATCTGCTCGGCCATAGCAGCGAGCTGTGGCCCATCGAACACGGCTTTCAATGGCAACGACCAGCCTTTACTACGTAAACGAGCACGCACTTGGGCCGCACTCAGCGAGTGACCACCTAAGTGGAAGAAGTGGCTGTCTTTACCCAGTTGTGTAACGCCTAACACTTCTTGCCAAGCGTCTGCTAATACATGCTCTTGCACGGTAGTCAGTTCGCTGACTTCTGCAACGTCACTCTGTTTCGGCTCTGGCAATGCTTTGCGATCCACTTTGCCACTGGCATTGAGCGGTAGAGCTGCGACTTCTTGCAAGCTACTTGGCACCATGTATTCGGGTAGTTGAGCACTGAGATACGTGCGCAAATCCGCACTGTCGAAGACATGACCCTTGCGCATCACACAATATCCGTGCAAGACATCACCATGATGCTGACGCCATACTCCCACCGCCGCATGCTGTACGCTGGAGTGGGACATTAGCAAGCTTTCAATTTCCCCCAGTTCAACTCGGAAGCCGCGAATCTTAACTTGATGATCCGCCCGTTCAACAAAGTACAAACCGCCTTCTGCAAGCTGTTTCACTCGATCTCCCGTACGGTACAAACGCGAGCCATCGGCCATAAATGGGTTAGGAATGTAGCGCTCCGCCGTTAATGCTGGCTGTTTTAAATAACCGCGGGTCACCGCGTCACCGCCGAGATACAACTCACCGATAACGCCTTTTGGCACAGGTTGTAAACGCTCATCTAACACAAAGCATTGGTTATTACGCAACGGCTCACCAATCGCTACCAGTGCATGGGATAAGTTGCCTTGCAGCGTTTGGTAGGTTGACCAAACAGTCGTTTCCGTAGGGCCATATACATTGATCACCTGTTTACAACGGGACTGTAACTGTCGAGCCAGCTCAGCCTCTAGCGCTTCGCCCCCTACCAGTGCGGTAATATTGGCAAGGCTTGCTGGGGCCAATTCAGCCAGTAAACGCCAACCTGATGGTGTCGCTTGAATTAAATCCACGCCATGTTGGTTCACCAGAGCCGAGAGACGTTCGCTATCGCGTCGATCTTCTTCATTACCCAGCACTACGGTAGCACCCTTCACCAGTGGCAAGCACAGTTCTAATCCAGCAATATCAAAGGTAACAGTCGTCAGTGCGAGCAATGATTGGAACGCTGGCAACTGACGCTCCATAGCGGTTAAGAAGTTTGCAAATTGACGCCGCTCGACCGCCACACCTTTTGGCTTTCCAGTTGAGCCAGAGGTATACAGACAGTACTGCAAGCTGGCTGGCTGGCGCACTACCATCGGATTATCACAGTGTTGCGCAGCACTTAAGCGTTGTACGTCATGCCATGTCATAGTGGGGACCAAATAAGACACCAATGCCGTTTGCATTGCTTCATCGGCTACCCATACGCATTTGGGCTGCGCATGATCCAATACGTAGCGACTACGCTCTAGCGGATGACTGGGGTCCAAAGGTAAATACGCGGCACCCGCTTTTTGAATCGCCAGCAACGCAATCACCATCGCTTCAGTACGCGGCAAACAAAAAGCAATGCATTGCTCATCGGCAGCCCCCTGCTCGACCAAACCACTTGCTAACAGCCAATGAGCGGTGCGATTGGCCGCATCATTTAGGGCCTGATAACTCATATTCTGATCAGCAACAATCAACGCAGTCGCATCAGGTGTTTGCTGAACTTGCTGTTCAAAACGCGTGAGAAAATCCTCTTGCGCTGTAATCGCCTCCGAGTGAGAGATCAGAGGAGCTACCATAGACGGTAGTCTGTACTGGTCAACGCTCTGCTTGGCATCGCCACACACCGCTTCGATCAAGGCGACATAATCTGTTAGCCATTGTTCAGCACGAACCTGATCAAACACGCTCGCGTTGTATTCCAATTGCAGTGACAAACCTTCTGGCTGGCGGAACAGATTGATACTGATCTCAAACTTGGCGGCACGCTCTACGTCCTCCAAATCAAGCGTTTGCCACTCAAGATCTGCTGTATTGAGAGTTCGAGTGCCATGTAAGTCTGACTGATAGTTGAATAAGACTTGGAACAAAGGTGAGCGAGCCAGATTGCGCTCTGGCTGCACGTTAGCAATGAGCTGCTCTAATGGCATCTCTTGATGCTCAAGGTCTTGTTGCAAGCTGGCGACCATACTTTCTAACCATGTGGCAAATGGCGCCTCTGGCTGCACTGGGTGTCGGCTCACTAGAGTATTAACAAACAAGCCCACCATGCTTTGACTTTCAGGATGCTGACGGCCCGCTACAGGTAAGCCTACGGCAAAATCTGTTTGCCCGCTTTGACGCCATAGCAGCAAACGAAAAGCCGCTAACATAAGCTGAAACGGGGTCACACCTAGAGCACGGGCATTGTTTTCGATATGGGTAAGCACAGCAGAGGTGAACTGGTAATCAAGCACCTTACCTACTTGAGCGCCTTGGTCATGATAAGGGTGATCAGTGCTCAGTGCGATTGCTGGCGGCATACCTTCTAATTGGTTGCGCCAGTAATCATCGCACTTAGTTTGATGCGATGAATGGTGCTGTCGCTGTTGATAAGCTACCCAATCCAAATAATCTGGGCGAGACGCCACCACAGGCGTTTCGCTCGATGCCCCACTCTCTTGGTAGAAAGCAAGAAAGTCTTGTACTAAAAGCCCCATCGACCAACCGTCGGTCACAATGTGATGCAAGTTAACCAGTAGATAATGGCGCTCTGGAGCGAGACGGATTAAGGTCACCGCAAAGGTTTCCCCATGAGCCAAATCAAATACCTGTTGCAGCGCGTGACGCACAATATTTTTTGCACTGAGTGATAGATTCGCTTCAGTCTGAGCCGCCACATCATGGTAGCTCATGTTAGAGCGCTCAGTTTGATAAAGCTGCTGCACTACTTGCCCATCTTGCTCGTAAAAACGACAACGTAAAATTCCGTGGCGTTGTTTAAGTTGCTCAACAGCTTTAGATAATGCTTCACGATCAAGCACTCCCTGTAGCTCAAAGCACTGACTCACATGATAAGACGTGCTATCCGGTTCGAGCTGCTGTAAGAACCATAAACGCTGTTGCGCAGCCGATACAGGCACCGCTTGATCTGGATGCAGACGAACTGGAATCGAGTGATAAGCTTGCGGCGCATGGTTTGAGCTATCCGACACGCTTTGTTGCTGCTCTTGCGTCTGAGTTTCGCTCTCAGCCTTAGTTTCGCTCTCTAACACTGGATACAGAGCTTGGTTCAAGGCTTTAGGTGTTGCTGCTTGCGTCAGTAGCTTAGGCGTCAGTTGAATACCTTGGGCACGTGCTTTGGCAATCAATTGCAAGCTTAATATGGAGTCACCACCAACTTGATAGAAGTCCGATTCTGCATTCAAATCAGTGCGCTGTAGCACCTCGTTGTATAGATGAATGAGTGCTTGCGTCGTCTCTGGCAGCTCAACTTCGGACGGCTCTGGCAAACATTTTGCCATCTCCGCTAAGGTTGGATGCTGCGCTATTTCAGCAGGCGTAATGCGCAGCGCCTGCTGCGCTGCTAAGCCAATCAACTGTAGACTTAGAATCGAATCGCCACCGAGGTCATAAAAATTATCTTGGGCGGTGACACGGTCTATCTTGAGCACTTGCTGCCAAAGCAGCGCTAAGCGCTGTTCGTTGGCCGTCAGTGATGCCTCCTCTTGACGTTGCACTCCATCTTGCTCATCAAGCAAAGGCCAGGGCAGTTGTTTAGCATCCACTTTGCCATTGGCATTAAGGGGTAAGTTATCCATGACTTGCCATAAATCCGGCACCATATAACTCGGCAATTCATGAGCCATGCGTGTTTGTAATGCCGCCAGTGATGGGGCGGATGGTTCCAATCCATCATTGGCGCTATGCAAAACCACATACGCAACTAACAGTGCGCGCTCACCTTGGTATTGTTGACGTAAACGCGCCTGAATCAGTTCATTTTGCTGCATCAGCCAGTGTTCGACTTCACCCGGCTCTAAACGATAGCCCCGGTGCTTAATCTGATCATCGCAGCGACCTAAAAACTCTAGCAGTCCAGTTGCGGTTAATCGCACTCTATCACCTGTACGATACCAGCGACCATGCGCATCCTGCGGGAAAGCTTGAGCCGTTTGCTTAGGCTGTTGCCAATAGCTTAGCGCCAGTTGTGGCCCACTAATATACAGCTCGCCTTGACAACCTACAGGCACCCTTTGCCCCTGTTCATCACGTACCTCTAGCATCATGCCCGGCAGCGCTTTACCTAGCGGTAGACGTGAACTAGCGGCGTCACTCTGCTCTGAATCCAACACATGGCAAGCCACCCCAACACACGCCTCAGATGGGCCGTAATGGTTAACAAGAGTAAGCTCTGGAGCGAGTTCTCTTAGCTGTGCTAACAGCGCCTCGTCCATTCCTTCACCACCGAGAATCAATTGCTGACGAGGAAGGACACGATGTGGCTCAGACACACTGAGCAGTCCGCATAAATGGGACGGTACTATCTTGAGACAATCCACCGGTTCTTGTACCATAAACTCCGCTAACCTTGGTGGGTCAAAGGTAAGCTCTGCATCCGGTAGCACCAGCGTCTGACCGCGATATAATGCAGACAAAACCGATGTCATACCTAAATCCGCCGCCGTGGTCGCTAGCGTCGCCCAAGTTTGCACTGTTGTAGCAGGCAACACGTCCCATAGCGCTTGCGCGTAATGAGCCATTGCGCCATGACTCACCAACACCCCTTTGGGCGTACCAGTCGAGCCGGAGGTGAATAAGAGATAGGCCGCTTGATCGGTCGTCAATGACACCTGAGCAGCAGAACCTTCAGGCAAAGAGCTCAGATCAGGCATTACCAAAGTGGTTGCCTCAAACTCAGGCAAGTGTGCGTGCGGGGTAACCAGCGTTAGGCGAGCTTGCGCACTGGCAATGACTTGCTGCAAACGTGCGGCGGGCTGCTTAGGGTCCAGCATCACGGCAATGGCTCCCATATGCCAACACGCCAGCATGAGAGCCACTTGTTCAATACCACGGGGTAAGCACAACGCGACTCTATCGCCCTCAACAACACCTTGCGCAGCTAACCAAGCACTGAGGTTCTGTACTTGACGCCCTAGCTCGTCGTATGTCAATGTTTCTGTCGCGGTACGTAATGCTACGGCATGTGGGCGTTCATTAGCCCAGTGAGCAATCTGCTCAGGCAAATGCGTGGGCACACTTTGCAGTGCTGGCCCAGTAGACAAACTGTGGTCGTAAGGAAAACGCCAATCATTTACAGTGATATTTTTAGTTGCGTCTAAGGAGCAAGTCGTCCGCTCAATCAAACTCGCCATTTGTGCGAGAAAACGCTCTGCCGTGGCTTGGGCAAATAGCTCTGTACTGTATTCCAGATCTAAACGAATCTCTTCTCCAGCCAGCTCTACCACTCGTAGGGTTAAATCAAAGCGAGCCTGATGTTGTTGCGGTGTAAGCACTTTGGCGTGTGCCTGACCAAACTGAATGCTCTGGGTCGCAGGCAAGGCAACATGTACAAACATCACCTGAAAAATAGGCGAATAGCTCGGATCACGCTGCCATTGCAGTAGTTCAGGCAATGCCTCAAATGGCACATCCTGATGATCATACGCTTGCGCTATCATGGTCTGTGCATTTTGTAGCGCCTGAGCAAACGTTGGGTTAGCGTCTAAACGATGACGCATCACTAAAGTATTAAGTAATGGGCCAACCATGTCGTTTAGCTCATTACGACCGCGATTGGCGACTGATGACCCCATGCATAGGTCTGTTTGCCCTGCGTTACGCGCAAGCATCCAAGCATATACGGTCTGCAAATAGATAAATAAGGTCGAGCCTTCGTGACTGATTTGCGCTCTTAAATCCCGCACAACATTTGCAGGTAAAGTTAGGCTGGCTAATGCTCCACTATAATGACGCTGACGTAACGTCGGACGTGCATAATCTGTCGTCAATGACAAATGGCTCGGCAACTGTGCAAGTTGCTGTTGCCAATAGGTTTGCTGACGTGTGCAGTCGTCACTATCATGCCAACTGCGTTGCCACACAGCATAGTCCGAATACTGAATCGCAGGCGCGGCTAACTGTACCGCTTGGCCATTTTGTAACGCCGCATAAATATGCGTTAGCTCTCCTACAAGGATTTGCGTCGACCACGCATCAAATGCCACATGATGTACCGTGAAGAACAACCAAGCCCCCTGCTCTGACTGAAGCAAACGCACACGAAATGGGTGTTCATTTGCTAAGTCAAATGAGCGTGATAGCTCTTCTTCGTAGCAGGATTGCAGTACCTCCGGCGTAACATTAGCTACTGCTTCTTGTTCCATCGCAGACCAAGCGTCTTCGATCAGGCTGGCATACCAGTCGCCGTTGTCCTGCTGCTGGTAGCGTGTGCGCAAGATTTCATATCGTGCTACAAGCTGCTGAAAAGCTTGTGTCAAAAGCGCTACATCCGGCATGGCACTTAGTTCTAGCATGGAGCATAAATTATATAGTGCTTGTTCACTGAGCGATTCGGCCATAACAAAGCGCTGTTGCGCAAACGATAGCGGCTTAGTCTCCGACGCCTTAGCAGGCACGATGGGCAATTGCCAACTGTCGATCCCTTGCTCTGCCAGTTTTTGACGAAATAAAGTTTGTTGTGCTTCAGGCAAAGCCGCCAAACGCTTGGCAATCTCTGCATATCTAGATGATTTCATAGCGATAATTTAGCCTTCAATTTCATTAAGCAACTGATCCATAAAGTCCAAGTCATCAAATTGCTGATCTTGCTCACTTTGGTGTGCGTCAAGCCAAGCGGCTAACGCAGCGATAGTTGGCGTTTCAAACAAGGATTGCAGATCAGGGCGTATACCAAATTGGCTTTCCACCTGATTCATTAACTGCATCGCTAACAATGAATGCCCTCCAAGTGCGAAAAAGCTGTCTTCCGCCCCGACTTCAAGATTGAGCAATTGTTGCCATATCTGAGCCAAAGTACGCTCAGTTTGTGTTTCTGGAGCACGGGATGAGCGGGTTAATGCCAGCGTCTCAACACTTGCTAGCAAGGCTTTGCGATCAACCTTGCCATTGGTATTAAGAGGCAACTGGGCAATACTCAACACAGCCGCTGGCACCATATAGTTAGGAAGACGCTGGGCGATTTGAGCCATGATGGCAGTGCTGTCAAATGACTCAGTTGAGCTAACCTCACTCGGCACCACCCAAGCTAATAGTCGCTGTTGGGCATCCGCAGCAACCACCGTATCTTGCACCTCTTTGCATTGACGTAATGCACTTTCGACTTCCCCAAGTTCAATACGGTAACCACGCACTTTGACTTGGAAATCACGACGGCTTAAATACTGTAGCTGGCCGTTCTCCAAACGGCGCACCAAGTCCCCTGTGCGATACATACGCAGCCCGGCACCATAGAATGGATCAGGCATAAAGGCTTGTGCCGTCAGGTCTGCGGCACCATGATAACCAAGCGCTACCCCAGCCCCTGCGATGTATAACTCACCCACAGCACCTAGTGGCACCGGACGTAATGCACCATCAAGGACATAACAACGGGTATTTGGAATAGCAGAACCTATTGGCGCAATTCCAGTATGGACAGAGCTCTCAGCGGTTTCATCAAGCACCGCACTGGTTGACCAAATAGTGGTTTCAGTTGGGCCATAGACGTTGGTAAGCGCTACACCTTTTTGCGATAGCGCTTCGACCAATTCGCTGTTAACGGCTTCACCACCAATCAAGCCTTTCACGGTCGGCCAGTTGTCTTGACCATGAGCTAGCAAAATTTGCCAACCCGCAGGGGTGGCCTGCATCACAGTTGATTGCTCCAGCAATGGCATCAGCTCAGCGCCATCAAGCACTTGGTAACGGTCTGCCATCAATACGCAAGCGCCGTGCAATAGCGGCAGGTATAGCTCAAGCGCACTGATATCGAACGAAGCGGTAGTCACGGCTAGCCAAGTGTCAGACTCATCCAGTGTAATCACTTCATCCATGCCAGCTAAGAAGGCATCTAAGTTGGCGCGGGATACCATCACCCCTTTAGGCGTACCGGTTGAACCAGAGGTATAAATCACATACGCCGCCTGTTGTGCATGAGTCCACTGTTCAGGGTTACTACGCCAATTCGATGTACATGGAGTGTTGAGAGTGTCTGCCAGATGCCATACCTGTACTTGTTCATTATGGAATATGCTGGCTGATTCACCGTCACTCAGCACCAATTGTGGCGCCCCATGTTGGCAAATACTCTGTAAACGCTCCGCCGGATGATCAGGGTCCAACGGAATATAGGTGACACCCGCTTTTTGCGCAGCCAATAACGCAATCACTAAGCTTGGCCCGCGCTCTAGACAGATCGCGATGCGCTCTAAAGGCGTCGCTTGCGCAACCGAATAGGCTAACAAATGATGCGCCAATAGATTGGCCTGTTCATTTAGCTCAGAGTATGTGAGTTGGCTGTCATGATAACGTAACGCTACGGCGTCGGGCGTTCGCACTACTTGCTGTTCAAAACGAGTCACTAGATTGTGCTCTGGATTCAGATCAATTCGTGTCTGGTTCCAACGCTGCAACTGAGCAACGTCTTGTGCATCGAGCGCACTCAAGTTAGCCAACATTTGCTGCGGTTGCGTTAGCATGGTTTCGAGTACATGCAGATACTGGCGTACATAGCGCTGTGCTGTGGTACTGAAGAATAAATCAGTGTTGTATTCCAATACTGCGCACCAGCGCTCCCCTTGTTGTTCGATATGCAAACCAATATCTGCCATCGCCGTTTGATCTTCATTATCCAAACGGGTCAATTCCGCTCCAGCAAAAGACGCAGGCTGTTGCGTTACTTGAATCAGGTTAAACAAGGCTTGATACAGAGGTGAACGACTTGGGTCACGCTCGACTTGCAAGCTTTCAACCAACTGCTCAAATGGCAGATCCTGATGCTGTTGAGCTTCTATTAAAGTTTGCTTGGTGTGTTGCCACAACTCAGCGACATTGATGCATGCTTGTAGCGGCACACGAATAACCTGTGTTGATGCAAAGAAGCCAATGATGTCGCTGGTGTGAGGCAGATGACGATTCGCCACTGGCACACCGAGCCACACTTCTTCTTGGCCGCTATAGCGTGATAACAGCCATTGCCATGCGCTCATTAATGGCACCATAGCTGTCACATTGTGCGCCTGACATACACTCGCAAGCTGTTCAGCTAGCGCGTCACTTAACTCGAAACGCAAACGACGGCCATGATGGCTCTGCTGCTTCGGACGCGGTAAATCAAGCGGCAAATCCAGCGTTGGAATCGGCCCAGAAAGCTTCTCAAGCCAGTAGTCACGTTGCGGCGCTAAATGTTGCTCAGCTGCTGCGCTAGACCACCATTGGCTGTAATCAGTAAATTGCAGCGCTAGCGCCTCATGCTCCGTACCGATAAGCGTCTCAGCATCAGCATTAAGCGCCTGTTGATACAGCGCTTCTAACTCACGGAAAAACACCTCCAATGACCATGCATCGGCAATTAAGTGGTGCATGGTTAACTGCAACACTGTATCCCCATTGGTCAGCGAAAATAGATTTAACTGCCAACAATGAGCCTGCTCTGGCTGCAATGGTTGCTGCATGGCTTGCTGCCGCTGCTGCTCCAATGCCTCTTCCGTTAATAACTCAGGATGCACAACTAAAGGTACTTCTATGGCCGCTTGCACTTGTTGCCACAGGTTGCCTTGGGCTTCGAAAAAGCGTGTCCGTAAGCTATGCTGGCGTACCATAAGCTGACTTAATGCCTGCGTTAATGCTGACTCATCAAGCTGTGTTGGTAACCGCACCGCCAAGGTGATCTGGTAAGCTTTCGCGGCCCCACTGAACTGCTCTAAGAACCATAAACGCTGTTGTGTACTGTGCATGAGCACAGGCTCAAGGGTCGCTTGCGCAGGCATGACGATGGCTTGCTGAGCTTGTTCTAACTGGGCCGCCATATCCGCCAGTACTGGATATTCGAATACCGCTGCTAACGGTAAATTCACCTGATACTGTTCTCCCAAACGCGCCACCAAACGCGCAGCCAAGAGAGAATGGCCACCTACGGCAAAGAAATCATCGTTAATGCTGATCGTCTCGCGAGAGAGCAACCCACCCCATAGTTCGACTAAACGTGTTTGCCATTCGGTCGTTGGCGCAATGACCTCACCTTGATGGATAAGACTATCTGGGGCAGGCAATTGCTTACGGTCGATTTTGCCATTACTGTTTTGCGGCATCTGCGTCATATAGATGTATTGTGCAGGTACCATATAGTCAGGCAGATGCGCTTTAAGATGTGCTCGCAAGACATCTGTATCAATGTCTGTGCCACTCCAGTAGGCAACCAACTGTGCTTGTTCGCCACGACCAGTCAAACACACCGCGGCATTATCTACTCCCGCTACACGGGTAAGTTGCGCTTCAATTTCACCTAATTCGATCCTAAAACCACGCAATTTCACCTGAAAATCCAAGCGACCGAGGTATTCCAACTCACCTTGTTGGTTTAGGCATACCAAATCCCCAGTACGATACATACGCGCGCCAGGCTGGTCGCTGTATGGATCAGGTAGAAAT
>JBLWXY010000013.1:0-23033 GCA_048267225.1 Pseudidiomarina sp.
CAATGAAATTTTAGGCACGCGAACATTGCAAGCACATATCTATCTTAGCACTTCTCCGAAAAATATCATTCTCACTATAAACTCAGGCATATGAGTCTATCTCTTCATAGCAATGATTAGTTTAAACCGAATGATGCCAGTGATTCGGAATCGCTTCTGGTATAGGCAAAGAGACTTATGGACCACTCTACCAAAGCGGTTTTTAACCTTAACACGACTTAAATATCACTTTAGATAGTGTTATCGAGAGTGCTAGTTATGAATGCATTTCCTAAGCTCACGGCCAAAGCGGTCAAGAATAGGATTTAATATTTCAATGGGACAGCCTGAAATAAGCTGCGTTTCGGGGATATTTGTGTCGGGATGTAAGCTGATATGAAGAATCTCAAGGGGATATGGTTGCTCAATGAGCTTGCGAAGCATCGCCAGAAAGGTAAAAGCATATTGGTCAGGTATCTCAATGCAGGGGTAGAACTTGAAGTCATCTCTGGCAGGAACTAAACGCACAATAACATCATGATCTAACCACATGCTAATGTTCCTCTTTAAGTACCCCTAAGGTAATCAGTAATTGCTTTGATTTAGGAAGTTTTTCCATCCGCTTCAGCAGCCTACCGTGTCCTAACAGTAGGTGGCTGACTTTCGAAATTGACATGTCTTGAATGTTTTCAATCTTCAGAATGTCTAAATAAATACGCTCATCTTCCTCTGAGCAATCCAGAACTGGCGTATGATAAGCCATTTTTGGCGGTAGCAGCTCTTCAAGTCGTTCGGGAGCATATTTGTACAAGTAGAAGAATTCCTTGTTATACAATTGCTTAATGTTTTGCCGAGACCAATCTGCATGATTCTCTACCGCATGCTTGATCATATATAAAGAGCGCTCAAGCCGTCTCATCTTAGCCAAATTATGACGCCATTCAGCCAAGCCTGGAACCTTGCTAATTTCAGTCTCTACAACATGAAGTTTTAAACTTAGAAAATCAGCAATGCTTTGTCTGTGCCGACCTAAAAGCGCCAAGATTAAAAATTGTTGGTACCACTTGGGATGAGAAGAAGGTAATCGATCAATTTTGATCCCATTAAGAGCTGCAACTCGCTCTATGACTGAATGTCCGCACGCGAGCTGTTTTTTTATTTCAGCTATAGTGAATCCGTCTACTAGCATTGAAAGTACTAAATCATCGATGTTTCTCTTTCTGTTTGCGTCTTCCTCAACTTTTAAAAAACGGCCATCATCAATCGAAATCACATGATCAAGCCATACCTGTAAAAGAAGATGATGAAACGGATGTTGAGTGAAGTTCGTACTCTCTCGAAGCAGAGGCCCAAGAAACTTGAATGTCGTAACCTTTTCAAGCCCCTTTTGCGGCTTAAAATCTTCGTAGTATTTAGATATATCTTGGCACAATTGAGATTCGCGCACTTGATCATGGAGCGTTACAAGACCTAGTTGCTTAAGAATAGAGCGATAATACTGGATATGTTTTTCATGCTCATTGAAGGATGAGTGAGCCAAGTTGTTTATGAGCTGCATAGCTTTAAAAGCAACTATACGATTCTTACTTCCACTGCCCTTTACATTGTTTAGATCATAGGTGGGCAGCTTCAACTTTCGATCTATACCAAAATCTGAATTTTCAGTTACTAAAAGTTGAATACCATGAATCGGACAACAGTCAACACCTGGAAACTGAGGATGAATCGTATAGATTCTTAGACCTGTCACTTGTCGTACTTCATCAACACATAATGGGCAAAAATAATGTCCTTTTAGGCCCCCCAATCCAGCGTGTGCGATCAGGTTTGCATTGGTTCTTTTTGACTCTACCGCCATTGAGCGAATGTAGTCCCCTGTTGGATCAAATCCAAAGTAGGCAAATAGCGGATATAACGTGTGCTCTCTCACGATTTCGTCTAGCTTTCTTTCCCCTGCAATGTTCATTAATGAATGCGGTAGAAAAGGATGAACTCGTATTCTTCTTGTACAAAAGAGTGCTTCATACGTATCTCTTATTTGAGCGTTACCGAATCTCAGATGATAACGGCTAGCCCAGCTGAACACTGTTTCAGCTGGGTAAAAATCTAAGCGATTAATGTTTGGTGGAATGCCATTCATGATTAATCACTCCATCGAGAGTCGATAGTTTTTCACGCAGCCAAAAAATCGTTACTAACCAGTAAATTGGTGAGCGCACTCTTTGGAACGATTTTTCCTCATATAGTGTGAGCCATAATGGGTTAGAAACGTATTTATGTCCCTTTGCGTATCGCCCAATCATCTCAACAAAGAAGTTTTCTCCGAGATCTAGGTGCATACCTTTAAAAAGAGCGTTTATTCGTTCTTTATCAAAGTGATGAGTGAGTTTTCGATCAATTTTGAGCAACTCGAAAACATTTTGCTTAATGCGTGTCGCCAGGGTTAAATCGGCTTTAAAAGCTTCACAAAGCTGATATATAAATGACTGCCACTGGAGTTGCCACTCAAACTGAGTGACCATCTCTTCAGCTTTCCCGAGCCATTCCTGTGGTAAGCTATAGTCATGCATATGTAGCTTCTGATGCGTAAACAAAGGGGTCTTGTGCTTGGCGCAAATCATAGCGCCAAAAAAATGATGCGATGAATGCCAATATGAAAACCCCAGTGTCTCTCTTTCTTCCTGTGCGCACTCTGCACAAAAGCGCCAACCTCGGTGCCCCGCGAATGATGTCAACTCGCTTGCTCGTAAACGCCTCTTTGCCGAAGTGATCTCTTGATCAAGAGTGATCACCCAAGGTGCTGTGGTTGTGTGCTCTAGCCAAAAATCATACTCCGATTTAGAATCATCATGTGCTCTATATCGCTGAACGATCTTAGTGCATTGGTCACTAAAAGGAGCTTGTGCATGCAATTTCTTTCTAGCTAACTCCAAATGCTTGAACCAACGACGCTCTCCCATATTCCTCTGGCCACTCAGTAGCTTTGATCGGACTAGTCCGCTGAATACATGCTCATCCTGTTGCAGTGTTTCAAGAATCATCTTACTGCCCCCCTACGATGGTTTGAGAGCCCGATTGATTATGCACAGCCTCTTGAAGACCTTTTTTCAACGGCTTCAGAGTCTCTTTTTCAGCTTTGCTTAGTGGTTGAGAATTTTCAAATCGTTGTATATTGTCCAAGTGTGCTTGTGCAGCCACCCCCATGGGATTTTGCTTCTTGATCGCATCTTTTAAGCTCTTGATATACGTTTTGCTTTCGAATTTATACATCTGCTCAACGGTCATGAAATCTATCACTTGACTTGTACCTTTCACTCGAAGCTCTTGAAGTGCTGGCACTTGGTTACCGAAATGCTTTTTCATGATTGTGCCGATGAGCTCAGGTGTTAGCGTTTTGTTTCGCGGAACAATTTCTTTTAGGCAAGTCCGAAAGAGATCTAACAAAGTGGATGGAATACCAGCGCTTTGAACCCAAAATTCGTTGATGACATCGTCTACAGAAGACACTTTTATTGAACGCTCGATATCAACAAAAAACGCTTCATTGAATGCTTCCATTTCATCGTGATCTGTTATTCGAGCTAGCTCAATAATCTCACCTAAGCGGCGCTGATGTCGCATCCGATCTGAGAACAATAATATCGAATCTGTAGTGCCTACCTTGATGTGAGGAATCTTCAAGTTGTTGCTAAGGTCATCAAACAACTGAATCATGTGTTTGCGATCATGGTCAGTGGTAGAACTCAGAACCTGAACTTCATCAATGACAAACAAACCGACATGATGACGAACAAAGACTGTTCTTACGGTCTCGACCATCCGTGCAATCGTTACATTCTCTCCGTTGGCTTTTGTTACTGAATTTGCATACCCTGGAGACGGATAACCGGAGTTGATCACTAACCTATCCACCTCTTGAAGCAGTCGTTTTAATAGCTCTGAACGTGATCCGTCATGATGCATATCCACTTTAATGTAAGTAATTTGCAAGTCAATAAAGTCTGATTGTGAATGCTTTATCACTTGATCAAAACAAGAGCTCAAAATACGCTCGATAGAAGATGTTTTGCCAACCCCACTGAATGCAACCAGTGCCGCAGTCTCAGCAGTTGTTTTGCCTGAAGGGAAAGGTACTTTTTCACCCGCCGCAATTGAATACATGTAATCAATATATTTTGGATGTGTGGGCGCTAACCCCTTGTAGCCCCTACGAATTAAAAGGTGTATTTTTTCATAAAGGTCGTAATGCTCTTCTTTTACAAACCGAAATCGATCCACAGAATCAAGCAACTCTTCTAGCAATTCATAACGATCTTCAAACTCTTCAGAGTTTAGATAGAGCATCGGGTAGTGATTGCTTTGATAGAATTCTTTAGCTGTCATCTTAGGCGGCAAAACATCAAGTAAGTGGTTCTTCAAGTCGGTACGATTTTCTTGATTCTCAGCATTAGCGAAATTTCTATTCATAATTATCTCCTATCCATCCAAGGTGTTTTCTTAGTAGAGTCGTTATTTTTATTGTTATCCCCACTATCCTGGTCGGACAGAGAAGTATCATTCGGTTCTCTTTCAAGCGGTGCGTCAGTCAAACTATTTTCAAGTTTTCGATTCTCTCTAACTTTTTGAGCAGTTGAGCTAATTCGTGCTGACTGTTTTATCTGCTGCTTTGATTGGTTTATTACAGCTTCCACATTCGCGTACAAACTAGCTTGCGAGTTCGCTTCTTCTTGATGAGCCTCTTCTTCATTCAGAGTAAGTAGCGCATCAAGTTCATCTCTTTCAATGTGATTCATACCCTCATAGCGATGGTATTTCTGATCGATGAAGGCTTCATATTGCTCGCCTTTACAGTCAATCCAGATGCTACTAATGTCATTAGGATCATATCGACATGAAAGAATTTTTGAACGTGAAGCACCCTTATGCGGGCGGTCTTGAAGCCCCATTAATCGAATAGCTGGGCAGTTATAGAAAAGTTTTTGGCTTTGTCCCTTAAGAAATATTCCTTTCTGTTGGACTGAGACTTCTCCTTGAGGTAAGAGCGCTAATCGAAGTTCTCGATCATCTAAAAGAGGAAGCATCCGTGACTTCATATTGTTCACCGACCAAGTCACTATGTCAGCAGGGGTACGCTTAACACCATCCAGAATGGCTTCTTTCTCTAGATGAAAGTGCCCGTTAATCGCTTTAGTATTATGATGAACGCATACACGCATAATCTCTCTATAAAGCTGAGTTTTGGTTAAAAGTGCATGTTTACGCGCTTCATTACTTCTTTGTTGAGATTGGCTCTCACCTCTATGTCCTGGCGAAAGGTGTGGAAGTGCTCCTTTTAGCTTATTGAACACACTTTCAACAAAAGGTTTGTCATTTCCTGAGCCTGGCTTCCCAAAATCCACTCGAACACCAAGAGAGTTCAAAATAGGCTCAGATAATGTGTTGTTAAATTCAGCATTATCGACAGCAATCGTCTCAGGAGGCCCCAGCTGAATCCAGTCTGAAAGAAAATCAGCACAACCAATCGACTCTAGCCAACCTTTACGGTCTCTCAGACATTGATAAATAGCATTGCTCATTTCATAAACTGAAGGGTTACCGAACGTTAGGTAGAAACCGACTATATATCGGCTGTAGACATCGATGATGACATATAAAGTTGGCTTCCCTAGTGATAAGCAGGGGATAAGCTCTGACAAAATCTCTTCATCGAAAGGGGTTTCATCAATTTCATATCGTTGGCCAGGGCCAGTTACATTCACATATGCATTACCAACACGACCATTAAGATCGCTATGCCGCTTTGAATGTGGGACAATCTTATTTCTTAATGCAACTAATCCATCGCCATAGGTCTGTTCTAACCAATACTTAAACTGCCAAAAACTTGGTCGTTCGTTTTCTGGCTTTAAATGAATCTCTTTTTCATTGCCTGAAATAGATGCTTGCCTATTATCTAGTAGCACTATTTTTTCCGCATACTTTTTCGGAAGCATTCGATCATAAGCAGATTTGAAAGTTCTCGCTGCCCCCTTGCCACCTTTTTCCATCAGCGCGATAGCAAACTTAAAGTTTTCAATATCAGTCGCGTCAATGATCTTTCGTGTGTCTATCCCAGTCACCTTTGATCGCTTACTTGGCCGACCTTGTGGTTTGGTTAAAACTCGTCCTGATTGAACAGAGTTAGCGTACTCCCCGACACCAAATCCAAGCGCAGAAAACTTTCTTCCAGAGTATAAATATGCCCATAGATAGCGATAAATCGTTGCTTTAGTTAGATTATTTTCATTAGCAACTTTTGTGATAGCTCCTTCTCGATACGAGCTGTATAAAACGTTATCTAAGTCATTTACTAAAGACTCTATGATCTTAAATCTCAAAGATGCTTTTGTTTTTTGATTATCACTCAATTGATCAAAAAGCGTTTTAGACTGAGTCGATTGAAATGTTTCACCTTTCAGAAGTTCTGAAGACTCCACTGCATCAATAAGATCAACTATCTCAACCCGTATTGGCTTTTTGAGTGTTCCTCTGATGTTCATGAGAAATGCATGACCACGTTTTTCATTAATATGAACAACGATCATCGGCTCTTTTAGTTCACGCTGACTAACATATACAGTGTCATGTTCATCAGCTACGAAGAATGAATCATAAAGTTTTATCGGCGCTAAAAGCGTAATCGGCTTAGCATTCTGCTCTAGCTGTGAACTTAGAACATTACTCATAAGCTTTTCACTCCTAGCTTCTGAGCAGTACGCTCTAGTCGTAATCGCTCATCCCAGTTCATCTTGAGATCGTTGCACCAAAGTGCGTGCTTGAAGAAGTGAAGAGATAAATCCGGCTTAATTCCAACTGAATAAGCTACATTTTTCAGAATATCTCCCATACGCATGTCCGAATGAAAAAGAATCTCGCCGCGAAATGTGTTCAGCCACTCGGGGTACACACGTTCGGTAAAAGGTTGCAAGCAGCGATGTACGTAAAGCCCCTCCAGGGTCTCGCTGTAAACTGTGCGCAGTTGATCACTATCTAAAACCTTGAATTCGATATCATTCAACAGTGCAAAAGCTTCTTGTAACTTCAGCTTTTCTTGAACACGATCTGTCAGTAATTCATTTGTAGGCTTAACGGCTATGGCCAGCCAAGAGCCATAACGTAGGTCTTTATGATCGTTAGATGAGTCCAATTTAATTAAGAAATCAAAAGACTCATAACCCAATTTTGCGCTGCGCTTTGCCCTAGGATGGTTTATTCCAAGTTCAGAACAAATTTCGATCGTGTATTCAATAGGAAGCGCCCATTGTTCATAAACATCCACTACATGTTGTTGTTTAATAATATTTAAGTAAGCCCAAATTTCATTGATAGATAATGTATGAATCAATCGATTACGATCATCTTTATGCGGTGTTTTAGAACGATTACCGGATGAACGAGTAAAATCTGTTGTTCTTATAAATGGGACATAATCAAGATCAATATTCTCAAATGATCTTCTATGTATGTCATACCTCCTTTTCTGTTTTTCATCTATCAAGATACTCATCTTAGTCTCAACCTTAATAATAAACTGGATTAATACTGGGAATGATAGACATAGATAAGAAAGTTTCAAGAGACAGGTATAATCAAAAATCTAAAAACATCATAATATTATATGCTAAAAAAACCATACAAAAACCTGAAATACATATATTAAATAATATGAATTTTTTCAATTAAATTTTTTATATAACCATTAAAAATCAATAACTTAAACTTTTATATATTTTATATTTTTTGATTTATATAATAAATTTGTCATATAAAATTATGACATAATAAATAAAAAACTTCCTGACTATATAACATTAGATCCCTTTGGGAGCGCACTTTTATTTACATTTATTTACAATTTTAATTTTAAAATTAGCCTTAACACCTTCCCTTGAGCCCCTGTTTAAGCTGGCTATCCGGAAAATTGACTCGAAAAGTAGGCGCGTTAATGAGCTTGCTTCATGACTACGACGTTTATGGGGCGCTTTTTGAAAAACTGATACTGTATGATTGATCTGGCGATTCAAACACGCTCGACGAGATTACCTAAAAGCAGCTATGCAGTGGCCTAGAAAAGCACACAGAAACAAAAGATAAGAAAGTCGATTGGTTTGTAGCTGAGATGCCTAGTAAGATACGTGCTTGGAAAAAGCACCCTCGCCTCAACAAGCAGCTGATCCGAACGGAATACTTAAAGGCTAGTATCAGAGCGAAGATTCTATGAATTACTTCAAGCCGTACTTCAAAGCCACCCTTTGGAAACGCGCTTTGTACTGCTCCTGATTCTTCGGTAAAGCGCTTTGGAGATGAAGTCGAAGCAACAACTAATAGTTCTACTATCAAGAAGCAAGAGTCTGTTGATAGACGACCTAAGGATTAAGCCTAAGCCACATTTGGGCGGCCTTCTCAAAGGCAGGTCGCCCGTAAAGGCACAAGCTAAAATAGCGTTAGACGAAATAAATATAAAGGACAACCGCCCTAATCCAGGAAGTTAACCCCTTTAGGCTACGAGATTAATTCTGATCTCTATCTGAATGACTAAGGATATAATTATGGAAAATGCAGATCTAAAAAACTACCCAGAACATGAACAATACAAACTTTCCCAATTGAATGCGTTGCTTACGGAATGGTATGAAAAAGCTAAAAATAAACAATTTATAAATGGTCTTAAAGCTGATGATCTAGTTTTTGATGGCTTTTACCCATACTTTACGGAGCAGCCGATCAAAATACTGTTCATTGGTAGAGAGTCTCTTGGTTTATCAGGCACAAACTATATAAACCTAATGCACCATCTCTATAAAACTGAAATGAGAATAGGCGACAAATCACTTAACCAATATCAATTTCATGCTCTAATGCTGCGGATAAACTATGCATTAAACACAAATACCTCATGGAATGATGTACCTGATGCAATGACTATAGCGCAAGACTTCGCAGAGCCAGGCGGTACAAGCTTCGCGTTTATGAATCTCTCAAAATTAAGTAATGAATCTGAAGATAGCTCCCAAGCTGACTGGCCATTGATAGACAGCTTCACTGATGCATTCAAAGATGAAGAAACCAACTTCTTCAACAAACAAATTGAGATAATCGATCCAGATATCATTATCACCATGAACTTAGAAAGCCGCTTGAACCTTTTAGGTGAGATTACAGTAATTGGTTATGAGCAGAATGCAGGCTATTGTTCTTTGAGATGCTCTGATCGAGAAATACCAGTTATGGATCTGTATCATTTCTCAGCGGTTAAGTCCCACAAAGAGACCTTCTATAACCCTGTCATTCGAGGTCTAGAAGTATTTTCTGGAGCATTAGAGAGAAATTAACAGCACTGCACTTATTACCTGAATTTGCGAGTCGTCCCTGAATAATGGCGTTTTTAGTCTAAAATGCCATTTCATTTTCTAATCTTCGCGGCAATAAGACTTGCATCCATTCCATCCCGCTATAAAAGCAACCCCAGATCAAGGCAAAATTAAGCCACTTCAGCAGCTTACGAAGGTTTTGACCACAGGCACTTAAGATCACGTTCATCGCATCGCCTAATATTCCTTTGAGGTAGCATCGTCTGAGTTTTCCATCTGATTTGAGGTGCCCGATGATGGGTTCCACACTATTACGCCTTGATAGTTTTTCGCTGAACTTATGCCTGACGCAACAATTAGAACAAAAGCTAAGCTTGAGCTTTTAATATTGGTATGCATTAAAAAGCCTCCTGATCATCTGCTTTATCAGCGTTATTTACCTGGTCTTTTGCAGCATAAAACTCAGGGCTTTCATAGATGATTCTGATATAGCTCTTGCCTCTACCCTGACCTTCAATCTGAATCGCAAGCAGTCCACCAGATAAGTCATACTGAGTAATGTAGTTACCGCAGCCATCGTAGTCCAAACATTGATATAACTGTTCAGCGTCGTCATATAACTTCATACCAACATATTCAAGCTTATCAGTGGGTTGCCCGTATTTCTTAGTCATAATGGCTTTCACATTTTCATACAGCGCTTTTCCTTGTGTGCCATACACATCACTAGTAATACTCTTCGAGCTAACGATAAGCTTTACCAGTTTGTTCTTATAGGTCAGCGCAAGGTACTGATCGCCCTTTGACCAAGGCTTAGGGGTAGTGAAAGATGTTAAATATTCAAACTGGCCTGTTGGTCTAGGAGAGTTGAAACCAGCCTTAATAGGCTCTTGATTAGACATTCCCCATTTAAGTCCGAATGGCTCAGGGAAAGCACCTTCTTCAGCCCATGAAAAACTGTTACCAATGATGATGGCTGAGGCATTCGAGCCGGTAAGTAGATGTTTGATGATATTCATAGACAGCACCTTCTGTATTAGTTGAAAAACAGCACTCTTTTAAAGAGAGTCTTAATCATTAAAAGGCAGAAGCCATGCCAATTATTTTTCCATTTAATATCATATATTTAGATAAAAACAAGAAATCAAAAGATAAAATATTTTATGTGAAATATAATTTTAGTTAGGATGTTGCATATTAAAGATTTATGGATTTAATTCATGGAAGAGTTTGAGAGTTCTAAACAAGGCTTCATATATATTTTGACAAACCCTTTTTTAAAAGATGGAATTGTCAAAATAGGAATGACATCAAGAAATGCTGAAGTTCGAGCTTCTGAACTATACGATAGATCAACCGGTGTGCCTTCCCCCTTCGAAGTCTTCTATCAGGCACATGTTGCACATCGAGAAGTTGCAGAGCAGCTTGTCCACCTTCGATTAAGCAAATTTAGAACAAGTCCTAACCGTGAGTTTTTTGAAGTGTCGCCTAACACAGCCAAAGAGGTCGCTGAAAAGGTTGTAAAAGAGGTCAATCAGTTATATTCAAAATCTGAGGCTTTAGATAAACAACCTAATGGAACAGTTAAGAAAAAGGCAGATCCTAAGAAGAAAGTAAGTCCGAAGCCAGATCACAGAGTTCGACTCTCTTTAGTACCCCAGAGGATTACTCAATATTGCAGCGAATGCTGCACTAATTACAGCGTAACATTGATGTCAGATGAAGTGTGTAGTCGCTGCCCAGACTGCCTAACTCTTAACAAAATCAGCTCATCACGACTAGATAAGTAATGAGCTGATATCATGTTAGTTATATATTAATTGTGATGAATGTATCCCAATCACAGTAATCACTGTGAGAAATTCTTGCATTTTCTCTTGTATCTCCGAGCCTAGTAACTTGATCAATAATACTTTTTCTAAAATCGAAGTTATGAAGCCCACGATCCACTTTTAATCGCCAATAACCTAGCCCCTGATCAAAAATAACCTGTGCTTTAGGACCTGATTCAAATTCTAAAATTAAGCTACGTCGATGAGGTATATCTGATTTTTTGGCTAATTGAATAGTTGTGTTAGAACCGCAGATTTTCTTTATCCAGCCTTGGAAGATCACTTCATAATCATCCTCGTATACCCAGTCATGATGAATTGCATGGCCAGGAGTATTTCCTTTTTCATCAAAGCAAGTTGTAACCGTGACATGGTTACCTTGGTTAGATATGGAACTTAGAAGCTCACCTAACATCAAAAGACTTGATGGGCTTTGTAAATAGCGGTCAGTATAGTTAATCGAGATTAGCTTATCTGTCTCGAATAATTTTATGAGTCTTTCATCTTCTTTACCCAATAATTCCAATAGTCTTAAACCAAATCCCTTTAAGGAACCGTTTAACTGGTTCTTGACAGCTATATCAACCGCGCCTTGTAGATTCGAAGGCTCCGAGAATGACAGTATCTTGCCAGTGATTTCAGGTACAGAATCTATTGTCACAGAAATATCTGATGAACATAGCCAATTATCACCTAATGTTCTTGATTGTTTGTCTAGACACCCAATCGTCTCGCAGGAATGCTCGTAACATACTTGGGCCACTACAGGTACCGTAACGTCTGCTTCCACTATATCTACCTTCATTGCAGATAACTGAGCAAGAAAATCTCTAACTTCCCCCTCCCATTTAACCTCAGGCACAACAACTTGCACATTTAAGTTATCACTTAACAATCTATAGAAAAATGACTTTAGATAGCCAAGTGAAGTGTCCCAGTCTTCAATATTGCTCGACAAGATGAACTTAACAGAGGAAGGCTTATTACGAAGCAGCTCGGCTAGCTTTTCCTTGATTGACATTGAATTGTAGACTGCATCGACAGTCCCCAACATGTTTCGATATTCTGTAGGAAGATCAAGATGATTATCAAAATCAGCCTCATCCAACCATGTTAGTGCTGCTTTACGATCTAGTCGATCAATATCATGTCGTGAATCAGATTCTAAAAGGCAAGAATGACAGAAGCGGTCACATTGATCTTTGCACTTAAGTACATCTTTCATACCTTTTAAAAGATCTTTAATCATTGCTGCCGCAGAGACTGAGAATCCAGCTCCGCCACTGACTGTATCAAATAGTTGAATGACTTGTACTTTATCTCCATGACCAGAAATAGCTGGCCTAGTACCGTAGCCAACTTCATTAGATGAGATACCAAGTTTGTCGACCAAAGCTTCACGAAGTGCAACGGCTATAGTCACTGCAATATTTTTATCATTCAGGTGCTCAGCTGTAACTGGGTTCCGGAGCACTAACTCAAAAACATCCGTTGTGGTATTAAAACCAAGGTGAATACTCTCCATTACCTTACCAGTTGCACCACATTCAGGTTTACCGTTGTCATCTCGCTGGAAACGGTTTGGCATAGGTGGCCTGTGCGTCCCTTCAGGATTAAGTAATCTAGGATACTCACCTGTAGTAGTCATAGATTCCGCTCGGCCGCAACCAAGACAAAGAGCATAGCCTGTACCATTTAGACCTGAGCTGTAATGAAAAACATGTCCTGAAGTATCAACTACCATATAACCAAGTTCGGAATTAGGAAGTGTAACTTTGTCGCCTTTCCCCATCACCCATGGTTCTTGAACAGGAATGTACGCAGTCTGTGATATGTTGTTACTCGGCGGCAGGTAAAAATCTGCAACAAAACCTGTTGGTTGTATTACCTTACGCTGATCTTTTATTTTAATTGGCTTGGCACAAGCCGAGTTGCTACAAATAATATTATTTTGTTGACTGAGATCTGGTTCATATCCCGTTTGGCCACAATGAGAACAATGCCACGCAACATCGAACTTTTGTGTTTCTTTAATCCCTTCAACATGTGCTTTTTGCCAACCTAGAGATATACCAGCAGTTTTGTGTACTCGACCATCAAGAACAATTTCAGTCCCAGGAGCGTATTCACGAATAGCTACGGCTAGATTTCGACTTGGTAGACCTCTATTGATCGAAACATTATCTTCGCGTTCATCTTGTTTAGCCTTTTTACCTTCCTTCTCGCGGATATAATCTTCTAGATTACCCACATTTAAATTGACTACATCTGTAGGAAAACCATAACCCGGTAGGAAACCACGACAAGCAAGATCACGAAGCAAATACTCATTGCAAAGGCGATTTAAATCACCGTTCAGTTTATAAGCATAAGGCCCTTCTTTATCAGCAGAAGCAAGCTCAGACTGAATAAACTGATATTCACTTAGCCACTTCTCACTTAAGAGCTTGATCGTATCAGATGTCGTTGTGACTAAACTATCCACGCTTGAGTTTTCCAATTTAGTCTGTGATGTAAGCGTCTTAATTTCATCTTGTAGATTTAGTTGGTTGCTTTCCAGCCAATTGATAAATCGAGTACACGGTTCATTACCTGAAGCTTCAGATATATAGAACCACTCCAAATTTAAGAAAAACTTTTCTTTGGAGGTCTCACCAATTACATTTCGAAGGAAAGTCCCAAGCAAGAAAGCATTAATATGACGTTGTACAATTTTGGCAGAGCTGAAGGCTACATGAGGCGCAGGAATATTCGTTTCAAATGGCCATTTTGGGTTGTTAAACACATACTGGTCATGAGGGTTATTCTTACAAAGCGTAAAGCCAACAGCACGAGCCTCTTTTGAACGTCCAGCTCGACCAGCACGCTGTAGATAATTTGCAGGATGTGGTGGAACGTTGTTCATTACAACAGCAGAGATACCACCAATATCTACACCCATTTCCATTGTAGTCGAGCAGTTTAAGACGTTTTTTTGACCTTGCTTAAATCGCTCTTCGTATCTCTCTAGCTTTTCTGATGACTGCTGTGCAGAGTGCTCTGCGGTAGTGTAATAAAACCCACCCTCAACCACTCGATCATTGATATCCGTCCATAAGTTTTTCTCACGCAGTTGCTTAATAATGTCGTTAGATGCCACATTATCTCGAATAACTGAGATATAGCGGCTGTTATCCGTTGACGTATCAAGCTGCCAGATTTTTGGTAAATCAACCTGCTTACATAGGTACTTATCAGGTTCTTTATCTGGATATTTGTTCCAGGGTATATAAGGTGTGATCCCTTTAAATACAGTGTCAATTAGCTTATTTGTAATTGGACAAATGTAAGCCTTAGTCATCAAGGAGAAGCTGATGGTGTCCAATTTAAGCTGGTACTGCTTTCCTGTAAACTCACTAAGAGATTTAGATTGACCACTAACCAGACAACTCCATGCGGCTTTAAGCCAGGTATTAATTGTGTCTTCTGCCCTCTTTTCAGTAGGATCTAACTTGCTTGCCTTAGCTAACAGTGAGATTAATCGAGATTGTTGCTTGGCTTTTGACTTCACTTGCGGCCAAGGCTTTACTCGTGTTCCTTGATCATCTTTTGATTCTGGACTGATAAATGATTTAGAGAAGAAACGCATTCCAATCCATTTAGACCAACTGTCATTAAGTTGAACAAAGCTGTTTTCTCGAACGTGGAAGTTCATGCACACCACGAGAAAATCTTTCCAGTCTTTTAGAGAGTGCCCATATTCAGACCATTTTTCTGGAACCGAATTAATAGACTCAATCCCAGGGTAAACGATACAAACAAGCCCTTGAGTCTCTATATTATTTCGGTATTTAGGTCGACGGGCGATCTCTCGCGTTAAGATCATCTCTGAAAGTGTTGTTGCGTCATTTTTATCAAAAGCATCAGGATCTAGGTACCGATTTTCCCACGTCATAGAGTGAGAAACATTTTGATCTGATTTTAGCTCTCGAACTAGTTCCTGCCATGTTATAGGAGTTGGACTTATTACTTTTTCAGAACTCAAGGATTCTAAATAAAGTTCTAAAGCCTTAGCTACTTCAGGATCTTTGTTTTTTTGTAATAATATAAAGTCTTGAATTACTTCGGGAGCTAGTCCCATATACATTTTTACTTTTTCAAAAACTGCTTCATCTAAATCACTTTTTTCTTCCAAATGATTTCTAAGCTCTCGAACCATGATGCCACGCAACAAAGAGCGCTCAGCCTCTTGTTGCATACTAACCGACATTTTGGCTGTGCCCTGACGACTATCAGTAAATGTAATCAGACGACGACCGCGAGCAGGGAGCTCCGCAGGGGTCAGCTTAACCTTAGCATCATCCTCAGGTTCAAAGTCTGGGCAATATTCTAATATGGTGGGTACAGCATTAGTGGAGTAAAACGGAGCTCCCAGCATACAACGCCTTAAGGCTTGACCATGTAGACCTCTTCCAGAGTGACCACAATCTGAGCAAACAGGCTTTTCTAGCTCGTCTCTCAATGCCAAAGAAAAATCACCGTCTCCAAAAGATTCTGTTCCATTTTTTGAAAACCCTCTTAAGTGGTAGTCATTTTCATTTGATTCATTTGCACCAATAACAATAAGCCCTGAAGACTTTGAACCTTGACCTTGCTCATTCTCACTTTCGTCTGAATTATCTGAGTTATCGCTCTCTTCATCAGAATCACCTTCAGTTAAGGTAAATTCATCGTGAGAGCGATCAATCCAAGGCACTAGCTTGCTGTTATTTGTATCAAAAGTACCTAATAAATGAGGCTCACTACACTCATTACAAAATGCTATCTCTAAGATAGGAGAACCACATTCACAGTGTGGACGTTGCTTTGTGTAGACATAGCCATATGGCCAATCCTGCTGTAATTTTGTATGTTGTTTATGGGAACAAGTTGGGTTCACACAAGACCAAAGACCACTTAAAGTCCGCTGATAGTAGTGTGATCGGACTTTTAAAAAGGCCTCTGCCCTCAAAGTTTCTTTTGTATTGGTACAGAGGTCTAGCCAGCGAAAAATCTCACTTTCTTTTAACTTGAAGTCCGACATATCTGAAACCAAGTCATAAATTGACTTAGGTCCTGAACCCTCAGTTGTTAATATATTTCGAAGAGATACAGCAATTAGAGATTCTTCTAATGCTCTAAAGCGCTTGCTAGAAACCTCTTCTTTCTGCTCTTCTTTTAGCTTTATTGGTTGTTGACCTTCTGGTTCGATAGATTCAATTTCATCGATTGTACGATTGACACTATCAACTTTGTTCAGCCCAGGTACAATTCGCTTACCACCAATTACTGCTACTTGATCAACCGAAATATTAGCTAGATTAGCTAAATAGAGTCTTAAACTATCTTCTGCTTCTTTTCCTGCGATGGTTGCTGAAGTTGCGACAAATCGAATGTCCTCTGCTTTCACCTCAAATGCCTGCATGACACGACGTAATTGCAATGCTAATTCCGCCGCTTGAGACCCAATATAGGTATGTGCTTCGTCTAGAACAATCCAGCGCAATTTCCCTTTAGATTGCTCGATAATTGGAGCATCCGCTTGACGAATCAACATATACTCCAGCATCGTACCGTTCGTAACAAGAATAGGAGCTGGGTCTTCACGCATACCTTTACGGCTCATGACATCTTGAGGGTTGGAAGTCTGTTTTTGACGATCTTTGCTTTGAAGCTTTTCAGGCGTTTTACCATTGTAAAGGCAGAAACGAATATCACCTTCAAAGTGCTTTGTCCACGCATTCAAACGCTCTCGTTGAGAGTTAATGAGGGCGTTTAATGGATACAGAAAGATTGCCCTTACACCTGTAAGAGGCTGACCAGTTTGACGTGTCTCTCGGTACAGGTTCTCTAGTACTGGAACCATGAAACATTCGGTTTTACCGGAACCCGTACCACTAGTAATAATGCGAGATTTCGGAGTCTCATCAAGAAGATCTTTCCATGCCTGATATTGGTGTTTGAAAGGGCTCCAGTCCTTTTTAAAGGCATATCGCCCATTATTTTCATGATCCAATGCATTAATGATTTTCGTTGATAAAATCTTATTCAGATCGCAAATCTTCTCGGAGTGTGGCTCCCATCCAAACATTTGTTCAAAAACTGGCCCATGAACAAATGGCTCATCACTTTCAAATAGATCGTTTAAGTGATTACGCAAGTTTGGCTTGTTAATTCCAAGAACGCTCAATGTTGCTTCTTTAGCACGAGAGTTCGTTTGTTGTTTGAGTGTTGAAAAGTAACCCGTCATACCTTACTCCGTGGCAAAAATAGATAAACAGCATTGAAAAACAGAATTGAACCAATCACGATCGAAGTCCATTAGCTGTCTCAGTAATAAGTAATTCACGTCTGTCGAACCTAGTACATCCGACCATGTCGTTTCTCCCGAAACGACAGCGGCAGCAATAATCGGAAACAAAACTACTGTGGTTTGGAATTTGTGTGGTATTTCAAAACAAAGTAGCTCTGGTTTATGACTCAAGAGCCATCTTTTGAAGAGATAATCATAATGCAAGGGCCAGTTCTCGTTGTCGGCATTTACTCTCAGTAAATCACCTTTCCAAATATTCACTAAAGCTGGGTAGACCGCACCGTTTGAATCAGATGTCTTAAATAATTCTGGCAAGCCTAGAAAGCTCGTCAATTTATCTATTTCTCGCATTTCAAAAAGATTAACAAGCTCATCTGGATATGCTTGTGCTTCCATAGAATCTTTATAACTGCTGAGGGCTTTATTCCAACTATTCAAGGAATTCAATTCCCAAACGATATTAAATTCTGTCTGAAATGCTTGAAGAATTTCTTCAGTATTGTGTCTGCTAGCCAAAGGATAAGCAGTTAAGCAAATCGGATGTTTCGCCAATGCCTTCCAGACTTCAAATGTTGACATTGGTAAGTGAGCAAAATTCTCAAATAAGGCATCAAGGTATAGCCAGCTTGAATGAGAATAATTGGCGGTCATATCATCAAAGATGGTATCAAATGGATTCAGATTATGAAGGGGATGAAATTCTGATACCGCTTTGTTAAGAGTTTTAGCTTTTTCTGTATTTAACACAGAGTGATTAGGAGCTAGATAAGATGCACGAAATGACACTCTAGAGGTTCTGCTTGGTACAGCTAATCTCGGCGATCCTATCTGTATACCAAAAGTCAGCACTGTTCACTTCATCAATGATGGCTTGTTTTTGACGCACCGCTTGAATATTGATCGCAAGACTCGTTAACTGCTCAAGTACAGTGGCACGGCTATCTTCAAAGCTAGATGACTTCATAACCAGAGCGGTTTCAACCGTTGCGATAAGTCGATCAAATTGCGTAGCGTATTTGTCTTTTAAAACACGAGCTGCCATCAGTGGAGCCATGGTTTCAAGTAACAGGTGTTGAGTCGTTGATGAAAAGCTCATCAAAAGATCGGTTTGCAGAAGCTTATCGACCTGACGAAGCTCTTTGCGTACTGCTACACTGTCTCGCGGTAAATCAGCAAGATCGGCTTTAATTAATTCAATTGCCGTATCAAAGGCTTCTCGATGGTTATGTTTAAGGGCTTCAGTCGCCAACTCGACACGGGCTTCAAAGCAGGTTTGCAGTAATGGCTTGCCACCCACATCTTTGGCTTCCTTGTACTCTTGTTCAAAGTATTCAAAGTTGCCGTAGTGGTCGAAAATTAAGAACTCGCTCTTGTCCTTACCTGGCCCAAAAAGATTTTTACAAAGGCGAGTACCACGACCGATCATCTGCCAAAGCTTCACAGACGATTTCACTGTCTTAGCGAAGACTAAGTTGACCACTTCCGGTACGTCAATACCTGTGTCCATCATGTCGACGGAGATGGCAATACGGAAGTCGTTGTCTCCTTTTTTGAATTCTTTAATCAAGCTTCCAACATGAGGAACTTTTTCATGAATCACCTTGCAAACTTTATTGCCATACTGTGGGTATAGTTTACAGAACAGCTTTTCCAAGTGCTCGGCATGCCCCTTTCTACCCGCAAAAATGATTGTTTTACCTACTAAGGAATTAGTTTCATCCTTGATGCCGTTATTCATCAGATTCTCAAGGATTTCTTGGTCAGTCTTTTCACTGAAGATACGACGACCAATGTCCTTACCATCATAGCTAGCGTTCTGCGCATCCTCGAAGCCTAGATCGTCTTCTAGCTGACGTTTTTGATCTTCGTCTAGGTCTTTGTAGTGAATACCTTCACGTAAGAACTCCGTAGTAACATCTTTCACTTTGAAATCGACCAAGTACGGCGGCTCGTGGTTGATCGCCTGATCAAGCGTAAATTCATAGGTTGGGTCTGTGGTTTCACAATCAAAAATATCAAAGGTATTACGGCTAACGAACTTCACAGGGGTCGCCGTTAAACCTACTTGCAGCGCATCAAAGTAATCAAAGATATCGCGGTAACGGTTATAGATACTGCGGTGACTCTCATCGGCAATGATTAGGTCAAAAAAGCCTACATCAAGCTGTGCAAAGCGGTTCATCATGCCTGGGTAAGTCGACACGTAGATACGCGCATTTTCATCAATCTTGTTGGTCTCGCCGATCTCACAACGAGGTTCGCTCGGTAAATTGGTTTTAAACACCTCACTGGCCTGTGTACGCAGCTCTTTACGGTCACATAGGAAAAGCACGCGCTTTGCCCAACCTGCGTTTAGAAGCAAATCTCCCAAGGCTATAGCAACACGAGTTTTACCCGTGCCAGTAGCTTGGATAATAAGCGCCTTGCGACGTTGCTCTTGGAATGTCTTAGCTACAGATTTAATCGCCTCAATCTGGTACAAACGATCCGCGATTTTGAGGTTTGGGTTGTTTTGCTCAAGCTGATTATTGCGGTAAGTACGCTGGTAAATTAGATAATTCAAACTGTCTTGGCTGTAAAAACCGTAAACCATACGTGGCGAGTTGTACTGAGCATCATCCCAGATAAAGGTTTCGTAGCCATTGGTGTAGAAGATCACCGGACGCTGGCCAAACTCTTTTTCTAGGCTGTCTGCGTATAAACGAGCCTGCTCACGTCCTGCTTGATCGGATTCATTGCCAGTACGCTTAGCTTCCACTACCGCTAACGGTTTGCCATCACTGCCCCATAGGACATAATCGACAAAGCCAACACCTGTCGGATTGTTTGGAAAATCGACTTTTACTTCGATGCCAACGCTTTCTTTGTTGGATACATCCCAGCCTGCTTGAGCAAGCATAGTGTCGATAAGCAGTTTACGAGTCTTGGCTTCGTTCCACTGAAGGCTGTCTGCAACCGCTTCACTTTCTTGTTTACGTTTTTGCTGATCAGGAAACGCCGGTGCTTCAAGGTGTTTAAGGTTCTTGGTGCGTTCTTGCTCGACTTGCTCTAACAGCTCTTCGTTTAGCTTACGTTGTTTTTCTAGCTCTTCTTTATACTTGGCAACTGATCCAGATAAAGCAATGGCTTCTGCACGGTTGTCTTTCACATCCGTAAACGCTGGAATATCGGCTTTTTTCTTGACGTAATATTTGATCGCTAGATAGGAGGCAAGCTGTTGTGCAGTGCCAAGGGCGATGGAGGCTGTTCGTGTATCACCTTCTCCTCCGTGAGCCGTATCATTACCAAGAGCACGTAAGTAGTTCAGCTGATGGATCAAGGATTGGTTGACACAGTTACGAAATGTACTGTCTTTGATAAGCTCGTAAAAACTGGCTTCTGGAATACGAGGTAGACGCTCTTCTTTATAAATAGCCTTGGTTAGCTCTTCTGCAAAAGCTCGTAAGCGAGTTAAAGCGCTGCCAGGGTCAATGAACAATACCGCCTCAGCCAATCCTGCTAGATTAGCCAACGTCTCGTTTTCTGGTCGAAGAAACTCAAAGTTTTGTGATTTCATAAATAATATTTTATCCATACCAATGTATTAGCGAACGTCATGCCAAGTTTATTCGGCATCGATTTTTACATTGTGCTTGTCAATCCAATTGTTCAGTGTTTGGTAGTTTTTAAGACCTAAAAGCTCAGCAGCACGGGACTTATTGCCTTGGGCTACTGACAGTGCTTTAGGCACATAGTGACCTACCAATTCAGAAATAATATTTTGAATATCAATACCTTGAGAGATTTCCCTATCTAGCAAGCCATCTTGTTTTTGTGGCCGATGGAAAAATGCTTGCTGCATTTCCTCGCCACTGATGAGTTCATCACTACTCCATAGTGATGCGCGTAATATGGTCGAGCGTAGCTCGCGAATGTTGCCGGGCCAACGATGCAGCAGGATAAGATTTTTTGCGTCTACAGAAAGTTTTTTATCTTCGAGCGCTTTATCTTGTTTTGCTAGGCCTGTAAGCAGTGTTTCAGCGAGGTGCAGTAGATCGCCTTCACGGCTTCGTAGAGGCGGCAGCGTTAGCACACCAACTGCAACGCGATAGAACAAGTCTTCACGAAAGTCCCCATTGGCGATATCTTCGATAAGGTTTCGATGCGTCGCGGTAATAATCCTGACATCAACCGATTCTTCTTTTTGCGAGCCAACTGGCGTGACTAAGCCTTCTTGAATCGCGCGAAGTAAACGCACCTGAGCCGCTGGCGTTAATTCACCAAATTCATCCAAGAATAACGTACCGCCATGGGCTTGCTGAAAAACACCTGCTCTATCTGTGGTAGCCCCCGTAAACGCCCCTTTTTTATGGCCAAAAAGCGTCGTATCGATTAATTCCGGCGGTATTGCTCCGCAGTTCAACGCGACAAAGGGCTTATTAGCACGCTGACTAGCGTTATGTATGGCTCTGGCAAATAGTTCTTTACCTGTACCCGTTTCACCTTGGATTAAGACAGGCACTTCACGCTCTGCCAAAATCTGCGCCTGTTTCTTCAGACGCATCATATTCGGGTCTTGGGTGATGATGTCATCAAATGCCGCATGAACTGGTGCTTGATCATTGATCAGATTCGCTAAATGCTGGTCATTCACTGACACAGCACTAGGAATGTATTCGGCAGCAATATTGAACGGAATCTCGACCTGCTCAACCCCTTGCTCACGGCTGGATTGATAAAAGATCACTGGGTATTTGGTTTTACCCAGTAAGATCCAAACCGCCTGCATGGCTGGGGTGCCAGGGGACAGCAAAACCGAGAGGTTTGATTTATCCGAAAGAAGACGCTGAAGGTGGCGATCAGCTACTTGGTAAATGCTAGCAAAGTCGATAGGAGACAGAAGCGATTCTTGATGGGCCTCAATGGATAGCGAGTAAGCGCCCAAGCTTTCAATTAACCATGCTTTGAATTCACGTAACTCAGACTCAGTGTAAGCGCCTATTAAAACGACTTTATCGAATTTAAACGCTTGAAGTGTCGTTAAGATGGGGCCTTGATTTGACTGACCAATGGTGTCGAGGTCTCGCTTGCCTACCCATGTGATTAATACTGCTTCCATACAACGTCCTTAAAGCACGAATTTAAAGGCATCACCTTATATAAGAAGAATCTACCACAAGGACACTATGTAAGGAACGTGTAAGCAGGCAAAGTTTGGGGAAGAAACCACAGTTGCACCATCGAGGTGCAACACATAAAGTATACGGTCTAATTATTCCTTTAACGAATTTAAGCCTTAAATACACAAAAGCCCCCACCCTGAAAGGGATAGGAGCTTTTTAGCAATTTTTAGCCTTGGAAAAGTTTACGGTGCAATTCCTAGTTTTATCGCCAAAAGTTTAAGGTTAATTACAAAGTATAAGGTTTAATTGTTTGAATCCACTAAACAAACTGCCCTGCGGCAAAACCTGACGACCATGCAAATTGGAAGTTGTATCCCCCTAGCCAGCCGGTCACGTCGAGCACCTCCCCTATTAGGTATAACCCTTTCACGTTATTGCA
>JBLWXY010000014.1:0-22931 GCA_048267225.1 Pseudidiomarina sp.
GATCAATGATTTAATAAATTTATTTACGTCCTTATCGGAACAATAAGTAGTCATGCGTATACTCCTTGACAGCTTTTTGTGAAAGCTGTGAGTTTTTACATGGCGGACATTAAATGTCAGAGGAGGGGCATCAGGCCCCAGTACACCTAGTTTGAAATGATTTTTTTACGGATTACGTAGTAATCGACGACGGGTTTTTAGAGCTTCCTCAGAATTGATTTCTAAGCCTAGCTCTTGCCGTTGGCAATGAAGTAGCCACCATTCAGCTGCAATGATGCCGCGCTTAAGATCTGATGTAGATGGGTTGCTATTGTCACTGCGGCGAACCGCTTTATAAGTTTCAGCTGCGATCGCTCGAACATTCTCATCTTCATCGGCTTGTCTGATAAAGTGAGCTGTTTTATGGGCCTTTCCGTTTAAATCTAATCCAATCTCTGCGATTGCTTTTAGGTAGCCTTGTCGCCAAGTAGGCGACATCTCGACAACTTGATTTGAAGAGTACTTTCCATCAATCGCTTTTTCCTTCTTTCTAAGCTGTAACTTGCTCAGGCAAAATGTGGAGATTTCCTGAGCTAAAGACTGATAGAACTCATTCAATGAATCGTTCAAAGACTTAGTGGAATCGAAATTTGAGGGTTTAAGGTCCTTCAGCGGCAGATACCACAAGCAGTCCTCTGCCTTGGTTCTGTAATTTAAACCTTCGTCACACAATGGTGTTTTGGACGATCGAAACAACATTAGCCTGTGGCGCAAAGCCTTTTCTGGCTTATCCTTTTCTAGCCATGTCAAAAGCCCAGACAGTTGCTGCATTAGCTCATCATTGTCTGATTCAGAGCTTTCGCCAAAAATTTGACCTCGTAGGATACCAATACTTTGGTCTATGTAAGGTACTAGCTCGGGCGTTCCGGCTTTGCTCTTTGCTGTGATAGTCCACTCTGGCAAATATTGCTTTTCAAAGTCTTCGCTAGTAGCAAGCTCTAGATACAGAGAAGACCACCAGATTGAGTGCTTTTTGTAAAAATCTGGGGCATCCTCAGAAAGTTCATGAGTTGGGTGTCCTGGAAACGGAGGAGCAATTGAAAGCAACTTCACTCGCTCATAAGCACTTAACTGGTTTAGCTGCTGCAGAAATTCAGCTTTCCAAGCATTATAAGTTTCACCAAAGCACCATTTTGATTGCAAAAGATTATACGTAGACAAACTTCCCTCAAGAGCCTTCTTTATGTCTTGTCTAATATTGCTTTGCAGCCAATGTTTTACGCTATCATTAGGTAACGCTTTGACCAACTTATTAAACTCAAAGTGTTCCTGTTGTAGATATGGTGAGTCATTTTTGTCTTCGATTTTATATGTGATTTCTCTGTACAACTCTTCGATCAGATCTATCCAGACTACTACCTCTGGTTCAGATGCTTTGCTCAGGTCAAAGTGTTGTAGCAATAGCCACTGAAGCTCCAACTTAAATTCACGAAGCCAAGGTAGTGTAAGCTCGTTATTTTCAGGGTGGTCTGAACTGTAAAGTCTGCAAGATAGGTAATAGTAGATCTCATTAATAACGGAAATTAATTCGCTAAAAGACCGACCGTTCTTCGCATCATTTGTTATCCACGCTTTTAGAAACCTAAAGCCGCGATCTAAATTTTCTTCGACGCTTTGATAATTTGAGTCGTCGTTCTCAGACTTTATGAAATTAACAAGTAACTCATAGTTATAATCTTTTGGGATTTGTTGCTTTTTGCTAATGATGATTTGAGAAGCATTTAGCTCATTGAAAATAGACCAAAAGAATTCAGTTCTTTCACTGTGGCCTAAGCTGTTTAAAGCTAAATCATCAAAGCAGGCGCTTGAAAAGTAGTATTCTTCACCATGGTAAATAGTACTTAAGTTTAGAAAGCTAAGGCTAAAGATTCTTCCAAATTCTGAACTGTAAAGCTCATAAAAGCTATCAGGGTAAAATGACTTCGCTAGCTCGATCAAAAACTGTATTTTCTGTTTTTTCTCTGAATTTATCCTAGGGTTGTGTGAAATGTCCTGACCTTTGTAGAACAGGTCCATATCTCTTCCGAAGGTTTGGCGGGGGTAGCTATGCTTTAGAAAAGCTGCAACTTTGCCTTGAATTGTCAAATGTTTACGACTTTCGATAAGCGCTTTTTTTATGTCTTCGCTACCGTAGAACCAATCGTGGAAACTACTTAATGAGTTTATTTTTAAATGATGTAAAACTTCATCATCAAGGGATAACTCTTCTTTTAACTGATTAAAGCGATCTTCAGGACTTTTCTTTTCATCGATAGATGATAGGTGCGAGTAATCCGCATCAATTCTTTGACTACACATATATAACTCCAAGTGTTCTGGATTTTGATTTTTGGTTCGCTGACGTAAATCAGCTGTTGTAGTCAAATCGCCCGTGTAAAAAGGGCCGGAAAAAGTGAGTATCAGACTCGGTAGCCGCCTACAACTGAGCAAAGCATACTGAAAATTTTAAGAGTTCGTCAAACTTTTTCTGTATTTTTAGTTAACGGCGAACCAAACGATACGTACTGTCGCTTACAAGATTAAACTTATGGAATACCCTTACGCATCCTAGTAATCCATAGATTCAAGGTTATTCCATAAGTTACCCTATGCGATTTAGGTCGGACTGTGTAAGCTCGCTTACAAATTGCATACAATGGCACAGATAGAGCTGTGCAGAAGATTTTAAGGACATGACGTTGACGATGCAGAGATTTGCCCCAGGGGCACGTGTAGAGATTCGGGATGAAGAGTGGGTTGTGCGTCGAGTCGATCGCACTACCCATCAAGGCTACCAATTAACCTGTGAAGGTATCTCTGAGCTGGTGCGCGGAAAGGAAGCTTTGTTCCTGAGCGACCTTGAAGACGAGATCAAGGTGCTTGATCCTAAAGACACCAAACTGGTGCAGGACATGTCGCCAAAGTTTTCCCAAGGGCGCTTATTTATCGAAAGTCAGCTGCGCCAATCCACACCCAGTGATGATCAAATACATATTGCTCAAGAAGCGGCGATGGACTTGGTACCTTACCAGCTTGATCCTGCCTTGATCGCGTTAAAACAACCGCGCCAGCGTATCCTGATCGCCGATGCAGTAGGTTTAGGTAAAACCCTCGAAGCCGGTATTTTGACGACCGAGCTTATGCAGCGTGGCCGCGGTAAGCGCATCCTTGTGCTTACGTTAAAAAGCATGATGACTCAGTTTCAAAAAGAGTTCTGGAACCGCTTTTCGATCCCATTGACGCGATTAGATTCACAAGGCTTGCAGCGAGTACGTGGCCGTATTCCGTCGAACCATAACCCGTTTTATTACTACGACAAATCCATCATCTCCATTGATACCTTGAAGCAAGACAACGAGTTCAAGATGTATCTGGAAAAAGCCTACTGGGACATTATTATCATCGACGAGGTGCACAACGTCGCTGATCGAGGTACCAGCTCCCAGCGTACCGAGCTGGCTCAGTTGCTGTCGCGTAAATCCGATACCTTGATCATGCTGTCGGCAACACCACACGATGGTCGTGCCAAGAGTTTTGCCAGCCTGATGAACATGCTTGACCCAACGGCCATCAGTGATCCAGAGCATTACACCAAAGATGATTTCTCGGGCAAAGGTCTCGTCGTACGACGCTTTAAACATGACATTAAAGATCAAGTAAAAAGTGAATTTAAAGAGCGTACGGTACACGCGATTCACCAAGACGCGACTGCCAAAGAAGAAGCCATTTATCAGGCTTTATTGGACATTCCGTTTACCATCAAAGGGGAACACAACGCCGATAAGCCGGGGCAATTGGTGCGTATCGGTTTGCAAAAGGCCTTGTTCTCATCCCCCGCAGCCTGTTTGAAGTCCGTGCAACAGCGAATCAAAGTGGTTTCGCCAAAAGACGGTGAAACCGCCACCGATGCGGTACAGGCAGAGCTAGGTGGTCTTTTTGAACTAGAGCAACGTTTACAGGAATTGGATGTTAATGAGTGGAGCAAATACCAGCGTTTAATCGAAACCATCAAAAGTAAAGACTTCAAATGGTCTGCCAAAGACACTAATGACCGCCTTGTTATCTTCTCCGAGCGTATTGAAACCTTAAATACACTCGAAGCTCAGCTCAGCGCTGATCTAAAATTGAAGCCAGAGCACATCACCCAGCTGCATGGCGGTATGAGTGATATCGAGCAACAAGAAATCGTGGAGCGATTTGGTAAGCCAGAAAACAAGCTACGTGTTTTGCTGTGTTCCGATGTGGCCAGTGAAGGTATCAACTTACACTACCAGTCCCACCGTTTGATTCACTTTGATCTACCTTGGTCATTAATGGTGTTCCAACAGCGCAATGGTCGTGTGGACCGTTATGGTCAAGAGCAAGACCCGCACATCTATTACCTAGTCACTCAAAGTCAAAACGACACCATTCGTGGCGATATGCGTATCCTTGAAATCCTGCAACAAAAGGACGAACAAGCCTACGAAAACATCGGTGATCCCGCGACCTTTATGGACGTTTTCGACAGTGACAAGGAAGAAGAGCTAACCGCCGATGCCATGGCCGAGCATACGTCTGCGCAAGCCTTTGATGCTAAGTTTGCACCGGACGAACAAGAAAACGAAGGTGAAGACTTGTTGGCGATGTTCCTCGCAGCGGGAGACAGTTCCGATTCATCGGATTCTATTGTTGAAAGTGATGACGCCAGCGATACGCAAAAGCTGTCATTGTTTGACAGCGATTATGACTTTAGTCAATCCGCATTGCGCTATCTAAATCAAGGAAGCTTGAATCAAGGCAGCAAGGTGGTGAACGTCGAGTTTGTCGACGAGAAGCAAATCATCAGCCTGACCGCGCCGGATGATTTAAAACACAAATTCCGTGCTTTCCCACCGGAAATCTATCCTGAAAACGGTGACTTCCTACTGACGGCTAACAAACAAGCCTATATGGACGAAGTGAAGCGCTCGCGCCATGACGACAATGCTTGGCCAAAGCACCATTACCTATGGCGCAAGCATCCCGTAATGGAATGGCTCCAAGAGCGCATGATGGGCAACACCGGCCGTCATGAGGCGCTAGTGTTGGGGCTTCATGACGGGCTAGAGCCGGGGCACGCCATCTTTATGGTTTCGGCGCTGATCCCGAACCGCAAAGCCCATCCAGTCATCTGGAATTGGTACGGCGTACACGTTAAACACGGTCAAGTCAGCCATATCGAGCCATTGACCAAAACGCTGGAGACCTACGCAAGTTTACTTAACAAAGCACCCAACTCTGGTGCGCCCGTTGATTTGCCTGTATTGGAACAACTGCGCGGCCCAGTCATTGACGCGGTAAAAGCTGAAATGGTTGCTCAGCAAAAAGCCTTTGATAGCACCATGCAGCCCAAGCTGAAAGCACAGCTAGAAGAACTGGCGCAACTAAAAGGCAAACAAGAGCAGCAAATGGAGCTGGCGCTAGGCAAACAGCTTGCCAGCACCCAACAAAGCCGTCGCATGAAGCAACAGCGCCACATTGACCGCGTATTCAGCGAATACCAACAATGGGTCGAAGACACTTGGCAAACCGAAGCTCAGCCTTACATTCAGCTGATTTCTGTCATCGCATCGGTTGCCCACTAGGTAAACAAAGGACATAACACATGGCTATCAGTGATAACGCTGCCACGTTTTTAGGCATCAACAACGAAAACGAATTTTACTCTGCCCATTACCTAGCAGAAGTGTTTGAAGGGGACATCAAACACTTAATCCAAAGCTGGCAACAGCGCGCTCAAGAAGACAAAGACGCCGAGCGTACACCGGTTTTTGAACCACCGTACCAGCGCTTAAAAGATCTAGGGCGCAGCTACTTTGCCATGCGTGAGCAAAGTCAAAAAGAGCGCAACTTAACCAAAGCGATCGAATTACAACGTGGCTTCTTCAAAAGCTTTAGCCAAGCGTTGGATTACTCGTTTAGTGCAAAAAACGTCATCGTGGGTGATGACCTTGAGCTGCCGGTATTGAGCCTGTATCCAGACACAACTGAAGCCGATGCCAAGGTTTGGCTATTAGGGGCGCTTGACGCCGATAAAGAAGGGCTCGACCCATTGTCATTGCCCTTGCTCAAAGAGCAATTCTTTGGCCCGAAACCTCACGCCGATAAACTGGCTGGTAACACGTGGTTTGACCTCATCAATGATTATATTTTCAAGCTAGACGAGGCACCCCGCTGGGTCATCCTGCTGAGCGATCGCCAATGTGTCTTGATCGACCGCTATAAATGGCTGCAAAACCGTGTCTTGCGTTTTGACCTAGATGAAATCCTCGGTCGAAAAGACGACAAAACCCTCAAAGCCACCGCCGCGCTGTTGCACCAAAGCAGCTTGGCACCGGCAGAAGGTGATTCTCTACTCGACAGTTTGGATGAGAATGCCCACAAGCACGCCTTTGGTGTCAGCGAAGAGCTGAAATACGCCCTGCGTGAAGCCATCGAGCTATTGGGCAATGAAGCAGCGGCGCAGCTTATCCTGCGCAAAGACATCGCTTACCAAGGCAAAACCGCCCTCGATGCAGACCAATTGTCCCGCGAATGTTTGCGTTACATGTACCGCATGTTGTTTTTGTTTTACATCGAAGCACGCCCGGAGCTGGGCTATGTGCCGATCAAACACAGCCAAACCTATCTAAAAGGCTACAGCCTTGAAAGCCTACGTGATCTGGAAATGGTGCAGCTTAACAGCGAGCCAGCGCAAAACGGTCGCTATTTCCACGACAGCATTCAAAAGCTGTTTACCATGATCCACCAAGGCTTAACTCACGCTGAGCAACAGCAAGACGATTTAGCCTTGTACGAAGGGGAAAGCCACTGGCAAAGCGGCGAGGGCGGTTTTGAAATCCCAGCCCTCGACAGCCACTTATTTGACCCACAGCGCACCAAATACCTAAACAAGGTGGTGTTCCGTAACCAGACCTTGCAGCGCGTCATCCAACTGATGTCCTTGACCCGCGAAACCTCCGGCCGAGGTAAACAGCGCCGTGGTCGCGTGAGCTACGCGCAACTGGGCATTAACCAATTGGGTGCGGTGTACGAGGCATTACTAAGCTACCGTGGTTTCTTTGCCAGCGAAGACCTATACGAAGTGAAGAAAGCGGGTGATAAATACGACGAACTGGACGCTGGCTTCTTTGTGACCGCGGCCGAGATCGACAGCTACGCCGACGATGAGAAAGTCTTTGAAAAAGACCAAGATGGTTACAAAACCCTGAAAAAACACCCACGCGGTAAGTTTATCTATCGCCTTGCGGGTCGTGACCGGGAAAAGTCCGCCAGTTACTACACCCCCGAAGTGCTGACCAAAAGCTTGGTCAAATACACCTTACGGGAAAAACTCGGTGCTGAGTGGGACAAACTATCGGCGAATGAGATCTTAAATCTCACCGTATGTGAGCCCGCCATGGGGTCGGCGGCCTTCTTGAACGAAGCGGTCAACCAGCTTTCTGAAGCTTACTTAACGCAAAAGCAAACCGAGCTAAACCAGCGCATCCCTCACAGTGACTACGCTCAGGTGTTGCAAACGGTGAAAATGCACATTGCCGACCACAATGTCTATGGGGTGGATTTAAACCCTATTGCGGTGGAGTTGGCGGAAGTGTCGCTCTGGCTAAACTCCCTCAACGGCAGCAGCCAAGTGCCTTGGTTTGGTTATCAGTTATTTAACGGTAACTCTCTGATCGGTGCCCGCCGCCAAGTATTTAGCGAAAGCCAGTTAAAGGCCAAAAAGCCTGCCGAGCGTTGGTATAACTTCGAGCCCAAACGCTTAACGCCGGACAGCTTAGCGCATTCCGTTGCGAATATTAGTGCTGGGCAAACACCACGGGATGAGCACGAGATTTATCACTTCCTCTTGCCCGACCCAGGCATGGCCAATGTAGCGGACAAAGAAGCGAAAAAGCTGCGCCCAGCGGCGTTTGATAAACTGAAAAACTGGCGTAAGCAATTTACCGAGCCACTGGAAAGTTACGAGCTCGATTTGCTCAAGAAAATGAGCCGTGCCATCGACTTATTATGGGCCGAGCATGTGGCGACCTTACGCGCAGATCGCAACCGTACCGAAGACCAATTTGCCATTTGGGGTCAAGACAGTGCTGATAAAGCCAGCTCCACCGCGGCTAAAGACAGCATCCGTGCCAACGGTATCTTTAACCTAGATGCCAAGATCGCTACCCCATATCACCGCTTAAAATTGGTGATGGATTACTGGTGTGCCCTATGGTTCTGGCCCTTGGACAAAGTGGATGAACTGCCGGATCGTTCGACATGGTTAATGGAGCTGAACCTGGTGTTGCAATCGGAGATTTTCAATTTCCAACAGCCTGCGCAAAGTGGTTTTGATTTTGATGCACCAGCGATTTCAAGCACTGATCCAACTCGAGTGCCAGCGCCCACAAGCAGTGATTTATTATCGCCTGCTCAAGGTAGCTTCCTAGATGAACCTCAAGCCAATTTAAGCGAAGCGGAGCAAAAGCTGCAGCAAGTGCTGACCGCCAAAGGTCAACTGCATTTGCCAAGCTTGTATCAGCGTTTTAGTCGTTTGGGCTTGGTAAAAACCTTGGCGGATCGCTTTAAGTTTTTCCACTGGGAGCTTAGCTTTGCCGATGTGTTTGCCGACCGTGGTGGTTTTGATGTGATGTTAGGGAACCCACCTTGGCTAAAAGTCGAATGGAACGAAGCCGGTGTCTTAGGGGACTATATTCCTGAGTATCTAATAAAGAACTTTAAATCCCCAGAGCTACGTAAACGACGACCTGAAGCCTTTGCCCGCAACGCGGAGCTAGAAAAAGCCTGGTTTACCGAACTGGAAGAAGCGGAAGGTACGCAGAACTTTCTCAACGCCATGCAGAACTACCCCGAGTTAAAAGGCGTACAAACCAACCTGTATAAATGTTTTCTGCCCCAAGCCTGGCGCTGGGGCAGTGAGCAGGGCGTCAGTGGTTTTGTGCATCCAGACGGTGTTTACGATGATCCTAAGGGGGGAGGATTAAGAGCATTAATTTATCCTCGTTTGGTGTCACATTTTCAGTTTCAAAACGAATTTACGTTATTTGTTGGGACTAATGATCATGGTCGCTTGAGATTTGGTGTTCACATCTACAGAACAAAACCAAGTGATGTGAACTTTACTCACTTATCAAATCTATACACGCCATCCACTATCGATCAATGTTTCTCTCACCATGGAGAAGGCGCTGTGCCTAGTATCAAGGATGAAAACAGTAAATGGAATACCAAAGGTCATAGCAGCCGTATTTTGCATATTGATCTGGCGACACTTAGTATCTTTGCCGAGCTGTATGATGAAAAAGGCACACCACCGCTGCAAGCCCGTTTACCGGCGATTCACTCCCAAGAGCTGATCTCGGTATTGGAAAAGTTTGCCAAACAGCCAAAACGTTTGGGGGATTTAAAAGGCGAATACACCTCACTGGAAATGTGGCACGAAACCAATGCCCAAGATGATGGCACGATTGAACGTGCGACCCAGTTTCCCGAGTCGCCGCAGCAATGGGTCTTATCGGGCCCGCATTTCTTTGTTGGAAATCCGTTTTATAAAACTCCCCGTTCCGAGTGTACGCAAAACAGCCACTATGATGTGCTCGACCTAACCGATTTGCCAGCGGATTACTTGCCGCGTACCAACTATGTGCCCGCTTGCAGCGCCGCCGACTACCATGCCCGCACCCCCACAGTGCCATGGATCGAACCGGGTGAAAAAGCCGCGAAAAAAGTGACCGAGTATTATCGGTTTGCCAATAGACGTATGTTTGGAGCTTCATCCGAGAGGTCGTTAATATCTTGTATTGTTCCACCACAGGTAGGTCATATTAATACCGCGGTTTCTACTGCATTTAAAGACATTCAAACTTTGGTTAAATTGGCTGGCTGTAGTTACTCGATAATTTATGACTTTTACCTCAAATCGACTGGTAAGTCTGATTTGTATGGCAACCAATTATCTATATTTCCGCTAGTCGAAGACAAAGCTATCACGTTCCGAGTGTTGCTGTTGAGTTGCTTAACAAAAGATTATTCTGCGTTGTGGGGAAAGTGCTGGGATGAGCTTTTTGTAAGTAATTCGCTCGTTCAAAATTTAGGGATTAATACTGCAAAGAGTTACAAGCCTGAGTGGCAGCCTGAATTTGCCGTACGCACTGACTTTGAACGCCGCCAAGCCTTATTGGAAATTGATGTGTTAGTAGCGCAAGCGATGGGGCTAACGCTGCAAGAATTGCTAACGATTTACCGTGTGCAGTTCCCGGTGATGCAGCAATATGAGCGGGAGACCTACTATGACCAAAGCGGTCGTATTGTCTTTACCCCATCCAAAGGGTTAGTGGGTGTGGGTTTATCCCGTAAAGCGGGTAAGAAAGACCCCTCGGTGATTATCGAATACCCAGATGGCACCACGGAATCCAAACCCATAGGCTGGGAAGACGCTCAGTATCTATCCGGTGGCACCAAGATACGGCGCACGGTCGAAGACGACACCTTGCCCAGTGGCAAGCGTGAAAAGGTCATCACCTATACCGCCCCTTGGCATCTACCTAATCGTGAAGAAGACTACCGCCAAGCCTGGCAGGTATTTAGTGAGCGGTTAGGCGAGCAATAAATAAAACATAAAGATAAGCGCCGCAAAATCATATTTGTCATGGCGCCACTCACGAGCAGGATATCGTGATACAGCATAGGCGGAGTAGCCAACTAGGGAAGGTCGGCGCTCTGGATAAAGGAAGTAGGGATGTATCCAAGCCTTATCACGCAAGATATCGAGCAGGCGTTAAAAGAGTTTATTGTTACCGGCTTTGAAACCGAGACGCCGCATTTTAAAGGCAAGTTTCAGGCGCTGATGCACAGTGACGCCCATGGGGACGCCTTTTTTAAAGGGCCCTATGTGTCCATTGGCTTGCCATTTCACAAGGACGCCAATGCGACTCAGCATTTCTTCTCGGCGTTTGCCACCGAGCATTCACCGTTTGCCCACCAAGAAACCGCTTGGCAACGCCTGCGCAGTGATGCGGGTAATACGCCACAGCCGACACTGGTGGCTACTGGTACGGGCTCGGGTAAGACCGAGTGTTTCCTTTATCCGTTGTTAAACCACTGTGTGCAAACCCGTAAGCCGGGTATCAAGGCGATAATTATCTACCCGATGAACGCTTTGGCCACTGACCAAGCGCGCCGCTTTGCCGAAGTCATTGACGATACGCCGGAACTAAAAGGCAAGGTCAATGTGGGCTTATTTGTCGGTGGGGCGGACAACGACAACAGTGGCGAGGCCATGATGTCTCGTGAAAGTGTGATCACCAAAAAAAGCGAGCTGCGTCAGAACCCGCCGGATATTCTGCTGACCAACTACAAGATGCTCGACTACTTGCTGATGCGCCCTAAGGATCAAACCCTATGGCGCTATAACCAGCCGGAAACCTTGCGTTATTTGGTGGTGGACGAGCTGCATACCTTTGATGGCGCCCAAGGCTCGGACTTGGCGATGTTGATTCGCCGTTTAAAAGCCCACCTAAACGTCCCGAAAGATTATCTTGTGCCCGTTGGCACCTCGGCGACCATTGGCTCTGACGAAGCGAAACCGCGTTTGATCGAGTTTATCTCCAAGATTTTTGATGCCGACTTTGAAGAGACGGGCATTGTCGGTGAAACCCGTGTTAGCGCGGCGTCTTTTCAAAAGCCGATCAAGCATGTGGGCTTTTCCTATGACTTTGACCCAGAGCGGCTGACGCCGGAAGCGTTCAACACCGAAGCCGAGTATTTGCAGCATCAAGCGTGGTTCTTCTTTGGCAAAAAGCAGGAGCAAGACGAAGAGGGCAACTGGCTGATCAATGACGAGGGTTTTGATCTTGAACCCGATGAAATGGCCTCGCGGGTGGCGCTGGGTGATGCGTTAAAAACCCACGCACTGTTTCATAAGTTACTGAGCCAAGCCCAGCAGGTCACGCCGCTGGCGAGCTTGCTTCCAGAACAACGCCAACTGCCACCGAATTTGCGCCCTTATGCTGGGCAAATTCTCGCCTCGTTATTGGCCTTGGTAGCCTTTGCCCGTGGTGGCGATTACCCAGGACAACCATTTGTCTCGCTGCGTTTTCAATCTTGGGCTCGCGAGCTAAAACGTATTGTGGCAGACGTTGCGGTTCAGCCAGAAGATGTGCATTTGCACTTCTCGGACGATTTAAAAGCCGAGCACGAGGGGATCGTTCTGCCGGTGGTGCAGTGTTCAGAGTGTCATACCACAGCGTGGCTAGCAGGTGATAAAAAAGGTGAGTCAGAGATCGAGCGCGACTTACGCAGTCTGTACAACCTGTTCTTTGATGACAATGTAAAATCTCAGGTGCTGTTGCCATTGCTAGAAGACGAGCAACCACCCGCAGGCCAAGGCGTGGTAAAGCAGCTGTGCTGTAGCTGCGGCACCTTGGCGATGGAAGGTGGCCCACATTGTACCAGCTGTGGCAGTGAGCAATTAGTGCGTGTGTTTGAAAACAGCAAGGTATGTCAAATCAAAGAAGGCGGTGCCAACGCCAATAAAAAAGAGCGTTCGTGCCCGGTTTGCCAAGCTAATAACTCACTGATTTTATTCGGCTCTCAAGCGGCGAGCTTGACCTCGGTGGCGATTAATCAGCTGTTTTCCAATCCCTTTAACCACGACAAAAAGCTGATTGCCTTTTCGGACTCGGTACAAGACGCAGCTCATCGCGCTGGGTTTTACAGTGCCCGCACTTGGGATATGAACCTGCGTATTGCCATGGGGCAATTTATCCATCGGCAAACGGGCGATATTTCTTACAGCGATTTTATTAATCATTGGTTCGACGGCTTTATTAAAAGCGAGCACAACCCAGAGGGTTGGGATGAGCCGACGTTTATCAGCCAGTTTATTGCGCCGAACTTGGTGTCAGAAGATGCCTACATTTCCATGATTCAAGGTAAGCCAGTGGCGCTGGGTAACTTGTCGGACTTGGTGAAGTGGCGTTTAAGCTGGGAAGCCTTGCAAGAAATGGGCATTCGCTCCCAGATCGGTCGTTCATTAGACCGCACGGGTACGGCGGTATTGTCGTGGCCTGCTGAGAGCGTGACGCAAGCGGCACTAGAGTGGCAATCTCGTTTGCGAGATCAGCTTGGTCAGTCGATTGATCTTGAGTCCGCTGAGCGCGCTTTGTGGGGCGTGCTGCTGCAAATGCGTCGCCGAGGCGCGATTTTCCATGAAGAACTGGCTGGTTTTATCGATAAAGGCGGCAACTTCTATATGTTGAACCAACTAAAGCCGCATCTGCCCAATTTTGGTTCCCATTCTGCTTTGCCGCGTTTTCCGGCAACGGACCGAGAAAAAGGCTTTGAAGCGGTGGTGCCGAAACAAGGCGCTTCTTGGTATCTCAACTGGCTAAAAGCCATGCTTCCAGAAGTGGTGTTGTCTGAGACACGGTTCTTTAGTGATGCGTTTAGCGAAGCCATGAAAGCACTGGGTTCGACAGGCTTGGTCGCGACGCGCATTACCGAAAAAGACAAGCAAGTGTGGGGCTTAAACCCAGAGCTGCTGAGTATTAGCGCGAATCTGACGCGCTTAAACTTAAAGCGTGCGGACCGTGAAACGCCCGTAGGGCAGATGTTTATCCCAACCGCTTGGGTGGATACCTTCGAGCGTTTGGCGATGCCGCCGTTGGTGATTAATAACTCGGAATCCACCGTCACCCATTGGCAGGTGGCGCCGATGGGGCAAGAGAACTTCTACCGCCGTTTCTATTTATCTGGGGAAGTGAGCCGCGTCATCGGTCATGAGCATACCGGCCTATTGTCGCGTGATCTGCGCGAAGACGTGGAAAACCGCTTTAAAGCGAAAGAAGAATACCGTAAGCCTTGGTTTGAAAACCTTTTGTCCGCCACGCCAACCCTAGAGATGGGGATTGATATCGGTGATTTGTCGGCGGTGTTGTTAGCGTCGGTACCTCCCACACAAGCCAGTTATTTGCAGCGTATTGGCCGTGCTGGGCGCAGTACCGGTAACTCGACCGTGCTGACCATTGCCAATGGTCATCCGCACGATTTGTATTTCTACGCTGATCCTTTAGCCATGATGGCTGGGGCGGTGGAGCCGCCAGCGATTTTCCTTGAGGCCAGTATGGTGCTGCGTCGTCAGCTGCTGGCTTACTGCTTTGATGATTGGGGCCGCGTCAGTCAGGGCAAACAACAGATTCCAAACAGTATGCAGCCAGTGCTCAATGCGGTTCAGATTGGTGATGTGACACGTTTCCCTTTTACTTTGGTGAACTTTATACGCACCAATCGTGATCGGTTATGGGATGAGTTCCAGCTATTACTTCCACCAACACTAAGTGAAGACGCCCTGGCGCGTCTGCGTCAATTATTGATCTTTCCACAAGACGAAGAACAGCAAGTAGAGTGGCTATTGCTTAATCGCTTGAAAGAGCTCAATAGTGAAATTCAGCGACTAGATGTGCAAAAAGCGGAGATGGAAAAAGCGCTAAAAGTCGTGCAATCCAAGCCCCAAGACGAGACCACTGAGAAGGAAATCATTGAGTTAAAGAAAGACATCAGTGGTGTGAGAATGCTGAAAACCAGCATTAATCGCCGTGAAACACTGAACTTCTTAACCGATGAAGGCTTGTTGCCGAATTATGCTTTCCCCGAAGAAGGCACTACGTTGAAATCGGTGATTTACCGCAAATCTGCTGATGCCAACAGTGCTGAAACTTACAAGTCTGATACGTATGAATACTCGCGTCCGGCGCATTCGGCGATTAGTGAACTGGCACCCAATAGTGTGTTTTATGCCTCAAATCATAAAGTCACGATTTCTCGAGTGGAAACGTCAAAGGGCAAGGCCATCGAATATATTCGTATGTGCCCAAGCTGTAGTTACAGTGAACGTGTGACGCGCGACCCAGATGCTAGTGGTGTCAGTGCGCCTTCGAGTAAGTCTTGTCCCCGTTGTGGTAGCCCTGGCTGGTCTGGGATTCAGCAGACGTTCCCGATCTTACGGTTGGAGCAGGTGTATGCGCGTTCATCTATCAAGGACGCCACCCTTGGGGATGATAAAGATACCCGCGAACCGGTGTTCTTTAATCAGCAAATGCTGGTGGATGTAGAGCCTGATCAAGTAGAGCTTGCCTATGCTTTTGAAGAAGAAAGCAAACCGTTTGGCTTTGAATTTGTTCGTAAGGCGAATTTCTTAGAAGTGAACTTTGGCGAAGCCGCTGGCAGCGACGATCGTGTCTTTGAAGTGGCGGGTCAAGAGCTCACACGCCCTGGTTTTCGTATCTGTGAAGACTGCGGCACGGTGCAGCTGAAGAATAGTAATAAATCTGAGCACACGCTTTTCTGTAAACACAAAAAGGCCGAAGGCGCTGAGGGTATCGTGCAGTGTCTGTATCTGTACCGCGAATACGTGTCAGAAGCGATCCGGGTGTTGATGCCGAGTATGTCGGTCGGCACGGAACAGGAACAGACTCAGTCGTTTGTGGCCGCGATGCAGCTTGGCTTGAAAAAGCGTTTTGGCGGCAAAGTCGATCATTTGCAAATGATGGTCTCCGATCAACCTATTCCGAATTCTGAACGTCGCGAGAAGTATCTGGTGATCTACGACAGTGTACCGGGGGGTACCGGCTATCTGCATGAATTACTGGCAGACCCCGATAACTTGATTGAGACCTTTAAAGCCGCGCAGCAGGTGATGGTAGATTGCGATTGTCAGCACGCGGTACCGGAAGTCGATGGCTGTTATTCTTGTTTATACGCGTATCGCAATTCGTTTGGTATGGAAAGTACGTCTCGTATGGTGGCGCTCACCATGCTTAATGAAATCCTAGATGGCGATGTCACTCTTAAGCCTATCGAGCACTTAGGCAAGGTTAAAAAGGTGATCTGGGAAGACAGTTTGCTGGAGCAAAAATTCCCGGAGGCGCTCAAAGCACTGAGTGGTAAGCAGACCGTTGATGACCAAAAAGTCACGGTGAAGATGGACTTGATCAAGGGGAAAAAGGCCTATCACTTGACGGTGGGATCGCAAGTTTACCGTATGGAAATGCACGTTCAGCTGGATAGCCAAGACGGTGTCGCTTATGCATGTGAACCGGATTATGTGATTTACCCAGTTAAAACGTTTCAAGCCATGAAGCCGATTGCCATTTTCTTAGATGGCTATGAGTTCCATCATGATGCCTTGCATGAGGATTTGTTAAAACGACAAGCCTTGTTACTGTCTGGTAAATACTGGGTTTGGTCGCTGAATTGGCACGATGTGGATCAGCAGTTTGCGGCGGCTGAGTCGAAGATAACGAATGTTTTCGGTAAGCATAGCAACGCAAATACGGTCAAGTTTCAGCAAGCAGCAGCACAAAAACTCTCAGACTGGAACTTGTCGGATTTACAGCTTAACTCGTTTGGTTTATTAGCGAAATTTTTAGGAAATGCGAACGAGGCTGAGTTGCCAAAATTTGCAACGTTACAGTTCCTTGGTTTATCCAACCCCGCTAATCGTAATGCACAAGCGGTGCAGGCTTGGCAGGATGCTTTGAGCTATGTTCCACAAGGCTTTAAGGATCAGATTGATGAATGTTCCTTGACGCTGGCGGAACGTTTTTGTTGGCAAGAAGGTGATAGCCACGTAGAACTTCGCTTAGCTGCGGAAGATGCTTTATTTAAGTCACAGTCTCCTGAGACTTATGCGCTGTTACTGCAAGCTCAATTGGGCGCTAAAGGGGATGAAGGCACCAAGAAAATCTGGCGCTCAGTTTGGCAGCTTATGAATTGGGCCCAGTTCGCGGGTTACCTCTATGCCGGTGATAAACAGGCAACGCAAAACGGTTTCTTTGCGCAATTATCTTGGGGCAAACAAGAAGCCTACTTTGATCCTGCTTGGGAAAATGTTTTAGATGAAGTGGCGGAAGAAGCGACCGAATTCGTTGAGATGTTGATCGAGTTAAATTTCCCAATACCGGTGGTTGGCTATGAACTGGAAGGTGCTAAAGGCGCTGTATTAGCCGAAGCGGAATTAGTTTGGGAAGACGCAAAAGTTGCGTTATTGTTATCTGACCAAGAGGAAGATAGCGCTTTGTTTGAGCAACATGGCTTTAGAGTTCATGTGTTAGGTAGCGGCTCAGAAGAATACATTAGGGATTTAAGGGACACACTATGAGTGCATTAACGAACGTTGCATTTTCAGATGGTTTTTTTACAGCGCTAAACAAGCTGCCATCTAATATACAATCTAAGGTAAACCAAACTACTCTGAAATTGATGGCCAACTCAGAGCAGCCTGGTCTCAATATTGAAAAGCTTAAAGTTTGTAAGGACGACAGTTTTCACTCGGCACGTGTGGACCAGACTTATCGAATTATCTTCTCTGCTCAGGGCAACGTGATGTTGTTGCTTTGGGTCGATCATCATGATGATGCCTACAAATGGGCATCAAATCATAAGTGTACGATTAATGCAGAAAGTGGTGCGATCCAGCTGTACAAAACGGAGCTGACTGAAGAACAACAGCCAGCAGCGGCTTCGGTTGATCCTAATACTTATTTACTACCTCTGTTTGATGCGTTGAAAGATAAGCAGCTGATGAAGCTGGGGGTGCCGAAAGACCATATTGAAGTGGTTCGTGGAATCAAAACGGAAGAAGAACTGGATCGACTGCAAGGGTACTTGCCAGACGAAGCCTATGAAGGTTTGTACTTTTTTAATGCCGGTGAAAGCTATGAAGCCATCTTGTCGGAACGTGCTGTCAGTGAAGAAGATCAGTTTAATACTTCAGACTTTATGGCGGCTCTTGAGCGCTTGCAGTCAAAAGCGAAATTCTCTGTGGTTGAGGGTGAACAGGAGCTCGAAGAAATCCTAAGTGCATCGCTAGAAAAGTGGCGTGTGTTCTTGCACCCTTCACAGCGTAAATTGGTAGAAGGTTATAAAAACGGCCCTGTTCGAGTACTCGGCGGCGCTGGCACGGGAAAAACCGTGGTTGCTATGCATCGTGCTAAATGGCTTGCGGAACGAGTCACAGGCGATCAGAAGGTGTTGTTTACAACCTTCACCAAAAACTTAGCTCAGGACATTCAAGATCAACTGAAAACCCTTTGTGGAGAAAAGTTGATGTCTAAGATTGAAGTCGTCAACCTAGATCAATGGGTGCGCTACTTCCTGCGTAAGCAAAAGTACGACTTTGAAGTCCTGTACGATAACAACACGTTTAAAAAGCTTTGGGAGCTGGCTTATTCAGATAAACCGGCTGATTTAGAGTTTTCGATAGAGTTTTTTAAGGAAGAGTGGGAGCAAGTGATTCAGCCACAGGGCGTTACCACTGTGGACGAGTACAAAAAGGCCAAACGAGTCGGACGTGGCACGCGTCTTAACCGCAGCCAGCGCATCGGTATTTGGAAAGTATTTGAGTCGTACCGTAATTTGCTGAATCAAAATAGCTACAAAGAAACTTCTGATGCCTATCGTGATGCCGCAGATTTCATAGCGAATGAAAGCAATCATGTACCGCTTGAGTACAGCAGTATTATTGTTGATGAAGCGCAAGACATGGGGCCGCAGGCATTTAAACTACTGCGCGCCATGGTGCCAGAAGGGCAAAACGATCTGTTTATTGTCGGCGATGCCCACCAACGTATCTATGGTCAAAACAAAGTAGTGTTGGGCCAAGTTGGCATCAACATCCGCGGCCGTTCTGCCAAGTTAAAGATCAACTATCGTACTACCGATGAAATTCGTGGCTGGGCAACCAATCTGCTAGAAGGTTGTGACGTGGACGATCTAGACGGTGGATCGGATAACAACCAATTCTACAAATCTCTGACACACGGCAACCCACCAACGCATGTTTCTGTTATTAGCTTTGACGAGCAAGTTGAGCTTATCAAACGATTACTAGACGAACAGGCGGGAGCACTTAGCAATGTCTGTATCGTTGCGCGTACCAACAGCGAAGTCGAGAAAATCGAAAAAGGCTTAGCTAGCAAAGGTATTCAAACGCACATTATCAAAACCAGCGAAGCCGATGCCCCAGATAACGCCGTTCGCCTAGCAACCGTCCACCGAGTGAAAGGCCTAGAGTTTGATCATGTAATCTTTGCTTCATTTAACGATGGGCTAGTGCCACTGAATTGGGCGCTTGAAAACAGTGCTGATGAGGTATCCCTTGAGGCCCACGATGTACAAGAACGCTCATTGGTTTATGTGGCCCTGACACGGGCGAAAAGAGTCGCCCATGTTATTTCGTATGGGGTTGCGAGTCGGTATACCTCTTTAGGGAAGAATTAAAAAATGGGATTTTGGTCAAATACAAAAGTGTTGATTGCTTCAAGCTCTAAAGCTCTAGGCAATGGTTTAGAAATTGCTGCTGAAGGAGCCAAATATTTAGAAAAACAAACAGACTATGCTTTGTTAAAAGTTCGAATTGAGGATTTGGTTGACAAAAAAGAGCTTGCCGAAGATAAGTGGTTTGAGGACGAATACAAAAGTGATAGGGATGAACTTTTGGGATTATATAAAGAGATAACACAAAAGTATCGAAGTAGATGTGGGGTGAAATATTTAAACGCAATAGGCGATGATCGTAATTTAGAGAGAAAATACAAGTTAAAAAAACAAAGATTTGATATTGTTGTTGATATAAAAAAAATCGATAGAGTTAAATTTAGACTGCCTATAAATAAAATCAATCATATAAATAGAATCATAACTAAATTAAATTTGGTTATGATTGATTACCAAAGAGAAAATGATGATGAAGGTATGGAATGGTCATCTTTGAAAATTAAGGAACTAGAGAACTGTATTTCGAAATTAGAAATTTTAAGGGAAGAAAATTTTTTAGAATGTTATGATGATGGTTCTGTTAAGCGTGAATATATAAAAAAAGATGGTTCTATTGATGGCTTATATGAAGAGTTTTTTGAATCAGGGCAGCGATCTTTCTCTCTGAAATTCGATAATGGATCATTGGTTAGCGGTTTTATGTATGATGAGCATGGATCTGTTTCTGCTGACTTTGATAAGTATGCAAACATATGTACCGTGAATTCATATTCAAAAGTAATGAATATTAAATTTGAATGTATTATGCATGGTTCTAAGCTATCTTTTAATGATAAATCCACAATGGCAGTTTTCATGAAAGATAAAGAACGTTGCTTTAATGTTAATGCTCGGCCGTCATTAATGGAAAATAAATTTTATAAAATATTTAAGTTTTTAATTGGGGTGTTTAGTTTTAAAGGTATGGGGTTTAGTAATATAAAGGTTAGTTGGATGAACTACACTGAAGGTCTTGAAATAACTTGTGAGAATTATTTTGTTTTTATTGATAAAATTGAAGAGGTCTGCTCAGATATATGACTAACCTAACTGTTGAACAAGCATCCATTATTGCTTCTCAAATAACCTGGAGTATTGGGGGAGCAATAGTTTTATTTTTTATTCTTGCAGCGATTAACTCAAAGTTAGGCAGAGCAAATGAGTTTGTTTCTTATGCACCTAATTTGCTTACATCTTTAGGTATTTTTGGTACTTTCGCTGGCATTGTTGTGGGCTTGATGGCTTTTGATGCCAATAATATTGATGGAAGTGTTGAGGGCCTTCTTAATGGTCTAAAGACTGCCTTTATCACAAGTATTGTAGGCATCGCTGCCTCAATTCTCTATAAACTTCTCCACTCTACTAGTTGGATTAGGCCTTCTAGTCAGGCTTCTGCTGTTAGCTCAGCGACACCTGAAGATATCTTGTCGGCTATTCGTGATCAGAAATCGTCTATCGATTCTCTTATTAAAGCGATTGGAGGAGAAGGAGATGCCTCAGTTGTTAGCCAGATGAAGCTTTTACGTTCCGATCTGAGTGACAATCAGAAGCAATCTCTAAACTTTCAAAAAGAGTCATCTGAAAGCCTAACAAAAATCAGTGAACAACTATCAATACAGCAAGTAGCTTTTTCGGAGTTCAGGGATAAGCTTTGGATCAAGATGCAAGATTTTGCTGATATGCTGTCAAAGTCTGCTACAGAAACCGTTATAGAAGCTTTGAAGCAAGTGATTACGGACTTCAATAATAATCTGACAGAACAGTTTGGAGAGAACTTTAAACAACTTAATGAGGCTGTTAAAGAGTTAGTAACATGGCAAGAAAATTATAAAGTTCAGATTAATGAAATGACTGAACAATATAAATTAGGTGTTGCTTCAATTACTGCAACAGAAGAGTCAGTTTCTAAAATCAGTACTGAGTCAAAAGTGATTCCGCAGTCAATGGAAGATCTTAAACAAGTTATGCAAGTGAATCAGCATCAGCTTAACGAGCTGGAAAGACATCTTGATGCCTTTAAAGATATTCGTGACCGTGCTGTGGAAGCAGTTCCTGAAATCAGAAAACAAGTGGATGAGACTGTGAAAGCGATTGCAGACTCCGTCGAGTCAGCTACAACTCACTACAATACTCTTCTAACGGAATCAAATGCTTTCATTCAGAAGCAGATGGAAACATCCAATGATATGTTAGATAAGTTTGTTAGCAACACCAAAGAAGGTGTTGACGCTATTGGAGAAAAGCTGCGCGATAGTGCTACCAAGCTTGAAACGGTTATTACAGAGGGCGCTGATGAATTTACTGAGAAGGTCCATAGGACAAATAGCGGATTACAATCATCTGCAGACCATATAACGAGTCAGACAGAAATAATTAAAGATCACTTGAAACTAACTGTAGAAGATCTAAACGAAAATGTTCGTTCAATGGTGAATTCACTGGTAGAAGATGCTAAGCAAATATCTTCAACTCTTGTTGATGCAAATAAGTCGTTAGCAAATGACACTTCTTCGGTACGTGATTCTCTTACTCAAAGTATCGAGTCTATGCAGAAGCGATTAGAGTCTTCTATGGAAGAGGTTTATGCGTCACAGACTAAACATATGCAACAAGTTTTTTCAAATGTTGATGCTAGCTTAAAGGATCAAGTGGGTAAAACGGGTGAGGCCGTTGAGAAACAGCTAGCAATGATTGATCAATCTATGCAGCAAGAACTGAATAAAGTTATGAGTGTTATGGGTACTAAACTGGGGCAAATTGCAGGTCAATTTGTCCAAGATTATTCTCGATTGACAGAGCAAATGAGCAAAGTCGTTAACAAGGCTGGTTAATATTATGTCAAATTTTAACGATATTTTTGGATCTGCTCGACCAAAAGAAGAGGGCGATCATTGGCTATCGGTCTCTGATCTGATGGCAGGATTGATGATGGTGTTTTTATTCATTGCCATTGCCTTCATGCGACACGTTTCTATTGAGCGAGATAAAATTAAAGATGTAGCAGTTGCATACCAAGAAAACCAAGTGGCTATTTATGACGCTTTAAAGAAAGAGTTTGAGTCAGACTTAGGTAGGTGGAAAGCATCTATAGATCAAGAAACATTAGCTTTTCAGTTTAACTCACCAGAGGTTTTATTTTCGACAGGTGAAAGTAGCTTAAAGCCTGAGTTTGAAACTATTCTATCTGAGTTCATTCCCCGATATTTATTGGTGCTAGATGCCTATAAAGAGAGTATCGATGAAATCAGGATAGAAGGTCATACATCATCTGAGTGGGCGGCGGATACGAAGCCTGATGATGCTTATTTTTTCAATATGAACCTCTCTCAAGCGCGAACTCAGTCTGTTTTAAAGTATGCATATTTTCTGAACACTCTTACAGAAGAGCAGCAATCTTGGATCAAATCATCCTTTGCAGCAGTTGGGCTTGCTTCCTCCCACCTCAAGTTCAATGTTGATGGTACTGAAAATAAAGAAAAATCACGTCGTGTATCTTTCCGAGTCATTACTAACGCTGATATTCAGATTCGTAAGATTATTGAAGGTTTATAGATGAAGCTTGATGTAGATTTTTC
>JBLWXY010000015.1:0-22657 GCA_048267225.1 Pseudidiomarina sp.
TAATAAAGAAACCTAAATAATAGCTTAGTCTAAATTATCGTTTTTTAGCTTAAAAAAGTGGATTATAAATTTTCCCTTACATAATCGGGTCAAAAAACAACCTAAAAATAACTACATTGGCTTTAACTATTGCAAACACATATCAAATACTTACGAATAATCATGAAAATCTATTACTTTATGTTTAGATGACTAACCGGAATTTATCAAGCCACCTTACGAGCAGGTTAAAGGTCTAAAAAATGAACGGCGAAATTACGCAAGACTATTTATGCAACAATCCATGCTAAGAACAGAAACCACCACTTTTATTACTCAACTTAATTGAGCATGAATATCAAAATACACCGAGACTTAAAATAGCCACAAAATAGATTTAAGCCGCCTGTTAGGCGGTGAAGTTATGTATGTGCTCCCCAGCCGCTTTTACCGTTTTCTAAGCCGCGTGTTCGGCGGTGAACTAATAAGCTTTTTGAGTGACGTTGAATTAAAATTTCTAAGCCGCCTGTTCGGCGGTGAACGCGCGATGGTTTTTTCGTTAACTCAACTGAGCTTTCTAAGCCGCCTGTTCGGCGGTGAACACGCTAACGCCAGACGCCCTGTACGACCCAGATTTCTAAGCCGCCTGTTCGGCGGTGAACTTCAGGTTCGCTTTAAAACCGATTTCTTGGATTTTCTAAGCCGCCTGTTCGGCGGTGAACTTCAGGTTCGCTTTAAAACCGATTTCTTGGATTTTCTAAGCCGCCTGTTCGGCGGTGAACACGACGCCATAGTCCGTTTTATCAAATCAGTATTTCTAAGCCGCCTGTTCGGCGGTGAAGAAGTAGCTACCGCTCGGGAAGAAGTGGCGAACTTTCTAAGCCGACTGTTCGGCGGTGAAGCATGCAATGTGGTTGGTGTAAGCTACCTCATATTTCTAAGCCGCCTGTTCGGCGGTGAAGAAAAGAACATCGATACCAAGCTTTTGGTAACGTTTCTAAGCCGCCTGTTCGGCGGTGAAGACGGTGATGTTAATAACTACAACGCCGAAGCATTTCTAAGCCGCCTGTTCGGCGGTAAAGTTTCTTTGTCATCCTGCTCGGGCTCACCTTCCTTTCTAAGCCGCCTGTTCGGCGGTGAAGTGATGGCCGTAACCAAGTTATTGTCTCAGATGTTTCTAAGCCGCCTGTTCGGCGGTGAAGGATGAAATCTCAATCAAGTTTACCGCCGCAAATTTCTAAGCCGCCTGTTCGGCGGTGAAGGCTCTGTAACGCCGACGGATGCAGGCACTTGCTTTCTAAGCCGCGTGTTCGGCGGTGAAGAGGTTGCTGTCGATAACTTCCTTCGTGACGAATTTCTAAGCCGCCTGTTCGGCGGTGAACGTTATGGTGTTACTTCAGTTACTGGTGGGTCATTTCTAAGCCGCCTGTTCGGCGGTGAACCATTATGTCAACGATAAAGCATATAGTCTTGATTTCTAAGCCGCCTGTTCGGCGGTGAACTGCAATGGATCATCAGTACATTTATTTAGAAATTTCTAAGCCGCCTGTTCGGCGGTGAACGGTCTGAAACTGATGGCACAAACTACGCAATATTTCTAAGCCGCCTGTTCGGCGGTGAACGCTTTCAGAAAGCGCTGTTTGTTCATTTTGGATTTCTAAGCCGCCTGTTCGGCGGTGAAGACGCTACGTTAGGTGATAACATCACTGTCACTTTTCTAAGCCGCCTGTTCGGCGGTGAACAAAATTCTAAACGTGTCGGCCGTATCAATATTTTTCTAAGCCGCCTGTTCGGCGGTGAACTGGGATACAGCAGAGCGCCGCATTGCAGTAGATTTCTAAGCCGCCTGTTCGGCGGTGAACACCGAAAAGCAGGCGTTGCTCGATAAAATCACTTTCTAAGCCGCCTGTTCGGCGGTGAACATGAGTCAGAAAGCAATCTCGATTCCCCTTGAATTTCTAAGCCGCCTGTTCGGCGGTGAACTTCAGATACGTTATCCCAAGAGATAGAAAGCATTTCTAAGCCGCCTGTTCGGCGGTGAACAACACTACAAAGAAGGTATCAATATTACTAATTTTCTAAGCCGCCTGTTCGGCGGTGAACCATAGAAAATATTGGGTGGCCTATATTTTACATTTCTAAGCCGCCTGTTCGGCGGTGAACTGAGCTTTGTGATTATTTTATTGAGATTGAGGTTTCTAAGCCGCCTGTTCGGCGGTGAACAACTGGAAGTTTTACCCCGTGATTTCGTACAATTTCTAAGCCGCCTGTTCGGCGGTGAACATCATTCAATGCACTTCTTCAACAACCACGCATTTCTAAGCCGCCTGTTCGGCGGTGAAGGTTGCCCGCTCTTGCTCTTTGGCTTCGCGATCTTTCTAAGCCGCCTGTTCGGCGGTGAAGACTCTTACCTATAGAGCTGCTGATGATGAAACTTTCTAAGCCGCCTGTTCGGCGGTGAAGGGGGTGCGCCAAAAGTTGGCAACTTGGTCGTTTTTCTAAGCCGCCTGTTCGGCGGTGAAGGAATTAAAATTCAACCTGGTCAAAACCTAACATTTCTAAGCCGCCTGTTCGGCGGTGAAGGATCACTTCTTTCCTTCTTTTGACGACGTTATTTTCTAAGCCGCCTGTTCGGCGGTGAAGATAAAGGCGGATTATACCGGTTGCTTTTGGGTTTTCTAAGCCGCCTGTTCGGCGGTGAAGTAGAGAAAATTAGCATTAAGGCTTTGATTGTTAAAGAGCTTTTTATGTTTTAGGGCAGAATACCCTTTTTTGAACCCCAAACTACAAAGCCCGTGATTACGGGCTTTGTAGGCTTCCTCTAAAAAGAGGGTTAAAACTTACGTTCTAAGAAACTACTGGGGCTGTATTGCCGTCAGCGCATTGAATCAAGATTTTTTTTAATTCCCTCTGTGCCATTGTACAGCGAGACTGCATCATTATTACCACCCATAATCTTACTTACACTTTCTGTATAAAGTCGGCACTAAACTGCTCCATCTCTTCATTGGTACAATAAATGAAAAAACTCTGGTTACCTTTAGTTAATTGCATCTTACGAATAGATACTACAAACTGACGATCAGTGGTTGCCTCTATTGAGAATCTCTCGGCTTTATTCTTTGTTGGTATCATTCCAATGTAACCAAGCACCTCGGCTCGAGAAAAGTCCTTACGACTCATAGGTGCACAATTTATCACCCTATTGTCTTGAGCTGTCAAAGTAATAGTTATTTCATCTTTAATTCCTTTAAGCTCATCAAGTTTTTTGTCTATCAACCAATAAACTATACCCGATGCCATTATGCTTACTGAAAGCGACATTAGAGCTTGATCTACAAAGCTGACATGATTCTCTTCTAGATAAAGCCCAATAAGAACCAACAGGGGCAATATAAACATTAAAAAGACAAAGTTAAACATCACCGTCCTCGTAACTGCTGCAAACGTTCTTTTCTTACCTCATGGTTTTTATTTTTCTTGTTCTTCGGAATATAGCCTATATCATTTAAGCACTTGGCGAGAGAAAAACGATCTTCCAATCGCCAGTTTTGAATGACATAGTCAATACGCTCTTCCAGTTTTTGGATGTATTCCTCATTGCTCCGCATATTTTCATAATCTGTGTTTAATTCGCTACAAACTTGCTCAACAGTTTTAGCATTTTCAGCATGTATCATTTGTTCTATACGATCACGCTCTTCTTGTTCTATCCGTTGCTGCTCAGCTTCTTGCTGTTGTCGTACTAACTCAGCTTTGCGCTGTTTCGCCTCTTCACGCTGAATACGAATCTTCTCTGGCACTCTTGGCAAAGATTCTTCTACTAAGAAATCCAGTAACTCTGCATCCTCATCCATATACCCATACCCCGCCGCGGTTTTCGCGCCGATTCCGTTATCTTGTAGCGCTTGAACTAGCATTTTCTGGCACAGTTCGACGTGCTCTGGTGCACCTTCGATAACAAACAGAAAACTCCCTTGCACGGCGAGCTGATGATTGGGGATTGGGCTGTCTTTATCCGATGGTTCCGCTTGCCCACTGTTGTAGTAAGCTTGGTGGTGAGTGGTGACCACATCCAATACAAACGGCTTTGGTTCAGGTTTGGCTTTATCTTTGTCAAACGGAATCCACCACGCATCATGAAAAGTGACTAGACCAGATACACGGTTCACATGCTCGCTATCACGGGTACCAAACAGCTCGGCTATCTCATTGGGGGGAACGTCTTTTAAATGTTGCTCTACCCAAGCGCGCACCACGCCTTTGACACTGGAGCTGGGAATATAAGGCATGCCGTAGTTACGGCTTAAACTGCACCCTGTTTCTAATGCGCCGTTGCCGGTTAAGCCAATAAGCAAACGGTTTTCAAGTGTCATCACGGTTTGGCTAAAGCGATGTTCGGCGCTTATGAGATCAAACCAGCGGTTATAGGCTTTGGGATATAGATCACACTTAAAACCAACCAGCTCTTTTAAATGCTTGGTTTTAGGATTGTCTTCTTCTTTGAGTGGCTTATCTTTATCTTCTTCTTTTTCCTTTAACCCTTTCTGTAACCACAGACTAGGATTGATCGATTCACTTTTCTGTGGTGATAAACGCTCAATAGCAGTTCGGCGAAGTTCAATCATTGATCTTCTCCTTCGCAGTCTCAACGTCTTCGGTATCACCCGTTGCACCACGTTTTAAAATGCCTTGTACATAACGGCGCAACCAGCCAGAGATTTCTAACGCCTTTCGGGTGTAGCGCATGATTTGTTTGAGATCGGAGCCAATGATTTTTTTATGGAATTCGGTTATGTCTTTAACACCGACAAAATCGTCATCAATCTTCTTAAAAGTAGCGAGCAAGTGATTTAGCAATGCTTCATGGGCATTTTCGGAGGGGGCTTTCGAAAGTAGAAAGCCCGTGGCTTGCGGCAAACCATTTTGTAAAATCATGGCAGGCAGTTTATGCACTATCGTGGCATAGCTCTTATGCAGCTTTTTGTCTTCACTCTCTTCAAGCTTCGCCACCTGCTGATAAGTGGTTTGTGCAATGATTTGATTTCTTGAGATCATGATTCACTCTCCTGTGTCATCATTTGCACCAAACCACTGCCGACGCCTGCATTGCCGCCCATTTGCAACAGAGTATGGGCTGCTGTTTTGAACTGCTCTGCGTATTCTTTTTGATACTCTTTCGTGCTTTCATTGAAGCTGTAGCTCCCCCATAGCACGCATTCAGCGGGCAGGTTTTCTTCGGTCCATAAAGCACCCTTATCCACCACGCCTGTGTCTTGGTTCATGCGAATACGCGTGCGAACTTCAGTGGCGGTTTCTGCTAAATAGGCAAACACATCATCAGGCAGAATCACAAAATGCTGTTGGAAATCTTTTCGCGCTGCTTCATCTTTATCATCCGCATACATGACTTTAGCTAAATATTCAGCCCATTGTTGCGTGTGTTCATCACCCTTAACGGCGTCGATATCCAACTCTTCAAACACGACTTTATCAGCGGGGCTATTTTCGCTGTCTTTGCCAACACAGGCTTTATCTTTGCTTTCAGTCGGCAGATCTATGGCTATTCCCAGCGCTTTTTTATAGCGCTGCAAAATAAACGGGCACGTGGCATACGCCACAATGCCATATAGACTTCGCACGGGTAGTAATAATAAGTGTGCGTCAGTAATGGAAATTGCACCGGCAAAACTTTCAGCGTCGTTTTTCGTTAGAGAGCCAAACAACGCTTTGGTTAATTGCTCATTGTCTTTCTGTACGGATAAATGCGCGCGCAACACGCCACGTAAGGTAGCGCCTGGCACGATGGGCAGGTTCGTCGCTCGCTCACGAATAATCGGTTGATCGACAATCCCAACCGATTGGCCTGAGCCACAATGCAGGATCGTTTGTGTAATAAGATGATAGGTATGAAATGACATAATATGGTCCTTATTTAATTCTTTGATTCGTTCCATGAATACGCCATGGGGAGCGTCAGGCCAAAGCCATTGAGATTATGTTGCTTGTCGTCACACAGGTGAGCCATCCACAGATTTTCTATCTCTTTTTCTGTGGCTGTACCCTCCACGATTGCAAACCAATAAGTCGCCCCTGCCGGGATCATGCGCTCGCTGGCGCGAGGTTTATTACTGGCGAGATCCCAACCCGATTGCGGCAGCCAGCGATCAACAGCGGCGGCTTTGAGTTCCAGTTTTAAGTGCTGACAGCCTGGCGGTATGCCTTCGTCAAGCCACGCTGGCTGCCATCCGTTAGCAAAAATAGTTGGCGTAAGAAACGTCAGGATTAACCCACGTGCATCAATGATCTCTTGGGCAAAATTTTCTGGCGGTTTAGGCCATACATCACAACCAGTCACTTCTGCCAAGCGTCGTTCGCCGCCTAAGTTCATTGCGGTGAGCGATACCTCACCATGAATACCTGCCAAAATGCCCACTTGTTCCGAGGGAAAAACATCCTGTTCGTTTGGCTGCTGCCATAGGGTTAACCCTGTAGTTTGAAAGATTTGCCCGTCAACCGAATTGCGCGTTTCATTGTCACGCTCCACATGGGTGCGAATATCTGGCTCGGTAGGCGTCCAACCATTCTTTTCTATATTTGAAAATGCGAGGTTTTCACCTTTTCGCCATTTCAATAGATCGGTCAGAGGCCACCATTTGGGACCCCCAACAGGTTTACCTTGAATGTCTTGCGACAAGAACAAAGGGAGTAACTCATTAGGTAAATCACAGCCTTCGTCTTTATTCGGCTTTGCCGGTTGCAGCCCAATCAAGGTGGACTTACCGTCCACCGCAAAGTACTGCGCATCCGCAGGTTTCGGGACAAGAATATGCTCTTGTTCAAGGGTATCGATTGATTGATCAACTGGCATTTTCACCACTAGTGGGCCTGTCACTGGCACCTCAAGCAGCGCCTTAAGCTGTTCTTGATTATTCTTTCTATCATTAAAATCAATGCCAATAGTGCGGCCATGTAAGTTTCGCAACGCCCCCGCGATGGTGGACGGCGGCGGAAACTTAGCGGCTTCGGCATCGGAAATCGCTTCAAATGGGCGGCTGGAGCGGATAATCAATGGATCGAGAGGGTTTAATACAAAATAATTCATGACATGTCTTCCTTGCCTAAATCCGCCGTTGTCCGCGCGGATAACCAACGGGCAATCCGCAGCATATTCGCCAGCTCATCCAATGATTGATCTTGCGCCTGCTCGCGTAACTGGAGTTTTAACGAGGCAACGTGTTGTGCGAATGTACGCTGATTGTCTTTGTCGCCTTTATCAACTTCTTCGAGTTGCGCTTCTGAATATTGATGGGCAAACGACGCGCGCGCGAGCATACGTTCCATTTCGCTAAGGCGAATACCAGAACCCGTTTCTTTATCCACTTTGTCTTCATCCTGTGTCCACTTAAGTTTCTGGGACATGGCTAAGACATCTTGCATAATGCGGGTCGGTAATAAGCCTTTGCTAAATCCAGCCACAAATTGATTCAAGGTGCTTATCGTCACCTTATCATCCCAACGACAACGCCATGCAATTTCATGCCCAGAACGAATGCCTAATTGGATTGCCAGCGCGTTGCGCGGTTTTGCCTGCTCATTCCCTTTTGCCAACTTTTCCGCGGCAATGGCGCGATGGCGCAGTTGGCGCATCGGTTGCACAAAATGCCCGATTGCCAAGCCCACGGATAAGGTTGGACACTCCGCACCAAGCGGCTTTGCTAGCGCTTTCATTGATTGCTTAAATAGCTCGGCCAGCTCTTGTGCACATATTAAGGCGGTATTTAGTGGCAGGAACGCGAGCACATCATCCCCGCCCGTGTAAATGGCATGACCACCGTGCTCTCGCACGACACTGCGTACTTCGGTAGCAAATTGATGCAAGGCTTGAGAAATCGCAATAGAGTCATCTTTTTCTTTCGCCTTTGAAAGTAGCTCACCCATACGGTCCCCATCGGCTTTGAGTAACATCCCATAAGGCACTGGTGAGCCTGACTCTTTACTAATAGCCGATAAAGACTGAAGCAACGCATCTTTCTCCTCCTGCTCTACTCCGCACTCTTTCGTTGAATCCTTTACTACCTGTTCTTGCTCAATACGACTAGGAAATAAATATTCACCGTCATACGGGAAATCTTGATATGCGTCTTCATTGCCCTTTACAGTAGTGGCTAGACCAGCTTCTACAAACGACTGATAATGAGATTGAAGAGTTTTAAGTTGCTCTGAACTAAGAGAAGATAACCACGGCTCTGTCACTACGCGCGAAAACGGGGTAAATTGCTCAAAATGCCCCGCTTTACGCTTGATCAGCCCTAAAATATCCAACTCTTCTCGTTCACTGAGTCGCAACTGGTGCCGCTGCTCTTTATTACTACCAATGTTATCCGTGAGCGTATTATTTGCCCCATCCAATGTCGACTTAAACAAACCGATCTCCGTATCTTGAATCGGATCAAAAACCTTCGTTTGTTTGCGTGCAGAGAGCAGCTTACCTAAGCGTTTGGAGGCGTCGCCATACTTGTGTGGTTCAAGCTTTACCCATGCAGCATAAGTTTCGAGAATATCGTGCTTTTGCTGTTCAAACCGTGGCCAGTCCACATTAAAGCCTTTCAGCTTGTTCTCGCGAACTTGATTTATGATCTCATCTAAACGGGCTTTTGCCGCATCTTTCGCATCGTCAACAATACAATGTACCTGCTCAGGATTGTCGGCTTGAATCACCGCGCGAATCACATTGGCGATATTGGCTTCAATAACAACTGTAGAGTCTGATGAATCGGGATCTTGAGGTTTTAACTCTTCATCTGGTTTATCTGGACTTGGAAACACCAAGCAACCGTTTTGCGCTTGATGAAAGTTAAGCGCTACCGCCCGCGACACTTCAGACAACAACCACGAACCGCACCACAAATCTTGGCTACGCCGCCCCGCTTCGATCAAACTTTGCACAGGGCCAATGCTGATGGCCACTAAATAATCCATTATGAGTTTCCTTCTTTAAAGTAATCGAGGAAGGCGGAAAGGGGGTCGTTAGGTCGCCCTTCCATAGGCTTATCTTTTCCTGCAAGTAAACGCTGCTGCTCTGGCGAGAACGACCAATTCATTGGCTCATGCTTAACATGACTAGGTTTAGGCGAAAGCTCTAACCGCTGATGTAAAGCCTTTTGCCAATCTGGTAGCAGCAAAGCAGCTGACTCCCAATATTTACCATTGTAATACGGACATAAGATTAAAGGACTAGCCATACGCTCTTTGTCTTTATCTGCCACTTTTAATGTATGATCATCTGGCTCTCGCCCTGAGCCATTATCCTGCTGAAAATGGAAAATAATTGGTAAACCGAAAGAAGCGCGAGGAAAAAAGTTAGTTTTTGGATCACTGGGAGGATGCTTTTTACTATGAGCCTCTGCTAGATTCCTAATCGAGTTGCCTTCTGGCCATCTGCTCTGCCCTGCTGGTGATTTTGAATCCGGTTTAGGTGGATTTCGTCCAACATTTTTAGCCTGACGAAAATCTCTTAACTTATTGCAGCCATACCGCCAGCAAACCACGGCATGAGCACCTGTCTCAGGCTTTCCATTTCGAGTCACTAATTCTAAGACACCACCTTTTGCTTCAACTTCACCTCGGGTTACTGGGGTAATTCCATCGCCACTCACCATAACGGCGCCTAGACCGCGACGTGTTCGGCTGCCAACGCCACCAAAGCTAGCCCACCAGCGAATCGCCTCTTTTACCTCATTAATCTGCTCAGGTGTTAAAGCGCCTTCTATAAGCGTTTTAAAATTAAGCTGTAATTCAAAAGATAAACCCGTTTTGGTTATTTTATGGGGCAACTCTTCAATAACTGTCTTATCTTTGCTTAACTTTCCATGGGCAGAAAAAAGTGCATAGGCATGGCCCAAATTAGGATCAGGCTTCGGAACACTTTTAAATTTATTACGATCTTTATTGTGTTGTTCATATTCAAACGCTGCGACTTCACCTTTGCAATCGACATTCGAAATCCGAATCTCAACTTTACTCGCTTTAGCCTCTTTATCACCTATCCCTCCCCAAATCGCGGTTTCTCTATCAAACATCTCTTTTGGTCTATTAAATGGGCCACAAGCAATTCGCCACCAAAAGCGCAGCTGTCCGCGAATCGAGCTAGCGCGAATCGGCATGTCTTTATCGACTTTACCGGCTTCAACGCCACCGCCGTACATGGGCGTGACTAGGGTGCATTGATAGGTTTGCCAAGTTTTGGTTGGAGGCGTCTTAAATGCCTCTTGGAGTGATTCGAGATTCTGTTTGGTTTTTCTTCGCATGTGTCGATCTCTTCCTTAAATCGTATTAAAACCAAGGCACGCTTGTCGTACTACTTAAACCATATTTGGAAAATGGCTGATCGACGTCGGTGGGTAAGCAAGATGTTTGTTTGATAAACAATCGAAATGTCTCGCCTGTGGACTGACTCTTTATCTGCACAAACGGTAGCTCTAGCTGTTTTGTTTCCAGCTTAGGGATTTGGGTGCAAGCTTCTTCATAGCTAATTGAGTGTCGCTTCATCGCACGTCGACGGACACTTTCTAGATTACCCTGCGCGTGAACACGCGAAACGAGGCAATGCTGATGTGCTTCAGGTACCGGCAAAATAGCTGACACCTCGGTGTAATCCCCCAACCCTTTTCGCCAAATTACTGTCTCTAGCCTCTCTAATGCGGCAAGACTGCCGTGAAGACGCAGCACTTTACCGAGGCTGCGTTGTTTGTACTGTGGGAAACTAACCGCGATTTCGCCTTGAGATACTTCGACTAACGCTCGATGTAACTTACTAAACAAGGCATTCATTAAAATGGGGGCCGAAAACTCGGGATCCTCCATAATCTTTATCTCAAAAAAATAATCCATCACTCATCCTAGTCATCGCCGTAACGCCTTACACTGCATCCACAGTGCCGTTCAAAAAGCACTTGGTTTAAATAAAGCGCTCATCAGACATTATTTACCTCAAACACAATGTTTGTAAATAAAACCTGACAGAAAGACGGCAATACTTGTGTAGGTTGCTGCCTGTTCGTCGATTAACGGCTAATAGCCTTTCAATAGACTTGGACTACGAGTTGCTGACCTATGCTTTTTATAAGCCTTTGATCAGGGATAAGACCGCAGACGGAAAGGACGCAACCTGCCCCGCTTCGTATTCTGAGGTTTCTAGCTCAATTAGAGCAACGATTCTTTCAGAGTCATCTGTTTTATCAATATCGTCTCTAACTTCCGCCATGCGCAGGCGACGCTGATTTTTTAGATAAGGATGGTTTAGGTTCAGCAGATCAATGGTATATTTTGCTTTCTCTTGCTCTGCATCATCGAGGTTAGGGGAAGGAACCATCGCGCCACTTTCTTCTAGGAACGCAAAAAAACACCCACAATTCTGATCGGTAGGTGAGATAAAAAGATTATCATCGTAAAAATGCAGCTTGGCATGGCCACCAAAATAATTGAGATGACTCTTATCATCTGGACCTTGATTGCTGACAGACAATTCACCCTGTTTGATAGAACGCAAATCATGAGCATCCAAAATAGAGACTATAAGATTTTCATAATCAAAGGTTTCTGTTGGAAAACGGCTTTTAGGTTTGATGTGTTCAATATGGCAACCATTTTGTGTTGAAGACGCCAACGAAACAAACGCGCTAATGTTAAACTCAGTGTAAGCGCAAAGCCCCTGTTGCTGATGCTTTAGCTTATTACGAGCTGTTGTCTTTTTACCAAAAGCCACCCAACGCTCCTTCGCTTCCTCTGCGGTATTTGGTCGACCTATCTTGTTTTGTCTCTCTAATACATTACTACCTAATTCCGTTTTAGCAATCACTCTCATTTTGCTAGCAATCCCTTACGTCGAATTTTACGATCTGCTTTTTGTAACTCATGGTGCTCTTGACCAAGCATAGACTCAAGTTTGGCTCGTAAAGCTTTGCCCTCAATTGACTCGTGCTTCCCTAAGTCAATCATATTTAAATAGCGTTCTACTTCTACAACCTGCTCAATACGAGGTTTAGGATTAACATGCATCACTTCCGTTAAGATGTCATTACTGGCTTCGCCATACGTTTCACCAAAAATGGGCTGAACTTTGCCCGTCCTGCCAAGCACTATGATGGATTCTTTTTTAACGGTTGAGAGTACCTGCGGGCTGTGGGTCGTGACAATAAACTGTATATTCGGAAAGGCTTCTTCCAAATTCTGTAGCACTAATTGCTGCCATTCAGGGTGTAAGTGCATGTCTACTTCATCGATTAATACGATGCCAAATGTGTCATTGACTGCATTGCCCTCTAAATGTGGATTTAAGCGCACACAGCGATAAGCAATATCCGCCACTAAACCAACCATATTCCGCACACCGTCACTTAACAAAGAAATCGGCATATCACCGTACTCAGAATGCGTTGCAATAATCTGCTTGGAGCTCGCGCCGTAACGTACATTACTCCAGCCAGAAGGTTCTAGTACGGTATTAATCGCTTCACTAATCGCATTTAGTAAACGACCACGAACTGTTTTCCCTTTATTAAGCGCTTCTTCAAGACCTGCTCGCTCAATCAACGCCATACGCTGTTCATAGTCCGCAATACTTTCATTACGCAGCCAACGAGCAAAGGCGTTATAGCTGGATTCTGGATCCATGCAATCTCGGTAGCCTTCTAAACGGCTTGCCTTACTAAGTGATTCTTCTTTTATAGAAGAAAGTGCTTTCTGTCGCCAAAGACGTCCGGTTCCGTAATATGCCAATATAGGCAAGCTCACAGCCTCGCCATTTTGCACGGCTTTTTCTAAGTGCTTAGCGGCATTTTTAAGGGGGGTCACCTGAGTAGTGCGACTTTTTTGGGAGTTCAGACTACGAGTCCACGAAAGAGGGAAATCAGACATCGATGATACTTTGTAAGCCTCACAGGCCACCGTCACGGGAAACTGATATTCCATTTGAACGCTTTCCCCTTCGACTGACTTCATCGCGGCAAGATGGATTTCATCTTTATGGACACCACGATCTACGCCAGTACCAAACGCGCTAAGGTATTGTCCGTAAGCAACGGAAATAGCATCTAACACAGAGGTTTTACCAAATCCGTTTTGCCCGACAATCACGTTTAAACCTAGGTTAAATTCGCATTCAAACGAAGTAAAACCTCGAAAGTTCGAAAGTGTTAGCCGCTTTAACTTCATTTCTCTTCCTCTGCAAAGAGCCGCTTTTTTTGTGTGTCGGTGTGGTACAAGATATTAAACACTCAATTTCCAAACCGCATGATCAGCGGACTCACTATAACATTTTAGGTTTTCTGAACAACTTCTCTAAGCCGCCTATTCGGCGATGAAGGTCGCGCTGCTCTGGATTTATAAACAGCAATATTTCTAAGCCGCCTATTCGGCGGTGAAGGATATTGCTCAATAAGTGGCAGCGTATGCACTTTTCTAAGCCGCCTGTTCGGCGGTGAACAACGATTAAACACAGCCTGAAAGCTTTAAATATTTCTAAGCCGCGTGTTCGGCGGTGAACTAGACGTTCTCGCAACGGGTATCCTCACGCATTTTCTAAGCCGCGTGTTCGGCGGTGAACTAGACGTTCTCGCAACGGGTATCCTCACGCATTTTCTAAGCCGCGTGTTCGGCGGTGAACGAAACGGTCGCGTGATTGTTTACACATGGTAATTTCTAAGCCGCGTGTTCGGCGGTGAACAAACTCCTGTCAGGGCTGTGCAGTAGATGTCTTTTCTAAGCCGCGTGTTCGGCGGTGAACTTCGCAGTAGCAGAAAAGGTGGATCAGCTACAATTTCTAAGCCGCGTGTTCGGCGGTGAACGGTTTGAACTTCACAAACACCAGCAACCGATCTTTCTAAGCCGCGTGTTCGGCGGTGAACTAAAAATGCAATGCGAAGGCTGGGATGAAAGATTTCTAAGCCGCGTGTTCGGCGGTGAACTGGGCACAGAACATGCGTAGTCGATCTATGGATTTCTAAGCCGCGTGTTCGACGGTGAACCCGCAATAGTTGCAGGTAATATATTGGTCATGTTTCTAAGCCGCGTGTTCGGCGGTGAACGGTTTGGCTTTGATAGAAAAGACAACGCGAAATTTCTAAGCCGCGTGTTCGGCGGTGAACACTCGCAAGCCCAGTGGTTCCCTGATGACAAATTTCTAAGCCGCGTGTTCGGCGGTGAACAGCGTTAACGACCTGAAAAGGTCATATCCAGATTTCTAAGCCGCGTGTTCGGCGGTGAACGTAAGGGTCTTCGGGTTGCCCTATCTGATGCATTTCTAAGCCGCGTGTTCGGCGGTGAACATGCAATCGATTCTAGAGACTATGGATCGTGATTTCTAAGCCGCGTGTTCGGCGGTGAACCTTCATACAAGACTCCAGATGAACGACTGATCTTTCTAAGCCGCGTGTTCGGCGGTGAACGAAGGTTCGGCAGACGCAGCACCGTCGAGAAGTTTCTAAGCCGCGTGTTCGGCGGTGAACGCTACAAGAGACCGCGAGCTTATTCCCCGTAATTTCTAAGCCGCGTGTTCGGCGGTGAACCAATCCCGTTTTGCTTCTGTTTTCAACGAGAATTTCTAAGCCGCGTGTTCGGCGGTGAACGTTACGGACTCAGAACCAAAGAAGCGGGGGCATTTCTAAGCCGCGTGTTCGGCGGTGAACGCTTTGTTGAGTCGTTGATAGGGATTTCAGACTTTCTAAGCCGCGTGTTCGGCGGTGAACCCGAGTGAGCGTGTTATGGATCTGATTGATAATTTCTAAGCCGCGTGTTCGGCGGTGAACATAGCTTACTAGCAAAAAAATAAGTTACAACATACAGTTAGGTAAAAATTAGCGTTTTTACCTATGTTTTTTCTGCATATTGTAACTTGCTGTTTTTAAAAGATATTTTTAAAGAGCTTTTTTCGTTGGTTAAAACTTAGGTAAAACACCTTCTGCACTGAGTCCGTAGGTATTGAACATGGAGCTATTATTCGATGGTACGGCCTCTTTTCGAATGATGCTCATACAAAACTCATTGTCGCTGTGTAGGCTCTTCATTCTGATAAAGGGTAGCTCTTTATCTTCTTTTGCCATGTTATAACCTTTAAAAAATTCTGCCGCTTTCTCCAATGTTTCGTTGTGGCGTTGCATGCGGCGTTTAATGTGCTTGTCAGGCGAGCCTGATTTACGACGACGATTAAACGACTCGTAGCCAAGCACGTCACTTGGAACGTCGGCGACGCTTTTCATGTGCACATAGTCTTCAAGACGATTTAGCCATTTCCCAAGATTCAAACGCTCTAGGTCATTTTTGTCGTTGGCAAATAGTCTAAGCTTGTTGCCAACAAAACCGAGCTTTTCATTTCCACTTGTTTGGTATTTGGGAAAGCTCACGGCAACAGGCACTTGCTGTTTGTCGTCTTGAATTTCCACGAGAGCAAGGTGCACTTGCATCATGAGTTTTGACCACAAAAAGTGAACACCAATGTCGTCACTGGGTAGCAAGGTTATGTCGATGTAGTGTTTCATAACTCGCTCCTTATTTATCGCTCTCTCCGAAGACACCACCACGAACCAATGTCGCCATGACATAGTGTTCATCTTCTGATCTGTTTAATGTTTCACCCCGAGCCCATCCATCAAAAAAGGTATAAAAGTCTTGTTTGTCTTTTGGTGTACGGAAGGCTTTACCAAGGTTGGTGACGGCGCCGTAAGGCTCAACGGCGATAGGGCCAACGGACAGTTCTGGATCATTATGCTCAGGATACCAAGTATCGATGGTACGCAAAGCATTGCCCAGTTTTTGTGAGTGCATTGCCGCTACATCATTCACGTGATATAAAATTTTACTCTTTTGTCCTTTGCCTTTATCCAAGACTAGCTCTTCGCTTGGGTACACTTCTTGAGCGTGGCCCATCAGTGCAAAGCAGCTAATTTCCAGCAAGATAAAGTCATCTTCACTGGCTAAGGCTTGGGCAATGATGTTGGCAAGTTGATCGATGTTGGCGTCTTGGGTGTCAAAATGACGAGTGCTGACTTGAGTGGCATCAAATGTCCATGACTCATTCACTGTGCTGTTTTTTGCGATGACATTCACTTCAATTTTTTCAGCGCCAACACGGTTACGCCATAAGAAACGAGCATTGGCGATGTTCATGGCGTAACGACGCGCCAATTCGTTGAATCCGTGCTTTTCTATATAAGCATTGGCCGCTTCGCTATAACTTTTCTTAAAGTTCGCATTATTACAAGCCGCTGGTTTGGCGATGCCACCAAGCACTTTTACACTGAATTGTAAGTTCAATGTGTCTTGGTCTAGATCCAATGAACAGGCATCCACTCGTTGTAAGTTGGCTTTTTCCACTTCGGCATTGAGCTTGGCAGGGTCATTTTTAACCGCGGCTTTTAGTCGATTGGAAATCGTACCTCGTACCGATTTTTCCTTTAATGCTAACGGCGAGATTTGACTGCGATCAGCCCAGGTTGCGCCATACATATAGCCATCGCTTAAAACCAGTTTTTTCTCGAATGCCAATACGGAAGCAGTGTTGTTGTCATTTTTAGCCATAATAAATATCCTTTTTTTTTAGTGGTTCGGTTAATTAAAATTCTAAATCGTCGTCTTCATCGGCAACCAATGCTGCCGATGATAAATGTGCATGAGACGTTTGATGACAAAGGTAGGCATCGCCCTCTTTGTGGTAACGCCATAACATGTCTTCTATTCTTTTCAGTCGATGGGGCATTTTGAACTCCCCTAAGGTGACCATGCTTTCCGCGAAACGGTGTGGCACATCTGGGTCTCGCTGGTTTTTCGCTTCGCCTAGCTCGCTAATGGCATGAAAGCCTGTCGCAATGGGAACAAGCCACCCTGCGGGTTTGTCATTGACCAGTTTGCGATGTCTACGCCATTCGATGGTTTCTTTGTTTTCCTCGTCTATTAGACGATCACAAGAGTGGTGAATCGCTAAATAATCAATAAGCGCTTCCATGGCATCTACCCCATTTTCCATGGCGTCTACCATAAGCTCTCGCCGTTCAATCAAAACATAACCTGGCATCAAGGCGCGCTTTACTTTGTTCATGTCTTCATCATTACCTTCTTCACACACAAGACAAAATGGTTTCTTAAAGCCTTGTATATCACCACCCGCTATTTTCATGTGGGCGTTAAGCAACTGGGTGATGGCGGCAAGAAAGCCTTCCTGTTCGTCAATACTGATTTTGTCGAATTGAATGACCAAGCTGACATCAAGATGGCAACGGGCTTCTTCGATGAAAGACGATCTCGCGCCAGTTTTATCCAGCGGGTTGCCCGTGCCAATAATGGAGTGGACGAAGTCATTTTCACCTTTGTGGGTTTGCAGATTAAGTTCATGGCAGACAACCCCTGTCGAGATAAAATCGACGGGCATGCTTTTCCCATCAAACTGCCTTCCATTGAGTTGTCGTTGCAGTGCGTGAACGGCCCCAAGCCATGCGGTCATAGCGGGAAAGCCAATGGTAAATGGACTGGATAACGCATTGGCATTGTGTACGCGCAAATGCGGGATAATTAATAGCTTCTTGATTTCTCCACTCATCGCAGCGCCTCCTTATTCTCTTCGGCAATTTTTTCCATCTGTCTACGCTCTGCATGACCTAACTTAATCGCTTTTTTACCCAGTATTTTTTCGTAGCCATAGAATAAGTAAGTGGTAATGGATGCGACGATTTCATCTAGCCAATCGTCTGTGGTTTCTCTTAGCATTTTTGTGTGCTCACATAACCAAGTGGTTTGCGCTTTGCTTAGCTGGCTTGCTGTTTCTATGTATTGCTCGCTTGCTATCGCTCGCACTTGCCACATCTTTTCGATGAGATGATCAATAATCTGTTGATAGAGTTCGTCTCGATCAGCCCGAACATGCATGTTGTTCTCATTATGCTTATAGAGCGAATGCAGTTGGTGAAATTGCTCTTTGCATTGGAAGTAATTCACACTTTGCTGAAAAAAATCGACTTTGGGGAAATGCGTATGACGATTTTGTATCGTCGGAGGCACACTCATTAAAAGGTGTGCTTTACCGCCATTTTGATTATTTAATACACTGATATTTTGCGGCTTGGTGCCGCCGTAGCCGATGGTGGTTAGGTCGTATATTTCACGGAAACTGTCATGGTATTCGTCTGCTTTTTTCTTTTCTCTCGCGAGCTTTATTTCCTCACCAAAACGCATGTTATCGAGGCGCTGACGCAGTTCGAAAACAATGCCCGATGCGGTTAATAACGACAGCTGATGATATTCCGTTTCACCTTGTTGCTTAGAAACAGGAAAATACACTTGTTTGATTTTAGAACTGGTAATCACCTCATCATCGGTTGCCGACATGGCTAAAAAGCCTTGTTTTAATGTCTGATAACTGAGGTCTTCGTCGGCATTTGGCAAGGTAAGCAAGACTTGCGCTAACTCTGAATCTTGCTCCAAATGTTGCAGCACGCTTTGCTCATCGTCTGTGATGAGCGTTAGAAACTTGTACACATCCAAAGCGGCAGCATTACCAAGGGCATCCGACGCCACGGCGACATTGCCTGTTCGTAAAAAACCATCATTTTTTGATTCGCTCGACGCAATGACGGCGCTGGCGTAGCCATTTTTATTTTTACGAGCACTTGGGTGACTAAAGGTACAAGGGTGTGTCGAGATAGACATTTGCCCTGCTCTTTTCGCTGCATTCGGCAACCAGTTTTTTAGCGCAAATACGCTATCGCACTCTTGCTCTTTTTCTTTGGCTTCCAGTTCTGACATGGATGTGCTCAGGTTTTTCTTTAGCCAAGCGGCTTTTCTTTCTTCAAAGAAAGCCGAGATACTCTTATCCATCATCTTTCGTCCTCATCCATTTACCCAAAATTTTTTTGGCCATTGCCCACAAAGAAAGCCAAAACCGACTCTCAGAAAGAGCCTTAGCTTCCACATCACCATCAATAACACTAATCTCTTCGGTTCGAGTAATGGTGACAGTCTCTTTCTTCAAGTATGTCTTGCTCATAGTGCATGCACGTCGCTACTGGTCAATTTCTAGACATAATATTCCTACCTTAGAAAAATCAACGCCGTGTATAAAATACCTAATTTAAATATGGTGACATATGAGCCTTAACCAAATACAATCTAATCGCTGCTGATAAAGCAGCTTAGCAAGTGTAAAAAATCCCTTAAGGGTTTAACCAACTTTTGCTGCCGAACACGCAGCTTTTTAAACCAAAGCCAGAGGCTTTATACCTCTGGCTTTTTTTATAGCTTCACTAACCCTAATTGGTCGCTGTAGACATAATGCTTTTTTTCGTCATGAGGAAAGTTCAGCTCTCCATAACGCATAGAAGCAACTCTCTGACTTAACTCTTTTTCTACCGCTAACTCAGCACAACTTTGATCAAAGTTGCGTGTTAGCCAAAGCCTTGCCATGGATAAATCGTCTAACGATTCTCGTCGAATATTGAGTATGGCTTCTCGATTAATCGCATGGCCTTCTTCGTCTTTTTCACAGAAGAAACTCGCTTGATGAGGTTCGCTAAACACCAGATAGGTATTTACGCTGGCTTGGCTTTGACGAAATGGCGTCAGCACTTGCGGCAAGGCGGTCAAAAACCAATGATGATTCAACCAACCCTGTAAGGTATGAGGACCTGTCTGGGCATCATTGCCTGTGCTTTTATAGTTTGCCAACCATCGCCAAGTGGCAATGTGTTCAAGTTCCGACAAGCTATCGGTTTCTATTAAGCCGCGCATGTATTTGGCGGTTAAGTGGTCAGGCTGCTGAATCCTTGGTATCGCATCCAGACGCTTACCTATTTGTTGAACATCAAGCAGAGCATCAAGGTTATGATGTTTAAGGGTAATGTTTTCCTCAAAGCCTGGACGGTTAAACACCTTTTGGCCTTCTTGCTGCGCATCACGAATGCCCTTCCAGTTGTATTGCATCAGGGCAACATTAGCTTGATCCACTTCGCCTTCTCGGTGACGTTTTACACGCCCTGCGAGCTGGATAATGGCGCGATAGGAAGAAGGCTCAATGACTGCCCAATCGAAATCATGGTCTCGGCCCACCTCTTCAACCGGCGTTGCGACCAGAATAAAGAGCACATTGTTCACTTCTGGATGGCCCTGTTGAACGCGCTGTAGATGACTTCTGACAACTCGATTTTTTAGTGCGCCCGGTAATTCGCTCGGTTTTTCTTTGCGCTTGAGTATTTCGTCCAGATGATGCTCTTGCTCAGAACGCAGCAGCATGACTTGTTGGCTGTGATAAGCCATGACACGCACTTCGGTATTATTGGGCAATACTTTAGCGAGTAGATATTTGGTCAGAGCGACGCAAGGCGAGATATTGGCCATACGAACCACGCCAAAAGATACTTTTAACTGGGTTTCTGGGTCTTTAAAAGAATGGCCTTTATGCTTTAGCCATGCTTGTTGAAAAATATTATCAAAGTAGGCAGTTTGCTTATTCTCAACAACCTCCACATCGTGCTGCATTTGCCCCTTATGTTGCTCAATAATGGCTTGGCAAGAGGCAATATCCGCTTTGCGTTTTGCTGGCTGCTTGGTTAACTTTTCTACCCGTTTTTTAATGAAACCTGCATGATGTTCTCGGTAAACGGGAATGGCGTCCTCGAGGTTTTCTACACTATTGCTATGCACATCGGTAGCGAATTCATCAACCCAAGCGCAGCCGATAACAGGGCTAGCGTCACGTGTTTTGCAATATAAACGCCAACCATCCCGATAGGCTTTAAAATAGCCTTCTGCCATATGAGGCGGAATAGTGGCGGAAGAAATCATGACCTTTCGTCCTAACATGCCCGCTAAGTGGATCAATCGGCCAATAGCGATTAAATCATATCCGGTGAAGTCGTCAATTTCATCGATCACGAGATCGGACGACATAAGGCGTAAGGTCGGTAGTATGTAACGTCCGCCCCGCTTGGTTTCCGTGGCCGACATAAGATGATCTATCGTACAGGCAAGCACGGGCGCATAAAGAAACTGTTTGTCTCGTTGCTTGGTCAACACGGTCGTTAATGTATGCTCTGGAATGGCACAATCAAAGTCTATGTCTTCGTTTAACAGCGACTCTTGTGACTCTGAGCCTCGGCTCTCATGGTTTTTTTGATCTTGGCTTTTGAGCGCATGGTTTCTCTGGTCCAATTCCATGACAGCTTTAGAACCGATCAGTACGGCCAGTTCACTGTCGTCCAATCCAACTCGCTCTCGATACTCTCGGCCTGTTTGTATCGTTAAGGTACGTAGCCCTAGCGCCAATACAAAACGTAAGCTTTTCTGATCCAAAGATAAGGCCCGCATGATTTTAGCGTTGGCAAAGGTTTTGCCACACCCAGTGCTGGCCATATTGACGGCAAAAAAACCTTGTTTGAGCTTATTAGGTTCAATGCTTCGGTAGTATTCGGTAATTTTGTTAACAGCCTTATCTTGCCACTGGAATCCTTTGGGGCTGGGTTTTCGTAAAGCCTGAATATCTTCCGCAAGAGGCGGCTCTTTTTCAAAAGCAGGGAGCAAGTGGGCAATTTTAGCTGCGTGGCTTGCAACGCCGACGAGATGTTCATCCAATTTTTGCTTGAATGTTTGAGTGGTTTTGTCTGTATTGGCAAACAATCCTGTGGTGTCTTTCCAGCCTTTGGCGGCGTCTTGGGAAGAGTAGTAATGATCACCCAACATTAAACACAAACGAACATGATTCAATACCAAGCGATAGCTGCCACTTTCGATACTTTGCAGCGCATAGGTTTTATTTTCGATGAGATGTTTGGACCAACGTTTTATGTTTTTCAGCCATTGACTAGAGTTACTTAACAGTCCATTTGGAAAACTAAAACAACCTTTTAAACGCTTTTGATACTCTGCTTCGTCTTGGCGATTTTCGTAGCCCCATTGTTGGGAAATACGTTGCAACATGGCGTTCACGGATTCCGCTTTTTCGCCCTTGTAGCCCCTTGATTGATCTTTTGATAAAGACGGTAAGCGGTGATGAGAAACAATTAACCACGCGACCAGTTGGGCAATCGGCGGTAGGTTTGCCAAGGGGGTTAATGCTGAGCTTTGAATCAGTGTCTTTAGTTGTGCTTCGTCAATATTCCCTTGGTTAAGCTTTTCCAACCATTCATCATCCGTTGTGCTATTGGTTGTTTGGACAAAAGCGCGTAGCAATAAGAGCGAGATCCATTCGTGTCGGATTGGGTCACCTTTGAACTTATTTTTGCTCTTTGGCGATAGCTTTTCCTGAAACAGCTTGGTCGCCTTCCCCCAGTCGTGTAAAAGCGCTGCTAAGCTTGTTAATGCTTTAATCAATGGCAAATAATGCCAATCGTTTTCTATTTCGCTTTTTAGTAAATTTCTACGTGTTGTATTAACCGGCACAATGCCCTGCTCATTAAATTTCAATCGATTCCCCACCACCCAAAGCAATTCACTTCTGGCACGGGTTCTTATCCAGTGGCAGCTTACGGCAGTATTTTTACTGGCGGTTTTACGCAGCATTTTTTTGACAGTGAGTAAGCCGTCTTCGGTTATGAGAGTTTGCCAAGTATTGTCACCAATGCGATTGGCGAAGGCATCGAGTACTCGCCGTGTTTTTTTGAGCGAGTTTTTTTCACATTGGGAAACAAAGGTCACCATC
>JBLWXY010000016.1:0-22622 GCA_048267225.1 Pseudidiomarina sp.
TGCGGTGCTGTTGGACACCGCAAAGGTTTCTGCAACGAGAGGCAATACGGGTAACAATGCATTCAGTGCAATAGGGCTGCCCATTGCCATCGTGATCAATACAGGCATCGGGATGGGTTTCATATCGGTTCCAACGTTGTCAGTAGATCAGGTGTATTCGAATCCTTTAGAGTAAAGAGCATACTAACCGCGTAAAAATTAGTAAACATGTTAATTAATTCGGCATAGCAGTCTTGCTATGGATCAGTTTCAGCCCTACAAAGGAATTTAATGGATCCTCTATGATTGGTCGAAATTCAAACTGGCTCGGACAAGAGTGTTACTTTCCGCTAGCGGAAATATCAATCACTTCTTTTAAAAGCTGACTAAGCTGCTTCACTTTATCTTCTCCGAGTTTGTCGACAATCTGTTTATAACCGGCATCAACATTCGGCCTAAATTCTTTGACTAACGCTTTGGCGTCATCCGTCAGTGATAAAAGCGTGATGCGTTGATCCTCATGAGAACGCTTGCGGATAATCATTTTTTCTTCGACAAAGCGGTTCACAATTCGTGTCAGGCTGGGACTTAAAATACAACACAAATGCGCAAGCTGTTTGGCTTCCAATTCTTCATGGTCGTTTAAAACACGAAGGACTCGCCACTGTTGTTCTGTAAAGCCTGCTTTAAGTAGCACGGGTCGAAAGAAAGTCATCGCGGATTCTCGTGCACGCAAAAGTTGTAGGGTCAATGAGTCTTCGAGTTTTTTCATAGAAGTGTTCGTTTCTCTGTATGGAGTAGGCAAGCTCTTATTTTATAAGGATCGTTATGTTATGAACAGCATTAGTCGCATTCATCTCGAAAGAGGCACAAGCCATGGTTTTCTTGTTAAACAGTGACAAACTAAGACGGTTGACCAGCCTTAGTTTGTCACTGTTTTAATTGAAAGGTTAACGTGTGCGTGTTAGGACAGTTGCTTCAAGAGTGTTTGCAGTTGTTGTTTGAAGCTTTGGTACTGCTCATCGTCAAATGAACTGAACACTTCGTTGGTCTGCTGTTTGGAAATAGCCCAAAGTCGGTCTGCCATCTCTAGCCCTTTATCGGTCAAAGCCATCGCTTCGTTTATTAGACCTGATGTTTGCAAGCGCTCGATCCCCGCTTCGACATCCGGCTCTGGAATGGTCACCAAGTTGGTGAGGTCATCGTATGACACATTCGGCGCATCGCTTAATACCAATAATAAACGAGCCTCACTGGAGCTAAGCCCCGTAGCAGACTGCTTGGGCAGGTAGTTTTCTTGCAGTTTTTGCAAGACCTTATTCATCAGATAGATGGCGCTGTTGTGCAGACGTTCTAGCGTTTCAGGTGAGGCGACATTTTTATCGGGTGATTGTGTTCCAGTAAACGGAATGGCGCCCGCGTAACTGCCTTGCACATACAGCAGTGGGCTACGACCATGGTTCTCAAATGCCACCACTTTACCGATCATAATCCAGTGGTCACCGCCGTCGACAATTTGATAATTTTCACACTGAAAATTGGCCGCCGTATTATGGAGTAATGGCGCTTGGCCAGCGCCTGTGTCAAAGGCCACGTTGGCAAATTTGTCATCACTTGGACGCGCAAAGTTATTAGATAAATCGATCTGATCGGCCGCCAAAATGTTGACGGCGAAGTGTGAGGCTTTTTCTAGAATCGGGTAGCTGCTTGATTCCTTGACAATGCTCCAAAGAACCAAGGCAGGATCGAGTGAAACCGAATTAAAGCTGTTGGCGGTCACGCCGACTTTGCTGCCATCTTCAGCTTGCGCCGTAATAACGGTGACACCGGTTGCGAAGTTACCAAGACAACGACGAAATTCTTTAGGATCAAAACTCATATTATGGGTGCTCTCTATCAATAGTAGTGGTTAAACGTTGGCGAGAATGCTCAGAACTTTCTTAAAGAAGGGAAGGGTCTGGCTCAAGGCCCATCAACTCACGCCCTAAGATTTGTGCACAGACATCGTAATCGGTGTAGGCGTGGGCACCACACATATGCGTATCGCGGAATAAACGTTGCGCTTCTTTGTCGAGCATCCATTGTGTTGCACCGATGGCATTGAACAAACGGTCCACGGCTTCAATACTCATTTTGACAGAATACGCTTGATTGGTACGCCAGTAGGCCAGCTCTTCACGCGTTGGGTAGCGATGCGCTTCTGCAAACGCTTTATGCTCATCCCAGGTTTTTTCCATAAAGGCACGTGCTGCCATGACTTGGTGCTTTGATTCAGCCAAACGCATTAGGGCCGGTGTCGCCGCATGAACTTTTGCACCTGTATACGCACGAACTCGCGTGGACGTTACGTCTTGGAATACTTCGACCATGCGTTCCGCGACCCCTAGTGCCATCGCAGCAAAGCCGGAGGCAAAATAAGGGCGGTAGGGCGCGTAGAAAATTTTGCTGTCAGGGTATAAACCGTAACCAGCCGATTTTCCTTCCATCATGTCTTTGGCTTTTTGAATGCGGTGTTCTGGTACAAAAGCATCTTTAATGACCAATGTTTTGGTGCCGGACCCTTTCATCGCCATTGCGTGCCAATCATCATCAATGTGGTAATCAGAGCTTGGAATAACCGCAAAACAGTAATCTTTTGCCCCTTCCGCATTGTCACGTAAGAAACCAACAATGGCCCAATCTGCATGGTCACAACCGCTGCTCCATTTCATATCACCATTAAAAATAATGCCGCCTTCGGCTTCTTGATAACGTCCAAATGGGGCAATACTGCTGCTGGCCATCGCATCAGGGTTTTCTTTCCAAACGTCGTCTTGCAGTTGTTTTGAAAACAACGCCATTTGATGATTGTGCGTGCAAAGCAAGCTGAAGGCCCACGCAGTGCTGCAACAAGCACCTGCTAGCGCAGCAATGCAATCACAGAATTCAGGTAAGGAAATCTCATAACCACCATACGCTTTTGGCAAAAACGCTTTATGCAAACCGACTTGTTTTAACAGTTCGATATTTTCATTAGGTACTTGGCGCAACGCTTCTGTTTTGCTTGCATTTTCAGCGATCGCAGGTAGGACAGATTTAAGGTCTTCTAATAATGGGTTGTGACGTTTCATGCCAGTCTCTCTTATTGTTATCGTGAAAGTGGCTTAATTATTGGTCTAATCGGTCGGTGTTTGAATGGACATTTCTTGGGGACTTCTAGGACATTTCTAGAAAAAAGCCTGCTGAAATGACCAAGAAACACAAAATCCTATCGAACACTGATTGTCGCCATTGCTTCTTACAGAGTGGATCAGTGTATTGAGTGGTGTTCAAATTGATTTAATCCTAGTGCGGATGTTTTTTATGGCTGACCAGCAAGGATAAACCGTAGGAGGCAAAGCTTAGCGCACCAAAACCAGCCATGATGAGCAATAAAGAAGTTGGCGTTCCGTCAAAAAACACGGACGTGATGTAGGTGCTGATCGAGCCCAAGGCAAACTGCATAGCGACTAATAACCCTGCAGCGGTGCCAGCTCTCTCTGGAATAAGGGTAAATATATTGGCTAAACAATTGGCTCCAACGGAGCCTGTGACGCTGATATACAGCATGCTAGCCATGAAAAACAGTAGGGCGGTGCTGGCGTGGACTATGCTGATTAGAACCATTAGGGTCACGGAGAGGATTAAGACTGTGAGCGCAAAGCGTAAGGCTGTTGGTGATGGCGCGCGGGCCAATAACTGTTTATTGACCAACGTCATTACAATAATGGCGCAAATGTTGGCTGAAAACAGCAGGCCATAGGTGGACTCATTGTACCCAAAATAGTCAATGTAGACGAAAGCAGATGCAGCGATAAACGCAAACATGCCAGCAAACGAAAAGCCATTGGTAAGGATGAGCAAAGTCAACTTTGGTTCGCTGAAACACAGACTGTATGAACTCAAATAGTCTTTGATGCTGGGTGGTTTTGCCGTGTCCCGTTGCGGCTCTTTGATGATCAGTGCGATACCGACAAACGCGAAAACTGACACAACAGCCAGTAGATAGAAAATCCAACGCCAATCCAGTGTATTGACGATGAAGGCGCCTAACAAAGGGGCAAACAGCATGACGATCATTGAAATAATATGCATGCTCGACAAAATACTGGCCGCTTGTTGGTGCTCAAAGTAATCACGGACCAAGGCCCTGGCCAGAACGGCGGCCGCGGCAGCCCCAATAGACTGCACAGCACGTAAGAGCACCAACGATTCGGCATCTTGAACCATTGCACAGGCAAAGCTGGTAACAGTATAAAGGAAGGTGCCAAACAGTAAAATTTTCTTACGTCCGAGTTGATCGGAAAGTGGGCCAATGATCAGCATGCCAACCGCCATACCGACTAAGAATGAGGTAATGCTGTATTGCACCATTTGTTGGCTGGTACTCAAGTCAGCGGCAATGCTGGGTAAACTGGGCAAATACGTATCAATGGATAACGGGCCAAACGCCACAAGATAGCCTAGTAGGGGGATTAGCCAAAAAGAATAAGTGCGCGTCATCGGTTGTCCTTTGAAGATAAAAAGCCAACCTAATGTTGGCTTTTGAAAGAGTGTGAAAGACGCCTTATTGTGGCGTACGAAGCACCATCAGTTTTAACTCTGTCATGTCTTCAATGGCATAGCGGATACCTTCACGGCCCAAGCCACTGTCTTTTACGCCGCCATAGGGCATATGGTCGACACGCCAAGATGGCACGTCACCGATGATCACGCCACCCACTTCTAACTCTTCCCAAGCTTTGTGGGCTTTGTAGATGTCTTTGGTGAAAATACCCGCTTGCAAACCAAACGCAGAATTATTCACTTCTTTCAACGCCGCATCGAAATCGCTGAACTTTGAAATGATCGCGACTGGACCAAACGCTTCTTCGTTATTCACGGTCATGGCAGCGGTCACGTTTTCCAGTAACGTCGCTTCGAGCATGGCGCCAGTGCGTTGTCCACCCGCTAACACCGTTGCGCCTGCTTGACGGGCTTCATCTATCCAGCCATGCAGACGTTCGGCTTCTTTTAACGAAATCATTGGGCCGATAAACGTCTCTTCGTTGGATGGATCACCCATGATGAGATTTTTAACCGCGTCAGAGAGCATGGTTTTGGCTTGGTCGTACAGCGAATCGTGGATTAAGATACGCTGCACACTGACGCAGCTTTGGCCAGATTGGTAGTAAGCACCGAAGATAATACGTTGTACCGCGTCGTCCAAATCGGTGCCTTCATCAACGATGCAGGCGGCGTTACCACCGAGTTCCAACACGACCGGTTTTTTGCCTGCTTTCTTTTTGAGATCCCAGCCCACATCTGGCGAGCCTGTGAAGCTTAACAGTTTCAAGCGAGCGTCCGTGGTGAATAAATCGGCGCCATCACGACGACATGGCAAAATTGAGAAAGCCCCTTCAGGCAACTCAGTCTCTGCCAAAATTTCTGCGATGATTAAGGCACTGATCGGCGTTAAAGAAGCGGGCTTTAAGATGAACGTACAACCGGCTGCAATCGCAGGTGCAATCTTGTGTGCCGCTAAGTTTAACGGGAAGTTAAACGGAGAAATAAACGAGCACGGACCAATAGGGAAGCGTTTCCATTGACCTTGGTAACCTTCGGCACGTGCTGAAATGTCCATGGGGATGACTTCACCATAGATCCGCGTGGCTTCTTCGGCGGCAATTTGGAACGTATCAATCAAACGCGTCACCTCACCACGAGAATCTTTAATCGGTTTGCCGGCTTCCTGGCATAAAGCGAAGGCCAGCTCTTCGGCGCGTTCTTTAAAACGACGTACGCAGTGGTTCAGTATGGCTTGGCGTTTGTACGCCGGAAGCGCTTTCATTGCCGCTTGTGCTTGGTCTGCTGCGGCTATGGCTTGATCAATGTGGTCGGCGTTTGCTAAGGCCACGGTCGCAATCAGTTCATTAGAATATTTATTGCGTACGTCCAAATCTTCGTTGGCATAAACGGGTTGGCTGGCTAAATAAAATGGGTAGTGTTTTTTCAGCATCGTGATCTCTCTTTAGTTATTGTTAAGTAAGGAATCAATCGCCACTTGGGCGCAGTCTATGTCTTGCGCTTCGCTGCCACCGGACACGCCGATGGCACCGACCGTTACCGCCTTCCGTTGAATAGGGAGTCCACCACCTAAATAGGTAAAATTAGGTTCATTTTGCAGCGCAAACAGGACCTTCTCTTTGTTCATCAGCGAGCTTTGCCATGTCTGAGTCGGCCTACGAAAGGACATCGCGGTATACGCTTTTTTCTCGGCGATGCCGGGGGAGAGAAGCGGCGATTGATTCATACGTAGGCTGACTAAAGGAATGCCCGATGTATCGACAACACAAATGCTGATATGAATGCCTAAACGTGTCGCATGGGCCATTGCAGCCGCCCCTATATGGGCCGCTGCGGCGGTGGTTAGATTGTTTTGGTTAAAGGTTATTTCAGTCATGAGCTCACTCTATTTGTTATCTTAAATAGTATTTCACTTAACATGTTAAGTAAATAAAGGCGCGTGTTTATTTCGATCAATGTGCGATAAATACGCCTGTATTTACAACAACAGGCTACGCTTCGCGATGCGCATTTCGAAAGTCAGAAGGAGTCATTTGCGTGTTTTTATAAAAAAAACGAGAAAAATACGAAGGGTCTATAAAGCCTAGTGTGTAGGCGATCTCGGTGAGGTTCTTATTAGTATGTGACAGCAGGCGTTTTGCCTCGAGTATGATGCGACCGTTGATGATTTTTTTGGGGCTAGCGTCGGCGATTTTGTTGCAGATGTAATTCAAACGGCTTTCATTTATCTGCAGTGCCTCACAATAAAACGTGATGCGACGTTCTTCGACAAAGTGCGATTCGACTAATCGGCTGAAAGCACGAAAGCTCAAGATTTCTGCTTGGCTGTTTTGATGGCGTGGATGTTGTGAGCCGGATAGTCGCAATAGATGAACAATCAGCAGTTGTAATATCGAATCAATCGCTTCTCTGAAAAGTTTGTGTTGTTGCGACCATTCGTACTTTAGCAGATCAAAAAGCTGCTCTATCCTGAACCACTCCTGTGCAGCCGTATGGCGCTCTTCAAGCACAATCGGTAAGTAGAAGATATTATGAAAAGCCTGTAACCGATCAGTGATGCTTTCTAACACAGAGGCGTGTAATGTGATCACAAAACCGGGGGCATCGGGTTCGGTCCAAAAAGCATGAGGCGTCGATGATGGCGTAAAAAACAGCGCTTTGCCCTGCGTCTCGTAGGTGTTTTGGTCGATGTTGAAAAAGGTTTTGCCAGCGTGTACTAAATGAATCTGGCAGTATTCAGCGTGTAAATGCATGGGCATATCGCGGCCAAAAAAGTCGGCCAACTTCCCCAATTTATCAAAATGGACGGTCTCATCTTTGTATTTAAGATCGTAGTCTTGGCCAATGTCGATGTTTGGAATCCACTCTTTAGTCATAACACGCTCAATGATGCAGGGTATTTTTTAGATCGATTATATAAGTAAAAAAAGCCCAGTATACTGGGCAAGAAAGGGTGATCAGGGCGTTCGTCGACCGCGCTAGTAAACCGAAGGGCCGCCCTCAGTATTTTCGTCTTCTCGGTCGGGCTTAAAGGTTTGTACCAGCTGCTTTGTACTGTTCATCAGTAACCCCGTATCGCTTCCGACCGCTACAAATAACGCCCCGCAGTCCAAATAGCGTTGAGCTTGCTTTGGGTCGGCCATCAATACGCCCGGTGCTTTGCCAGCAGCCACAATTTTGGCAATGCTGGCTTCAATCACTTTTACCACTTCTGGGTGGTTGGGTTGACCAATGTAGCCCAGTGAGGCACTCAAATCCGCCGGGCCGATGAACACACCGTCAACTCCCTCAACCGCAAGGATATTGTCCAGCGCTTCCACCGCTTTTGCCGATTCAATTTGCACGAGCACGCAGATTTCATCGTTCGCCGTGGTGAGGTAATTCGGCGTGCGATTGAACTGTGATGCGCGCGCTAATGCACTGCCAACGCCGCGCACACCGTGAGGCGGATAACGTGTCCCGCGCACGATCTGCTCAGCTTGTTCAGCGCTATCAACCATCGGGGCTAAGATGGTTTGCACCCCTAGGTCTAAGACTTGCTTTAAAGCCACATCATCTGCCCAAGCGGGGCGCACAATAGGGTGCGTATCAAAAGGTGCCAACGCTTGTAGTTGCCCGAGCATGGTTTGCAAAGTGTTTGGTGCATGCTCACCGTCAATTAACAGCCAATCAAAGCCCGCCGAACCGATCAGTTCCGCGGTGTAATGGTTCGCAAGACCCAGCCAAAGACCAATTTGTGGGTCTTTGTTTGCAAGCGCCTGTTTAAACGTATTTTTGGGTGCTGTCATAAGTCGCGGCCTTTATTTGAAATAACAAGATACAGAGCCAAGTGGACCATAATCCACACTGAATGTGTCGCCTTTACGTGCTGCAACGGGACGGGTAAATGAACCGCCTAGAATAATTTGGCCCGCTTCCAGTTCAACATCGAACGGCGCTAATTTATTGGCCAACCACACAATGCCGTTTGCTGGATGGTTCAATACACCTGCTGCGACCCCTGTTTCTTCGATGACGCCGTTGCGCTGCATGATCGCGGATACCCAACGTAAATCGACTTCGTCCACTTTGATAGGGCGTCCACCTAAGATAATGGCGGCGTTTGCGGCGTTGTCTGAAATGGTGTCGAAAACTTTACGTGGTCGACCGCTATCAGGGTCAATCGATTGACTGCGTGCATCGATCAGCTCCAATGCTGGGACAACGTAGCCGGTTGCGTCGTAGACGTCGAAGATCGTCACGTTAGGGCCTTTTAGCGGTTTCTTCAGAATGAATGCCAGCTCCACTTCGATGCGAGGCACAATGAAATCTTCGGTGTTGATTTCACACCCATCGTGGTACAGCATGTCGTCTAAAAGCGTTCCGTAATCCGGCTCGTCAATCTGTGAGCTCATCTGCATGGCTCGCGATGTTAGGCCAATTTTGTGACCGATGATTTTTCGGCCGTCTTGCAATTTCATGTCGACCCACTCGCGTTGAATGGCGTACGCATCATCGATCGTGATGTCAGGATTATCTAATGAAATCTGACGGATTTGTGTACGTGACTTTTCGGCTTCATTTAGGCGCTGTGCGCAGGACGTAATAATGTCTTTCGATAGCATAATCGGCTCCTAGTTCAAGCTGGCTAAATAGTCAGTCTCAGAAATGATCGTGTTCGTCAAAATGCCAACGCCTTCCACTTCGGTGGTGATCACGTCGCCAGGCTGAACATCGGCGAGGCCTTCAGGCGTGCCGGTGAAAATCATATCGCCTGGTGCTAGGGTCATGATCTCGCTTAGATATGAGATCAAGTGAGGGATATCAAACACAAGATCTTTGGTGTTGCCTTCTTGCTTGAGTTCACCATTAATGTAAGTGCGCAGCATCAAGTTATGAGGGTCTTGGATCTGGTCTGCATCAATGATGTACGGGCCAATCGGTGTGCACGTATCGCGGCTTTTAACACGAAGATTAGGGCGGTAGTAGTTTTCTAAGTAATCGCGAATCGCGTAATCGTTACCGACGGTATAGCCGCCAACGTATTGCATAGCGTCTTCTTTTGACACGTTTTTCGCTTCTTTACCGATGACGACAACCAGCTCACATTCATAATGCATGTAGTCGACATTGTCAGGGCGGTAGGTGTTCTGTTCATGGCCAATGAGTGTGTTGCCGTTTTTCAGAAATACCAACGGCTCATCTGGGGCTTTAAAAGACAGCTCGGCGGCGTGGTCGGCGTAGTTAATCGCCAAGACAAACATTTTACCTTCGCAAGGCGGCAGCCATTTGAAAGAGTCGTTGGCAAGCACATCGCCGGATGCCGTTACAGCTTCGTTATTGTCATTTACGGTGACGTTTAGGATTTCGTCGTTAACTTGTACGCGAGCGTGTTTCATGGTCGGTCTCACTCTTTCTCAACTGGGTTCACTAAACGGCCAACGGCCTCAACATCGATCATCACAATATCGCCCTCTTTGATAGCCAAAGATGGGTCACGCAATGGCGTACCGGTAATGATCAAATCGCCTGGCTCTAATGTCATAAAACTAGAGATGTAACTCACCACCTTCTCAATACTGTGAACTAAGCGGTTCGTGTTTGTTTCATGAACCAGCTTATCGTTAACGAAGGTTTTAATCGCTAGATCGTTAGGCGAAGAGACAAGTGATTTATCAATTACCCAAGGGCCAATCGGACAAAACGTATCACGACATTTTGCTTTCACAGCAGGGCGGTAAAAAGAGGTTTCCGCAAGGGAGACTTCGTTGACAATCGTGTAGCCTTTTACAAAAGTAAGGGCATCTTCTTCACTCACGCGTGTGGCTTGTTTGCCCATAACAATACCCAGCGCTGGGCCAGCGTAAACGTCACCTTTATCGCTCGGTATTTTAATCGTTTGACCATGACCGATATGGGTATTGTCTGTTTTGATATGAAGTACTGGTGTTTTCGGTGGGTTCACATAAGGTTTAGCGTCAAATTCAGACGCTAAAGAATCCACTAAGTCTTTGTTGTTGAGAGCCACGCCAATCACAGCACCTTGTGTTGCAGGCAATAATGGATTTCCCAGAGCAACGTCAAACGTTGTGTCTGAGGTTTTTGAAACGGCTTGGCCTAATTCTTGTTGTCGGTAGCTATACATGCCCAATTACCAAATGTAGTTAACATGTTAATTATATTGACGTATAATATCTCAAACTGTCAACAGTCGTTCTAATTTAATAACGCATTTTTGAAAAGACTTTCCTGACCGTGGTGTGAGAGGTCTTGACAGAAGCGTAAAGCAATATTAATTTATTTAACATGTTAACAACTTGCGAGCTGTGTTTTAACGTTTAGTTTAGGCATGAAGTCGAACAGATTTATCTATAGGAGATGATCAATAATGATAAAAAACTTAATCAATGGTCAGTGGGTTGAAAGCGAAAAAACCTTTCAAACGGTAAACCCAGCAACGGGTGAAGTCTTGGCTGAAGTCGCTCATGCTTCTGATGAACAAGTTGCAGCGGCGGTAAAGGCCGCGAAGGACGCCTTTCCTGCGTGGGCGGCGATGCCAATCGCAAAACGCTCTAAAATTATTGAGAAGCTTGGCGATCTGATTGCTGAGAACGTTGAAGAAATAGCCCGTCTTGAAACCGCTGATACGGGCCTACCGCTTTACCAAACGTTGAATGCCTTGATTCCACGCTCCTCAAATAACTTTTACTTCTTCGCTGAAAAAGCGAAGCAAATGAACGGCCATACCTACCCTGTTGACGATCAAATGCTGAACTACACGTTATACCAACCAACAGGTGTGTGTGCCTTGATTTCGCCATGGAATGTACCGTTTATGACGGGAACGTGGAAAACGGCACCGGCGTTGGCGTTAGGCAACACCGTAGTGATGAAGCAATCCGAGTTGTCACCTTTGACGACCGACTTCCTCGGCCGTTTATCCATTGAAGCCGGTGTTCCGCCAGGTGTGTTCAATATCGTACATGGTCATGGTTCGACCACTGGCAATGCGATCATTACTCATGATGATGTGGATGCGATTTCCTTCACAGGGGGCACGTCAACCGGCAAACACATTATTGCCAATGCTGGTCTAAAGAAATTTTCTATGGAGCTGGGTGGCAAGTCGCCGGTAATGATCTTTGAAGACTGTGACTACGAGCGTGCTATGGACGCAGCCGTTTTTGGTATTTTTTCGATTAATGGAGAGCGTTGTACTGCGGGGTCTCGTATTTTTGTACAAAAGGGAATTTATGACAAATTCGCGACAGAATTTGCAGAGCGTGCCAGCAAAATCAAAGTTGGCGATCCAACAGATCTTGATACCAAAGTGGGGTCATTGATCAGCCAACAGCACTTCGACAAAGTTACGGGTTACATTCGCATCGGCCTAGAAGAAGGCGCCACGTTGATTGCCGGTGGACCGGATAAGCCCGTGGATGAACTACCAGAACATCTGAAAGGTGGCCATTTTGTTCGTCCAACGGTTTTCCGCGATGTGACCAATGACATGCGCATCGCTCAAGAAGAAATTTTTGGCCCTGTCGCGGTATTGATTCCGTTTGATGACGAAGCGGATGTGGTGGCCATGGCGAATGATAATGAATACGGTTTGGCGTCTTACTTATGGACGCAAGACGTCAGTAAAGTGCATCGTATCGCCCAGAAAGTCGATGCAGGCATGATGTTTGTGAATTCGCAAAACGTGCGTGACCTGCGGACACCATTTGGTGGTAAGAAGGCATCTGGTACAGGACGTGAAGGCGGTGATTACAGCTTCGAAGTATTCTGTGAACCAAAGAATGTCTGCATCAGCATGGGGTCACACCATATCCCTAAATGGGGCGTGTAAGAGACGCTGAATTTTGTAAAGAAGCTGGCGGACATCCCAGTTTCTTTCTTGCTTTTAGTGGAGTGGAGTAAATATGCCGCATTTTGTTGTTGAATACTCAGCGAATTTAGAAGGTCGAGTGGATTTTCAAGGAATGTTTAAAGCATTTCATGAATACGTGGTTAGCACTGGCCATTTTCCAATTGGCGGTGTGAGAAGCCGAGCGATTCGATTGGATCACGTTCGTATTGCAGATGGGCGAGACGATTTCGCGTTGCTTAATCTGAACTTAAAGATCGGTCACGGTCGTAGCATGGGGTTACGTCAGGAAGTGGCAGAAAAAGTCTTTGAGATTCTGTGTGATTGGATGAAGCCGGTTACCGATTCGAGTTACTGTCAGATATCATTTGAATTAACGGAATTACATCCTCAGCTCAAATTTAATAAAAATAATATTCATGCTCTTTTTAAATAGAGTACGTAACATTAAGAGGTTTACCTATGGGTAAGTTAGCGCTAGCCGCAAAAATTACACACGTTCCTTCCATGTATCTTTCTGAATTAGAGGGCCCTCGAAAGGGAACTCGACAGTCTGCCATTGATGGTCATCACGAGATTGCTCGTCGTTGCAAAGAACTTAATGTTGATACGATCATTGTGTTTGATACGCACTGGCTGGTAAATGCCAATTACCACATTAATTGCGCGCCATATTTTAAGGGAACGTATACCAGTAATGAGCTGCCGCACTTTATTAAAAATATGCCCTATGAAGTCCATGGCAATCCGGAACTGGGAAAAATAATTGCACAGGTGTGTAATGAACAAGGTGTTGAAACATTGGCTCACCACGATACGACACTCGCGCCAGAATACGGCACATTAGTGCCAATGCGTTATATGAATGAAGATCTGCATTTTAAAGTGATATCCGTATCGGCTTTACTAACTGTTCACTATCTTAATGATTCCGCTCGGTTTGGTTGGGCCCTTCGTGAAGCCATTGAGAAACACTATGACGGTAATGTTGCGATCCTCGCCAGTGGTTCGTTGTCACATCGCTTTGCTCAAAACGGCAGTGCCCCCGACTATGCACATAAAATTTGGAGTCCTTTTTTAGAGTCACTTGATCAATCGGTGGTGAAAATGTGGGAAAACGCTGAATGGGATACCTTTTGTGAAATGTTGCCCGAGTACGCAGCAAAAGGTCATGGTGAAGGCTTTATGCATGATACTGCGATGTTGCTAGGCGCGCTTGGATGGTCCGAATACGATCAAAAAGTAGAAGTGTTAACCCCTTATTTTGGCGCCTCGGGTACCGGTCAAATTAATGCGATCTTTCCGGTTTCACCGCAAACAGGCGCATCGGTCCCTAAGCCACAAGCCTCTGAAGAAAATGGCACGTTTACCTATGGTAAAAGCCGTCTTTAAACGTTTGCAAAGGGATGGGGAGAAGGACATGGTTCAAGCGCCAGAATTAAAATATTTTGCGACGTTAAACGTTGAGATTGATACGCCTCAAGAAGTCGGTGCATCCATACATGGCGAACGTCGCGTTATTCCAATTACCGGTGGCTGTGTACAAGGTGACGGTTGGCAAGGCAAGGTATTAAAGGGTGGGGCAGACTACCAGCTTATACTCACCCCTAGATTGACCCATCTTGATGCAAGATACACGATAGAGCTGGACAGTGGCGAGCTTATTTATATCCACAATAAGGCGATTCGGGTTGCATCGGCGCAAGCTACGCAAAACATAAAGAGGGGTATCCCTATTGCGCCAGAATACATCTATTTTCGTTGTAGTCCCGTGTTTGAGACTCAATCACTCTCAATGCAATGGATTACAGAGCGTTTTTTTGTTGGCACAGGCGTGCGCCGCCCAGACGTTGTTGAACTTCAAATTTTTGAAATTTTGTAGTCAGAAAAGCCCTTAATATAAGGTTTTTTAAACAGACAGCGGTTTTATTTTTACGAGAATTTAGTTAACATGATAACTAAATCAGAAAATAATAATTACAGTTTGATCTAGGAGTTTCCATGCGATTAAGTGGATGGATAGAAAAGCAATATCCAGAACCCAATGTCTACCGGTGGATTGGTTTGATTCTTGAAGGAATCGCGGCCGTGGTATTATTGTTGCTTGTATTGCTAACCTGCTTTGATGTAGCAGGCCGATACCTTTTTAATAACTCCATCAATGGTGCCGTTGAGCTGACCCAAATCGGTTTAGCGATCATTGTTTTTGCTCAAATGCCGATTATAACTTGGCGCGGTAGTCATGTTGTGGTGGATCTGTTGGATCAGCTTTTAGGCCACCGGATTGTCAAATTACTCGCTATCTTCTCAGTCTTTATTATCTCGACTTCTTTTTACTTCTTAGCCCTTCGTATTTATCAATTGGCAGCACGCTCTCTACGACGTGGAGAGCTTACAGAGTATCTCGGCTTACCGGCCGGTTACATTGCTCAATATATTGCGATTATGAGTTGGGTGACTGCCGCATGTTTGCTGACATACGGTGCTTACTGTGTCTTGAAAGATAAAGAACCTTCACAGTCGGTTGGAGAATAACGTGTCTGTTGTATTGTTTGGTTTTGCCGCGCTGCTTATTTTGATTCTTGTACTGCGTATGCCGATTGCATTTGCAATGGGGATCGTCGGTTTTTTCGGCTTTGCTATTTTGCAAGGTCTGGGTTTTGACAATCTCTTTTCATTCCGCTGGACGGCTCCGCTTACCTTGGCTTCCAGTAGGGTAATTGAGACGGTTCAGGAATACAGCCTGTCCGTGATTCCATTGTTTATCTTAATGGGGAATGTGGTCACTAGATCGGGGCTTTCTCAAGAATTATATAACGCGTCGTATGCATTTTTAGGGCACCGTAAAGGCGGCCTTGCTATGTCAACGGTATTGGCTTGTGGAGGCTTTTCCGCTATCTGTGGCTCCAGTTTGGCCACGTCTGCAACGATGGCAAAAGTAGCGATGCCACCGATGCGAAAATTTGGCTATTCGGACAGTTTAGCAACGGCTTCCATTGCCGCGGGTGGAACATTAGGCATATTAATTCCGCCAAGTGTGATTTTAGTGATCTATGGCTTATTAACAGAGTCCAGTATCCGCGAGTTGTTTGCCGCAGGTTTCGTACCTGGGATATTAGGCATTCTGCTTTATATGGGCGCTGTAAGATATGTGGTTTGGCGTAACCCTTCTGCCGGTCCAGCGGGGGAGCGCATGACGTTTAAAGAGCGCATGCTAGCCCTGAAGGGAATATGGGGAGTATTAATGCTCTTCACCATTGTCATGGGTGGGATCTATCTGGGGGTTTTTACACCCACGGAAGCCGCTGGTATCGGCGCGGGGGGGGCATTAGTCATTGGTTTTGCGCGCCGCAGCCTAAGCCTTATCGGTTTGTACGAGACATTGATTGATACGGCTAGAACCTCTGCCATGCTGTTCAGTGTGGTCATTGGGGCACTTATCTTTTCTGATTTTATTAACCGTGCAGGTTTGCCTGATGCGTTATTGAATTTTGTGACGGCTTTAGACGTTGCACCCATCATCGTGATCCTCGTTATTTTATGTATTTACGTTGTTTTAGGAATGGTCTTTGAAAGCCTGTCGATGCTGCTTCTTACGGTACCGGTTTTTTATCCTTTGGTCGCAAGTTTGGGCTTTGATTTAGTTTGGTTCGGCATTGTTGTTGTCGTGGTCACTGAGATCAGTTTGATTACTCCGCCTGTGGGAATGAATGTTTTCGTACTGAGTGCGGTGCTAAAAGACGTGAGAGCCGGCACGATATTTAAAGGCGTCACCCCTTTCTGGTGTGTTGATATTATTCGACTTTTGATCATTGTTTTTGTGTTTCAAGTGTCGATGTTTTTGCCTGAACTTCTTTATCGGTAACCTGCGTTTTTGTAAGTGTTGTCATGGCGCTGTTTCTGAAGAACGCCATGATGAAGGTAGATAACTTAAAACAATAGGAAAAATAAAAATGATGAATGTTAAGAAGAGTCTATTTTTCGCAACCGCTGGTGCGGTGCTTTCTTTGTCCGCCACGGCGGCTGAAACAACCTTGCGAGTTGCCACTTGGTTACCGCCTACGAACCCACAAAATACAACGGTTTGGCCGATCTGGAAACAATGGGTAGAAGACGCGACCGAGGGGCGAGTAGAAGTGTTGATCGAGAATTACACTGGCCACCCAAAAACCATCTATGATGCGGTTGAAGACGGTATTTACGATGTCGGTTTTAGTGTTGAATCTTATTTACCTGGCCGATTCAAATTGTCTGGTGTCGCGGAGATTCCAGGTGAAATCACCAATGCAGAAACTGGATCTGTCGCTTTATGGAAAACCTATAAAGATTATTTTGAATCGGCAGGCGAGTACGATGCGTTTCAGTTACTAGGGCTGTTTGTTCATGGTCCAGGTCAACTGCATACGAAATTCCCCGTAAATTCTTTAGAGGATTTGAAAGGTAAGAAAATGCGCGTAGGTGGCGGGCTCATTAATGATCTGGCTGAACGTCTTGAAGTCACACCTGTCTCTGCACCGTCGCCAAAATCCTATGAAATGATGCAGCAGAGCGTTGTTGACGGCACTTTTTTACCGGCGCAAGAGCAGAAGTTTTTCCGTTTAAGTGAAGTCAGCACAGACCTCACTATATTCCCTAAAGGCTTATATACAACCGCATTCAGCATTGTGATGAACCAGGATGCTTTTGATGGACTGAGTAATGCGGATCAAGAGGCCATCATGAGTGTCTCTGGAGAGCGATTGTCGCAGCTGGCTGGCGCAGCGTGGGGTAAAGCCGATGATGACGGTATTATGGAAGCAAAAGACAAAGGAGTGAACGTTGTGTTCTTAGCGGAAGATGATCAACGTGTTAAGGAGTTGAACGCCTTAGCGGCTGGTATTGATCAGATGTGGATTGACTCGGTCGCTGACCGGGATGTTGATGCAAAAGCGGCTTTGGCAGACTTCAGAAAATATGTGAACGAGTTCAAGAGCGAAGCACAGTAATAAAAATACGACATTTATTCCAAATGTGGTGAACATGAGGCCGGATGAACGTGTGTTTCATTCGGCCTCTTGCTTTTATGAGTGTCTGTATAAGCCTTTCGTTGTAGCAAACAGACGAGTCAGTCCAAACAGAGAGTTAATGTTAGGCGATTCTACCTCCAATCTTTGCGTCAGTTCGTAGACGATACCGAGTATAGAGTCCAGCTCTATGGCTCGTTCGTTCTCAACATCTTGTAACATTGAGGTTTTAAAAGCGCCAAGCTTTTGCGTTTCTAAGTGTCGAGTTTCAGGGTCTTCGTTAATGACACAGCCAATCATTCGACCCAAAATAGAGGCCTCATTCATAACGGCAGAGCAGTAAGCTCGAACGAGAGGGTCCTCTAAAATCTTGTTAGCCGTTGCGCCCGTTAAGGCACTGACAGGGTTAATGGTCATATTGCCCCATAGCTTGTACCAAATATCCGCACGTATGTTATTGGAATGCAGGCTCTCAAATCCCGCTTCTGACAAGAGATTCGTTATCATTTGCGCTCTTTCTGATTTCCCCCCTCCAGGCTCTCCAAGGATTAATGTATTTCCTGCTTTGTGCCGGATAAGGCCGGGCTCGATTCGAGTAGCCGCCGCATGAACGACTAAGCCGAGCGTGTTTTCATACGGTATGGCGAGGCTATTCGCGTTGTTAGGGTTGACCGATTGAAATGGATGATTAGTTTGTTTTTCAAGATCATGAAAGAACCACCAAGGAATCCCATTCATCGCAGAGACGACCAAGGTTTTGTCGTCGATAAGCGGAGCGAGCGTTGGCAGCACATCGCCTAGAGCCGGTGTTTTTAACGCGATAAAGACTATGTCTTGAACACCAAGCTCGGCCGCCGATTCCGCGGCGATACAGGGACCTTGAATAACGCCACCATCCTGTTCAAGGCGCCAGCCGTATTTGTTTAATGCTTTTAGGCTTTCTCCTCGCGCCAATGCACTGACGGTATGGTTTGGGTTAGATGCTAATCGGGCACCCATTAAGCCTCCAATTGCGCCGACGCCGACAACACAAATTTTCATCTTATTCGTCCTTATAGAGCTAGTTTCATTTTTATGCTGATTAACATGTTAAAAAAAGTCTAGCGATCGAAAAACACTAAAAAGTATGGTGGGTATCGAGGTTTTTTATGGAACGAACAAAAAACGCACCTTAGTACACTAAGGCGCGTTTTTGGCAAGTGATGTTTTCTAGAGCATTTTCAATGTTGACTAGACTTTTGTAAGATCTCTTGGGCTAGAAAGAGTACTTTTTCCATAGTTCTCTGATGCGCGCCTCAGGATCGTTAACTTGTTGCGATTGGCTATCAAAGCGCATGGTAGGGCGAGCGTCTAAGTTATAAGGCTTCCAATCAGTAGGCGTGCTGGTTGCGAATTGAATCCAGCGCTTATGCATTGCCTGCGCTAAGGATTCTGGGGGGGTATCGCCGACCATCCCTTTTGCTTCTTTAGTGTCTATCGTATTAAAAGTAAAAGGCACGTCGACAAAATGTGCTGGCCCTAGTCGACCACCAAACGCAGGTGAGTACCAAGAAAAATTATAATGCCATACCTGATGTCCGTTTTTGACTAAATGCTCGGCAATATGCAAGGCAGGCATTCTGAACGTGAAGTCGGATTGGAGCTTAACATAAGTGTCACCAATGGATGGGCTTGCATACACTTCAGCGGCATCTCCATTCAACGATAAGTCGTCCATAAACAAAGACACTGTGTCTTGAGAGATCGTATCGATCGCACCATTTGGCACCAAATACAGTCTGGCTTCTTGGTCGGTGCTGCCGACAATTACAGGAATTGAAGGATCTGAATGATTGGCCAGCATTTGCATTGGTGACCCTGTAATAAGGGTATTATCGACTATTGGTAAAAAGGCTGTGCCCCCCCATGAGATCATGCCCCATTCATCATGATCGGTGATCGCTTGTCCTTGATCGATCACGGTCGCTACGAGCTTTGTAAAGGGAACGCTTGCTATACCGTCAACGGTTGGTGGTACAGACAGTTTTTCGGCAAAGTTTTTGGTGATACGTGTGGCTTGTTCTTGAGTGAAGGATTGCATCGGTGGGCTTTGCATAATCGCTTTTTGGAACAGGCCGCGTGCCTTTTTTATTCCTAACAATATGGCCACGCTTTCTGCCCCCGCAGATTGGCCAAATAAAGTCACCTGATCAGGGTCTCCACCGAAATCTGCGATGTAGTCGTTAACCCACTCAAGCGCGAGTATTTGGTCTAAAATCCCCCGATTGTCAGGCGCGCCTTCTAGGTGCATAAAGCCGTCCACGCCAACTCGATAATTTACTGTCACAACAATCACGTCATTTTTAGCGAAGCTTGAGCCGTTATAGACTTGCTCACCCGCATCTTCACGAATAAAGGCGCCGCCAGGAATCCAGACCATGACCGGTAATTTTTTGTCAGAGTGGAGCGCTTCTTTAGGTGCCCAAATGTTTAAGGTTAAATTTCCTGGTGCGCCCACTAGCTCCACGTCTTGACCACGGCTGGGCTGGGGGACAGGTTGGCCCAATTTTGTGGCGTCTAATAAGCCTTGCCATGGCCCGTATGCTTGTGGTGCCTGAAAACGACGCTCTTTAATAAATGGGTTTTTGCCGTAAGGAATGTCGTAGAATACACCTACATCATTTTGCTGAAGCGTTCCTTTAACCGCACCGAGCTGTGTTGTGATGTCTAGTGTGTTGGAATCAGCTGCATACATTGGACCTACTCCACACAGTAAAGCAAATGCCATTACGGCACATGTTTTGACTCGTTTTAAAGAAAATTGCATAAGGACTTCTCTTTATTCATTGTTTAGCGCGAGTCAGGATAGTGAACTCGCTCTTCATTAATATTGAAATTTAACTATAGACGAACCGTTCTCATAACCTGCGACAATCGTTGCGAACTCGCTAAAACGTTAAAATAATCATGAGAAGACGTAATATCTGAGCAGAGACAAAGTAAAAATGCACACTTATTATTTGATATAAATGTGCATTTTAAACCGCTTGCTCTTTTTTTGTGATTTTTGGCGCGGGTGTTAGGTAAGATTAATTTTTGAAGGAGGGGTCTTGTTTCTCAACGATGCGCTTCATCGCAGCAAACACATCTTCACCGGCGCCGTATTTCGGGTCAAAGTTGAGCGACTGAGCCGTACATTTCTGGCAAATTTCTTCTGGGATAGTGCGCACAGCGCCCATTGACATAGACGCCATTTGTACTTCACAAGCACGGTTGACAAGCCACATTAATGAAAACGCTTGGGCAAGCGATGCTCCCATCACTACGGGACCATGGTTACGCAGCATTAATAAAGGTTTTCCACCTGCGCTGTCTAAGATACGTTGGCCCTCGTCCATATGCAGAGTGATGCCTTCAAATTCGTGATAGGCCACCTTTCCCCAAAGCTGCGCGGAATAAAAGTTACTGTAAGAGAGACCGTCCTCTAAACAACATACGGCCAGTGTCGGCGTTGTGTGAACATGCATGACACAGTGTGCATCGTCAACTTTGTCATGGATCGCACTGTGGAAGGTGAATCCAGCCGGATTGATCGGCCAATCTGAGTGACCAATGATGTTGCCCTCAAGATCCACTTTGACCAAGTTTGACGCCGTTACTTCACTGTAGTGAAGACCAAACGGGTTGATTAAAAAGTGGTTGTCTTCACCTGGTACACGCAACGAAATATGGTTGTAGATGGATTCATCCCATTTTAAATGAGCAAAAATGCGATACATTGCCGCTAAGTCAACTCGGGCTTTCCATTCGGTGTCGGTAAAACGTGCTGGGTGCTCATAATTTCGAGTAGTAGATGCCATGTTAGCTCTCTTTTCTAATAAGTTGTGTGTCTAAATGTCTGTGTTTAACATGTTAAATAAAGAGCTAGATATAAAAAACTAAAATGATTATGGTGTAGCTCTATAATTTTTATGTAGCCAATTATTATGAATACTAAGCAACTGATGTTTTTCTTAAAAACGGCTGAAGTGAGTAGCATTGCGGCGGCGGCACGTACGTTGGACGTGGCGCAACCCAGTATCAGTTTACAGCTTGAAAATCTTGAGCATGAGCTTGGGACAAAACTGTTTGACCGCAGCTATCGAGGCGTTGTTTTAACGGAGCATGGGCTGATTTTTAAAGCCCATGCCGAATCCATTATTCGTCAGATAGAGCAAGCCAAATGTGATATTCATCAGTCTGAAAAGGAACCATCGGGGCTTTTGTCTATTGGCATGACACAGCCAATAGGGAACATCATTTCTGTGCCTTTGCTGGCCCTTGTTGAGCGGCATTTTCCTAAGGTTAAGTTAGAGCTTTATACCGGTCTCTCGTACAGATTGTCTGATCAACTCTTAAGTGGCGATATTGATATTGCGATCTCATCTCCGGATGGCAGTGATGTAAGTCATATGGATCAAGAAATCTTGTTTCGAGAAAAGCTATTTCTTTCGATGGGCTGTCAACCCAAGGTGCCGACTCATAACGTTTTTAAAGGGAAAACGTGCGTATCGTTTGCTGAGCTTGATGAGCTGGAGGTTATTGTCACGGGGGAGCGGGATTCGCTAGGTTATATTTTGCGCCAATATGAAGAGAAGACAGGGGTGCGAGTCCTGCGCAAACCTGCCTACGGACAATTAATGACAACACTTCGCTATGTTGTGGATGGCTATGGCATGCTTTTGTCTCCAACTTCGGCTTTTTATCATTTACAAGAGGTTAACCAGATTTGTGCATTGGAAATCGTTGAGCCAAATCTTTGGCGCGATGTTTATATTTCAACACCCAAATCTCGCCCAAATACCGCGTTATTAAGAGCGATTACGCCCTTGATTCATCAGGTTGTCGAACAAGAAGCCTGTGCGGGGCGATGGCAAGGACAATTGCCGAATGCCATTGAGTCGAAAATTTAGCCTCCAAAAGAGACAAGAAAGTGATAAATTATATTTAACATGTTAAATATAATGGAGTTGAATTGCTTATGTCTATCAAGCTGTCGGTTGTGGATCAAACCCCTGTCCACGGTAGTCATCAAAAAATTGAGGCCCCCGCTTTAAGTGTTGAGCTGGCTAAGCTTTGTGACCGATTAGGCTATCATCGCTACTGGGTCGCAGAGCACCATAACAGTGTGCATTTCGCTAACCCTTGCCCAGAAATTCTCGTGTCGCACATTGCCAGTGTGACCAAGC
>JBLWXY010000017.1:0-19750 GCA_048267225.1 Pseudidiomarina sp.
ACCGTGTGCTGGATATGGAAGTGGAACGACGCACCTGGTTCGCCCATGAGAACCTTGGGTACCAGCCGTTCAGTTCGACCGCCAAACTTGGCGAGTCGCCGGGTGGCGGTACCGCTGCCGCTGACCCTTTAGCGATGGCATACGACCGAGGCATCCAGATCCATGCTGCTCATGAGGAGGCTCGCCAGTTCTTGGAATATGCACGGCTCAGCGCCCGCAACTTGTTAGCCGCGCTGATCCAGGCCGCGAAGACTGATAGGCGAATTAACGGGCCTTGGGGGAAGAGCTACGATCAGATAGCGGCGGAGCTGGGGTGTTACGCCCAAATGCTGGGATGGCCACCTGGTGTCGAGGCAACGATTGAGTTTAAGAAAGGGCAGGCCATCAAAAGGGCGGCTCTGGAGGGGCGTTCGCAGATAATCATGCTGGCGAGGTTGGGGTAAGCAATGAGCCCCTTTTCAGGGGCTTTAATATTATTTTTTGGTTAAAGATTTAATCGTATCAGTTAAATTTGTTACAACTGATGAAAGAGTGTCTAAAGACTTATCGTTGTCAGGTTGTTGGCTAACGGCTTCGTCGCTTTTTTGTTGGCAAAATAGCTTTTCACTTAGTTGTTTCTTTAGTTCAGTTTTTTCAGGTTCTGGTAGAGAGGAAATAAAAGGGTCTATGGCTTTAACCTCAAGAGCAAACCAGCGCATTTTGTGCTCGTTAGCTGCATGTGTTCTGGTTTGTTTAGAAGAGAAATTGGCAGCAATAAGTGCGATTGCAGTGATAGATATCGTTATTGACAATACCGGCCATTGAACTTCGTTGTTGATAAAGGTTTCAAATCCAAGGCGGTCTTTAAATATAACCCATAGTATTATCAAAGAGTAACAGCCCAGCGTTATTCCGCGCCATGTGTTCGCTGCTCTTTTTTCATCATCAGCATTTTTCTTATAGCCACCTGCTATTCCGTCTTCAGCCACTAGCTCATGAATATCTTTGATTGATTGGTGTCGTGTTCTGATGTCTTTTTCGCTATCGCTTATTTTTTCAAGTAGCTGAGCTGTTTTTTTCTTGATTGTTTCTTCTTGATTTGAATGGAATTTTTCTGAATTTCTGCTGATTATTTTGAGCATTTCGTTAGATTGATTTTTAAAGCTTTCCTGACGGTTTGATTGCTCTTTTGAAAACTCATATAGTCGTTTTTTCTGTTCGGCTATTATCATGGATTCATTTTTATCGAGCATTTCTTTTGCTTGATTTGCGCGTTCGTTAAACTCTTTATTAAGTGTATTTAAATTATTTATTTTATCTGTGGCCTCCTCTAACTTATATTCTAGTGCGAGTTTAAGTTCAACTAGGTCGTTTTCTTTCGCCTGATATCGACGAGAAAAAGATAACTCGAGATTTTTAAGGAGCTCTATGTCTTCACTTTTATCTGCCATTCCTGAGAGAGTATAAACGCTTTCAGCTAGCTCCTCTAAAATAGAGCTAGTAAAATGGTAGTCAAATGGTGTTGTTTTGTTTAATGCGTTATTTAGTTGTAAAATCAATCTATCACTTTGAAGCAGGTTTTGTATTTTGTCTAATTCTTTAGAAGGGTAAAAATCAGGGTCAATAGACTGTACAACAACTCTTGTTTTTACTAGTATTTTATAAAGCTTGGCAAGATTTGATGAGGATTTTTTGTTGCTAGTGTCAGTGTTTTCATGGAGCAAGGTTATTAGATCGTTAAGTGTTTCGTGCACTGGATGAGATTGAAAAATGCTTTTTCCTGTACTCATTGTTTAAAGTATCCTTTATGGCAATATGTTTATTTAGAAGATTGTATTAAAATTAGCCCTGATCAAGCCAATGTTTTTTACTAAATGTTGTGTCTTGGGAATTTATGATGTATGTTTAAGGTATAATTGCCGTAACAGTATCTTGCCTCATTTAAAGCCCTGCCTATCAAACGGCGGGGCTTTTGCGTTTCTAGGGGCTGTGGATCACTGGCTGGTTGCTGGACTCATATCCCGGAGAAGGCGTGTTCGATTCCCGCCGCCGTTACCATTTTCATGCGTTGCCACCTGGCGCACCTTGCCCCTTCGTGCGGGGCCTTTCTTACATCAAGTGACTGCCCATGCCTGTTATCACTCCTGCCCAAGCGGGCGGCGTCAACGTGTGCGCCTTTCTCGACATGCTTGCTTTTGCTGAGATCGGCACGCCAATGCTAAGCGACCCGCGCACCGATAACGGGTATCGGGTCATCGTGGGCTCACTGCCCAGCAAGCTGATCTTGATGGATGACTACGACGACCACCCGCGCCGCCTAGTACGGATTCGTAAGGGGTTAAGCTCCACCGCTGCAGGTCGTTATCAGCAGCTTAGCCGCTATTGGAACCATTACCGCGACCAACTGAACCTGCCTGACTTCGGCCCTCTTAGCCAAGATCTTTGCGCCATCCAGCAAATAGGGGAGCAAGTAGCCTTAACCCTGATTATTCAGGGTCGTATTGCCGAGGCAATCAAGCGCTGCAGCAACATCTGGGCTTCTCTTCCTGGGGCGGGTTACGGGCAGCATGAATACTCACTAGAGCGTTTGCTACTTGAGTTCAAGCGCTCCAAAGGGGTGCTGTGTGACGAAGACCGCACTTGGTACGAGCGAGCACTATTAAAGCGTTAACCAGCCATCATTAAGCAGGCCCACCAGGAGGCGGGATGTCTGAAGAAAATCCCGATAACGCCGTGAGGTCTAGACCTATTGTAGAGCGTCATCTTCAAACGCTGCTATTGGCTGTCGTTGCTGGCCTGATCGGCTGGCAGGGCGTCACAACTCTGAAGTTGTCAGAGAGCAGTGCGCGTCAAGATGAGCGCGTCAGCCATCTGATAACGCTGACTGAGCAGTTGCGCCAGGATCTGCGTGATATGGATTCGCAGTTTCTTACACGCCGTGAGGCGGAAATGCACCGAAGTGAGACGCGCAGCAAGATTGAATTGCTTGAGTCTCGAGTCAATCGCCTGGAGGGGAACCCATGAACTGGCGTGATGCAATCGAAGAGGTGGCTAAGTACGCGCCAGCGGTGGCCACTTCATTGGGTGGCCCCGCCATTGGCGGCATAACTGCAGGCGCTGCTGCAATGGTGACCAGTGCGCTAGGTGTGCGCAACACCCCCGCTGCGCTAGTCAGTGCGCTAGAAGATCCCGTTAAGCGTGAGGCGTTGGTGCGGCTCAACAATGAGCATGAGCGCGAGCTTATTAGTATTCGCTTACAGGCTGAGGCCGCTCAGGCGCAAGAAGAGACTAAGCGGCTATCAGAGGTCAATCAGACCATGCGCGCCGAGCTGGCTACCGAGGGTTGGTGGCGTACAGGCTGGCGACCCTTTAATGGTTGGATGCTGACCGCCAGCTTAGCCGCTGTTAACTTCGGCTTGGTGGCTGTTGTTATTCGTGACCCGACTCAGTTGCAGGCAGTGGTCGAGGTGTTGATCTGGTCTGTAGTCGCTCAAGGGGCTGTGCAGGGCGTCAACATCAAGAAGCGCAGCGACGATAAGCAAGTGATGATGGGTCGCGCACCTGCCAGCTTTATGGACGCAATAAGGAAAGGCAAAGGATGAGTGACCCCGCTGACATGCGCGCCTTGGTCGCTGCCCTGCATGAGCAGACTCAGGCCATCAACCGCTTAGCTGATAGCAACCAGCAGGTGATTGATTACCTATTCTCTCAAGAAGCTGAAGGGCTTGACGATGGCGGCGCCCCATCCACTTACCTAGACCCAGATGAAGAGTAATGCCAGCCCGCACCCCAACGCCATGCCGCGACAAGCTCTGCCGTAAGACTACCCGACATGCTCATGGCTACTGCGACGAACATGCAGACCAGGCCAAGGCATGGACAAGAGGGCGTGCTGGCCGTGGTCGTGGTGGTCGCGCGTGGCGTCGGATGCGTGATGCAGTGGCAGAGCGCGACCGCTACCTGTGCCAGGAGTGCAAGCGGCAGGACAGGGTGACGCCTTTTCAGTCAGTGGATCACATCAAGCCAGAGGCCGAAGGCGGGCTGACTGTGCCCTCTAACCTTGAGGCCCTATGCGCATCTTGCCACAAGGCAAAGACACAAGCTGAGGCACTCAGGGCGCGGCAGCACGGCGGCTAGCAGGGGGAGGGGGTGGGTAAATCTCTACAGCCCTCACCAGCGGACACCGCACCCTCAGGCTTATTTTTTTACGCGAGAAATAAGGAAAATTTTCTGGAGCCGGTATGGCCAATAGCAATGCCCCGGTTCGGGCGTCAGGCGGTGGGCGGAAACGCAGGACTGACTTGAAACTGCAAAGCTCGATTTCGCGCATTGCGCCGCCGCCCGAGCTTATCGATGATAACGCCGTCCGGCTTTGGAAAAGTCAAAGTAAGATCCTAATCGAGCGCGGCACGTTCGAGCCCGAAGACGCACCGTTGCTGCTGGCGTACTGCAACAGCTTCTCGTACATGATTACCGCCGATCTAAAAATAACCGACTGGGCTGCTGACGACGGCGGCATGGTCGTTGCTACGTCAGACGGCAGCATCAAGAAAAGCCCCTACGTGGCAGCGCGTAATGATGCCATTGCACAGTTGTCGCGTTTGGGTTCGCTGCTCGGCTTAGACCCATTAACGCGACTGCGTATGCTCGGCGCAAGTAATGGCGGCGATGACGGTAACGAGGACGACGACTTTAGCGAGTTTTAAAACATGGCCGCATACCCCAACGTCAACGCGGCGCAGAAGTACGCGAGAGACGTTGTAGGCGGCCGGATCCCCGCATGCATTTACGTTAAGCAAGCCTGCGCCCGACACCTCAATGATGTTAAGGCCAGCAAGGCCAAGAGCTACCCCTACAGGTTCGACCGTGATTTAGCAGAGCGTGTGTGCCGCTTCATTCAGAAGATGCCGCATACGAAAGACCGCTGGGCGCGCACTAAACAACGTCTGGTGCTTGAGCCGTGGCAGCTGTTTCTCTTCTCGATGATCTTCGGGTGGGTGCGAAAGAAGGATAAAACGCGCCGTTTCCGTGAGGCTTACATCGAAGTACCGCGCAAGAACGGCAAGTCGATTATCGCCGCCGCGTCAGGCCTCTACGCATTCTGTGCCGACAACGAATACGGCGCAGAAGTGTACTGCGGCGCGACCAGCGAGAAACAGGCATGGGAAGTATTCAAGCCCGCGCTGGCGATGGCTAAGAAGCTCCCCGGTCTGCGTAAGCGCTTTGGTGTCGTGGTCTGGGCGAAGAAGCTAGAACGCGCCGACGGCAGTAAGTTCGAGCCGGTCATCGGTGACCCTGGTGACGGCTCCAGTCCTTCGATGGCAATTATCGACGAGTACCACGAGCACCCAGATTCAAACCTGTACGACACGATGATCTCCGGCATGGGCGCACGTTTGCAGCCTCTGATATTGGCGATCACAACGGCAGGCTTTGATATAGCAGGGCCGTGCTATGCCCACCGCGAGCGCTGCATTGAAATGCTCGACGGTACCGGCGGGCAGCCAGATGACGAACTGTTCGCTCTGATTTACACCATCGATAAAGACGACGACTGGACCAGCGAAGAAGCGCTGTTAAAGGCTAATCCAAACGCTGATGTATCGGTGGGCCTGGACTGGCTAAAGAGTCAGATAGCCACCGCTGTTGCAAGAGCGCGTACCGCTAACCGCATTAAGACAAAGCACCTTAACGTCTGGGTATCTTCAAAGGAAGGCTTCTTCAACATGGAAGCCTGGCGCAAGTGTGCCGACATCACGCTAACGCTTGAGCAGTTCCGTGGCGTCGACTGCTACTACGGGTTCGACTTGGCGCGAAAGCTCGACTTAACCGGCATGGTTCGCGTGTTCGTTAAACAGATCGACGGCAAGACGCACTACTACTGCATCGCGCCCACGTTCTGGGTACCGGAAGACACAGTATTCAACAACGACGATCGCCGCACCGCTGACCGTTACCAGGGCTGGGTCGAAGCCCAGCAGCTGGAAAGCACCGAAGGCGCAGAGATCGACTATCGCGAGGTGCTTGCTCAGGCGACCGAGGCCCACGAAGAAGCCCCGGCGCAAGAGTCAGGCATCGACCCACACGGCGCCGCGAACCTTTCGCATCAGTTAGATGACGCGGGCATGAGTCCGGTCACGATTGCCCAAAGCTACACCCACATGTCCGACCCCATGAAAGAGCTGGAAGCCGCGATATTAACTGGCCGCTTTCATCACGATGACCACCCAATTATGACCTGGTGCGTGGGCAACGTAGTGGGCAAATACCTACCCGGTAATGATGACGTGGTGCGCCCTATCAAGCAGGGCAGCCACAACAAAATAGATGGCGCGGTAGCTCTGATCATGGCGATTGGACGTGCGATGAATGCAGCTCAGGCAGACCACGAGGATCTCGATGGTTTCGTAGACAACCCGATAATGGTGGGAATCTGATGTCAAAAGAGAAACCCGGTCGGGTGAAGGCAGCCTTGCTAAATTGGTTAGGCGTCCCGATCAGCCTGACAACAGGCGAATTCTGGTCAGACTGGCAGGGCGAATCCTCAAGCGGCAAAAATGTAACCGTCAATAGCACCATGCAGCTATCGGCAGCGTGGGCTTGCGTTCGCCTTCTATCTGAAACCGTTTCAACGTTACCTGTGCGGATCTATCGACGTAACGCCGACGGTAGCCGAGAGGCTGCGTCAGATCATCCGCTATACCGGATAATCACAAAGCGGCCAAACGCTGAGATGACCACGGCACGCTATATGCTGATGATCGTTGCCAGCATTTGTCTTTGGGGCAACGCGTTTGTAGAAAAGCGACGTATAGGCAATCGAGTCGTGGCACTGATTCCGTTGCTACCCCAGAACATGGTGGTGAAGCGTCTCGAAAGTGGCAGACTTCAGTACAAATACACCGAGAACGGAAAGCCGCGCGAGATTGCAGAGAAAGACATCATGCATATCCGTGGTTTTGGGCTGGATGGTGTATGCGGCATGCTGCCCGTAAAGACCGGACGCGACATCTTTGGCGGCGCTATGTCGGCAGACGAAGCGGCGTACAAGGTGTTTGCGCAGGGAATGCAGGCGTCAGGGATTCTCAGCTCTGATAGTAAAATGACCGCTGATCAGCGCGAAGCATTGAGAAAAAACCTCGAGCGTTTTATGAGCTCGAAAAATGCTGGCAAGGTCATGGTGGCCGAAGCAGGCATGAAGTACCAAAGCATTACGATGAACCCGGAAGCGGCTCAGATGCTCGAAACCCGCTCCTTTGGCATCGAAGAAATCTGCCGTTGGTTCCGGGTGCCGCCCTTTATGGTGGGGCATATGGATAAGCAGTCATCGTGGGCATCCAGCGTTGAAGGCATGAACCTGCAGTTTTTGACCAATACACTTCGCCCCATCCTAGAGAACATCGAGCAAGAGTTTAACCGTTGCCTACTGGACGACAGCGACGATTACTACTGCGAGTTCAGCGTAGAAGGCCTACTGCGTGGCGACTTGGCAACCCGGAGGGAGTGGTACGCCAGCGCGTTACAAAATGGCTGGATGAATCGCAACACCGTCGCCCGCTTGGAGAATCAACCCGAAATTCCAGGGGGCGAAAAATACACCGTTCAGTCAAACCTCATACCGCTTGATGAGCTTGGCCAGCAAGGTCAAAACGACAGTGAGCGCGCCCGCGCCGCTTTGCGTGACTGGCTAAAAGCCGCCGACGACGAAAAGCCCCCAGCATAACCTTCGGAGCTACCCCGATGACTCTCAAGAATCTTCCGGCCGCGCCGGAGGCACGCCCGCGTGCGGGCATGCACTGTGATATTTCCCCGCGCGCCCTGGAGCGCTGGAACCCAGCGCTTTATGCACAAGACGACAGCAGTGACAACACCATCACGATTTACGACCCGATTGGTTACGACACGTGGGGCGATGGCGTGACCGCCAAGCGGATTGGAGCAGCTCTGCGTTCTATTGGCTCCGGTGACGTAATCGTCAACATCAACAGTCCTGGTGGTGATGTCTTTGAGGGCCTCGCTATTTACAACCTCCTTCGCGAGCACAAGGGGCGTGTCACGGTGCGCGTGATGGGTATTGCTGCCAGTGCTGCCAGTTTTATCGCTATGGCGGGGGATGACATTCAGATAGGCCGCGCCGCGTTCTTCATGATCCACAACGCATGGGTCATGGCAATGGGTAACCGCAACGACCTACGCGAAATTGCTGACTGGCTGGAACCGTTCGACCAGACCATTGCAGACATCTACCAAGCCCGCACAGGGATTGAGATTCAAAACATTAAATCCTCAATGGATGACGAGACATGGATTGGCGGTAACGAAGCCGTTGATCTGGGATGGGCCGACAATCTGCTGCCCTCCGACACCATTCAAGAAACGGCTAATGCTCATAAGGACAGCAAAATAGCTGCTCGAAAAATGGACGTTGCCATGGCTAAAGCAGGGGTGCCTAGAAGCGAACGCCGCGCACTCATGCAAGCCCTTAAATCTGACATGCCCAGCGCTGTCAATCACGGTACGCCCGGCGCTGCCGAAAACGAGGCCGACACGGCCGAAGCCTACGCCGCGTTTCAGCAAGCGGTAGCCAACCTTAAGCAGACACCGGAGACAAGTCATGTCTGATAAAACGAATGCGCAGCTGCTGGCGGATGCCACCAAGGCGCTGAATGACGTTCAGAACGAACTGAACAAAAAGTCCGAAGACGCGCTGGCAGAGGCCAAACGAAGCGGCCAACTGTCCGCCGAGACAAAGGACACCGTTGACCGCCTCATGACCACTCAGAACGGTCTTCAGGAATCCATCAACACCCTCAAGGCGAGCCTGGGCGAGTTGGAGCAAGAATACGCTCGCATGCCTATCAACCGTGCCGCCGCCACCGTGAAAACGGCTGGCTCTCTGGTGGCAGAGTCAGACCTGCTTAAGGCCTTCGCCGCCAGCGTTGAGGGAGGCAAGCGTGTCAATGTCAGCATTCCCCGTGCTGCACTGACCAGTGCCGATGTAGGCGATGGCATTGTAGAGCCTCAGCGCCTGCCCGGTGTTGATGTGATGCCGAAGCAACGCTTGTTCATCCGCGACTTGATTGCACCGGGTCGCACCACCTCACCTGCAATCTTCTGGGTACAGCAAACGGGCTTCACCAACAACGCCGCGGCAGTTGCAGAGAATCCGGTAGGCGGCAAGCCATACAGCGACATCGAGTTCGGCAGCAAGATCACCCCGGTTCAAACCATCGCGCACATGTTCAAAGCGTCCAAGCAAATCATGGACGACATGGCGCAGTTGCAATCGATGGTAGACGCTGAGCTGCGCTACGGCCTCAAGTACGTGGAAGAGCAGGAGATCCTGTTCGGAGACGGTACCGGTAATCACCTGGAAGGCATCGTACCTCAAGCATCTGCTTTCGCCGCTGCCTTCAGTGTTGAAAACCAAACCGGCATTGATGACCTGCGTTTAGCCATGTTGCAGGCCCAACTAGCGCGCTTTCCAGCCAGCGGCCACGTGCTGCACTTCATTGACTGGGCGCGCATTGAGCTAGCAAAAGACACGCTAGGTCGCTACATCCTCGCCAACCCTGCAGCCCTAACCGGTCCCACACTCTGGGGTCTTCCAGTAGTGGCTACTGAGGCGGCAGCGTTCCAGGGCAAGTTCCTAACAGGTGCCTTCCAGGCTGGCGCGCAGATCTTCGACCGCGAAGATGCCAACGTGGTGATCTCTACCGAGAACGCCGACGACTTCGAGAAGAACATGATTTCGATTCGTTGCGAGGAACGTTTAGCACTGGCGGTTAAACGTCCGGAAGCGTTCGTATACGGCGACTTCACACCGCCGCCCGCGACTCCCTAACCCATAGGGCGCAGGGACGCGCCCAGTAAAGAGGAATGATCGATGATGGTCACGCTCAATAAACCTATTTATCACGGCGGTAGCGTTCGCCTTGCAGGCACTAATATCGAAACAGGCGAGCAGCATGGACGAACGCTTATCCGGAAGGGCTTCGCCAGCGCGCCTCAGGCAGAAAAAGTCAAAAAACCTGTCGCTGCGAAGAAGCAAGAACCCACGACCAAAGCTGACAAGCCAACCGCCAAAAAGTAATCAACCCGCTCGGTGCCTAACATGTTGGATCTCGAAATAATCAAACAGCAGTGCCGCATCGAGCAGGATGAATCTGAAGAAGATGCGCTGCTGGAAACCTACTCAAATGCCGCCCGACGTTACGTAGAGAACTACACGGACCGCCCGCTATTTGAGACGCAGGAAGCGGCGAACGCTAGCGAGAGTGAATACCCGCTAGTGCTGGATGATGACATCACCACTGCCATGTTGGTTTATATCGCTTACCGGTTTGAGGATCGCCAGGGTGAGAAATCTATGCCTCCGGCCGTGAATGAGGCGCTTTGGCCATACCGGAGGCTAGGTGTATGAGAGCCGGAAAACTTCGCCACCGCTGCACCATCGAGCGCCCCAGCCAAGAACAGGATCCCGTAAGCGGCGAGATGATTCCCGGCTGGGAAGTGGTGGCCACCGCCTGGATGGCGATAGAGCCGCTCAGCGTGCGCGGCTTCATCGCCGCAAACGCCACGCAATCAGAAGTCACCGGGCAACTGGTTATGCGGTACCGCCCAGGCCTGCAGGTTGATAGCTCGATGCGCGTGCGCAAGGGCAACACGATCTACAACATTGAAGGCGTGTTACCCGACAACCGCAGCGGGCGGGAGTATCTAACGCTGCCTTACTCAGAGGGCGTTAATGATGGATAGCCATATTCATAAGCCTGGTGATGGCCGTGGTCAGCGCGATGTGTTTTTAAATGGGAAACCGCTAAAGCGGTGTATCTATGCTGACACAAAGCGCGGCATTGCCGATGTGCATGTGCTCGATGATCAAGGGCGCCTCAAAATTCACAAGCGCGGCAAGCGGCCATTATCCAAGAGATTGCGCGGCAAGGTTGAGGTAGTGCCCTGTGGTTGACCCAGTCACCGCTAACGTCGAAGGATTAGACGAACTGTTGGCGCGAATGGACAACATCAGTTTCGACTTGCGCAAGAAGGGCGGCCGCTTCGCTATGCGTAAAGCCGCAAACCTGATTCGTGATAAAGCGCGGGAAAACGCGGCCAACGTCAACGACCCCAAAACGCCCGAAGAGATTGCCGCCAATATCGTGGTTCGCTTTGCGCCTAAAGAATTTAAGCGCAACGGCAACCTGGTGTTTCGTGTCGGCGTACTCGGTGGCGCTCGTGGCCACGCTGCCGCTAGCGGTGAGGTAAAAGGCAAGGGTAAGAATAACCCCGGCGGCGATACCTTCTACTGGCGATTTCTGGAGTTCGGCACCATCAATGCACCGGCTCAGCCGTTTGCCCGCCGCGCGCTCTCTGAAAACATCCAAGCCGCCACTAACGAATTTATAACGAACTACAACAAAGCCCTCGACCGCGCCATTAAGCGCGGGGAGCGCTAACGGAGTAACCAATGCCCCCACTGTTTACCGTCTGCGCCGCTAACGCGGGGGTGACTGCGTTGCTGGGTGTTGGCACTACGCGGCTTTACCCGTTCGGCGATGCGCCCGAAGACGTCGCCAAGCCCTACGCCACCTACCAGGTCTTAAACGGCGTTCCGGAAAACTACCTGGGCGAACCGCCGGACACTGACGAATGGAACATCCAGATAGACATCTACGCCACCAGCGTGAACAGCGCCAATGACGTTCAGAACGCATTACGCCGCGCACTTGAAAACGTGTGCCACGTCACACGATTAGGGCGTACCGGCACTGAGCCAAGCACCAAACTGAGAACCACCAGCCTAGACATAAGCTGGTACCACCCCACCTAACCGCCAGCGGCGGAGGAGAACCCCATGTCAGTGCTAACCCAAGGCACGCACATCTTTTTCAAAGATCCCGCTGGCTCATCTGGCGGCAGCATCGTGCGTGTACGTAAGGCTACTGCGCTCAACCCCGGCGCAAACCCCGCCGACCAGATCGAAGAAACCGACCTGGAAGAAACCAATTCAAAGCAATACCGCCGAGGCTTGCGCACGCCCGGACAAGCGACCATGACGGTAAATGCCACGCCTAAAGAGCCTTCTCATGTACGCATGAGTGAGCTAGCCGAAAGCGATGATGACACCATGCTGGAATGGTTCGTGGGTTGGTCAGACGGCACCGACGAGCCCACCATCACCGATGGTGAAGTGGTGCTGCCGCCTACGCGGACTTGGTACAGGTACCAAGCCTATATCAGCGATTTTCCGTTCGACTTCCAAGGTAACACCCTGGTGGCCACTCAGGTGACCAAGCAGCGTAGCGGTAAAGGTCGATGGATTCCGAAGGAGCAACCATGAACTTAACCCTCGAAACCCTAGCCGCCCAGGGCGGCTTTGTATCCCGCAAGGCCGTACCTAAGCCGATCAAGTGGACTAACGAAGGTGAGGAGTTTGCCGCAACGGTCCACGTTCTACCGCTCTCTTACAGCACAGCAAAAAGCGACATCGTATACACCCAGGTTCAGGGCGACCCGCTGGCAGCGCGCATTGCGCACTGCATTCGCAACGAAGATGGAACGCCACTATTTACGATCGCCGACGTAACCGGCGAAGCCGACCCAGAACGCGGCCCGCTGAGTGCAGGGCTAACCAATGAGCTGTTGCGCGTCATTGGCGAGGTCAGCAACTTGGGAAAGCGCAAGACGAGCTCACGGACGAAGAAGAGCTCTGGCATGAACTCGTCCTCAACGGCATCGGCGGGCGCACCATCGAAGAAGCCCAAGAGCGTCTCAGCTACCCAGAGTTCAAACGCTGGCTAGCGTTTCGCCAAAAGCGGGGCACGCTCCACACCGGTATGCGCATCGAGCGAGCCGGTGCACTGATCGTAGCTCAGCAGGCCAACATGCACCGCAAACAAGGCACGCCCGCGTTTGAGCTAGCCGACTTCATGCTCCATGCCGATAGGCCGCCATTGACGCTTGAGGCGGCGATGGAGAGCTGGGGGTAGTGGTATCAAAGTAGACTTGGCTTTAAGCCGATAATGCGATAGTTTCCTCCCCGCTAGGTCAAATTAATACTAAAAAACCAAGGGAACATAATGAAAAAATTAGCGATGCTGGCTATTTTAGGCTTGCTAGCAGGGTGTGCAACTTCAGGCAATGACTCTCTGCGAAATCATGACGAACGCACGGTGTCGTCTTATATCACTGAAGGTGAAACCACAAAGGCTGAAGTCACGGAGGTGTTTGGCTCCCCATTCGACACATCTTTTACTGATGGTGGTAAAGAGATATGGGAATACGCCTTTTCCGATGTTTCAGCAGATGCGATAGCTTACATTCCGGTTGCAAATTGGTTTGGCTCTTCAGCTTCTGGTACTCAGAAGAAATTAACGATCATGTTTGATGAGGACGTCGTACAGCGCTATTCGATGACAGAATCCGATGTTCGCACGGGCACCGGTCTCTACAAGTAACCGCATTAACTGAAAAAACAAAAACCCGCTACGGCGGGTTTTTTTACGCCTGGAGAAAAGCATGTCAGTACGTTCATTGGGCAGCCTGACGCTAGACATGGTGCTAAAGACGGGTAATTTTTTAGGCCCAATGGATCAGGCGTCACGGCGCACACGCCGCACCACCAAAACCATGGTGGATGATTTCAAGAAAGTAGCGGTAGGTGTCACGGCTGCTGGCGCTGCTGCCGCTGCGGCGGCTGCCGGAGGTATTGCCGCGCTTACCCGAGAGGGCATGAACGCCATAGATTCTCAGGCGAAGCTGGCGCGGTCGCTGGGGGGCACCATCGACGGCCTACGGGCCTTAAACATTGCCGCGTCTGACTCGGGCATTGATGGCGTAGAAGCCTCGCTTAACCGAATGAACCGCCGCCTCGGTGCTGTTGAAATGAATGGCGGCCCAGCACTGAAAACGGTGGAACGGCTTAATCTCAGTCTTGCTGAAATGCGGGATATGGATGTTGATGAGCGATTGGCTTACGTTGCTGATCGTATCCGCGACACAGGTATCTCGTCAGAAGAAGCGGCACGCCACTTACAACAACTTGGCTTTGAGCAGCGCGGCGCCACTGAATTATTCATGAAGGGCGGTGATGCGATTCGCGCCGCTCGTCATGAAATTGACGCCTATGGGCTTTCCGTGTCGATGGTCGATGCAGCGGCTATTGAAGCGGCCAACGATGCGCTAAGCCGCTCAGGGCGGCTAGTTGAATCTACTCGCAATGCACTAGCGGTAGAGCTAGCGCCGATTGTGCTGGAAGTTGCCAAGCACTTTAACGATGCCGCTAAAGAAGTGGGCGGCATGCAAACAGCAGTTCAGCAGGGCGTAGATACCTCCGTTCAATACTTGGGCGTTTTCTTAGATGCTGTTTGGGAGATTGACCGAGGTATTCAAACGGCAGGTGTAAGCACGCGAGAGTTTGCGCTTGTTGTCGCTCGGAATATGTCCACCGCCGCCACCGCCATCATTGAAGGCCCAGTCAACGCCATTAACCGGTTTATCGAAACGATCAACCGAGTACCTGGCATTAACATCGATTATGTCGATCAGCCTGACCTTGTGTACGGCATGCGCGATCAGGTGGAGACCCTTGAAGCGGCAATAGGCAATGCCCGCGCTGAGCTTGACGCGCTGGCCGAAGGGGCCGCCCCTTCAGAGCGCCTTAACGCCTTTATTGCTCAAGCAAGAGAGGCGGCTGCAGAGCTAACCGCTGGGGCTGGCGCGGGCGACGTATTTAATGGCACGGGTGATGGTGGCACTGCGGCGGCATCGAGCGCGGCGAGCGCATCAGCAAAAGAAGCACAGAAAGCGGCCGCCGCTATTGATCAACAAGTAGCCGCGCTAGAACGCCAAGCGGAAACGTTGGGCATGACGCAAGATGCGGTCAAGCTGTTTGAGCTTGCCCAAGATGGCGCAACCGACAGCCAGCTAGCCGCCGCCCGCGCTGCGTTAGATGCGGTGTCCGCCTACGAGGCCAGCGAGCAATCAGCAGAAGATTATCAAAAGCTCCTTGATGACCTGCGCACTACCGAAGAGCAGCTCACCGACCAGCTACACGAACGGCTAGCCGTGCTCGATGCGGTAAACGTCGCTAGCGAAGAGTACGCCGAAACCGCCGCCCGCATTGCAGAAGCCGCGTTTATCGATGCCCCAGAGTTTGGAGGCCTAGATGCCTCAATAGGCGGTGCCTTCGGTGAGCTAAACAAAATCGATGAAGCAGAGGAAAAGCTGCAAGAGTGGTACGACACCCAGCTCGGCATGCTGGAAGAGTACCGAAAAGAACGCGCAGATCTCTCCGCCCAGTGGGATGAGCAGGAGCGCGCCCTGCACGAAGAGCATCAAAAAGAACTAATGCGCATCGAGCAGGCCCGCCACGTTGCCCAGCTTGCTGCAGCGGAAAGCACTTTCGGCGATTTAGCAGGCCTAGCGTCTGCGTTCGCAGGTGAGCAGAGTGGGATCTACCGGGCGCTGTTCGCGACTGAAAAGGCGTTTTCTATTGGTAAGGCGCTATTGAATGTACCTAAGTCCTACTCAGATGCGTTTGCCGCCGTCGTCGGCATACCTGTTATCGGCCCTGCATTAGCGCCTGCTGCTGGCGCTGCAGCCGCTGCTGCCCAAGTCGCGCAAGCTAGCGCGATCGGTGCCGTGGGTATGGCGCACGACGGCATCGACTCGGTACCTCAAACCGGTACGTGGATTCTCGAAAAAGGCGAACGCGTCACCACCGCAGATACGAGCGCAAAACTTGATGCTACGCTGGCTCGAGTTGAGAGCCAGATGGATCGAGCGAGCGTTTCCGGTGGCGGCCGGCATGGCGGCGCACCGGTGATAAACGTAGATGCTCGAGGTGCAGCCGACCCTGTGGCCACCGCTCAACAGGTGGAAGAGGCCGTCTTGCGCGCTTACCGCAGAGTGGGCGAGGACTTCGCAACCAACGGCGATTTACGCCAAATGCTAGGGGTTTAGATGATCGACTGGCCTGCACATATCAAGCCCCGCCGCATGAGCTGGGGGCGACGCTTCAATACCCGTGCGTTCACCTCGCCGCTTTCTCAGTCGCAGCAGATTGCCGCTAACCCGGGAGCCTATTGGCAGTGCTCGCTATCGTTCCCCTCGCTCACGCGCGACAAGGAGCGCACGCTTTCGACGTTCATTGGCAGCCTGCAAGGCATGGCCGGAACGTTCCGGCTGCGCCCCTGGACGCGCCCGCCCGGGCCTTTCGCTGGCAATGCGGTGGTCGACGGTGCCAACCAGGCAGGCGCCCAGCTCGTTACCCGTAACTGGATGCCCAGCCGGGTCGTACTGCGTGCCGGCGCATATATAACGGTGAACGACCAACTCCTCGAAGTGTTGACCGATGTATCGAGCAACGCCCAAGGCCGCGCGGTGATTCCTGTTTCGCCGTGGCTTAGGCAACCGCCGGCGAACGGTGCCACGGTCAACGACCAGGACCCCTACGCCATTATGCGCCTGACCCAAGACGAGCAGATGCTCGACGTAACCTACATCATCGCAAGTGGCACGCTGGATTGCCGGGAGGCGTTCTGATGCAAAGCTTTCCATTTTCTGATGCCGTGGTCGACATGCTCTCGCGTCCAACTGTGCGCATGGTCTACGCCGCCGAACTCGATTTTCGCGACGGCTGGGTGCGTGCCCACACCGGCATCGGGCCTATCGTTCTCGATGGCCAGACCTACGAAGGGGTGGGCAGCTTTGGCGATGTGTCGCGGGTGCGTGAAGCGCTCAATAACACGTCGCCGTTCTCTGTCACCCTGACGCTTTCCGGGCTCGATGCCAGCATCGTGGCCGCCACGATTGGCGATCGCAGCCGTGGTCGTTTCGGTCGCTTGATGCAAGTGGCATACGACGACGAGGGCCGCTACGCTGCCGACGTGCTGATTAGTGGCCGCATGGACGCGCCGGCCATGAGCTACGCAGGCAGCGAGGGAGAGAACGCGATTAGTGTGGTGATCACTGATCGAATGGCTGACTGGCAGCGCCCGGGCACCGAACGTTGGACCGATGAAAACCTTCGCAGCCGACGACCCGATGACCGCTTCTTTTTCGCCGTCGCACAGATGGCGGACTGGCCCATCTACTGGGGCGCCAAGCGCGACGCCCCCAGTTTTGTTTACAAGTAGGCTCATGAGACACCGAGACTGGACAACACGATTAAACGCCGAGATTCAGGCCGCCCAAGGGCGGCCTTTTTCATGGGGCGAGTTCGACTGCTGCCTGTTCGCCGCTGACTGCTGCGAGGCGGTGTGCGGCGTCGACCCGGCTGCGCCTTACCGCGGGCGCTACACCACCGAGGTCGGCGCCAAGCGAGTATTGCGCAACACCCACGGCAGTCTCGAAGGCGGTTGGGATGCCTGTTTTAAGCGTGTGCCGGTGTCGATGGCTCAACGCGGCGATGTCGTCCTGTTCGATAGCGAACATGGCCGCTGCGTTGGCGTGGTGTGGGCCAATGCCGTATTCGCTGTAACCGAGGAGGGCGTGCACCGCGTGCGCGCCGAGCCGCTTATCTGCTGGAGAGTCGAAAATGTCCAAGGCGGTTAAGTCGGTCAGCAAAGCCGTTACGTCCGTTTTAAAGCCCGTCGGCAAGCTACTGGGCAAAGTGCTGCTGCCAAAGATGCCGACCCCAGGCAGCGAGATGTCTGGCAGTGAGCTCAAGCAGATTGTTCGCTCTTCGAAAGAACCCGCGCGCTACGTGTTTGGCCGGGTCGGTACCGGCGCACTGCTGGCCTGGGCGCAGGAAGAGCAGGACGAGCAGCAGGAGGGCGAACGCCTGTTCTTGGTCTACGTGCTCACCGAGGGCACGATCGAGGCCATGGAGCAGATCTACATCAACCAGGAACCGCTGGCCACTGCCGGCGCTGACGACCTGTTCGATTACGAGGTAATAAGCGGCGCGACCGAGCCTAACCCGTATATGCTGGCGCACTCGCCGGACTGGCGCGAAAGCATGATCGGCCGCGGCCTGACTTGGGTGCGCGTGACGCTCAAGTACGACCCTGAGTTCTACGCCAGCGGCATTCCCGACCTGCTATTTGAATACCGTGCACGCAACGATATTTACGACCCGCGCAGCCAGACCACCGGCTACACCGACAACGCCGCCCTGGTGATTCTTTGGTACGTGCGTCACAGACTGGGCGTGCCCAACGACGAGATCCTGTGGGATACGTTCGCCGATGCCGCCAATATCTGTGACGAGTGGGTGATCAGCCCGGAAGGCACCGGCGAGCGCCGCTATACCATCAGCGGCGGCTTCCGCGCCGACGAGAGAAAGGACCGCGTTCTGGCTGACTTGATGGCTGCCTGCGCGGGCTCGCTGCTGCGCATCGGCGGCTCCATCGGACTGCAGGTGGGGGCGTACTACGGCCCCGCCGAGTTCATGATCGACGAAGATATGATCATCGGAACCGTGAGTGGGCAGACCGAGGTCAGCCAGGCCGATGCAGTGAACACCATGCGTGGCACATTCATCTCGCCGGAGCAGCGCTGGGTCGAAACTGACTTCCCGGCGGTGAGCGTAGCGGAGTGGGTTGAGGAGGACGGCGGCCACATCGAAAACTCGATGACACTGCGCTTCGTGTCATCGCCTTATCAGGCACAGCGCCTCGCTAATATCGCGCTTCGCAAGAAACGCGCCGGCGGTCGCCTCGAGCTAGCGCTAAACTTCCGTGGCTACGCCTGCCGCCCCGGGCGCGTGGTGCGCGTCTCGCTTCCCTCACTCAACATCGAGGGGGAGTTCGCTGTCGAGGATTGGGACTACAGCGGCGACAACGCTTGCAAAGTGCAGCTTCGCCAGGAGCAGCCCGAAATCTATGACGACGCCGTAGGCCAGCCGTTCGATCCTTTCAATTTTATCAAAGTGCCTACTGGCGGCATTGGCTCACCCACTGGCTTACGCTACGTCGTTGAAAGCGTTGGCGAGGTCGTCCAGGGGTTGCTGCTGTGGAATCCGGTCGATGCCGCCCTGCATTATAATATCGTCATCAAACGTGATGGGCAGGCAGTGCAAAGCGCGCAGGTACCGGCGGGCGTCGAGCGCTGTGAAATCGGCGGGCTGGTGTCCGGTGACTACACTGCAGAAGTGCGCGCACGTGGCCGACTCGGGCTATCTGGCCCAGCTACGATTACATTCGGCATCAACGCACCGCCGATGCCTGAGCGCGTGAGTCTTCAGATCGGCAACCGCGAAATTACGCTGATCCCGCATATCGCGCCGGGGGCGTCGCTCAATGGCGGCCACTACCGCTACTTTTTTACGACCGAGCCGAGCTATACGCAGGCTCAGAGCGAGCTGCTGGGAGAAGGCCTGACGTTCACACATACCGGCCTGGCACCGCTACAGACGTATTACTACTACGTTCAGTCTGTGAATGCCTATGGATCTAGCCCGTTCCTACGCGTCGAAGTAGAAACCACGCTTGATTTCGACGAGGAGTTCGCGTGGATTGACGAGCAGCTACGCAAGCCCGGTGGCATCGTTGATCAGTTTGAGAACGAGGTCAATCAGCTCAGCGAGACAGTCGATAGCGTATCAAACGCAGTCGATAGCGCTCAGCAAGCCGCAAATACAGCATTGCAAGAAGCCCAGGCTGCCGTCGAAGCTGCCAGCAACGCTGAAGGTGGCGCGGCCACTGCGCTGGCAGAAGCTCAAGAGGCGCTGGACACCGCCAGAAATGCCGAAGCGGGGATTACTGACGCCAAAGAAACGGCAGACGATGCGCGTCAGCGTGCATCCGATGCGCAACAGTCCGCTAGC
>JBLWXY010000018.1:0-18921 GCA_048267225.1 Pseudidiomarina sp.
GGCGCACGCCGGGCGCAAGCGAAATACGACGTTGAAAACGAAAAGCCATCGACACTCCTTGAGGCTGGAACCTTACATCATTGGTTCACTCGCCGTTGATCGCGCTTACCCACGACACAGTACCAGCGCGCCTCTTCCTCTTGCCGCCGCTTAATCGCCGCCTGCATGGCTTCTTCTGAGGTCGCATAGCGGGTGCGTGACGTACCGTAACTGAACTGCGCGCTGCGTTTTTTGCGTGATCCGTCGAGCATCAACTCATACCAAGCCGCCACCCAGAGTGTTGTTCCCGTGGGGCGCTCATAGTGGTAAACGCCCGTCATCGGGCCAGCGGGCCGTTCACGATGACGCGCGACGGAGCGTGCCTCTACTCGCAACAGCTCCTTCCAACGACGCTCGCCCCAAATCTCTCTGCCACGTTGGTCTCGATACGCAAGGCAGCGCTCAAAAGTATCGTATTCACTGGCTAAGCGCGGGATCGACTTAGTTTCAGGTTTCCCCGACGGGCGTGGCACGCGCACCATGGGGTTACTGTGGCTTTTGGGCCACGACACGTATTTGGTGCTTTCCCATAGCTGGGGTAAGGACAGCGCGTTTCTCATTTTTAAATCAATAGCTTTTTAGTGAGCAGGGATTTATAAAAAGTAACAGCTTCACGACTCGGTAACCTCTGCTTTTCTGTGCGGTATGCGCTCGCAACCATACTTCAGAATAATTAGCTATCTTGATAATAGAAGCAATGAATTTAAGCCAATCGCCATTTTCTTGTCGGCAAGCATCAGTACAACAATTGAACAGAGAGCAATAGCGCCATGAAACGCCTCAATATCAAACGTCTCTTACTCGTCGCTACCCTTCTGACTAGCGCTTCCGCTTACGGTAACGAATATTCAAAATCCTATGAGGCATGTATGCAGCAAGCGGTTAGCACTCTCGATATAGTCACCTGCATATCAAACGAATATGAACGCCAGGACCAGCGGCTCAATGACAACTACCAGCAGCTTCGTGGCCACCTCAGCGATGAACGTCGCGACCAGCTGCTTAGCGTCCAACAGATATGGATTACATACAAGGAAGCCAATTGCGGTTTCTATGCTGACCCAGAAGGAGGAACAATGGCGCGTATCAACGCCAATTCATGTTTGCTCAGCGAAACCACTAGGCGAGCGGATGAATTAGAAAATCTAATGCAGCCGTGAACACCAGAAAAATGGGCATGATGATGCTCACTTTGTTAAAGCCCTGACGGTAAATTAGCGTTCATAAGCCTCTACTGAAACACGCAATCATCAAATAAAGTAACTGCACTAAGCACGAGGTAGGTATCCGAGCAGATCAAGAGCTTGCTGCTATTGAGTTAAGGCTATCAGAGCTTGAGAGGGAAAAGGCTGATCTTCTTTCCCGGAAGCGCGAGCTGCAGCATGTTGCGCACCGGCTCACTGCACCGCCGCTAACCCCCGATCAAAAAGTCGAGCTGTTCGGGAAGCTTTTTCGTGGTAGGCAGGACGTCTATGCGATTCGCTGGCAGAACTCCAATGGCCGTTCCGGCTATGCCGTCGCTTGTGAGAATGAATGGGTCCCAGGGCTCTGTCAGAAACCCCAGGTCAAGTGCGGGGAATGTCCCCACCGACAATTCAAACCCCTAAACGTCAGCGCGGTGTACGACCATCTTTCTGGCAAGCAGGTGGCTGGCCTTTACCCTTTACTGCCGGATAGCTCCTGCTATTTGCTGGCAGTCGATTTTGATAAAGAGAATTGGAAAGCTGACGTTCTTGCGCTTGCTCAAGCCTGTCGTGATGAAGATATTCCTTATCTTGTTGAGATCTCTCGGTCAGGAGCGGGTGCCCATCTGTGGATATTCTTTTCGGAAGCCGTTCCGGCCTGGTCAGCGAGGACGTTGGGATTTAAGTTGCTGGATAAAGCCATGAATCTCCATCCTGGCTTGTCCTTCAGTTCTTATGACCGGTTGTTCCCGAATCAGGACACGATACCTGCTGGTGGGTTTGGCAATTTGATTGCCCTGCCACTTCAACACCAGGCGCGACATCGCGGCTGTACAGTGTTCGTTGACGATAACTTGACACTTTATCCGGATCAATGGGCCCTACTCAGTCGGCAAAAATCTCTCTCACCGGATCAGCTCGGAGAAAAGATCGGCAGGAAACCTGATGCCGATACTACCGCAAACGCTGCATTGCCTTGGGAGCAAGCGCTACCCGTTGAGGCAAAGAAAATAACCGGATGCCCTGACACCGTCACGCTCATACTGGCTAATCATATTTATATGAAGTTGTCAGATATACCAGGGATGCTGGCTGCTCGCATTAAGCGCATGGCGAGCTTTGCCAATCCCGTCTTTTTCACAGGCACTTCGTTTCTCAACGCATGGCATCCCTCGCTACATCTCATGTGCCCGAATCGAGCAAGGTTATCTCTCGGTACCAAGAGGCTGTTTTGACGAACTCCAAACATTGCTGCTGGGCCAAGGAATTACAGTAAACCTCGATGATCGCAGACTACCCGGCCAGGTTCTAAATGGCATCAGTCTGAAAGCAACGCTGCGTGATGAGCAGAATAGGGCTGTGGAGGCACTTGCCGAGCATGATACCGGGGTGCTGCATGCGCCGACCGCGTTCGGCAAAACCGTAACGGCCATTGGCCTTATCGCCAAGCGACAGGTCAACACATTGATACTCACTCATAGTCGCCAGTTACTAGGACAATGGAAGGAGTGAATCGCCCCAGGTTTCGTAGACACCTGCGGGTATTATGCTAAAAGTTAGGAGGATCCATGAGCCGTTGATCGACTGACAGGCCCTTTTTCAGTAGATGTAAGATGTGCTTTTTCATCAGCCGGTCATAGCGTTCCAGTAGCTTGCACTGCCAGTCAGCAGGATTATGCTTTTTAGCTTAGCCAGCTGAATGCTCTGAATTTGCTCCAAAAAATCGCCAGAACAGCTTTTCATCAATGACGTACTGGGCTTTAAAAACCATAGGCAAGCCAAGACGAAAACCGCTGTTGGCCACCAGATCGTCGGCCGGTGTTTTCCTCACATCGCCGGCAGCTTTCAGCTCTTCGGTTGTCATACCAGTGAAGGCCTGCTCGATAGTAGTCTCCAGTGTCTGCTCATTGGTTTGGCTAACCATCACTGCCTTCTCCCTGTTGGTAATGCATCCGCAGCACCTCAAGCATCCGTTTTTGGTGTGTGGCAAGTTCTGCCTCGGCCCACTGATTTCCGACATCGGTGTGCAGCTCAAAAATCTCTCTGAGCTTTAATGAGTCATACCTGGGTTTACTTTGAAAATCTGCCTTTTTCTTGAGCACAGTCTGATTACTGTAGGATGAGTTCTCACCCGGGCTCAATAGCACCAGGTTACCGAACGCATTCAATGAACTCTTTGCTAGGACAGTTTTATGCTCCTCATTCTGAGGATGCACATGCTCAATAGAATTCTTCGAGGTGATGCGATAGCGTTTCAGCTTGTCATTGCGCTTATCGCCATTCTTCCACAGCAGATACTCCAGCTTCTGAAACCAGTAGTGCTCAAAACTGGTACCAAGGGGCGTATCCAAATACCGCTCCTTCGTGAACCAGGCAGCCAACACTGGGTTCCGCCCGCTGGCTATTTTAAAGCTGGCTTCTTTCTGGGTTTCAGTGGTTAACGACAGTTCGTTATCCAGCTGTTCCAGTGTTGCCAGCACCTGTGAGTCCGTCATATCAGGCTGGTCAATCAAGCGACCAAGCAGCGCTGTTAGCCAATACTGGGCTGAGCGATCGCCGGTAAAATTACGCACAGATTGCAACTGCACCAATTCGCCCAGATCTTTTGCCGTACGGTTGATGTAGTAATGATTTCCAGACAAGGATCGGCTGATGGTGGTTAAACGTAACTGAGGGTCTTCCCTGTCATCATGTTCAACCCACTTCACCACCCAGGTATCAAACTGATAGCGCACTTGCCACAGTAGCTCGATAAAGGCCTTAATGACGGCCTCATCCTGCTTTAGCAACCCCTCAAAGCAGGCTAGTAAGTTACCGGCTTTGATGCGTGGCCCCAGATCAGGCCAACCCTTTTGCGCATGAAAAATTCGCAGGGTATGAATCAGCAGCAGCTCAAAGCCGATGATGGAACGACAGTACACCGTTTCTGCGTCGATATTTTCCGTAGTGTCGTTCAATTCTATCTCTTTGGCATTTTCCGGGGCATCGCCGGCATTCACCTCTGCCAATAACAGAACCACTGATTTACCCCTGCTATCTTCTATGCCCGATGCGCTTTCCGGTTGTGAAAAGGCACCACTGAACCGTTTCAGAGCCTTGTATTCCAGATCATTCCAACCGGTTTGGGGAAACAGTTGACGCAGGTTGCGCTCGAAATAGTTTTCAAGATGCTCGCAAGCCTGCCAGATCTTGCTATACAACGCTTTATCGGTGTTGATCTTCTTCAGGAGGCGAGCTTTCAACAGATCCACCGGCTCCAACTGAATGCCGGCAGTATTCATGCTGGCAAAGAGGCGGTTCAGGTCCATGGTGACTGGCACGATGTTATTGACCCAAATAACCTTGCTGTACAGGTAATCGGCAAAGGAACCGAGATCAAAGTCAGGATCCTTTTTCAGTCTTTCGACCTGCTGCTGGAGCACTGTCAGGTTGGCTGCCAGCGATTTCAGGTATTCATCGTGTTTGATTTCTTCATCCCCTGGCCGGGGAAGCTTTTCCAGCCCCGCATAACTGCCTAGCAGATTGCTGACAGAATCGCGGATCTCGAAGCTCAGGCGTGAATGCTCAGCCAACAGCGATACTTCGGCCAGTTTCGAATACACGCCCTCTGCCTTTGCCTTGAAGGCGATAGAAATGAGCATCAGGGTCGTTGTGCGCTGCTGTCCGTCGATCAGTTCATACACTTCTCGATCGTCAAAAGCTCGCCGAGCAGAAAGCGAACTACCAATAAAGTATTGCGTCTCGCCGGTTGAGAAAGCCTCTTTAATGTCCTCAAACAACTTGACCACATCGTCGTCTGACCAGACATAGGGCCGCTGATAACTGGGAATCAGAAAGCCCAGGCCACGGTCGTTCACCTCCTGCAAGGTCAGTAGTTCTGTGTTCACCTGATGGCAGGTTGCCACTGAACTCATAGTGGATCTCCTGCCACTTTAAGAGTGAGCGCCTGAGCAAAGCTTTCTTTGTATTGCCCAGGCTTCAATTCCAAAGCAAAGAACTCGCAGACTTTGTCCATATAACGTTTTTTCACACTGTTTTTATCCAGATTGCTGCCCTCCACCGTTAACACAAAGCTATCCAGATAGGCGAAACACTGCTCCGGCGTGTAACTGAGCCCGATCCAATCCAGTACCGGATACTCTCTGGTAAAGGCATAAATTGATTTTTCACGCACGGCTTTCTGATTGCTGACCCGACGTGAATACACCACCAGGAAGAGTTTTTTGGCTGCTTGTTCCAGCTGGTTCTCGCCGAACTGGCTGATATAGAGCAGCAGGCAAGCTTTGTACAAACCTTCCAGATAGCCGCAGCCCTCCATGCCTTTGAGCCAGACGATGAGTGAATGATAGCCGGGCAGATGGGGCAAGTCGGGTTTTTCCCAGTAGCCGTTATACAAGCCCTGGAAATAGCTCAGATAACGAATGGTATTGACCCCGGCATTCAGCGGCTGGCGCACATCGTAGCCCTGTTGCGCCTGATGGTGGCTGACATCACCTGACAGTCCGGTGTAGCGATAGGTACGGCCAAAAGCGATATCTTCACCCTTGCCGGTTTGTTGTGCGAATTCCGACACGATGCAGTCCCGCAGCTGCTTTTTTTGCTGATGCGAAGGCAGCTCACGCATACCGATCCGCTGCCAATAGCGGCCCTTTAACAGCGCGCTGACGGTTTCATCCAGCTTGCCCAAGGATTCCCACTGTTTGGCAAACGGCTTCTGATGCAGCTTATCTACCGCACGCAGGTGGTGCGCCTTAATAATATCCGGCCCACCCAAACGCACACCCCCGGTATTCTGGGTTTCAAAAAAGCGGTAAGCGTCGTCTTCCGACTGGGTGACCACCAGTGTGAACTGCAGCTTGTTAAAATCCACCAAACCTTGCCAATACTCCGGCTGGCTGCTGAATTTCTCTTTCAGCCATTTCAGGTTGTGCTTGATCTGCTGCTGACTGATGGGATGCTCGTACTCCAACCCTTGCAGCAAAGAAGCCTGAATTTCGCTGTGCGGTTGTAGCAAGCAACCCATCAACGCCAAGGTGGTGATGCGCTGCTGGCCATCAATAATATTCAATTGACCATGGGCCTGATGCAGAATCAGGCTGCCAAGGTAGTAAGACAGCGCCGGGCGGTGTCTGCTGTGTGCAGTAATATCCTGCAGCAAAGCGCTCAACTGGGTATCCTGCCAACAGTAAGGGCGTTGATACTCGGGAATCGTCAACTCCCCAACAATGGCCGTGCCATCACTGCTGAGAATGCGAGCATCACCCGTAACCTGATCTCCCAGCAAGTGACCGGAAAACAACTGGGCAGCACTGCATGTTGCAACCTGAACCGTCATCTTTGGTCAGTCCTCCAGCATCTTGTGGGTGATTTGATTTTTCCTGTCACAACTTTGTGGGTCAGAGTGGGATTGATCCTGTTCAGTAACAATGGACACCTCACCGTTTCATCCTGACAGCAATACAACTTGTAGCTGTTGGACGTTTTCGATGGTGAAGTTGACCTTATCGTCGCGCCAATCTAACTTCCGTGACGCCTGAATATCTTGCTCATTTATAGCAACACTAATGCATGGGCCCCACCAAGCAAGCTCCAGATTCGCCACTACTTCGTCTTTATCATTTACGAGATCGCTGGCATACCCGCTGCACGATATTGTGCTATGAGGCCCTCAACAGCTGGGTCAGCAAACTTAGCGATTGCATCCCAACCCGAACCTATCTTAATTTAAGACTGCTCACGCCGTAACCGAGATTCAGCGGGGTCGAGCATGCGAATGGCACCGGTCTACTCTTCCAGTTTGATAAGAAAACGTGCGCTTTTGCCGCTCACCAGCTCCGAAAGGCCCTCCACGGTGAGCACATAGCCGCCGTCGTCACTGAGGTCTGCCCGACGACGGGTGATCCATTCGCAATCACGCATAACCACTCGCTCACCGAGGGCGTAAAGAGCTGACATGCCTGTTTCCTAGTTTCAACCAGAGGCGATAAAGGGATGCCAGGAGGGTGAGCAAAAGCTCCGCCCCCCGTCGCACTATTTTTATCATGCTAAATAGTGAGTAATCATTAATAATAATGAGGTTATCACTATGCTATAAGAAGAAATAGTCGATCCTACAAATACCTTACTAAACCATTAGTACTAGCTTAACCCAATCAAGCGACACCTAACGTCGCATGCATCTATCACCATCAGTCGACCACCCTGCCTTTAGGTTAAACAATCGATGCGTTCCCTGATCAGCCAGCCCTTTACATCCACCTGCCTTAGCGGGCTTTCTGGCTTTTTGCGGCGCTTCTGGCCTAATAAGAAGCCACCATTTGATCACCGCATTGCACTTGATATGTCTTCTGCGGTGGGTTATCCGATGGTGGTGCGGCTTTCTCCTTGGCAATCTGCAACACCCTTTGCGTGGCTAAGCGAGGCGGAAGGTGAGCCGCTGGCGTCAGGCGCTTTTTTAGAACCGCCCGGTATTAGCTGGAACACGCTGATGGATACCCACGGCGGTGCCTTAACCCAATGCATGCCAGAGGCACTCCGAGTTGCCATTAATTCGGTGCCCTTCCTGGGCGTCGCGCTGGCGCAAGTGGCTGGGCGTTTGAGTGCAGCGTTAGAACTGGCAACATCGTCGCCACTTCTGCTTATCCTGCTCGTCGATAAAGGTCTGCAGGCACAGTGGTCTGAACAGACACTTTCTGCTGTGCTTAGCGAAAAACAAGCCACGCTATGCGGCATAATCGGCTTGCCAGACACACGGGCCAGCGCCAAGCTGCTCCGTCGGTGTCAGCTCTGCCCTATGATTCAGCGGGAATTTATCGTGCTTAAACGCGCACTTCACGACCCGTCGACGACCCGGCTGTTACGGCATTACCCCGCTCCTTACGTGAAGCAACTTATGTTCTTAGCGAATTACGACGGTGAGCGCTGGCCGGGCTTACTGTTGCTAATGGATGACGCGCTAACGTCCAGCCGTGCTGGCCGTGGGAGTGCATGGCTGAAAGAGATGCTGAGCGATACTCAGCGCTTGGCCGAGGCTAACCTGGAGGCGCTACATCGCGTAACGACGGTGACAGGATTGCAAGCACTGCACGACCGACAAGTAACACGTTTTAATACGCGCATGGGTATGGGGGATATGGCCCGTGATGTCGCTTTACTTGAGAAGCGCCATGGGCCTTACCCATCACCACCACTACCTAACCGTGGTGCCATTACGGCCATCACATCGTGGAAAGGATTGCTGCTAGAAGGGAGGCGGATGCACCACTGTGTGGGCAGCTATGACCGCCCCGTTGCGCTGGGCCATGTCGCGATTTATCACCTGCATCTACCGGAATCGGTCACGATTGCCATTGCGCCTCAGGGCCACCAGTGGGGACTCAGCCAAGCACACGGCGTACGAAATACCCAGCCATCATCGGAAGCGCAGCAGGTGATATATCAGTGGCTGGCTGAGCAAGCAGACGCATAGCCTTTAACACCCTCTTTATCATCATCCAATGCGACACAATACGTCGTACTAGGGCGTTATGATGAGTCCAGTAGCCAACAAAGGGGTCGGCCATGCAGTGGGAACACATTTAGACATGAATACAGCATCCATAGCCGATGCAACAAACGATCCAAATGGCCCCAGTGTTGACCGCATCCTCTAATAGCGGGGCTAATCTCGAACGTATTGCAGGCCACCTCAACAGGCATTTGAAGCGGACGATATCCATTGGGATATTTCAATGTAGTGGCTTCTAAAGTAATCAGGCTAACAGCCGATAGCTAATTAAATGTCGCCTGACTACAAAGTAAAATTTTAACTGAGCCTATAGAAATCCTTGGCATGACTTTATGCCTGAGTTCACCAAGCCCGTAAGTCCCTTTGGTGCGTGTAGGCTGTAAATTCAGATACATAAGCCAAAGCATGAGTAAAGAATATCAAGCGGAAAATTAACCAGGTGGGTAATTTCTATTCACGACCACAAAAGTTGACATCACATTGACTAAGTATAGAGAGCAATCTTCAGTCACTTATCCCCCTTTCGATATACTCATTTTGGCGACAATGAGTGCAGGAAAATCCTCCTTCATCAATGCACTTATTGGGGATGACTTGCTGCATGCTGCCAATGAAGCCACCACTGCATGTATCACGACTCTTAGTCATGATGACCAAAGCAAGTCAACCAGCGCTTGCTGCTATGCCTACAATGGCGACCTGTTGGATTCGGTAGTAAACGTTCAGGCTGAGCAGCTAAAAACATGGAACAGTGATGACCGGGTCAAAAATATTGCCTTGCAAGGGAACCTCAGTACCTATTGCCGACCTGCACAAGGCCTGGCGCTGCATGACACGCCTGGCCCCAATAACAGTCAAGATCCCCGTCACGCCCAACTGACTATAGACGCCATTCAGAACATTCCATTCGATATGGTTTTTTACATTCTAAATGCTACTCAGCTTGGAACACGCGATGACAGAACTCTACTAACAACCGTCAAAAACGAACTAGCCCAACTCCAGCGGCCACATGAGGTCATTTTTATCCTGAATAAAGTCGACCAGCTGGATTGCGAAAAAGGGGAAAGTCTCACAAAACACGTTGAGCAAGCCTTTGCTTATCTTGTCGATATTGGCTTTACCAACCCCACCATCGTTCCCATGATCGCCAATGCGGCGCTTTATGCTAGGAAAAAATTGATAGGCAAGCCTCTTTCAAGAAAACAACGTCTCGAATTCGCGAATTTCAGGGACATCTACTTACAAGATAGTAGCGCTCTTCTTAATGCTTCGCGTGTACCTGACGTTATCAGCAAAAACGTTAAGAAGTACATGCAGATCACGTCCCGAAAAACCACTGACACCCCAGCTGACAAAAGTGAACTCTACCTTCTGATGGCGTATAGCGGATTAGCGGCAGTGGTCCTAATTATCAATCGGCAGCGGGCAGCACTCTTGCAGGCACAACCCCGTAAAGAAAAAGCAAAACACAAGGTATCAGCATGAATAAAATTGAAATCATCCACAATCCCTTTACGGTGGATACCCAATTTAGGATCAATGGCCAAGCGCCAGCGGCTAGCTGCAAACTGTCCAGCTATACCGAGTCACGTCTACAACTTTGGGTCGAAGATCTATTCAGCGAATTGAGTGAACTGTTTAACCAAGACAATAATTTCCACATTGTTTTCCAGGGCGTGGAATCAGACTTTCTAGATGTTCAGGAAGCGGCTCATGATGCTATTGCTAACGGCATGCAGGTGGAACTGGTATGGAGAGAGTCAGAGCCAGCCGATCAACGCCTAAAAAAGATCCGTGATCTAATAGGTGAGGCGAACGAACATCCAACATTCAAGCGCTTTATCGAAGAAAACGATGAAGCGCGCCAGTCAATTGAAGAAGCCTTCAATCGGGACTTTGACGTGTATGTTGTAGCAACCATGTCATCGGGCAAGTCAACTTTGATTAACGCAATGCTGGGTCGCGATCTGCTGCCCGCCGCCAATGAAGCCACTACCGCCACCCTTGCCCGAATTACCGATAATGACCAGAAGCCCGATCACTTTACGGCCAAACGCTTCGACCGCAGCGGCCAATTGGTAGGTGAAGAAGAGAAAGCCGATCAGGAACTGCTGAAGGAGTGGAATCAGTTAGCCGATACCCAGCTGATCGACATCGAGGGTAACATCGCAGCCATTCAGGAGCGCCCCGATGTACGCCTGGTACTGACCGACACTCCCGGTCCGAATAACAGCCAAGATGAAGAACATCAGCGTACGACTATGGGCTTCGTTCAAGATTCCAAACGTAATCCGCTGATTCTCTATGTACTCAATGCAAGCCAGTTAGGCACCAATGACGACCGCAACCTACTGAGCTTGGTCGCCGAAACCATGCACAAGGGTGGAAAGCAAAGTAAGGATCGCTTTATTTTCGTGGTTAACAAGATGGACGTGTTCGACCCAGAAAGCGGCGAACATCCTTCACAAGTACTGTCACGGGTTAAACAATACCTGATCGATAACGACATCCATAGCCCTTTAATCTACCCGGCCTCGGCCAACCTGACGCGCCTTATTCGCAAGCCCCAGGACCAGCACACTCGCAAGGAACGCGGTGATTTCCGATCCATGGCTGACCTCTTCAGCGAAGAGGAAAGCATGAACCTACTGCAATATATGCCGATCACTGAAAAGGTGAAACGCAGCTTACAACAGAGAAATCTCTCCCCCTTGATGTTGAGCAGTGGTTTACCTGCTGTCGAGGCAATGATTGACGAATACATCGACAAGTACAACGTTCCACATCGCCTCAAGCGCGCCTATGACGCCTTAATGCGTGCTATCGAGGTTGGACTGAACGAAGCCGAACTGATCGAACAGCTCGGCCAGAACGAACGGCAACTGGAGCAACTCAACGAAGAAATTGAGGCCCTGCAGCAGCGCCAGAAAATGGGCTTTGATACTGCGGCCTACAAAGGTAAGTTGGAACGGGAAGGTAAGACGCTGCCACCGGAAACAGAACAACAGTTGCTCGAGCTAGAGGCAACAGCAGATCCATTCCTTCGAAAACTAGAGGCGCGCTTCGACAAGCAGCAGAAACCCGTCAAAGTCAACATCGCAGAAATGCGCGTTCAGGAAGCCGAGGAAACCCTCCAGTTCCACCACAAAAAACTGATAAATGCCTACGAGAACCTCTTCAATTCGACTCAAGATATCGTTCGAAAAGACTTGGAAGCGGACTACCAGCGCTACATTGCTAATATTTTCCTAGAGTCTGAGCATTTAGACTTGCCAATCCTAGAAGGGATCAAGAAAACTGTCGCCGATATTTCATTCAATCTGAACGTTAAAGCTAACGATATTCAAGAAAAGAAAGTTGTCATCGGCTCACGGCCAGTTAAAGACTCAAAATGGTATAACCCCTTCTCTTGGGGCCGCAAAAAAACTGTTAATGAATACGGTACTGAAAGCTACGTTGATCTTGGTGCCTTGTGGGAAGACAGGCTCACACATATCGAAACGGAATTTAGCAAGTTGGTACAAAATGCGCGAGACGAAATTGAAGTTGGGAAGAATCGACAGATTGACCAGTTCGTAGCTTTCATGACTGACGAGTTCGACCTTAAATTTGCGGAGCTGCTTGACTCTCTGAAAGAAAAAGCCACAGATCGTGAAGCCCGCGAGCAAGCCATTGCCGAAGCCAAAGAGCTTCATACGTGGATCGAAAATTTTAAGACCAACCTCGATAGTACGCTGGCTATTTAATAGGGAGAGCACCATGACTTTGACTAATGAGTGGCTTGATAAGATTAGGAAAGAATTTTTCTCATCGCTCAATCAACCTGAAGTCAGTTCGGTTCACTTGCGTGGCCTCATTAATGAGGCTACGCGGCACGCTCCCCAACTGCTAAGTGAATTCCAACAAAATGAAGACAACATTCTAAGCAAGAAAGCCAAAGCCTGGAACACAACATACTTTGACCATCATATTGAGCACGCTAAGTACAATTTCTCCCGCGAGCGAATTGAGCATCTAATTGAGGTACGTGATTTTTTGCGTGATAAAGGCGTGAAAGGCTTCGTGCCTTCACCACCTCGCTTTTCCAATTCTAACCAAGGGAGTACACCCAACATGGCTTCAAGCCACACACCCTCTGATAACCTCCAAAAATTCGTTGCATCAGGTGATCTGCCCACTATAAGAACTGCTCTACGCTTGGAGTTGAACAGAAATAATCTAGCCAGCGACGCACTGCGGGCTGATCTCGAGTGGACCAAGGCTAGGGTGCCGGGCTTGTTCGAGGCTTACTCGGAGAAGATGCTCGCACGTGGCATGGTGACCGACAGCAAGCTCTGGGACAGCGAGTACTATGCTAATCAAGTTGTCTACCTGAAAACCAACTTCTCCGAAGAGCGTTTTTTACATCTGGTCGAAGTACGAAGCTTACTGCGCCAGCAGGGTGTCGAAGGTTTTGCTGCACGCAACACACAATCTCACGACAGCAGCAGCCAGACGCTTTCCCATGCTGCCAGCGGCCAACCTCAGCAGCACAATGCCGAACACAAGCGAGTATTTAGGACCGCGCTGATAATTGGCGGTGCAGTTGCCGCCCTCGCGATTCTCCTGATTACTTTGATAAATGGACAGAACTAATGAGCAATACATCCTCAAAGCCTCTGGCCATTCGTGAAGTCCAAGAAAATGCTGCCCTTTCACTGGCAGCCTCGCAAACTCTAATTAACCGCAGCTATCTGGCGGAACTTGATCAGTACCCGGTTCAAGAGACAAGTACGTCCGAGGCACAGTTCAGCCGTGCCGCCGATATGCGACTGTTCCATATTGAACGTATTGTTCAGGCCAATAAGCAATCCGTATTGGAAAGCACAACGGCTGCCTATACCGCTCTAGGTGCCGCCGGATATGCGGTATTCATGCTGTTGAACTCCGATGGGCAACAGACCGAGCTTTATCTCGGCACTCGTGGCGAGCCCGGCAAATTGCTGGGTAAGAATTCAGGCGACTTGTTAAAGGAAGTTTTCAAAGGACATTTTCCAGGTAGTGCATTGCACCCTCTAGCGCTGAAAGAAACCAATCAACTGCTCAATAATGTACAGGAGCAGCGGAATAATCCTTCTGCCTGCGTCACATCCGTGACAGGGGTGCCTGCTCTTTCCACCGATAATCGCGAACACTTCATGCAGGGTCTGGAGCGCTTCATTGATGCCGCCGAAGGCCGTGCCTATCAGGCTATTATTCTGGCCGAGCCGGTTTCCTCGCAGAACCTCGATCTGATTCGTGCAGGTTATGAGCAAGTCGCCACACAACTTTCCCCGCTGCTCAAACAGCAGTTATCGTTCGGTGAACAGGAGAGCAATAGTGTTGGCCTAAATATAAGCAAGAGCCTAAGCGAATCACTGGGCACAAGTCTGGGGCTGACCGAGACCAAGGGTACGACGGAGACCAAGGGAACATCCACGACAGAAACGACAGGCAGTTCTGAGTCTCAAAGCAAGCAGACAGCAACCGCAAAAACCGCCTCTATCGTCGCTACTACAGCAGGCATGGCTATTGGTGGGGTGGTCAGCCAAAGCCCAATGGGTGCCATGCTAGGTGCCCAATTGGGTGGTACAGTCGCGGGCGCTTTTGCTGACCAGAGAACTACTGGGTCAAACCATTCGACTGCCCATAGCACGAACGAAAGCTCTAGCACCAACCAAAGCACTGCTACCTCCGAAACCACCTCGACCACACAAACAACGGGTGTTACTGATAGTCGCTCGCTAAACAAGACTTTAGGGTCGAGCAAACAGGTCTCGATTGAGGCCACCGACAAGAGTATTGAGCAGTTACTGCGTAGAATCGATCACCACCTGGAGCGTATCGACGAAGCTAAAACCTACGGCGGATGGAACTCTGCAGCTTATTTTATTGGAGATAGCCAAGCGTCTTCCGAGTCATTGGCCAGTATTTTCCTCGGGTTGATCCGGGGCAGTAAATCCAGCCATGAAGATTTTGCCTTAAGTACCTGGAACTCCAGAAACAAGAAAAACATCATCGACTGGTTAGCGACATTCCGACACCCTCAGCTTCAAACGAACTTCTCGAAACAGATCCCTATCACTTATCTTACGCCGGCGACATTGGTCTCAGGCAAAGAGTTGGCGATCCAACTGAGCTTACCACGCAGCTCTACTTCAACGGTTTCTGTCGTCACCACTGAAACCTTTGGCCGCAAGGTTCAGCGCCTGGACGATACGACAAGTGATACCGACGCGGTGAAAAGTCTGATCCTGGGAAAACTGCGCCACCTGTGGCAAAACCTACCTCAGAATATCTCGCTGAACCTTAATCATCTGACAAGCCATGTTTTCGTCAGCGGCTCTACCGGCTCAGGCAAAAGCAATACACTTTACGGTATGCTTGAACAGATCAGCGCAGCTGATATTCCTTTTCTTGTCATCGAACCCGCGAAGGGGGAATACAAGAATGTCTTCGGTCAATTGCCCGGCGTTCGCGTGTTCGGTACCAACCCGAATTATACCGAACTGCTCAAGATTAACCCTTTCCGATTCCCATCAGGAATTCATGTGCTGGAGCACATTGATCGCTTGGTCGAAATCTTCAATATTTGCTGGCCAATGTATGCGGCCATGCCTGCAGTGTTAAAAGATGCGGTGCTGAATGCCTATCGGGATTGCGGTTGGAACCTTGATGATTCAACTAATAGTAATGGTAACGACCTTTTTCCTACCTTCGTAGATCTTCTTCAAGCATTGGAGAGGGTTATTGAGGACTCGGCCTATTCACAAGAACTTAAAGGCAACTACATTGGCTCGCTTTCTACACGTGTTAATTCTCTCACCAACGGGCTGAACGGGCAGATTTTCACTAGCGACGAAGTTGGTGACGAAGAGTTGTTCGATTGTCGCGTGATTATTGATCTCAGCCGTGTCGGCTCTTCCGAAACCAAGGCTCTCATTATGGGCCTTTTGGTTATGCGTTTAAGTGAATATCGCATGACTCAGGGAGGCATGAACCAGCCGTTGCGTCATATCACGGTATTGGAGGAGGCTCACAACATACTCCGCCGTACATCGGACAGTGTTAGTGAAGGGAATGGTGTTGCCGCCAAAGCGGTTGAAATGCTAACCAATGCCATTGCCGAGATGCGGACTTATGGCGAGGGTTTCATCATCGTCGACCAATCCCCCAACGCCGTTGATATCGCTGCCATTCGTAATACCAGTACAAAAATCATTCTGCGCCTGCCTGAGGAGGCTGATCGGCGCTTGATAGGCAAATCCGCGGCCTTGAGGGACGAACAACTCGATGAGATCGCCAAACTGCCAAAGGGGGTTGCGGTCGTCTATCAGAATGACTGGTTGGAACCAGTACTCTGCCAAGTCAACAAATTTTCTGGACAGGAAGTGATTTATCGCAAGCCTGCAGAGACTACACAATTCAACCGTAAGCATTTCAACAAAGAAGCATTGAAGCTTATTCTCAGAAACCGAGTAAAGAGTGATATAAACCTCCAGCTCATAGAGCAGGGTTTGTCCGACCCAGCATTAAAAGATGATGTAACAGCAAAACTAAGTAAAGAAGTGAACGAATATAAAGAAGATGTTAGAAGCACAACGCTAAAGACAGAGGACTTTTCTCTTACCGCTCAGAAAGTGGTATGTCTACTGGGTTGTCACAACTTTGTTAACAAGATTGCCCAGCACCCACTCCCCATAGGCCAGCTTGCTGAAAAATTAGACAACATAGTAAGCACGCTTGCTGGAGACATTTCAATAGAGCTACGTCTCTCGACCCAACAATGCCTTTTAAATAATTTTGCTCAACAAAATCATAGAAATATAGAAATTTATTCCGCATGGCGTAACCATATCGAACAAAGGGGCTTCTGATGGAGTTCAGTAAATCATTTTTACTACAAGAAACACCATCTTTCACCCCCACATCCTTAGAGGCAGGGGAAGTACTCAGCATTGATGATTTGGACAAGCCTATCACTTTCTCCTCTTATGAGGGACAGATAGATACATCTGAGCTGGATGAAAAGATAGTGCCCCGATTTTCTCATAACATAGAAGTCGAGGCTCATCACTATGCGGCGGAAGGAAGATACTTGCCTGAAAGCGGTGGTGAGTGGAGTGGCGACAGGGGAGACTCGGACTGGGTGTCGGATGATGGCATTTCACCCAAAAAACACAATCCCGAAGGAATGACATGGCAACAGATAAAAGAAGAGCTTAGTTTTGAATCCATCCCTTTTGAAAAGGGGGAGCCAAATTTTGAGGCTGTTAGTGAAGCGACCGTGGAGATAGATGATTTTACGGCCGACCGAAATGCCAACTTCACTCAGGCCGATGAGAATTGCGCTAAGCAATGGACAGAGAAAGAAGAAAATGGAAAAGCTTGGTCTCCTTCGGACGTAAGAGTCTATCGTAAAGAAAATGGCCTAAGCTGGCATGAGCGAAGCGATCAGAAAACTATGGATCTTGTACCATCATTGGTTCACGGAAACATTCCACACTCTGGCGGTATTTCTGAAGCAAAGAAGGGGTTCGCATAAATGACTAAAAGCGCTAACACTACCACGCTTGACGATCCTATTTTTGGGAAGATGGCGTACAAGCACTCTTGGTATAGAAGGCAAAGCATTTATTGGTGGAATACAACGGGAGTGGATGTTCAGATTACAGCTCATGCCTACAATGGAGAGGGAATTTCTGACCAGCAAAGGACAGCATTCTCGGAATATAAAGAAAGAATTGAAGATATTATTAAAACTTCAATTCCTAGCATTTCTGTGTACTTAAAAAATACTTACGATAAATTCTTTAGTGAAGAAGAAATTTTCAATGCCCTCACTCCACGTAATATATTATTCATGGAGAATGGTGACTGGGGGATCCTGTTTGATACAGATATCGACATTGAGCATGGAATAGCCTTATACAAGGAAAAGGGTACTTTTAAAGTTGGCCCTCAAGATGATTTTTTATAAAACAGTCCGGTGCAATAACCCCTTTATACTGTCACAGCCGCTGGGGGACATGACTCACTCCATTAATGGATAACACGCATTGCCCTACTAGGTGTAGGGTCCCTGATGATCACATGAGCTATAGAAGTTATCCTCTATTGGCCGCTAGAGAGCTTCTAAAGCAATGCATCCGGGAGCAGGTATATGGACATCAAACTGCATAAGCAAGCGACCACGACACCCAAAATCCGTGCTGAGATTCAAGCAGCACCTGCCAATATCAGTGATAGTGAATTGGCGCGCCAGTTTAACGTGACCGATTCGACGATCCGGCGCTGGCGATACCGTGACGATGTTCATGACCGACCGCACACGCGGCGTAATCTGCTCGCTACCCTGACGCCTGAGCAGGAAGAAATTGTGATCGCTGCTCGTAAATTTCTGCGCCTTGGCTTGGATGACCTATTAATTGTGGCACGCGAGTTTTTGAATCCTCGTTTGTCACGCTCAGCACTGCACCGTATGCTCAAGCGGCGCGAGGTGCAAACACTGGCGGAACTCGCCCGACAAGATGCTGGCGATGACGGTAAGCCCCGGCACAAGCCGTTTAAGGATTATGAGCCGGGTTATGTACACATCGATATCAAGCATCTCCCGCAGATGCCTGATGAACAGCAGAAACGCTACTTGTACGTTGCCATTGATCGGGCCACTCGCTGGGTGTATTTAGAGGTCAGGAACAGTCAATCTTCCAAGGATGCGCAAGCGTTCATGACGCGTGTAGAAGAAAAGGTGCCGTTCAAGATCCAGACGGTGCTGACCGACAATGGTAAATCGTTCACGGACCGCTTCACGCGGGCGGGTGAGCGACAACCGAGTGGCCACCATCCTTTCGACCAAGTGTGCCAAAAGAAAGGCATTGAGCACCGTCTGATCAAACCTGGGCGACCTCAGACGAATGGCATGGTAGAACGCTTCAATGGCCGTATTAGCGACGTTCTCGCCACCCGTCGGTATGAATCAGGCGAGGATTTGGAGCAGACACTGAAGCGCTATAATTGGCTTTACAATCACCATATCCCCCAGAAGGCACTGCACCATCAGTCGCCGATCTCAGCGATGAAGGAATGGCAAATTAAGCGGCCCGAGTTATTTAATAAACGGGTAATTAATCACGCGGGACCCGACACGTAGACACTATGCTTAGACCT
>JBLWXY010000019.1:0-17604 GCA_048267225.1 Pseudidiomarina sp.
CTGACTACGATCCACCGCTGTAATATCTGGTAAGCGCGGTGTTGCGGCAACGCTCTGCTGGTCTAACCACTGAGCAAGCTGGGCAACGGTAGGCTGTTCAAAAATGGTACGCAATGGAATATCGCGATCAAACTCGCGGCTTAATTGCCCGATCACTCGGGTCGCTAACAAAGAATGCCCACCTAGCTCAAAGAAACTGGTTTGCACACCAACTTGAGCTAAGCCAAGCACTTGCTGCCAGATATTAACGATATGCTGCTCGACATCATTCGATGGCGCGACGTAATCCGCTTGACGCAGGCTATCATAATCTACGCTAGGCAGCTGAGCACGGTCTACTTTGCCATTACGGTTACGTGGTAAGCGCTCTAAACCAATAAAGACAGACGGCACCATATAATCTGGCAAGCCTTCACCGACAAAGGTTTTTAAGGTTGTCCAACTGCCCTGTTCTGACAAATCCAAGCTAGGGTCTTTGGCACACACATACGCCACAAGAACTTTGCCACGCTTGGCATCGTCGCTGGCGATCACCACCACTTCATGCACACTTGAATGCTGTGCCAGACGTGCCTCAATTTCCCCTAATTCAATACGGTAACCGCGAACTTTAACTTGGTAATCTACTCGTCCGACATATTCAAGTTGACCTTCGGCAGTCCAGCGCGCTAGATCCCCTGAGCGATATAAGCGCTCACCTTGAGTCGAAAAGGGATTCGGTATAAATGCCGCCGCGGTGCGTTCAGGCTCGTTTAAGTAGCCACGCCCAACGCCCGTCCCAGCCACATAGACTTCACCTATCGCACCAATGGGCATCTGCTCTAGCTCAGGGCTTAACACATACAAGCGATTGTTAAGCGTCGCACGCCCAATCGGCACATGGTGCACACTGTCGTCTAAGCGATAGTTGATCGGATAAAACGCCACATCATCAGAACATTCCGCTGGGCCGTAGGCATTCATCATAGGGATGTCTGGGTAAGCATCGAACCATTGTTGCGCTAAGGCGGGAGGCAAGGCCTCACCAGTAGGAAGCACCCAACTTAAGTCGGCCAAGGTATGTTGTTGTAACAGTAGCCCTTGCATAAGAGCAGGCACAGGCTCCAGTATCGTCACACGGCGCTCTGTTAACTCTGTGGCGAGACGTACTGGGTCTTGGCTGATACAGTCTGGCAAGATTTCGACTCTGGCCCCCAGTATTCCAGCGATTAAAAATTGCCACACGGAGATGTCAAAGCACTGGCTGGCCGTTTGCGCAATCACATCATTTGAACTCAGTGCTAACGGGGCAAACTTACCTAGCATGTTATTGAGCATGCCTTGGCGCGTTACCATCGCCCCTTTAGGCTGCCCGGTCGAACCAGAAGTAAAGATGACATACGCTAACTGATCTGGGTGTACACTTAGGTTTAGATTAGCGTTATGTGGATGTTCTAGGTCTTTGATTAAGGCTTGCTCTGCCATGGCAAATGGCAAAACGGTCACGCCTTCCAGCTCTGCTCTGGCATCTATGACTAATTCTGTAAATGCCGTTTGACACAACACCAACGTAGCACGACTTTGTGCCAATACCTGCCCCAAGCGTAACGGTGGGTGGTGTGGATCAAGAGGCAAATATGCGCCTCCCGCTTTCAACACAGCCAGAATCATAACCAGTAACTCGCAATCCCGCTCCCCCAGCAAGGCCACTACTTGATCAGAGACGACACCCTGCGCTCGTAACGTGTGTGCTAACTGGTTTGCACGCTGATTAAGCTCCGCGTACGTCAAACTCAAGGTCGTGTCCGCGACCGCCACTTTATCTGGCTGCTCTAGAGCTATACGCTCAAAGCGCATGACATAATCTTCACCAAGTGGTTGCTCTGGGCCTTGTGCTTGCTCAGCCAATTGCTGCTGCTCATCAGTGGACAACATCGGCAAAGCACGGTAGTGCTGTACGTCTGTCAGACTCGCTAATATCTGATCCGCCAGTGCCAGTAGCAAGGTGCGGTAATGGCTTAACATGCTTTCAATGTGTTCTGAGTCAAAATCCGCAGTCTGGTAGGTAAGCTGTAGATGCAAAGCCTGCCCTGGAATAATTACCACCGTAATGGGGTAATTGGTATGTGTCCGGTTGGTCGCATCTTGAATGATAAATTCAAGATTCTCTTGCTTGAGCCCTGCATCCATTGGTGCGTTTTCAAACACAAACAAGCTTTGGAACAGGTCTTGGTTTTCAACTTCACTCCAGCTTTGAATATCAGCAAGGGAGCTGGTCTCATGTTCACGTAACGCCAAGTTCTCTGCTTGTAATGCAGGCAACCATTGCTCAGGCGGCACCGTCTCGTCTACTTGCCAACGTAAAGGCAAAGTATTAATGAATAAGCCAACAACGGATTCCATCCCTGTTAAGTGAGGCGGACGCCCCGCCACGGTCACACCAAATAGTAGATCCTGCTCGCCACTGTAGCGCGATAACAGCAACGCCCAAGCGCCTTGCGCGAGAGTATTCAGGGTGACTTTCACCGATGCTGCGGCTTGTTGTAAACGGGCCGTTTCTGCAATAGTCAGATGCTGTACTTGGTCCTTAACCGAGCCTGTTTCAGGGTCAAGAGGATAACGCCCTGCTTGGCGCACGCCCAATGGTGTAGGAGTCGTAAAGCCCTGCAAGCGCTGTTGCCAAAAATCTTTATGAGCATCCGGTGCTTGTTGACCTAACCATTGAATAAATTCGCGGTAACGACGTGGTGTGGGCAGTGTCAATTCACGCCCTTCACATAGTGCACGGTAGTAGTTTAAAAAATCCATCATAATAATGGAGAAACACCACGCATCCATCAGGATATGGTGATAGCTACGCACAAACTGCCATGTATTCTCAGCCAACTTAATCATGCGCACCTGCATAATAGGTGCTTGGCTAAACGGCAAACCTTGAGCTCGCTCTTGCGCCAACAAGTCATCTAAACGTTGTTGCTGTTCAGACTCTGGCAGATTGCTCCAATCCAGCCATTCAACGGGTAAATTGACTTCTTTAAAGACCACTTGCAGCGGTTGTTCTTGCTGCTTCCAGACAAACCCTGTACGCAGTAGTTCGTGGCGTTCAACTACTTTTTGCCACGCCTGCTGGAACGCTTCAGGGTTAAGGTCTTCCATTACCATCACGTGACGATATTGCAGCAAGTACATGCCACTGTCTGGATTCATTAATGTGTGAAACAGCAGGCCTTGTTGCATCGGCGCTAGTGGGTAGACTGCTTCGATGTTGTTAGAGAGCGCTCTCATTGTTGAGGGCGATACAGTGACTTGGTTAGACATGAGTTTTCCTATTAAGAATCCGAAACGAGATCAAGTTGTGCTGCTTGCAGTTCTTTAAGTAGGGCTAAGAATGCTGCATCATCAATACCTGCCTCTGGGAAATCTGATGCCGTCGCACGGCCAGCCGATGGCGAGCAGCAATGCTCTACTAGGTTTCTAAGATTGTCGGCAAACTGTTCGACGAGGTCGGGCGTATCCACAAACTCTGGATGTTCAGTGGGATAATGGAAATCCACTACTAGGCGCCCATTCAGTAGCAATGCATTCACATCAAGTAAATGGGTACGATGGTTGTCGTCAGCACGCATTGCAGGACACAAAGGCTGCGCTAATTGCCACAAAGCCCCCTCATTATTTGACCCCATAGCAATGGTTTGCTGACCTAAATAATTGAAGGTCACCAGTGATGTATCTGGCCATGGCTGCTGCCCTTTAGCATCTGCCAAATAACGTGCCAAGCCATAGCTCAAACCATTGTTTGGTATGTTGCGGTATGCTTCTTTCACCGCTGGGATCGCTTGCTCTGGTTGACTCAACACTGGCAAACGCAATGGGAAACGACTCGTAAACCAGCCAATACTGCGGGACAGATCGAGATCACTTTGCTCCGTTTCACGCCCATGCCCTTCCAGCTCCACGGCAATATGCTGCAACCCTTTGACATGCCCCAGAGTCTGTACCAGCGCGGTTAACAGAATCTCGTGAATACGCGTGCGGTAGGCTTGATGAGATTCGGTCAGTAAACGCTGAGTCGTATCTTGGTCTAACTCTAATTGGCAATGGGCGCTATGACGATAAAGGTTTTCTACATCGGCCTTGGGCTGCTGCGCTTCGTGTTGCTCATGCCAAAAGTCGATCTCTTGCTGCGGTAGCGCATTTGCCCATTCGCCTAGATATTGCTGCCAAGCATCCAAGCCAGACGTTGTCGCAGGCAAGCGTACGGATGCCTGATTTAACGCAGCCTGATAGAGACTTTGCAAATCTTGTAGCACTATTTGCCATGACACCGCATCCACAATCAAATGGTGCGCACAACATAGCAACTGCTGAGACGGTTTAAACCATACGAAACGTAGCAATGGGGCTTCACTCAAAGAGAACTGCCCTTGGTAATCAGCCAATTGCGTATCGGATACTTCGCCTTCAGACACCTGCACCAGCTCATCCAGCCATTCATCTTGCCAAGTTTGATACGTCTGTTGCCAGGTATCGCCCTCTTTGACAAACGCTAAGCGCAGGCTGTCATGATGCTGCACTAACTGTGCGACAGCATGGCGTAACGCTGTCATATCAAGCGTTTGCGCACATTGCATAAGCAGCGATTGATTCCAATGTTGAGGCTGGCTTTGTTGCTGCTGCATAAACCAATGCTGGATAGGCGTTAGAGGGAAACGCTCTAAGCGTGCTTCTGGCTTAGTTGATTGATTTGCCGTCTCGGTGGTGGAATCCGCTTCTAACACTTGAGCAACATTAGCTAATTCAGCCATGGTTTGATGCTCAAACACTTGCTTCGGCGTCACCACAATACCTTGCGCTTTTGCCTTAGCAATAATTTGCAAACTCAGTATTGAGTCACCGCCTACTTGGAAAAAGTTATCACGGGCACTGAGGCTTGGCTTGTCTAATACTTCCCGAGCAATCGCCAACAAGCACTTTTCAACCTCACTGCCTTCGACTTCTGCAACGAGTGCTAATTCAGCAATGGTTTGCTGCTCAAAAATGTCTTTCGGTGTCAGCTTAATCCCCGATTCTTTCACTTTGGCAATGATCTGTAAGCCAAGAATCGAGTCTCCGCCATGAGCAAAGAAGTTGTCATGAATGCCAAGCTCAGGCTTATTTAGAAGTGTCCGCCAAACATCCAACAAAGCACTTTCGACAGGCGACAGGGACTCTGGCTGATCCTCAATCAAGCCAAGGTCAGAAGTTTGCAAGATGCAATCTTCTACATTCAACTGAGCCAAAGCAGTACGGTCGACTTTGCCATTACCCAAACGAGGCAATTGCTCAAGCACTAACCAGCGAGCTGGGATCATGTAATCTGGAAGCTGGCTCTGCATCGCTTCACGCAAAGCGAGCGTTTCATCTTTAGTCGTAACTAAATAGGCAACTAGACGATTATTGTTACGTTCATCAGGGACATTCAAAACGACCGCTTGGGCGCCTTGCTGATTCAACCAAGCCTCCACTTCCCCGAGCTCGACACGGAAGCCACGCACTTTAACTTGGAAATCAGTTCGGCCAATAAAAAATAGCTGCCCGTTTTGCCAAGTAACTTTGTCACCCGTGCGATACCAAACTTTTTCTTCTTGTAGGAAGCGCTCTTGAGTCAGAGATGCCTGTTGCCAGTACCCTTGCGCCACGGTTGGCCCAGATACTTGCAGCTCTCCTGGGAACCCTTGCGCGACAACATGCCCGCAATGGTCCACCACTCGCACACTGACTCCCGCTAGAGGGCGCCCTAAGGCAATATGAGGCTGCTCAGCATTGACTTCATCAGCGACGATACCAACCGTGGTTTCGGTCGGGCCATAGTGATTCACCACTCGTACGTTGGGCTGACGCTGTTTGACCTGCTGCACCAGCTCCGCTGTTAAGGCTTCACCGCCACAGAGCAAGGTATGCTGTGGTAATACGTGATGGCTCTGGGTCGCCTTAAGCAAGCCATGCATATGGGACGGTACAATTTTCAAGCAATCGACGGGATAACTCTGCAAATGTTCGGCTAAAGCGTCCGCATCAAGAGCTAGCTCTTCAGGGATGATTTGTAACACTCGACCAGATAGCAAAGCACCAAACGTCGCGGTATAACCAAGGTCTGCACCACTGCCCGCTAGCGCAGCAAGACTGGCTTGCTCGGGCAAGTCTAAACGCTGCATCGCCGCCGCAACATAATGGGCTAAATTAGCTTGGCTAACCACGACACCTTTAGGTTGCCCGGTAGACCCCGAAGTATAAATCAGATACGCAGGTGTAGCGGGTGTTACCACCTGTTCAACCACAGGCAAAGCAGATGTACTTAAGTCATATTCGACGCTGGTGCGTAAATCAAACCAATCCGCTTGTTGCTCTAGCCATGCAGGCGCTTCGCCTACTCCAACTGTGACACGTAATTGCGCGTCCCGTTTAATAAAATCTAAACGCTGTGTCGGCCAACCTAGGTCCATCGCCACATACGACGCACCTAAGCGCCAGCATGCCAACATAACCACCACTTGCTCGACGCTGCGCTCGATGTACAGGCCCACACGATCATTGGCAACCACGCCACGTTGTTGTAGCTGAGCAGCGCACGCCTCTGCACGGTTCAGTAATTGGCGGTAATTTAAGCGCTCATCCGCTAATTGCAGCGCTAGTGCATTCGGTTTGACCTCGCAATAATTCTGAAAGGCATGCCAAGCAGTCGCTTGGGGCACAACTTGCTCAAGCTCACCGGATAACGAGAGCCTCGTCTTCGCTAGTGCTATTTGCTCCAGTGACAGGTTCTGATCTTCTACCAGTTGCTCGATAAAGTATTCGAACATCGCCACTACGGTTTGCACTTTTTCACGTTTAAACAGCGCATCGTTGTAGCGCCACTTACCCATAAAGCCCTGCTGATTATCCACCACTACAAGGTTTAGCTCATGCGCTGCCCCCCGTTGTTCTGCTAATAATTCAGCTTCAACAAGATTATCTTTCAGGGCATCTGGCCGCTCATGGTTCAAAGTAAACATGTGCTGAAATACTGGTGAACGCCCAGCTTGACGAGGCAGATTAAGCTGCTCAACCAAAGAAGCAAAAGGATATGCCTGATGCTGCATAGCTTGGTTTATCTGTACTTTCACCTGTTGCAGCCATTGAGCGAATGGCACGCCCGTTTGTAGCTGACAACGTAACGCCAAGGGGTTTACCAAGTACCCAACAAGTTCCGTATGATCTTTCTTCAAACGCCCTGAGCTTGGTGTACCAATCACAAACTCTTCTTGCCCAGACAGCCTCCCCATAAACCATTGGAAAGCGCTCATCCACCAGACATAGGGGGTAATACTTGCATCACGACATAACGCACGAATGCTCGCCGATGTTTCCGAGTTGAGATAGAAAGACAGCTCTTCTCCCGACTGACCTGTGTCGGCTGTTGGCTGGTAGTCCAAAGGCAATTGCAATTGCGGGACATCTCCTAAAGCATCCAGCAAATAAGATAGTGACGCATCGCTGCTCTGAGTTTTTATTGCTTGCTCAGCAGCCCAATCACGATACTGATACGCGAGAGTATCAAGCGTGTCGTCCTCACCATTAAGCAAAGTCAGCAGGTCATGACGAATCTTCTCAAAGGAGATAAAGTCCGCTGCGATATGATGCGCAGTGAGCAAAAGGTATTGTTCTGTTTGCCCACCGTTTTGATTAACTAATAAGTAACCACGACAAACATCACCTTCTGCTAACTTGAACGGTTGATCGGCCCTTTGAGCCAGCCAACTCTGAATGGCATCGTTATCAAGCTGTTCGCTGTGTTCAACAAACAATGTAGGTGCAACGTGACGGGATGCGCTTTGACCACCCCACTGAACAGGTTCACCCTCAATTTCACCATAAGCACTGCGCAGAATTGGGTAAGCCTGCAACAAGACTTGAAAGGCTTGTTCAACAGACTCTACCGCTAGCCCTTGCTTGAGCTTCACCGCATAAGCCATATTGTAAGCAATGCTGGAAGGATTCATGCGATACATAAACCACAAAGCACGTTCGTTTACGCTTAGCGCACGTGCATTAAATAGCTCTGGCTGCGCTTGCAAACACTCAATCAAAGCAGGCTTCTGGTCTCGCAACTGAGCTTTTAGTTCTGCGGTCATCGCGCCTTCTGGCGCTTTAAAGCCAAGCTTATCGCCATTTAGACTTAAAACAATATTACGACGGCGAAGAGTCTTGATGAGAGAATTGGGCATTAAATTTCTCCCTCTAGCATGGACTCATCTTCATATGTAGCTGAGTTCATTAGTGTTTGTTGTTGAGTGGTGATCGCCTGAGCAAACGCCCCTAAACTTGGTGATGACCACATAAGCTCTTGCGCAATACTAGTCTGCATTGCTTGTTCAAGGTCATGCATCAAGGTCATTGCATCGATAGAATCCAAGCCTAATGCCGCCAGCTCCGCATCCGCTGGAATCTGCTCAATGGCAGTACTTAAACGTTGTGCCACCCACCACTGTAACCACAGAACAACATCTTCAGCACTGGGCTCAAGAGGCATATCCACCGCAGGAAGAACGCTTTCGTGTGACACAGCCTTATGCCATTGATGAACAATCGTGAGCGCGCTGTCTTGATATAAATCGCGACATTTCAAGCGCTGGATTTTCCCTGATGTGGTTTTAGGTAAACTCGCGGGGGAAATCAAAATAACGGCCGACAAAGACAGTTCATGGACTTGAGCCACCACTTGGCGTATCGCTGTTGTTAATTCGGCTAAATCCGAGCGTCGCAGACCATGGCGTGACAACTCTTGCACAAGAACCACTCGCTCCGGCTGCCCCGCTACAGCAGGCAATGAAAACGCTGCGCCACCATGGGCTGTTAGGTCTTCATCAACACCTTGTACAGTCGCTTCAATATCCTGCGGAAAATGATTCACGCCGTTGACGATCAGCATTTCTTTTAAGCGCCCGTTGACACACAAATGACCATCCAAAACGAAACCCAAGTCCCCCGAACGGAAGTAGCCGGATTCACCTGCAACGGTCAGGTTAAATACTTGTCGATTTAACTCCGGCTTACCCCAATACCCAGCACTAACACTGTTTCCTTTGAACAGAATTTCACCTTGCTCACCCGGCGCGACTTCTTGTAATGAAGCTGGATCAACAATCTTAATCGGCATTTCTGGATGCAGCTCACCTGAACAAACGCACTCACCCGAGGTATTGGAGGATAGTGTCTTCCAGCTTTGCTCTGTGGTCATGGCCGCTACAAATAAGCAAGCTTCTGCCATACCGTAACTAGGTTTCATTGCCTCTGCTGACAGCCCTACTGATGCAAATGCAGAATCAAAGCGCTTCAGTGTTTGCTCTAAAATCGGCTCGGCGCCGTTCGGAATCGTTTTCCAGCATGAAAGATCGAGAGACTGTTTTTGCTCATCATTGATACGATCAACACAATGATCAAAAATAAAGTTTGGGCCACCGCTAATCACTTCCTGATAGCGGCTAATAGTTTGCAACCAAGCGAAAGGACTTTGAATCACCAACGGCGGCAGCAGCAAGCAGACAAACGAGCCCTTTAAAATCGGAGTTAGCACATATCCGACCATCCCCATATCATGGTACATAGGTAGCCAAGAGACACATTGACAGTCAGCGTTAAAATCAAACCGTTCACTAATCAAACGAGTATTTTCTAGCAGATTACGATGGGATAGCATCACGCCTTTTGGCGCACCAGTTGAGCCCGAGCTATACTGCAGAAACATCACATCATGGCTATCTACATCTGGACTTTGCCACGCATCAGCCTGATCACCTTTATCCAAGTCGACCTGCACAATGGCACAAGTTAGCGCTTGTGCATCGCGCCATTGATTCACTTTTTCTTCATGACCACTACTACACAACACCAAAGAGGCTTGGCAGTCCTGAGCAATAGAAGCCAGGCGCCCCCAGTCTCTACGGCGATGCTGCGGCGGATACGCTGGCACAGCGATTACTCCCGCATAAACACATGCAAAAAAACCTACAACATAGTCAATACCATTCGGCATCAACAGCAGTGCTCGCTCCCCCTGCTCAACATGCTGGCGCAATACAACAGCCAGAGATTTCGCTCGCGCCGCCAACTCTGAGAAGGTGATTTGATGATCAAGCTCAGCGCCTTTTGCACTGTAACCAAAAGCCACTTTATCCGAATAATTTTTGGCCTGTTGCTCCAGTACATCAATCCAATTCTTTGGTTCGACCGTTTGCTTCATAAATCCCCCTCTTAAACCAATTGTCCACCAACCATTGGCTCAGCCATGGCAACAACAATTTTTCGGTTACCAGAAAAGGCGCTACGACCGTGTGCAGCAAGCATGTTATCCAACATCAACACATCCCCTTCCTGCCAAGGAAACACCACTTGGCATTGATCAAGCACTGAACGAACATGGTCTAAGTCCTGCTCATCAATAGGCGTTCCGTCACCGTAATAGACGTTACGAGGTAGATTTTCTTCACCCACAATGGAAATCAGCGTATCGCGAGTTTGCTGTGGAAGATTTGAGATGTGAAATAGATGTGCTTGGTTAAACCACACCATTTCACCTGTACGCGGATGCTGTGCAACGGCTTGGCAACGCTGGCGTGTACGCAACTCACCGTCGCCTTTCCATTCAAATTCAATACTGTTTGCTCGACAGAAAGACTCAACTTGCTGAGCATCCTCTGTACCAAACGCTTTTTGCCAAGGTAGATCCAAGCCGTTGCCATAGTTACGTACATACAACAGCTCTCTTTCAGCAAACTTCTCTCGTATATTTTCATCCAGCATCTGATAGATCTTGCGGCTATCAGCAATGGGCGTTTCACCGCCTTCTGGGGAAGCTGTTACACAGTGAAACCAAATACGCATCGGCCAGCTCAGCGTATAAGCTTGTTCGTTATGCAACGGGATTATTTGGTGGGCTGGATACTCGGTGGAAGTGTAAACCCCTGAGTCAACCTTAGTACGAGGGGTCGATGCGTAATCATAGCTCAATAAATCATGACCAAACGTCTGAGCAAATTCGCGAAAGTCTTTTTCATCATTAAAATCAAAACCACGTAGTAAAACGCCACCACATTGCTCCAAATGGTCTTTCATTACAGCCTGAATATCATCAATCACTGCACGCCAGTTACGAGTGTCTAGAGGCTCAACCAATAACGGCAAAGCCGTATCTGCAACACTTAATTGACCCAATTGCACCGTCGCACGAACACTTGTAGCACTATCCACCATTGCGTAAACCTTTTATCAAAATCTTAAAAACCAAACGCTTAGCTATTTCACCAAGCCTAATTACCAGAATTTGCTAGCGATCATACACAAAGAAAAAATAATTTAAACCCTAGTGATAATTATTTTTATTTGGATTATCATCACCACGTTAACAATACTTAATATATGTAAAGGCAGACACTATGAGCATTGACAACCCAGATACTCAATTCCGAGTCGTCATCAACCAAGAAGAGCAATACGCTATTTGGCCAACGTTTAAAGAAGTCCCTAACGGCTGGACACAAGTAGGCCAAGAAGGCACCAAAGACTCTTGCCTTACGTACATATCAGAACATTGGCAAGACATGCGCCCTAAAAGCCTAAGAGATGCTCTCGAACAAGGCACTGACCACCAGACTTCGGCACAGGTTTAACACCTTATACTCGTCAATGGAGCTTATATGAGTTCAATATTTTGCGAAGCGGTTGTACAAGAAGAGGCGCGCACTTCCAGTAATTTGCTAGGGGGGCTCGCTCGCTTTATTCACCAAAAAGAGCGTATTCTGGAACCAGACCATTTGCTCACACAGCAGGCAAAGCGAGAATCTAACGCCCGCAGCTATCCTAGACGCCTTCCCCTTTCTCTCAGCAAAAGCCATGGTATTTTTGTTGAAGATAGCCGCCAACAGATCTATATAGACGCATTGGCGGCAGCGGGAACACTGGCTTTAGGGCACCACCATCCAGAGATACAGCAAACGATCCGAGAGACCCTTGATAGCGCCATCCCGATGCAAACGCTAGACCTCACCACACCAATAAAAGAAGCCTTTATTGACAAACTGTTTGCTTTGCTTCCCGAAGCTATGCGCCGCACCAGTCGCATTCAATTTTGCAGTCCGTCCGGTGCAGATGCTGTTGAAGCGGCGATCAAACTCGCCAAAACCGCTACTGAACGGCGTACTGTGCTGTCTTTTTCCGGCGCTTACCATGGCATGACGCAAGGTACACTCAGCTTAATGGGCAACCTAGGGCCAAAATCCCTCATTGGCCCCACCGTGCCGGATGTTCAATTCCTGCCCTTCCCTCATGCGCACCGCTGCCCTTATGGTGCCGGAGAAAGTGGCGTACAAATCAGCCTTCGACAATTAGAGTCCATGCTCAGCGACCCAGAGTCTGGTGTACTGAAACCGGCCGCAATCATTGTAGAAGCCGTACAGGGTGAAGCAGGAGCAATACCCGCTAACCAGGAGTGGTTAAGAGGCTTACGTGATATCACTCGTCGCCATGGCATCGCTTTGATTCTCGATGAAGTACAAGCAGGCATGGGTAGGACAGGAGAAATCTTTGCCTTTCAGCATTCCGGTATAGAGCCTGATATTATAGTGCTATCCAAAGCCGTTGGTGGCGGTTTACCGCTGGCGGTCGTGGTGTATCACGAAGACTTCGACCAATGGAAACCCGGCGCCCATGCTGGTACTTTCCGTGGCAACCAACTCGCTCTTGCCACTGGTCAAGTGGTCATGAAACAGCTTCAAGAACACTCATTACATCATCATGCGAAAGAAATGGGGAATGTTCTCCAAAATGGTCTTAAAGGGATAAACAGCCCGATTATTGGAGAAGTTCGAGGCATTGGACTGATGCAAGGTGTTGAGATCGTCAACCCCATGTCAGAAAAAGACCATATGGGGAACTACGCTCTTGATGGAGCGAGAGCTTTGCTCGTGCAAAAAGAAGCTCTCAAACTAGGGCTCATTACTGAAGTAGGAGGAAGATATGGATCGACTGTTCGCTTCCTTCCACCGCTTATTATCAGTAGAGCTGAAGTCCATACCGTAATCGCTATTTTTGCAGAGGCCATTATTCGTAGCACACCGAATTAAGCATTTATACTAGCAAAAGTAGCCAAAGGATCAGATCTTGATGCAACTCTACAAAATTTCAATATAGATTAAAATATTAGTGTTATGTGGGGTGAGTCGTTGTCGCCTCACCCCACATAACAAGACCGTACATACAGGCCTCGCATACATCTCTCATGTAAACTTATATTCAGGATACGCACTTAACAACACACCCCATTTTTTCTCTTCTTCAAAATTTACCACTTGCATTATCAATCATGATGCATTGATTCAATACTCTAATGATGAAGTCAGCTACTTGATCCTTTGGTTTAACGGTTTGACGCCATTTCGTGAAGTCATCGGCTTGAGCTTTTGATTGAACATATACAGCTTCTTGACTCGGATTAAGGTATATCAACTTTCGATTTCTACCCCAAGAAACTTAACACCTTCATTGCTTTGCGCGATATGTGTCTTGAACTCGTTCACTTTAAGCTTGAGCTCTCATCACAAGGTAATCGCTACCCGTACTTGCACTTTTCCTACACAAACTCTGCAACTACATAAGATCAGGATATCATTGCACAGAGTGCGATTGGTCGTCCTAGTTGAGCGCGTTTGTATCCTAATGGACTTTTTAATTGCCCCTTAAGTTAAAGCTAACTTCATAACAAGATAACTCTACTATCATGCCTTAACTGTACATTAATGCTGAATATGCTTTAGGGCAATCCTTGAGCTTTTTTACGTCGCAGTAATCTCAATGGTAATGGGCATGCACCGCAATAATCTGCTGGATCAGTCGTTTGATAGTAATAACAGCAAGTTTGTCGTATTCGAACAGGCTCCTCTGTGTATGGGACTTGAGACATTTCGAAGTAAAAATCTGCGATGGGATTTTTAGGTAAGCCAAATAATTCAGTAGTGTTGGGGTCCAGTAACAACGAAAAATCTTCCTGAGCAACAGTTTTTCTCTCCTCTGGAATCCCTAGTAAAATACGGTTTTCATAGATACTAAAAACACGAATTGCAATATTTTCCCAGAGAATATTCTTTGGCGTGCGAGTCAGGCGATGAAATTGCTCAACAAGAAGTGTCAGGTGCCCAGCAAAAGCGTTATGCAGCAACTTTTCCCGCCATGCAACTCGATTACCATCAGGCTGACTCACCGATAGCTTCTTTAAAGCCACGCTTGACTGCCAATGACCATCTTCTTGAGCAAAGTGAAACACACTATTCCCTTCCTTCACATTCAATCCTTTATCATAACGAGACATGGCGAACAACACTGGGGCAAGCGTTAAAAATGCCACTCGTTTAAGAATCAAAGACACTGTAACTTTGATATTAGGCGCCTTAATAACTGGCATAATTTTTTCCAAAATTGTAAGGCACTGCTGATCATCAAGAAACATTGACGATGGTATGGCAAGTACTTCACTTTGCATGAATGGTGTTAGTCCAAAGCTCGACAAAGATTGCCACTGTTCTTTTGTAAAGCTACTTTGATAGGCATCCATTGGTTACTCCCTGTGTTGTCAAATTGCGCCCTTTGCCAAATTGAATGCACATAGGAGTGTCAAATAAAGGGTCTTGAGAAATATGGCAATACATGCCGAATACAGCTTTCATCATGTCAAAATCAGGAATGTTTTTCTTGCTCTTCTTAAAGAAGTATACTCCCGCCTTTCATTCTAAACATCTGATGCGCATAACGGTACGCTAAGTTAAGATCATATAATACCATTAGGTGGTTGCTCCTAGCTTTTGATTAAGTTCAATCAGAAAATCTAGAGTTTCAATTCGATGGGGTTGATCAAGGTAGGTTGCCTGCTAAGTCCATGAGTCCACAGCACCAATAAGTATCATTCCCATAGGTGCCATAAGAATCTGTTGCTCCTTGAAAGAGAGTCACTACTCGTACAGGTGGAGAAGAAAACTGAGCTCAGTTAAGGCAGTTACACACCTAAAATGCCTGCAACTGCCATCGTCCGCCTTGGACAAGGGAGCCGTATTATCGCGGCAAGACAAGGTGTGTCGCTGTGAATACGTTGTTTCTTCAATTAGTTGAGATGGCTGATCAATTTAGTCCAACTCAGTGTTTAGTTAGTATATTTAGCAAAAACATAGCATGGCTAAACTGAGGTATCGAAACAGCTTCATCATTTAGCTTAAGACGCTCTACAGGCATGACTTCAAGTAGAACGCCTCCAATGCGTCGATTGATCCGCTCGTTCCCTAAAACAAAACTAAAATGGCACATGGAAAGTACATTTTGAATTTCTTCGATTTGATAGATAGGCACATAAAGCTTCTTTTTGGCGTCGTACCAAGCTTGTTGCCATACCTGAACAAGCTCGGAAAATGTACTTCCATCCGTTTGCTTTGATTGAATCAAATGTTTTAACAGTTGATAAAACGCAGGCTCCTTGAAGTAGTTTCGCGCCTCATAAAGTCGTGGTTGACCAATAAAGTCCACCCCGTCTTCATTAGACGATATTGTGTACGCTCTATACGAGACTTCATTCGTCAAAACTGACTGATATATTTGCCCTATCTGCTCTACATAATGATTCGTAAGGCCATAATGAAGATTCGATGGCTTGATCAGCACTGACTCTGGTGCTTCTTTTGACTGCTTTTCAGCGTCTTCAAGATACCTCAGCCCTTTTTCTACTAATTTAATTTGATTGATAACAGGCGTAATAGTGTCTTTTTCTCGGGAGCTTAAGGCTGGCTTTTGATCAATCCCTTTAACTTCAAATCCTTCAGACTGAGAGATAGTATCTTCTTTAATTCTCTTCAAAACTGCATAACTCGCGGAAAGCCCCCCCTCGTTTTTGAGTTCTGTGAACCGTTTCCGGTTGATCTTTGCTAAAGATGACAATGTACTATCTAGTTTTTTGATTTGTTTAAAGTCATTCTCAACCAATAACCACCGCCAATACTCCATCAAATGGGTATAAGACGATAATGTGGTGGTTGCACTCGAGTGCCCCACCATAAGCGCTAATGCAGGGAGCAGCGCATGCCGTGTTGAAGGCGCAGCAATCGTGGTAGCCTTGAAGCGATCTTGGAAGTCTGAACATGAATCAGCACGAATCCATTCCTTCACCACTTTTGAGATGGAGTCATTTTGCTTGTCATCAAGGTTTAAAGCGGTAGAGGTAAAGCTTATGGAGGTATGGCGTCCATCATGTATACGCATATCGGGATCGCCGGTTGCAAGCCTCAATGCCTCAATCACTCGACTAAAATGACCATCCATAAGCCGTAATTCTTTCGGGTTTAATGGATCAAAGAATAGCGGCACAGACTTCAGCCCTAGAGCTTTTGCCTCATTTAAAAATGTCTCGATGATCTGCCACTCGCTTTGATTGAGGTACAAAGAGTATGGGATACGGCGGTTAGCGCTTTTTGATTTTAGTCGCACTGTCTCATTGGATATCCGATTAGTTCTCACGTAAAGGACTTCATCATCAACTGAGATATCTCTAAGCTTTAAACGCCTAATTTCTTCTCGTCTCAATGCTAATCTGCAACATAAGATTAATATAGCTGCATTGGTGCATCGCTCTTGTGTATTCGCATCTGGATCAGTCAGTAGTAGTGAAAGTGCCTGATCATACTCCCACGGCATGATGAGCCTTCCAGTTGTGCTCTCTTCATGAGACTCAACATCTAAATCACGAAAATCAAACTTTATAACCCCAAAATTTTCCTGAATAACTGAATGAAACCGAGCTAATATCTTTGCTCTTTCTGCTCGATGCACAATATCACCAGTATCAATGATGTCTTGATAAAGATCTACAAAGTCCTCGTAATCAAAGGTTGTTAGCGACCGGTTGGCAGCAAACTCACAAAGGTGTGGTGCCAGTTTCGAGAAATAGGTCTGTATAGAGGATGTTGCTAAACCACCATGCCGTAACCCCTTTCCCCCTGAAACCGTATACATCCAGGACAAAATAAGAACAATCATTTCCGGCAGCCCTTGAGATGCCTTTAACAAATCAGCCAGATTTTTCGAGTGCTCTATCGAGACCAATTCTTGCCAAAAACTCGTGATCCTTTCTTTTGATGTGCTCGGATACGCTGCACACTTTCGCCGAAAGTCCGACAGAAACTGTTTGTAATACTCATTAGGCTTCGAGACACTTTTGAAAAATGTACGCGCTGCTACAGCACTTAACTGTGTCTCTCCACGTGAAGGGATAATGTAACGATGCTTTTGATCTAGTAACCGCAAAAACGTGTGCTCTGAGAGCCCTTTCACTTTCAAAGTTCCTTGACGTAGCCCATATGAGCAACCACTCTCTACCGCTCTTGGTGCATGCTCAATAAATTGAAATAACTTACTGAATGTCATTTTTTTGTCATGCATCTGCCGAAACAACGCATACAGTCCAGAGAAGGAAGTATCAATTGACTTATCGGCGTCAGTTTCAGGGCAACGCCCATTCATCATGGACTCTAATCCTTTAGGATTAAGGCAAATATTCTGCGAGTCGCCCTTCTTAACCAA
>JBLWXY010000020.1:0-17391 GCA_048267225.1 Pseudidiomarina sp.
AGGGGTGTAGTTCCAATTGGTAGAACAGCGGTCTCCAAAACCGACGGTTGGGGGTTCGAATCCCTCCACCCCTGCCAAATTAAAAACGTTATTCGTTAGTCGTTATTCGTTATGGCGGGCCCTGTTAGGGTATTGGTTTTAACGAATAACTAGTAACGAATAACGATTAACGGTTTTTCTAAATACAGGATTGAATAATGAGTGCTACTTCCGAAACGCAAAGCAGTTCTTTCGATAGCATCAAGTGGATCATCGCTATCGGGCTTTTGGCTGCCGCTGTAGTAGGTAATTACTATTACGGTGAAACAGTTTCTGTACTTTATCGCGCCATCGCGGTCGTTCTGCTTGTTGCCTTCGCGGGTATCATCGCGGGTATGACTGGTAAAGGTCGTCGCTTCCGCAGCTTTGCGAAAGAGAGCCGCACCGAGGTACGCCGTGTGGTATGGCCTACGCGTCAAGAAGCAACTCAGACAACTATTATTGTGGTTGTAGCGACAGCCATTGTTTCATTGATTCTGTGGGGCATGGATGCGATTCTGGTACGCGTAGTTGGATTCTTCACCGGACTGGAGTTTTAAGCGATGAGCGAACTTAAGAAACGTTGGTACGTAGTCCAAGCCTTTTCGGGATTTGAGTCTCGTGTAGCGCAGTCATTGCGTGAACACATCAAGATGCATGGCATGGAAGACAAATTCGGTGAAGTCCTCGTTCCAACTGAAGAAGTTGTGGAAATGAAGGCTGGCCAGCGTCGTAAGAGCGAGCGCAAGTTCTTCCCAGGTTACGTCCTTGTCGAAATGGCAATGGATGACGAATCATGGCACTTGGTGAAAAGCATTCCACGTGTACTTGGCTTTATCGGTGGTAAACAAGATCGCCCAACGCCAATTACGCAAAAAGAAGCAGATGCGATCTTGAACCGTCTGCAAGAATCGGTTGATAAGCCGAAGCCGAAAACCTTGTTCGAGCCGGGTGAAGTGGTACGTGTTAACGACGGTCCGTTTGCAGACTTCAACGGCACAGTCGAAAGCGTCGATTACGAGAAGAGCCGTTTGACGGTATCGGTCTCAATCTTCGGTCGTGCAACACCAGTAGAACTCGAATTCGGCCAAGTAGAAAAAGCCTAAACTACGTTAATCGTTATTCGAGCGCTGCGCTTGTCGTTATTCGAACACGTGTTTACGCTTTTAACGAATAACGAATAACGAATAACGAATAACGAATAACGAATAACGAATAACGAATTAAGGTGGACGTTTTTTGTCCGCCTTGTATTGCATTGGAGTGCGATAACAGCTATACTTCGCCTCCTTTTTTACGTCGGGGAGCCGTTTGAGTAAGTCACCCCTTGGTTTTTGAGGCTGAATAAAAGCCGCAAAAATTGAAGACTTACAAGGCGTTAGACCCAAACCAAGAGGTATACAAACATGGCTAAGAAAGTTAGCGCTATCATCAAGCTGCAAGTAGCAGCTGGTGCAGCAAACCCGTCACCTCCTGTTGGTCCAGCACTTGGTCAGCACGGTGTGAACATCATGGAATTCTGTAAAGCGTTCAACGCGGCAACGGATCAGCTTGAAAAAGGCGCTCCAGTTCCTGTTGAAATTACAGTTTTCGAAGACCGTTCTTTCACGTTCATCACTAAGACTCCTCCAGCTGCGTTCTTGTTGAAGAAAGCTGCAGGTATCAAGAGTGGTTCAGGTCGTCCTAACACTGAGAAAGTGGGTACAGTTACCCGTGCTCAGTTGGAAGAGATTGCCAAGGTTAAAGAGCCTGACTTAACAGCGGCTGACCTTGATGCAGCAGTACGTACTATCGCCGGTTCTGCTCGTGCGATGGGCCTGAATGTGGAGGGTCTGTAAGATGGCTAAATTAAGCAAACGCGCTCGCCTGATCAAAGAGAAAGTAGAAGCTCGTGATTACGAAATCAACGAAGCGATCACTCTTTTGAAAGAATTGGCAACTGCAAAATTTAAAGAAAGCGTTGATGTTTCAGTCAACCTCGGCATCGACGCTCGTAAATCTGATCAAAACGTTCGTGGCGCTACTGTATTGCCAAACGGTACTGGTCGTGACGTTCGCGTAGCAGTTTTTACTAGCGGCGCAAACGTAGACAAAGCTAAAGAAGCTGGTGCTGACTTGGTAGGTATGGAAGACCTTGCTGAGCAAGTGAAAAAAGGCGAAATGAACTTTGACGTTGTTATCGCTTCACCTGACGCAATGCGTGTGGTCGGTCAGTTGGGTCAAATCTTAGGTCCACGTGGCCTGATGCCAAACCCTAAAACTGGCACGGTAACCCCTGACGTTGCTACAGCGGTACAAAACGCCAAAGCTGGTCAGATTCGTTATCGCAACGATAAAGCGGGTATCATCCACGCTACTATCGGTAAAGTTGATTTCGACAACGATAAGTTGAAAGAAAACTTAGAAGCATTGCTGGCTGCATTGAAGAAAGCTAAGCCTTCTTCAGCGAAAGGTCAGTACATCAAGAAAGTTAGCTTATCAACGACTATGGGCGCTGGCGTAGCCATCGACCAAGGTACGTTGGAAGGCAAATAAGGTTTTGTGGGTTGGAGTCGCCACTTCGTGTAAGAACTTAGTGAATGTGGCTCCCGTCCAAGACCGCAGGTGTCTCGCGGTGATTTCTGAGAAGAAATGATTAGCGACACTTAATGTCCTGCGCAGATGGTGTAATCCGGCTCAGACTCTCTGGGTAAGAGATTCACCGTGACAACGTGGTAGATGCAATTCCGGTCTACCTATGTGTAACGATAGTTCGCGGCTTTGCCAAGAACTAAAAAAAGAGGTGATATCAGTGGCACTAGGTTTAGCAGCAAAAAAAGCAATCGTTAAAGAAGTTAACGAAGTTGCTTCCAACGCTCTATCCGTCGCTGTTGCTGAGTATCGCGGTATGGAAGTTGCGGACATGACCGTGCTGCGCCGTCAGGCGCGTGAGCAAGGCGTATATCTGAAAGTTATTCGGAATACCCTAGCGAAACGTGCTTTTGAAGGTACGCAGTTTGAGGACATGGACGAAGTACTGAAAGGTCCACTTGTTTACGGCTTTTCTTTGGATGCACCGGGCGCTTCAGCTCGTTTGTTCAAAGACTTCAGCAAAGAAAACAAGCACCTGAAGGTAACTGCTCTCCACATCGGTAGCGGTGTAATGGGCGCAGACAAACTTGATGCAGTAGCATCACTTCCGACGCGTGACGAAGCATTGGCGAAATTGCTGGCCACCTTCAAGGCACCTGTTAGTAAGTTCGTTCGTACAGTTAACGAAGTACCTACTAAGTTTGTGCGTGTGTTGGCGGCAATTAAAGACGCTAAATAGAAGCGGTTTTTTAACCAATTTTTTTGTAATTTATAACCCAGGAGTTTAGAGTTATGGCTCTTACTAAAGAAGATATCTTGAATGCAATCGCTGAAATGCCAGTAATGGAACTGGTAGAACTGATCGAAGCTGCAGAAGAGAAATTCGGTGTTGACGCATCTGCTGCTGTTGCAGTAGCTGCTGGCCCAGCTGCAGGCGGCGAAGCTGCTGCAGAAGAGAAAACTGAATTCGACGTAGTATTGAAATCAGCTGGTTCAAACAAAGTTGGCGCAATCAAAGCAGTTCGCGCAGCAACTGGTCTTGGCCTGAAAGAAGCGAAAGCTATGGTTGAGTCTGCACCGGTAGCCGTTAAAGAAGGCATCGCGAAAGACGAAGCTGAAGAATTGAAAAAGCAGCTTGAAGAAGCTGGTGCAGAAGTTGAAGTTAAATAATCAACGACTGACACAAAAACTGGCCGCATAGGCCTAGGCCTGGTGACTTTTTGAGTCACCAGGCTTTTTGCGCTGTTAAGCATGTATCATTTTTGCCCGTTATTGGGGTGCATGCTCGCGGTGACAAAAACGGGAACGACAAGCTCTAACCAGTTTGTTTTTAACCATCGACTCCCCGGTGGTTAGGGTCATCAATCAGCTAGCTGAGGAACCCCATGGCGTACTCCTACTCTGAGAAAAAACGTATTCGCAAGGATTTTGGTAAACGGCCTCATGTACTTGAAGTGCCATACCTGTTGTCAATCCAATTAGATTCATTCAAAAAATTTATTGAGCTGGATCCAGAAGGTAATAATGGTCTGGAAGCAGCTTTCCGCTCAGTATTTCCAATTGCCGCTTATTCAGGTAATTCGGAACTGCAGTACGTGAGCTATCACCTTGGTGAGCCAGTATTTGACGTTCAAGAATGTCAAATTCGTGGCATTACATATTCTGCTCCATTGCGAGTGAAACTGCGCTTGGTTCTTTATGATAAAGAAGCAGCGGCAGGCACCGTTAAAGATATGCGCGAGCAAGAAGTCTATATGGGCGAAATCCCATTGATGACGGAAAACGGTACTTTTGTTATTAACGGTACCGAGCGTGTTATCGTTTCTCAGTTACACCGTTCACCGGGCGTGTTCTTTGACCATGACAAGGGTAAAACCCATTCGTCAGGTAAAGTTCTGTATAACGCACGGGTGATCCCATACCGTGGCTCTTGGTTAGACTTTGAGTTTGATCCAAAAGATAACGTATTTGTGCGTATTGACCGTCGTCGTAAATTACCGGCGTCGATCATTTTGCGTGCCCTTGAATACACTACCGAAGAAATCCTCGAGATGTTCTTCGACACCACTTACTTCCAGTTCCGTGGTAAGAAAGTATTCATGCAGTTGGTGCCTGAGCGCCTACGTGGTGAGACCGCGAAATTTGATATTAAAAACGATGACGGCGAGATGATCGTCGAAAAAGGTCGTCGTATTACTGCGCGTCACATTAAGCAAATTGAAGGTTTGAATCAGCCGGAAATGGAAGTACCACTTGAGTACTTGGTCGGCAAAGTTCTAGCCAAAGATTACGTCAACAAGAAGACCGGTGAAGTGGTTGCAGAAGCAAACGCTGAACTGACGCTTGAATTGTTGGCTGAATTGCGTGAAGCAGGCTTCAAGAAATTTGAAACCTTGTTCGTGAACGACCTTGATCATGGTCCGTACATGAGCGAGACCTTGCGCATCGATCCAAGCAACAACCGCTTGGAAGCTTTGGTAGAAATCTACCGTATGATGCGTCCGGGCGAGCCGCCAACGAAAGAAGCGGCGGAAGCCTTATTTGATAACTTGTTCTTCAGCGATGACCGTTATGACTTGTCAGCGGTAGGTCGCATGAAGTTCAATCGTCGTTTAGGTCGTGATGACTTAACTGGCCCAGGTACTTTGACCAACGAAGACATCATTGATGTCATGCGTAAACTGATCGAAATCCGTAACGGTGTGGACGAAGTGGACGATATCGACCACCTCGGTAACCGTCGTATCCGTTCAGTAGGTGAAATGGCTGAAAACCAATTCCGTGTAGGTTTGGTTCGTGTTGAGCGTGCTGTGAAAGAACGCTTAAGCCTTGGTGACCTTGACAGCATCATGCCGCAAGACTTGATCAACGCGAAGCCAATCAGTGCTGCAGTGAAAGAGTTCTTCGGTTCGAGCCAGTTGTCACAGTTCATGGACCAGAACAACCCGTTGTCAGAAGTTACGCATAAGCGTCGTATTTCTGCGCTTGGTCCGGGCGGTTTGACCCGTGAACGTGCCGGCTTTGAGGTTCGAGACGTACACCCAACGCACTACGGTCGTGTGTGTCCTATCGAAACCCCTGAAGGTCCAAACATCGGTCTAATCAACTCGTTGTCGACATTCGCACGTACTAATGAATATGGCTTCTTAGAAACGCCGTATCGTCGTGTTGATAATGGTGTTGTGACTGACGACGTCGATTATTTGTCAGCCATTGAAGAAGGTCAATTCGTTATCGCCCAGGCAAACGTCAAGACTAACGACAAAGGTGAGTTGACTGAAGATCTCGTGCCGTGTCGCCATAAAGGTGAAACGACACTGATGTCAAAAGAACAAGTCCAGTATATGGACGTTTCTCCGCAGCAGATCGTTTCGATCGCGGCAAGTTTGATTCCGTTCCTTGAGCACGACGATGCTAACCGTGCCTTGATGGGCTCGAACATGCAACGTCAGGCGGTACCAACTTTGCGAGCTGACAAGCCGCTGGTAGGTACAGGTATCGAACGCACTGTAGCTGTGGATTCAGGTGTAACTGTTGTTGCGAAGCGTGGTGGTGTGGTCGATAAAGTCGACGCCAGCCGTATCGTGGTCAAAGTGAACGAGGAAGAGATGGTACCAGGCGAAGCCGGTATCGATATCTACAACCTTGTGAAATACACCCGTTCGAACCAGAACACCTGTATTAACCAAATCCCTAACGTGAACGTTGGTGAGCCGGTTATGCGTGGTGACGTATTGGCTGACGGTCCGTCAACCGATATGGGTGACTTGGCCCTAGGTCAAAACTTACGCGTCGCGTTCATGCCTTGGAACGGTTACAACTTCGAGGATTCAATCTTGATCTCGGAGCGCGTGGTACAAGAAGATCGCTTGACCACTATCCATATTCAAGAATTGAGCTGTGTGGCTCGTGACACCAAGCTTGGTGCTGAAGAAATCAGCTCAGACATCCCGAACGTGGGTGAGTCAGCGTTAAACAAACTTGATGAGTCAGGCGTTGTTTATGTTGGTGCTGAAGTTAGCGGCGGCGATATCTTAGTCGGTAAAGTCACACCAAAAGGTGAAACCCAGTTGACACCAGAAGAGAAGCTCCTACGTGCAATCTTCGGTGAGAAAGCGTCTGACGTTAAAGACAGCTCGTTACGTGTACCTAACGGTGTGACCGGTACGGTCATTGACGTGCAAGTCTTCACTCGTGACGGCGTTGAGAAAGACAAGCGTGCACTTGATATCGAGAGCATGCAGCTTGAGCAGGTTAAGAAAGACTTAACTGACGAATTCAAGATTCTTGAGCGTGGTATTTACGAGCGTGCTCGTAGCTTGTTACTTGCCAACGGTTTTGACGAGTCAAAACTTGCTGGCCTAGAGCAGAGCAAATGGCTCACGCAAAACTTGAAGAACGAAGACGCGCAGCAGCAGCTTGAGCAAATCGCTCAGCAGTATGAAGAATTGCGTAATGACTTCGACAGCAAGTTTGAGAACAAGCGCCGTAAGATCACCCAAGGTGATGACCTTGCGCCAGGCGTCTTGAAGATTGTTAAGGTTTACCTAGCGGTACGCCGTCGCATCCAGCCAGGCGATAAGCTTGCTGGTCGTCACGGTAACAAAGGTGTTATTTCAACCATTCAGCCGGTTGAAGATATGCCTTACGACGCTGAGGGTAATCCGGTCGATATCGTTCTGAACCCGTTGGGCGTACCATCGCGGATGAACATTGGTCAGATCCTAGAGACGCACTTAGGCTTGGCGGCTCGTGGTATCGGTACCAAGATCGAGAAGATGATCAAGCAGCAGGCGAAAATTGCTGAGATGCGTGAATTCCTACAAAAAGTCTATGACTTAGGTGACACGCGTCAGGAAGTTGACATCAGCACCTTTAGCGATGACGAAGTGATGCGTCTCGCGACCAACTTGAAGAAAGGTTTGCCGACGGCAACACCAGTCTTTGATGGTGCGATTGAGAGTGAAATTAAAGAACTCCTGAAACTTGGTGACTTGCCTGAGTCAGGCCAGATCACTTTGTATGACGGACGTACTGGTGAACGCTTCGAACGTGATGTAACAGTAGGTTACATGTACATGCTTAAACTCAACCACTTGGTTGACGATAAGATGCACGCCCGTTCAACCGGTTCGTACAGCTTGGTTACTCAGCAGCCGCTGGGTGGTAAAGCACAGTTCGGTGGTCAGCGCTTCGGTGAGATGGAAGTGTGGGCATTGGAAGCATACGGTGCGGCTTACACGTTGCAAGAAATGTTGACGGTGAAATCGGACGACGTAAACGGTCGTACGAAGATGTACAAGAACATCGTCGACAACGACTTGCGCATGGAAGCTGGTATGCCGGAGTCCTTCAACGTATTGCTGAAGGAAATCCGCTCGCTAGGTATCAACATTGAGTTGGACCAAGACTGAGACCACACCGGACGCTAATTGCCAGGAGATAAATCGTGAAAGACTTATTAAAGTTTTTAAAACCGCTAAACCAGACTGAAGAGTTCGATGCGATTCGCATCGGACTTGCTTCGCCGGACATGATCCGTAGCTGGTCTTACGGTGAAGTGAAAAAGCCAGAAACGATCAACTACCGCACGTTTAAACCTGAGCGTGACGGTCTGTTCTGTGCGCGTATCTTTGGTCCAGTCAAAGATTACGAGTGCTTGTGTGGTAAATACAAGCGCTTGAAGCACCGTGGCGTTATTTGTGAGAAGTGTGGCGTTGAAGTTACGCTGACTAAAGTTCGTCGTGACCGTATGGGTCACATCGAACTCGCAAGCCCGGTTGCGCACATCTGGTTTTTGAAATCACTCCCAAGCCGCATCGGCTTGATGCTTGATATGACTCTGCGTGATATCGAGCGCGTGCTTTACTTCGAATCTTATGTTGTGACCGAAGCCGGCATGACATCACTCGAGCGCGGTCAAATCCTGACCGAAGAAGAGTACTTGGATGCGTTGGAAGAGCACGGCGATGAATTCGAAGCGAAAATGGGTGCGGAAGCTGTTCTAAGCTTGTTGCAGCACATTGATATCGAAGCCGATATCAAACAGCTTCGTGAAGAATTGCCAGAAACCAATTCAGAAACCAAGCGGAAGAAAATCAGCAAACGTTTGAAGTTGCTTGAGTCATTCCACCAGTCAGGCAATAAGCCTGAGTGGATGATCTTGAAAGTGTTGCCAGTGTTGCCGCCGGATCTTCGTCCGTTGGTACCACTCGATGGTGGCCGTTTCGCGACTTCAGATTTGAACGACTTGTACCGTCGTGTGATCAACCGTAACAACCGTTTGAAGCGTCTGCTTGACCTTGCTGCACCAGATATCATCGTGCGCAACGAAAAACGTATGTTGCAAGAAGCAGTTGATGCCTTGTTGGATAACGGCCGTCGTGGTCGTGCCATCACCGGTACCAACAAGCGTCCGTTGAAATCTTTGGCTGACATGATCAAAGGTAAACAAGGTCGTTTCCGTCAGAACTTGCTTGGTAAGCGTGTTGACTATTCAGGCCGTTCGGTTATCACCGTAGGTCCAAAATTACGTCTGCATCAGTGTGGTCTTCCGAAGAAAATGGCATTGGAATTGTTCAAGCCATTCATCTACGGCAAGCTTGAAGGCCGTGGCCTTGCGACCACCATTAAAGCAGCTAAGAAAATGGTTGAGCGCGAAATCCCAGAAGTATGGGACGTGCTTGACGAAGTGATCAAAGAACACCCAGTGATGCTGAACCGTGCACCTACCTTGCACCGTTTGGGTATCCAGGCGTTTGAGCCGGTCTTGATCGAAGGTAAAGCGATTCAGTTGCACCCATTGGTGTGTGCGGCCTACAACGCTGACTTTGATGGTGACCAAATGGCTGTTCACTTGCCATTGACTCTAGAAGCGCAGCTTGAAGCGCGTGCCTTGATGATGTCAACCAACAACATCTTGTCACCGGCGAGCGGCGACCCGATCATCGTACCTTCACAAGACGTTGTCTTGGGTCTGTACTACATGACTCGCGAAAAAGTAAACGCCAAAGGCGAAGGCATGATCTTCAAAAACGCCAAGGAAGCTGAAAAAGCTTACCGCACTGGCGCTGCTGAATTGCATGCTCGCGTCAAAGTACGTTTGCAAGAAGTGCTTATCAGTGAAGAAGGTGAGCGCACTGACACCACAACCGTGTATGAAACCACTGTGGGCCGTGCCATCCTGTCATTGATTCTGCCTGAAGGTATGCCGTTCGAGATGATCAACCAGTCGATGGGCAAAAAGCAAATCGGCCGCTTGTTGAATCGCTCGTATCGTGACCTTGGTTTGAAGCCAACGGTTATCTTTGCTGACCAAATCATGTACACCGGTTTCCATTACGCGATGATCGCGGGTGCATCGGTTGGTATTGATGACATGGTTATTCCTGATGCGAAGAAAGTGATCATTGACGCAGCGGAAGAAGAAGTTGCTGAGATCCAAGAGCAGTTCGAGCAGGGCTTGGTTACCGCAGGCGAGAAGTACAACAAAGTTATCGATATTTGGTCGACCGCGAACGAGAAAGTTTCCAAAGCAATGATGGAAAACCTCTCGAAAGAAATCGTGATCAACCGTGAAGGTAAAGAAGAAGAGCAAGACTCATTCAACTCGGTCTACATGATGGCGGACTCCGGTGCTCGTGGTAGCGCCGCACAGATTCGTCAGTTGGCCGGTATGCGTGGTTTGATGGCGAAGCCAGATGGCTCAATCATCGAAACACCAATCACGGCAAACTTCCGTGAAGGTCTGAACGTCTTGCAGTACTTCATCTCAACCCACGGTGCGCGTAAAGGTTTGGCCGATACCGCATTGAAGACAGCAAACTCGGGTTACTTGACCCGTCGTTTGGTTGACGTCGCACAAGACGTTGTCATTGTTGAAGAAGATTGTGGTACTGAAGAAGGTCTCTACATCAAGCCGCTTATCGAAGGTGGCGACGTTGTAGAACCATTGCGTGAGCGCGTGTTGGGCCGTGTGGTCTGTGATGACGTGCTGGTACCGGGTTCGAATGACGTATTGATCCCACGCAACACCTTACTCGATGAGAAGATGTGTGACGTGTTGGAACAGAACTCAATCGACGAAGTTAAAGTACGCTCGGTTATTACCTGTGATACTGACTTCGGCGTTTGTTCAAACTGTTACGGTCGTGACTTGGCCCGTGGCCACTTGGTGAACCAAGGTGAAGCAGTGGGTGTTATCGCTGCCCAGTCTATCGGTGAACCAGGTACCCAGTTGACCATGCGTACCTTCCACATCGGTGGTGCGGCATCGCGTGACTCAGCAGCCAACAGCGTACAGGTGAAGAACAATGGTACGTTGAAGTTGCACAACGCCAAGTTTGTAGAAAACACCGATGGTCACATTGTGATCACCTCGCGTTCTACCGAACTGACGTTGATCGACGAGTTTGGTCGTGAGCGTGAGCGTTATAAAGTTCCTTACGGTGCGGTTCTGAAGAAGAACGAAGGCGACAGCGTTGATGCTGGCGAAATCGTAGCGAACTGGGATCCGCACACGCACCCAATCATTACCGAGGTAGCAGGTCGTCTGAAGTTCGTTGACTTGATTGACGGTGTCACCATGACACGTCAAACCGACGAACTCACCGGTCTTTCGAGCATCGTAGTGCTGGAAACTGGTCAGCGTACCAGCGCCGGTAAAGACATGCGTCCGATGGTTAAATTGGTCGACGAGAAAGGTAACGACGTAAACATCGTTGGTACCGACATGCCTGCGCAATACTTCTTGCCAGGTAACGCGATCGTTAACCTTGAAGACAACGCTGAAGTAAAAGTGGGTGATACGGTTGCACGTATTCCGCAAGAAGGTTCAAAAACACGCGACATTACCGGTGGTCTACCGCGCGTTGCCGACTTGTTCGAAGCACGTCGTCCGAAAGAACCAGCTATCTTGGCGGAAATCACAGGTACTGTGAGCTTCGGTAAAGAAACTAAAGGTAAGCGTCGTCTATTGATCACTCCGACTGACGGTGGTGACCAGTACGAAGAGATGATTCCTAAGTATCGTCAGCTGAATATCTTTGAAGGTGAGCAAGTGACCAAAGGTGAAGTTATCGCCGACGGTCCAGAAGCACCACACGATATTCTGCGTTTGCGTGGCGTAAGCGCATTGGCGAACTACATCGTTAACGAAGTACAAGAAGTTTACCGTTTGCAGGGTGTAAAAATTAACGATAAGCACATCGAGACCATCGTACGTCAGATGTTGCGTAAGGCGATTATCCTGAACCCAGGTGAAACTGAATTGCTCGAAGGCGAAATGATGGAGCTTGCCGAAGTATTGGCGGCGAATATGAAAGCCGAAGCCGATGGCAAAATCCCAGCGACCTATGAGCGTCAGCTGTTGGGTATTACCAAAGCTTCACTTTCAACCGAGTCGTTCATTTCAGCGGCCTCGTTCCAAGAAACGACCCGCGTACTTACGGAAGCTGCGGTGCAAGGTAAGCAAGACCCATTACGTGGTCTGAAAGAAAACGTTATCGTGGGTCGCTTGATCCCAGCCGGTACCGGTTTCGCTTATCACCGCGACCGTGCGCGCAAGCGTATGGAAGCTCTCGCTCAAGGCGAAGCGCCGAAGCTGACCGCAGAACAAGCGGAACAGCAGTTGGCTGACGCTTTGAACTTCGGTAACGACGAAGGTGAAAGTAGCGATAACGCTGAATAAGTAAAAGTTCGGAGCTCAGTTTCGAAACAATACTTTGAAACAAATAAAAGGCCAGTCGTGCATCGACTGGCCTTTTTTATTGAACTATTGTTAGCAAGAGCGATGTAAACGACAACATTGATGTGAGGGAGAAGGGTTATGACGTGGCGAACGGCAAGTGCTTTATTGGTTATGGTCCTGCTCAGTTGGCAGCCCATTGCCGCGGCGCAAGATCTTGCAGGCGTCTGGCGCGCGGAACTAGAATACCAACCGAATTTTAAACTTACCCTAGGCCTCGTCGCCGACGATGGCGAGTTGGCTTTTACAAGTCCTAATCAGGGGCCAAAACATTATGCAGTAACGGATTGGGTCAAAAACGGCGACCAAGTCAGTTTCAAAGTGCCGGACATTGGTGCAAGTTTTGCTGGGACCTTGGACGAACAATCATTGCAAGGCACGTTTACCCAAGGCCAAGACCTGCCGCTGACCTTCCACCAACTTGATGCCGATGATCTGGAGCGACTCACTTATGAAGGTCAGTATGCAGGCCAGCTCAAGGCCGGTGCCAACGAATTGCCATTACTGGTCAATGTCGCCGTGGTTAAAGGTGGATTCCTCGGGACCGTCGACAGCCCTGCGCAGCAATCCTTTGGTATTCCGCTGCAGGATCTTGAAATTTCAGCGCAGCAGTTGCGCTTTACCTCATCGCTACTAAACGCGAACTACCAAGGCGAAGCGAATGAAGACGGCGACTATGTTGGTGTTTGGGCGCAAGGCGTACCCTTACCCCTAACGTTAAGCAAAGTCACCGAGGACAAACCAGCGCCAAAGGTAGAGCAGCCTAACTTTGGTGAGAAAGGGGGCGCGCTTGCCGTCGTTTCTAACACTGATAAGCAGCTAGAGTATCGGGGCGAACATAATGCAAAAACGCATTATGAGATCGGTTCTGTCACCAAAACCTTTATCGCTTATCTGTTGGCGGACGCGGTACTCAATGATGTGGTGACCTTGGATACGCCACTTGCGACCTACTTTCCGGACGCGCCAGAGACGATAACCCTGGAACAACTGGCTACGCACACCAGTGGCTTGCCGCGACTCCCTGAAGACTTGTTCACTGGAGCTAATCGACTCGATCCTTATGCGCACTACGATCTTTCTGCATTGCGCAAGGCTTTAGCCGAGCAAGAGCTGAGTGGCAACGCCCATAGTTATTCAAATTATGCCTTTGGCGCACTAGCTGAAGCATTGGCCAAAGCTCACGACACCAGCTTGCCTGATTTATTGCAGGAAAAGATTTTCGCCCCCTTTGGCATGTCTGCGACTTATGTCGCAACGCCGGAGCGCGAAGAGGATGAGTATTTCGCTATGCCACATGACAGCATCGGTAGTGTGGTACAACCTTGGCACTTCCAAGCCCTTGCCGGCGCCGGAGCTATAGTGTCGACACTGCCTGATATGGTGGCCTATGTTGAAGGCATGCAACAACGCCTACAAGAAGACCCTAAACTACGTGAATTATTAGTCGCACCGCGGCTTGAATTTGCCACCTGTTGCCAACAGGCATTGGGTTGGATGTTAGAGCAGGATGATGAAGGCCGGACCTATGTGTGGCATAATGGCCAAACAGCGGGCTTCGCAAGTTACGTAGGTTTTTACCCTGATGGCGAAAAAGCCGTTATCCTACTTAACAATCAAGCGATCAACATTAATTCTGAAGCGAAACGCCTACTTACCGCAACAAGTACCGAGGAAAATAGCGGCAATTAACGCGCAAGCGGCGAGTTCAATCGTCGCTTTTCCTTGACAGTCCAATTATTGACCATTAAAATTCGGCCTCCCCGTAATTGGCGGGCGTTTAGCTCGTGGTCGCGGGGACTTGGATTTTTTCACTCTGTTGAGCGACATCAACAAAATCAGGAGTTATGAATGGCAACAGTTAATCAGCTGGTGCGCAAAGGTCGTCAAAAGCCGGTTGTTAAAAGCAACGTTCCGGCACTTGAGGCTTGCCCACAAAAACGCGGTGTATGTACCCGTGTTTACACAACCACCCCGAAAAAGCCGAACTCAGCGCTACGTAAAGTATGCCGTGTGCGTTTGACGAACGGTTACGAAGTATCTTCGTACATCGGTGGTGAAGGTCACAACCTGCAAGAACACTCAGTCGTATTGATTCGCGGCGGTCGTGTAAAAGACTTGCCAGGTGTTCGTTATCACACAGTGCGCGGTGCGCTTGACTGTGCCGGCGTAAACGACCGGAAACAAGGCCGTTCGAAGTACGGCGCGAAGCGGCCGAAGTCTTAACGGTTCTCCGTTAGTAAGGCCAAACACTGTAATTTAAAGTTTTGGGGAATACCCTGAATTAATCGGAGAAATTAAGATGCCTAGAAGACGCGTCATTGGTCAACGTAAAATCCTGCCGGATCCTAAGTTCGGATCAGAGTTGTTGGCTAAATTTATCAATGTCGTCATGGTTGACGGCAAAAAATCTGTCGCAGAGAAAATTATCTACGGTGCTTTAGACATCATGGCTGAAAAGACCAAGAAAGAGCACTTAGAAGTATTTGAAGAAGCATTGGACAACGTACGTCCTACAGTCGAGGTTAAGTCGCGCCGCGTTGGTGGTTCAACTTACCAAGTACCTGTAGAAGTTCGTCCAGTGCGTCGTAATGCACTGGCTATGCGTTGGTTAGTTGATGCCGCGCGTACTCGGGGTGAAAAATCCATGGCTCAGCGCCTAGCAGGTGAAATGCTAGACGCATCTGAAAATAAAGGCTCTGCTGTGAAGAAGCGTGAAGACGTCCACCGTATGGCCGAAGCGAACAAAGCGTTCGCCCATTACCGCTGGTAAACTCACAGTTAACCTAAAGAGGAATTTATGGCTCGTAAAACTTCGATTGAGCGCTACCGTAATATCGGTATCTGTGCTCACGTAGACGCAGGTAAAACGACCACCACAGAACGGGTGTTGTTCTACACCGGTCTATCTCACAAATTGGGTGAGGTACATGACGGTGCAGCAACGACTGACTGGATGGCGCAGGAACAAGAGCGTGGTATTACCATTACCTCTGCTGCGGTAACCTGTTTCTGGAAAGGTATGGACCAGCAGTTCCCTGAGCACCGTATCAACATCATCGATACTCCAGGACACGTTGACTTCACCATCGAAGTAGAACGTTCACTGCGTGTACTTGATGGTGCTGTAGTTGTGCTTTGTGGTTCATCTGGTGTGCAGCCGCAAACTGAAACTGTATGGCGTCAGGCCAACAAGTATGAAGTTCCACGTATGGTATTCGTCAACAAGATGGACCGTGCTGGTGCTGACTACATGCGTGTTGTCAATCAGTTGAAAACGCGTTTGAACGCGACTGCTGTACCGATTCATTTGAACATCGGTGCAGAAGACAACTTCAAGGGTGTTGTTGACCTTGTAAAAATGAAAGCTATCAACTGGAACGAAGAAGACTCAGGTATGACCTTCGCTTACGAAGCCATCCCTGCGGAACTTCAAGACGAAGCTGAAGAGCTTCACGCTGAGTTGGTAGAAGCAGCTGCCGAAGCAAACGAAGAACTGATGAACAAATACCTTGAAGAAGGTGAGTTGTCAGAAGCCGAAATCAAGCAAGGTTTGCGTGAGCGTACCTTGAACAACGAGATCGTGCTTACTTTGTGTGGTTCTGCATTTAAGAACAAAGGTGTTCAGGCTGTACTTGATGCTGTTATCGAGTATCTTCCGTCACCAACAGAAGTTAAAGCGATTCGCGGTATTCTTGACGACGAGTCTGAGGGTATTCGTAAATCAGATGATGCCGAACCTTTCTCAGCGTTGGCATTTAAAATCGCAACTGACCCGTTCGTTGGTACTTTGACGTTCTTGCGCGTTTACTCGGGCGTATTGTCACAAGGTGACACCGTATTTAACCCAGTGAAGAGCAAGCGTGAGCGTATCGGCCGTATGGTTCAGATGCACGCAAACGACCGTCAAGAAATCAAAGAAATCTTGGCAGGCGACATTGCTGCAGCGATCGGCTTGAAAGACGTTACCACCGGTGACACTTTGTGTGATCCGAACAACGTCATCACGCTTGAGCGTATGGAATTCCCAGAGCCAGTAATCTCTGTTGCAGTTGAACCAAAAACCAAAGCTGACCAAGAAAAAATGGGTATTGCTTTAGGTAAGTTGGCTGCAGAAGATCCGTCGTTCCGCGTGAAGACTGACGAAGAGTCTGGTCAAACGATCATCTCTGGTATGGGTGAGCTTCACCTTGATATCATCGTTGACCGTATGAAGCGTGAATTCAACGTTGAATGTAACGTAGGTAAACCTCAGGTTGCTTACCGTGAAACGATCCGTAAGGGCGTTGAAGTTGAAGGTAAGTTCGTACGTCAATCAGGTGGTCGTGGTCAATTCGGTCACGTTTGGCTGAAACTTGAACCTATGGAATTTGATGCTTCTGACGACGAAACGCCTAACTACGAATTCATTAACGAAATCGTAGGTGGTGTAGTACCGAAGGAATACATTCCTGCGGTAGACAAAGGTATCCAAGAGCAAATGCAAAATGGTGTACTTGCTGGCTACCCACTACTTGGCGTAAAAGCAACGTTGTATGATGGTTCATACCACGATGTTGACTCATCAGAAATGGCGTTTAAAATCGCCGGTAGCATGGCCTTCAAAAAAGGTGCATTACAAGCTAACCCAGCGATTTTAGAACCAATGATGAAAGTTGAAGTTGTTACTCCTGAAGAATTCATGGGTGACGTAGTTGGTGACTTGAACCGTCGTCGCGGTATCATCGAAGGCATGGAAGATGCTGCAGGTGATTTGAAAGAAGTTCGCGCGCAAGTTCCATTATCAGAAATGTTCGGTTACGCTACTGACCTGCGTTCGCAGACTCAGGGCCGCGCATCTTATGCAATGGAATTCTTGAAGTACGCTGAAGCACCAAACAACATTGCTGAGCAGGTTATTGCCGCTCGTCAAACTAAAGATTAAGTAGAGTCTGGTCCGGTTCTCTACGGGACCGGACTTTTAACTTAAGTTAAGGAAAAGTCATGTCAAAAGAAAAATTTGAACGTTCGAAACCGCATGTGAACGTAGGTACTATCGGCCACGTTGACCATGGTAA
>JBLWXY010000021.1:0-14292 GCA_048267225.1 Pseudidiomarina sp.
TATCGAAGTGGCGACGATCTTTTTTAGTGAGCGCATGTAACTGTCCGTCCAGTCTTAGTTGTTAAGTTTATTCGGCTAGATGACCGATTTCTTCTGAGATCAATTCAAGAATTTTGTTTTTTATATCGGCGATATTTTCTGCTTCATAAACATTATTCTCACCTACACAAGATTTCATTTGAGGATTTTCATTAACATTATAATCAAAACCAATTGCTGACAATTTAGCCTTCACTTGTTTATTGTTTAAGGTAGTGAGCCCATTCAACTTTTCCAGAATTACTTGGCAATAATCCTTATTTAGTAATTTATTCGTTACAGCTGAATCCCAGTCTACTCCATCAGATAAAATAATAATTAATGCTCTTGAATTCTGATGATCAAAATAAACTGTTCGCGCTGCTTCTATAAGCCCCGTATAAGAAGCTGTCAGACTCCAATTGTTTGTAATTTTAAACTTATCAACATCTTTCTTAAGAACATCAAAGTCCGTCATAAAACCTATATTCCAAAAATAAGAGCTATCATTTACTTCGTTTTCGTAATAATAGTAATCGTGAATTTTAGAATCTGTAAATATATTGTTAACTGTACCATTAGCTTTAACATCATTTGATCTTGGAATTGTCGGGCATTCTTTTTTACATTTCATATGCGTCGTGTAACGCCTATTCTTCCCTATAAACTTAGATGTGTAATAAGAAAAAGGAACAACCGCCAGCCTATTTGTTTGATTTTTATTTTGCTCATTGAATTTTTTCAATTCTAGGCCAATCTCACCAATAATATTATTCACGCCCTGATACTTCTGGACACCATTCCACGATTGAAGCATGGAACTTGAATAATCTGCGACTAAAACCACGTCGACGGCTTGTGACTGATATTTTCGCGCGACACTTTTATCTGCTACCGAGTATTTATCGCCATAGCCAACATAATCATTCCCACCGTCAAACCACGTGTTTTGCGTTACGGTTGCAGAGATTCTGTATTCAAAAAAACGCGCCTCATTGGGATCGTTTTGATCACATTTATCATTTTGTTCACACGTCAGTTTCTGCACAACAGGCGTGCTAATGGTGGCATTGCTGTTGGTAAAGTACGTTTGCAAAAATTTCTTTGCGGTTGATTGCTGAACAGTCGCACTGTCAGAGTTTTCAGCAGCGACGGCTAAACCAGCGACTTCCATAGCATCAGCTAAGCGCGCGTCGTCTTGCATGATTCGAGCACCCTCAGCGCCCCAAACAAATACGCCAAACATGGCAGGGAATATCAGCACAAACAAAAGGCCAGCATGACCCCGCTTGTTTCTATTTAAAGTTAATCTTTTTAAACGTCTCATATTAGCGCCCCACCATTAAAGAAGTGCTGCTTACGATCTTGTAGTCTTCACCCACTAAATCCCCATACCAGTTATCCGTATCGTAGCAGAGTGTCAGCCGGTAAAGCGTTGTTTTACGCCCCCACGATGTCACAACGGCTAAATCGGGGTCTAGCGCATCAGGTGGTGAACAGGTAAGGCTGCCACCCTTATGCGTAATCAACGCCTTAGGGGTCATGCTGGCATTGGTTTGATAGGTCTGCACTTCTAGGAGGCTGCCAAACTTACTGCTATCAAAATTAGCCATGGTACGTTTCAGAGAGTTCTGAATGATCTTATCCGATTTATCAAACTGCGCTTTGGTTATAATAAAGCTGCTGTCATTAAATAATTGCGTCCGCTCTTTGATGATGCTGACACCAGAATAGGACATCCGGTCCAGTTTCCCTTTTACGGTTAATTTAATGACAGTATCGGCACAAAACACCAACGCCAGAGCGAGGATAACCCCCACAATGGAAAACTCCACCATGAAAGTCCCATTGCTGTGATTCTGAAGTTTCAACATGCGCCTACCTAGCTCCCAAAATTAAATTTATCACGCTGATACTCTTGCACAACAATCATTTCCCTTGAGAAAACGGACTCTTGATTACCAAAAAAACTACTAAATATCGGTTTGTAGTTATAACTGACTCGATAAATCGCAATGGCCAGTTGCTCATCTTCACCTGGCTTGTTGCATTCTGCAGAAGACTCTCCGTCTTCTGGGACACAGGAGTCGGTCACATTTTCTAAATCATCAAATGTTTCTACATAACGGATACTGCGTTGGAACCCTTGCGAGCTCACCACGGAACTCCAAATACTGTTTTGCTCTTTTAGAGCATCATCAAAGGCTTGCGCAAATGTCTGCTCGTCTTTAACAAGTTTCGTGTTACGTGTTGCCTTGGTAATCATTAAATCGCCTAGTGCTGAAACATATGAAACATAACTCACTTCAGCTAAAAAGAGACACATCAACCAGAAGCTAAAAAAGCCAGCAATAAACTCCAAGGCTACAACGCCTCTTTTAGATTTCTTGCTCTTATATGTCGGCCTATGAATAAACATCGTGCGTGCTCTCTACATGGTTGATCGTCATTGATTTTGCTTAAGATCTATTAATTGGCCTGAATGACGAAATTGCGCCACAGGTATATTCAAGCCATCCTTTGATAATAATGAGTATTGCTCTAACGCGACAAAATGCCAATTTTTCTTGGTTTTTATTGATTCAGAGTTATTCTCCTGAAACGTTTGTAACTCAGGCGGCTTAGGGTCCAGATCTACTGCCTCTGACGCGGTAGGTTTAACTGCGCTTGCTTTAGGAGGAACAGGCTTCCAAGTAGATGCTGGCATCGGCCATTTAACATCGGCTTGAGGCGTTTGCTCAATGGTGGTTCGATCTTGCTTAGAGGCTTCCTCAAATAAATCTACAGACGGCTCATAGTAGCTTGGTGATTTAGAAGAAACCTCCTCTGCCTCTTCTAAGTTGATAGGCTGTCCCTTTGAATAACGTCGTTTGATACCAACTAGATCTTTGAAGGTTTGTCTATTTTCTTTGTTTGATACGGGGACGATACTCTCGGATGAATTAGTATTTATAGCCTGTGGCGCAGCTAAACCATCCTTTTTGGCGCTGGGCAATGTCTTCTGCGAAGCGGTGTCATTAGCCACTGATGTACTCGCACCGTGTGCAATGTCTGGGAGCGTTTCACGAATATTAGATGCGCCTTCATCCAAGTACATTTCCGTGCTTGATACCGGCGGTGCACTTTTCGTTACAGCCTTGATGGGTGAGGAAGGAATTGTGTTATCCAATGGGGGCTTTGACTCAACAGCTCGAGACTTTTTCCAGCTAATGTCTCCTGATGCGTCAGCTTTACCGAGCAGTTTATTGGACGTTGAATGATCGAGAGATATCGACGGCACATAAGCGCTTGATCTTAGTCCTTGAAAAATTCCGAATAACTCACTTTCACTGTATTCACTCCCATAGAGTGCACGTAGTGTCTCAAAGCTTCCCAGCTTTGCCGCCACAATGGCTAAATTCGCCTTTAACTGCGCATCAGCACCTTTAGGATCTGCTCTATATAACGGCATCAGCCTTGCAGCGGCATCTTGGTATTTACCTTCCATCATATCGACTAACGCCAAATTATTTTTGATTACAACGTCGTCGTACAGTAAAGTTCGCGCTTGATCAAAAGCGGCTCGAGCTTCTACTAATTGGCCTAGCTCTGCTTGGGCAGCCCCTAATAGATTAATGACTTTGGCATTATTAGGTTCCTTATTTGCCGCTATGGCTAAAGAGCGCTCTGCATGCTCCGCTTGTCCTAAGTTGAATTGTGCCAGGCCTTGAAGATAGAATGCTTCCGCGCTCGCATTAGGCATTGTGATCACAGGCACTAACGTAAACAGCGCCGATTCATTATCACCAGTATCTAAATAGGCTTTCGCCAATTTAATGCGTGTTTCGGATTGATCATTTTGCTTCAATTGTTCTTTATAAAGCGCAATTAAGCGCTGATAATTACCGGAGATCACTAAAAAATTCTCATCAACCAAAGCACGCTCAGCACCAGCCGCATTAGGCGCTTGAGGTTGATTCGAAACAGTGGTGCAGCCCGTTACGATCAGAACGGTCAATAATAATGCGTACCTAGCCATTCATCATCCTCATTATCCCAGGTGCCGCGATTAGAATTACGATTGGGAACATAATAAATAAAATCAGCGGCACTGACATCTTTGCCGCTAACTTGCCGATTTTTTCTTCCAAACCCAACATTTGTACTTCACGAATTTCAAATGATAAGTTAGTTAATACGTCGTATATCGAGGTCCCGTATTGTAAACTTTGATTCAAGGTCATGATAAAACTGCGCATTTCATTCGTAGGCACGCGGTCGTACAACTCTTGTAACGCAACTTCTAGACCTACTATTTGAGTGCGATCGTTGGTTTTTGTTAACAAAAAACCTAGATCCTTATCAAAAGACTTCATTTCTCGGCTCAAATACATCATGGCGGCTTCAATCGTCATACCCGTTTGTACACACACCGCAAGCAGATCAATCAAGTAAGGCAGTTTTTCCGAAACCGTTTTGCGCAAGCTCCTTGTTCTCATAGCCAAGTAAGAGTCAGGAGCAATCAGTACCATAACAACCCAAACAGCCATACCTATACCTAAATTTTGAGTTGTCCATAAAAACTCCTTGGACAGCACAAAAATGGTTAACAGCCCGACAATTAGCATCAAATACTTGGATGGCATGTAGTACACCGCATACTTGGTGTTATAAAAACCGGCTGCTAAAAACTTATTTTGCATTTCGCGCTCAGTAGCGGAGAAAGCACTACGAATAGAGTTCGCTAACCAAGTTAAAAAGCGTTGCTTCTTTTTCTTAACCTCTGCTCCTCGCTCAAGCCAACGTAAACCTTGACTACGCTGTTTACTCTGTGACACATAGGCAAGTAACAATACCGCGTATACACCTATACTGACGGCCAGAAACAGCTCAAAGTTGGTTACATTAGCGTACACTTTTTAGTAACCCCCAAATAATAGTAATACCAATGGCTTCACTGATAAGCATGTAATATAAAATGATTCTACCTTCAGGGTTTTCCATGACAAATTCAAAATTTTCTGGACTTAAGAAACGCATCATCACTAAGAATATAAACGGAATCGAACCGACAATTTTCGCTGATGCACGCGCTTCCGAGGTTAGGGCATATTTCTTCTTATCAATCGCTCGAATATCAAACATCAACCGATTCAAGCGTCTAATAATATCTTTTAGCTGCCCTCCCCTTTCCATATTTGCGCGCATGGTAATAACGAAAAAGTAAAAGGTAGGATATGGAAAACGGCTGCAAGATTTACGAAATACGTCTTCAGGTGCTTCACCCAACTGTAGGCGCTTACCCATGGTTTTAAACTCATCTGCAACACGTCCTTGTAACGTTTCACCGACATAGGCAATTGACTGAGTTAAGCTCTCCCCTGCGGAGACAGCACTGGTCAACATGTTTAACGCAACAGGGAAAGACTCTTCAAAATCTTTTCGTTTCTTACCTAATACCCATTGATAAGCGAGAAAACTACTGAGGATAAAAACCAATATCACAACAGCCAACAAACCAATACGAATGAAATTTTCTTCCAAAAAACGAGCGAAAAAAAATAACGTCGTATAAAATAAAATAACTTTTAAAAAAGCATATTTGCCTAGCTCCAGCATGAAATTTTGCCAATGGTTCAGCAACTTCTCAAATGCGTTTCTCCCTAGTAAAGATTTCATATCAACCAGTTGCTGAGTCGAACTAGATACCTTGGCTTTATTAAGGTTTAAATAGCCTTTCAAATAATCATGACGCACGATTTTTTTACCAAGGTAGTAGGATAAGTAAATACCTACGCCCCCTAGCAGAACCATTAAATCGTAGCCATTAATCATGACTCACACCTTGATCTAGGCTTTTAAACGCATTATTTAAACGTTCTTCTAAGCCAAAAAATTTCGCTTTTTCGTACAACACAGATCGCTTCATAAGACCGGACGTAAAAAACTTTCCTTCCAGCTTACCGTCCTCATTTTTCTTATAGGAGGGTTGAAAACGGAAAATTTCTTCTAGTACGACACTGTCGCCCTCTAACCCCACTACTTCAGTGATGCTCATCACCTTACGCGACCCATCATGCAGACGACTGATTTGGATCACTAAATCCACAGCGCTAACAATGGTTCGGCGTATCGCTTCTAGCGGTAAGTTACTCGTTGCCATCATAACCATAGACTCTACACGCGCCATCGCATCTCGTGGTGTATTTGCGTGCAACGTCGACATAGAGCCATCGTGTCCAGTGTTCATCGCCTGCAACATCTCAAAAGCCTCAGGACCACGACACTCACCTACGATGATTCGATCGGGTCGCATACGCAAGGAGTTGATTACCAAATCTCGCTGTGAAATCAAGCCTGTGTTCTCGATACCCGCCACACGCGTTTCTAACCGCACCACATGCGGCTGCTGAAGACGTAACTCGGCCGCATCCTCGATGGTGACAATACGTTCATTTTCCGAGATATACTGAGATAAGGCATTCAACATGGTGGTTTTACCCGACCCGGTCCCGCCGGATATCAAAATATTCAATCGACAACGGGCCGCGACCATCATCACTTGTGCCATTTCGGGACTCATAGCACCAAATTCAACTAACTTTTCGAAATCAATGCTCTGTTTTTTAAATTTACGAATCGATACTGAAGTGCCGTCAATGGCAATGGGAGGAATAACAATGTTTACACGGCTGCCATCTTGCAATCGAGCATCACAAGTTGGTGAAGACTCATCGACTCGACGCCCCACACGCGACGCAATCCGCTTAGCAATTTCTAACAATTGTCGTTCATCGATAAAATCAACGTGAGCCCGCTCAACTAACCCACCACGCTCAATGAACACATTTTCATGGCCATTGATCATAATATCGCTGATGGAGTCATCTTCCATCAAAGTTTGTAAAGGCCCTAAGCCCACCAATTCATTAACAAGATTTTTGACAAAGTCAGATCGAATGGTTTTAGGAACGGATAGGTTCTCACGCTGAATCAGCAAATCTACAGCGCCGGTCAGTTGACGTGACAGTTGCTCTTTGCTTAATGCTGCAATGACTTCAGGGTCGAGTGCATCAAAAATTTGTTTGCGTAACCCCACATAGATTGCTTTAGCACCAATCATTAACATTCACCTCTAACGACTACTTTTCAGTGAGAATGAAAACAACGGCTTTTTCTTGGCTTTCTTATCCGCATTTTGCCCCAATAAAAGAGAGGTCAGCTGTTTTAATGGCTTTGCCGCTTTCAGATTAGTTTTTGCAATGCGCTCATTATCTAGGATATGACTTGAAATACCTTCGCAGAAGGGGATTTCAATGTCTATTTTCTGCTTTAAGAACGTTTCAGCATCTTCCGTGGTAATCGTACAAGCCTTTTTAGGCTTGGTATGATTCATTACTAAGATTAAGCGTAATGAGTTGCTTTGGTTTTGTCGCAACAACTTAGTAATCATTCTTGCGGCGTCACGAACCGAAGAAACACTCGGCTCCATCACTAATACAATGGAGTCAGATTGACTGGTAAAGCGATCAGACTCAATCGAAAAACCCACGGATGCAGAGCAGTCTTCAATTACAAAGTTTACGTCTTGGGCTAAAAAATCCACAACGGAGTTCGAAAACTCTAATAGCGCAAGACTGTCAAGAGTGTCTGACGTTAATGCCAGCACTGACAACAGCGAGTTTTGACGAAACATTAATGACTGAGCATAAGAGTCATCCAATGAACTCATTTCGCCTTGCTTTACAGAGCGACGCTCGTAGTCATGAATACCCATCATGATATCGAGATCCCCCGTGAAGTAGTTTTGATCCACGACTAAACAAGAAGATTTTTGATGAGCACTTAGTTGATATGCCATTTCAGCAGTGATAAACGTTGCTCCGACGCCCCCTTTAGAACCGATCACACTGATGTATTTTGCTCGTCGGTTTTGACCGGGTCCGCGATGACTGTTACGTTTACGGTTATCGCTCACACTTCGAACAAAGTCGATCAGCTCTTGCTTTGTAATCGGCCAAAATAAGTAATAAAACCCCATGGCTTTCAGGTTACGAATCGTCGAAATAGCATCTTCACTGCCAATAACTATGACCGAAGCATGATTAGGTAATAAATGGCTGATTCGCTCAGCATCTGAACTCACGTCAGCACTGCTGTTTAACTCTAAAATAACGATTTCAATGCCGGCATCTGAACTTCGAACATGCTCAACAATGGATTCTTCTGTATTATTCAGGACGGCTGGAGGGACAATGCCTTCAAAGCGATACGCTTCCAACACCAGCTCTTTACACTCCTTGGTCTGGTGAAATAGAACAGTGCCTATGCGCTCTTGTTCAATATTTACTTCGGTTTTCGATTTTTTTAAGGAATCTACTAAATCAAACATCGCCTTTTACTCCTTCACCCCAGATGAACTGAAATTCGGCTGCGAAGGCACCATTTTTTCAGGATTTTCCATGCTTAACCAACGAGCATTTTCTGAGTAACAGCCATTGTCAGAGACAAAGTAATGACCTATTCCTGCTTTAGCGCACTCATTTACTTGCACTTGAAAATCTTCTAAAGTGAGCTCAAAGTCAAATTGCGTCTGATTCTCACCTTCTATCAACACTAAGCGCTCAGGATTATAACCAATCGAGTGCAAATAGGACTCTGCATACTTCGCCAGCGCTTTGCCTTTTGGCGATGAATGAATAAGCTTCAGGTCGTTACCTAGAACTGTATCAAGATTCTTTTTAATAAACGCCTTGATATCTGTTTGAGCATCATCTACAGAACTTTCCTCGAACGATAATGAATACTTATGAGTGACTGGGAAGATGTCTACTGCCCCACCCGTACGCTCAAGTGGTGGCGTTGAACATGCAGTCAGCGCCACCAGAGCCCCTGCAAACAATGTACTTTTCAGCCAATTGTTCATTGTTTAAAGCCTCCCGCAGACAAAATTTCCTCTGCTGCATCACGACTCTTTTGGCTAATGCTGTTGTCGTTACTCAACTTAGGTAACACTAAAAAACGCTGAGCATTCGACGTACGTTGAAACGTTGGCAGTTGCGCATTTTCTGGACTAATAGGATTCACCAAGTTAACCGTTGCAATAATGACTAATTCTGTCTTATTTCGCTCAGTTTCGGTGTAGCGAAACAAAGAACCCAAGATAGGTATGTCACCGATATAGGGGATTTTTCTCAGTAGTTCACGCTCTTCGCTGTTCAGCAACCCACCTAACACAAAGCTTTGCCCATCGGCCAGTTCTACCGTTGTTCTTGCTCTTCGTGTTTTAAAGGCTGGAATGTTAAAGGCATCGTTAGCATACTGGGTGTCGAGAGAGGAGACTTCAGGCATGAGCGACACTCGAATCTTATCATCACGAAGCACCTTGGCCATGACTTCTAAACGGATCCCGAATTCTTTATAAATAATTTGAACTGTATCGTCCAAAATCGTTGTAAGGGGTAACTCCCCGCCCACTAAGAAGCTGGCCGTCTCGCCGGATACAACCGATAAATTAGGTTCTGCTAAAACTTGTCCTACTTCGTCGTCATTAATGGCCGATATCGCTCTAATGATACTTTGACTGGAAAAATTCCCCAATGCGTTTGCAAACACACCTGAAGTTTGCCCAGACGAGGCGAATTGCACACCAAAATTTTCCATTAAAGAGTGCGACACTTCTGCGACAGACAGCTTTACGTTTATCTGCTTAGTCGTAGCGACTTCAATATTATTTACCACGCCCTCAAACGTACGCTTGCGCATAAAGCCCATGGTTAGGCTTTGCTCACCCAAATTCCACTCTATGTCAGTATTTTCTGAGTTCTTACTAAGTAGCTCACCCACTAGGATGTTAATGCCGTCTTTTTCTTCTTCTGTCGCTACCGTGCCGCTGAGCACCACTTGATCACCTAAATTAAAAAGACTGACCTCTGCATTGGGGTAACGCATTTTAATATTTTGTTCGATATGTACTAGGCTTTTGTTCACCACCAACTGACGTTGTAATAGCGTGTCGCCCTCCTCAGAAAAAACAATTAGAGTGGCTTTACCAATAGCACGGCCAAACACCACCACTTTATGTTTATCAATCACCTGATAATCGGCCACCTCAGGATCGGAAATAAACACTGAGCCAATGTCTTGTTTTATGTTTAAGGCTTGAGCATCACCTTCGGAGAAATTAATTATTGTGCTAGCATAGCCTGCACTGATATAGAATAGTAGAGACACACTAAATAACAGATGAATAAGCTTTTTCGTACTGTTTAGCATAATTATTCAACTCCAACCGCAGAACCTACACCTGGTCGATATTCTTTGACGGACTTAAAATCCGTCATCACATCACCCGCATCTGCAGATAATTCCGCCACTGATGTTTCCCCTGTTGATAAATGTACTTCTAACTGAGCAATACGCTTGGCTACCGTTAGTGTCGCAACTTCCTTTCGGCTTAGCTGCAAAACAACCGACGCCAGCTCTCCCTCAGCACTGGGTACTCGCCCCTGTCCTCCGAATGCTTTTGGCGCAGAAGACTCACCTTCCATATTGAGACTAGTGCGCGTTACTTGTAATACCTTTACGTTAAAAAGTATGGGGGTTAAAACCAACTCACCAATATTTCTAACCTGCGCGCCATTCGACAGGTTCTGACTTTTAGCCCCTAATGCCAACACATCGACAGAAGAATTAGCCTCGACGACGCCACCTACTACAGACGCTAGATCGACTGAAATCGGGTAAGGAACAGTCCCTGGATCCATAATGAGCTTAAAGTAGCCAGCTTGATTGGGGAGTATGATGTCTTCTGGGTAAATAGGCGTCCCTGGTTCAATTAAGCGATTGACCACCATATTGGGAACAAACTTCAAATCGACATCTTCTTTGATGCCATAGGTTAGCGCTTGCGACTCAGGCACTTGTTGCAATGTTAAACTGGCACGCTCAACTCGTTGGCCCATAACTAGTTCGTCTTTCGGCATCCAGACCAATACCGTAGGCTCTTCTGGCTCTTTTTCTACCGCCACATCAACACTTTGAGGAGCCTCCACTCGAGTCAATACCGCCCCGACTATCCCTACTCCGAGTACGATCAGTGATAATAGCATCAGCAGCCTTGACTTCATTTCAATACCTTTTTAAAAACGAGTTAACTACAACAATTTGATAGAAACATGGTCAACGCCCCGGCGCACGATATGGGTACAGCGAAGGGCAACCCTCTTTGCTTTACATATTCCATGCTTTTTAAAGCAGCCACTATTAAATACACAAATATGAGGATCACACTAAAAAAAGCAATCCCGAAAAACAATAAAGAAAGGTTATTGGGAGAAACTCCTAAAGAAATGACGAACAGTAATTTTGTATCACCTGCCCCTAAAAATCTCAAAAGATGGAGCACAAACCCTATTATCAATATCGAAATCGAGTAGGGCAAAACAGATAAGTTCGGCTGTTGCACCCAAAACATCAGAATTAGAACCATCAAACAATATAAATATCCATGTTTAACAGTTCTAATTCTAATATCGTCAATAGATATCAATATAAGTATAGAGACAGTTGCTAAGTACAGTACCTCCACTTAATATCAACTTTACCTACGAACAACAACATTATTTCCCATCTACATAGCCTGTCAGAGTAGTCATTGCTGAATCTAAGGCACCTTTTAAGCCCCCAGTACCAGTATCACTAAACACAACAGCCGCAATTCCTGCCACAGCCACAGCCACTACAGCGTATTCAATCGCGGTCACACCTTGACGGTCTTCTGCAAATGAGCGTAAAGCCAAGTCGGCTTTAACATATAATTTAGTCAACATATCTGAATTCTCCTGTATAGCCTTAACACGCTACGATAATTATTGATCACGGGGCAACTGCCCCAACACACAACATCCTAGCACAAAAGTATTACAACCCCATAAACACTATGGCGCCTTGTTTAGAAAAGCAAAAGCCGTACCTGCTTACCCAACAACCATAGATTGGAAATGCATCCTTGCCATCAGACTACTTGCAGAGCAGAGCCCTAGGCATTTCTATGTCACATCATAATAACAACTGGCTAGCAATCTTCAATGTTTAAAAAACGTGCAAAAGGAACAATATGTAAAGTTTTGTTAACGATCAATACTTCTACTGTTTTTATTTAAACAACCATTCAATTTACATTTATTGGCATGATTTATATCTATCACGTTAATACGCACTAATTCTCATCTAACAGATACAAAAAAGCTGACCCCAAGCCAGCTTTTACTTACCTTAAAATAAACCTAACAGCTCTACGGTGTTGGTACGCCCAATGCGCTGAGCGATTCATAGGTCATAGCCCCCACTGCCAGACCTGAATCGTATTGAAACGTCTTCAACGCTTGCAAGGTCTTTTCTCCTAACATGCCATCCACTGGCCCAGGGTTATAGCCATTTCGGTAAAGCCTGTCTTGCATTGTCATAATCATTGTCGCGTTTAAGTCACCATTACAAACCGCTTGGCGCATGACCATTCGTGGCTTGCCGCTATAGGCTTTAAGACGCAACTCTTTGGTTTGAGCAGGAACTTGGCGAGGGTTAGCACTGGCGGGCTTAACCACCTCATCAATGGGAACATCTTCCAATTTAGGTGCAAGTGACACCTCTACTACGCGTGCTGGCTGATCAATCACCCATTTTGTCACGGTTTCATAAGTCGCTGGCACGACAACCACTTTACTCTGCTCCGGTCTCACCAACACCTGGACTTTGACCGTTTCTAGTTTTGCAGGAATTTCTCGCGCACAAAAAGCGGAGCCTCCAGCGGCCTGGCACTGCTCAATCACTGTACGCGCTTCTTCAACAACGACACGTCGTTCCCGCTCTTCATATTCGGCCGGAATCTTAACAAAACGCGTCGTTTCTGGGCGCACCAATACTTGTTCGGTGACACGCTTATAAGTCGCCGGTTGTAAGCGATACGTCACTGTCCCCTCACGCGTCACAACACGCTTATAACCACGTTTAATCTCTGCAGGGGTTACTTCAACCGTGGTATGGGAATCTTTCACTGTAACAGCGATGGTTTTATCGACGGCACGAGGCTTTATTTGTCCGTAGACCCAACACTCACCTGGGTTGACTTCTAAGTCTGTCGGGGATGGCACCTGTAGGGGTTGCTCGGTAATGTTTGCAGACTGACTGGTAACGGCCGTCTGTGCATAAGCATGAGGCAGGCTGAGCGCTAAAGTGGCTAGCACGGAACCTAATAGTAATCGCGGGGTATTCGTACTCACAGACATCTTCCTACTACTCGTTCTAATGCATACATGAACAATGACATCCCTATTGATGGCTTTATACTAGCTTTGCTGTGTTCAACATCCAACACTTGAGCATAACTAGCCTACGTACCACATATGTAAAGAAAATATAAACTTGTGGGTATTATGGCCAGCCTTTTCATAGAACTCAAGACTCATTGAGGGGTTTCATACACTTCAATTTCGACTCTTCTGTTTGGTGCTAGGCAGTTGATCAAGGCTTCGTCTTTTTCGTTTCCTTGGCAAAGAACAATTGGCCTCGACTGACCAACCCCTTTGGTTAGGACATTGTTCTTGCTCACACCTTTAAGGAGGAAGCGCTTAGCGACTTCTCTAGCGCGCAATTTGGACAGCGCCATGTTGGCTTCGGCATTACCAATACTGTCGGTGTGCCCTGTAATCGTCACCACTGGGTGACCATAACGCGCTAGTAGTTGATCAATAAAATGATCGAGCGCCTGAACCCCCTTGTCGCTCAAATGGTATTGATTAAAGCTAAACAATACATCGCTTAACAACGTAAACACTTCAGCCTTTTGTTCATAAGTAGACGCCGTGCTGCCAGAGGACTGTTGATACAATAGGTCACACACACTTTTGCGCCAGTCAAACGATCGCACTCGGCTTTCAGCATCAAATTCTATTCGGTACTGACACCCCATGAAAGAGTTCACAGAGGTGGGTATGCTGACGTTGTACTCCCAACGGTAACCATTATCCAAGTGCTCAACACTGTAGGGGGTTCCCAGTAAGGCATGCACATCTTGTTTACTTAGTCCCTGCTGGATTGTCGACAAAAACATCGCAATGTCTTGACCGCTGTCTTTTTGAATCAATTGTTGATCAAACTGTGTGGCCGATGTAATCGCATCGTCATAGTCCGTAGACTCGGCCAAAGCGCTAGCTACATATGCACCAATCAACATTATAAACGGCAACACGCCAAGTTTTTTCAACATTGCATCCCTCTCACTCATAGCGCTACGCG
>JBLWXY010000022.1:0-14285 GCA_048267225.1 Pseudidiomarina sp.
TATCCACCAAATCGAACTGCTTGAGTTCGGTATGGGAATGCCCATCACCAGTGAACTAAAAACCTTAGTGAAAGACTGGGCCTATGATCCTAGATCCTACGATTTATTTAGGACACTTAACTGGCTAGCCTCCGCCGCTCAGCCAGTGCGTTACGATAGTCCAGAATTTCATACAGATCTTGAACAAGACTGGCACTCGCATAAGCTCTACCCACTATTAAACGATCTGCAAACAGTAGAGCTCGTTCATTGTGAAGGCAATACCGTCACCTTTACTGATGAAGCTTGCCGCTTCTTTTGTAATGGCGGCTGGCTAGAGCTGTATGTTTACGAACAAGTAAAGTCACTAAAAGCAGAGTTACCTGAAATTCAAGACATTCGTCTAGGACAAAAAATCGGCTACATCGAGGGCATCACCAACGAACTCGATATCGTCTTTTTAGCAGACAACCAACTACATATTGTAGAAGTCAAAACCTCTTATTTATCAAACAAATCCGACGCTTCGAATCAACTCATTTACAAACTGGAGGCCCTTACCAATGCACTGGGTGAGGAAGTGAAAGGTATGGTCATTAGCCTCTATGACCTACCGGAAAACAGCCAAAAACGCGCACAGCTTTACGATATTAATGTGATATCAGGAGCACGACTGACACAACTGCATGCTTATATAAGAGATTGGATAACCGCTTAAAGCCAAGGAAAGGAAATGAGTATTTATTTAATAAGCCTACGCCCAGCGACCATTGAGTGGATTCAGCAGCATACCCAAGTTGATTGGATTATTGAGCATTTGGACATCAAGATCACTCAAGCTGGCGATACTGTGATTGGTACGCTGTCAGTTCACCTAGCTGCTCAAGTTTATGGGCGAGGTAGGCGCTACTATCATCTGAACTCAAAATTCCAAAAGAGTTCATGGGAATTGAGCTCAACTTAGAAAGCATGAGCAAATTTTCACCTGAAACTAATCAATATTACATTTCTAAAAAAGAGGGCACGTAATGAAGAAAAAAATTACGGCATTAAGAAAAGCATAAACCAAGTATTAGGACAAAACCCCAAATTTATTTGGTATGTCATACTAGTTTTATTTTTAATTGGCTGGACATCAGACTTAATATTATCAATTGCAATAGTTTTTTTGAAGAAATAATAACAATAGGTGCAAAAACAAGCCACAATGATTTCATAGCATCGATAACCATAAACAAAAGCAAAATCCCTTTTACGAAGCTTTACCTTCTCGCCATAACTTCTCTAATTCTATTGCTTTTTTTTATCATTGCCAGAAAATCAAAATTTTCAGAAAATTACTTAATTTATGGTGAAGATCCTCTTACAGACAGCCGAGAGACTATGATAATGACCTTATCGACATTTAGTCCGATTGATCAAAGAGGGCAAGGAGGTATTGTTACTAAAAAATCATTTAGATTAGAGGAAATGCTATTAGAAGTTAAAAAAGATCAGTTTACAAACTCAATCCCCATAACTGACCTAAAAAAAACCGAGTATAACTGCAACTGGCTACCGTGCCTTAATGCTCTCAACACTTACAGCTCGATTAACCATTTAATACTTCTATCAACTATTTCTGATAAAAATAACGATGGCTCTATAAAAAGCATAGGGTCTTTTGATCAAATAAAAGAATTTCGAATATTTATTAATGAATACTACAAGAACAGCAATCGAAAAATAATAATTGAAAACCACATTGAAACAAAACTAATGAGCAAAGAGCCTTTAATTAAAAAAACAGAAAATGGAATTTCTGCAAACAACTCTGTTGAATTTTCCAAAGTAGCTCTCGATATTATGGATGGCTTAGAAGGTGCCAATAAAAAAGATAACCCATCCTATTTAGAAGAAATAGCTTGTAGTTGACATAACGAGTGGAAAATCTTCTATGACTGCAACTCTTGCGGCCATTTCCGGAAGAAAAGGAATATTCCTTCATTATACCGATACTCAAGACTTCTCATCAAATGTTTTAGATATAAGTAATGACTAATGCTTTTATAATGGAGTTATATATGCCAACAACCATTTACCTATTCGAAGCCAGATCTATCCAGTCCTACCTGTTCGAAGGAGGTAAGCTTAGGGATATGATCGCCGCCAGTGATCAACTCGATGCCCTATGCAGTGATGCCTCAGGTAACAATAACAGCCCCTTTGGCCAAGTACTTGCTAGTCTTGGCCTAACAGAAGGGACGGATATTCTATTCCCTCGCCGTAGCGGTGGTGCGATCTATGCCATATTGCTGGGTGAAAATGGCCGTGATAATGCTGAAAAGCTGCAAGCTCTATGGTCACTGTATGTACGAGCCAATATGCCCGGTGTTGAAGTGGTACAGGTTATCGAAACAGATGATAATTTAATCCAAACCATGGACAAAGCCCGCGCACGGCTCACCGTGCAGCGTAATCGTATGTCGGTGCAGTTCCCAATCCCCGGCCCCTTGGTACACCGAAGCCCACGCACTGGCAAAGCGGCCGTCTCGCCATTTCTACACAGTCGTGGCGAATGGGTGGATGAAGCGACACATACTAAAGCGAATTATCAAAGATCCACAAAGAACAAAGGCTTAGTAGGCAAATTTGCCGAAGGTGAGAGTTTAGAGGAGCTCTGGCCCAATAACTTAGAACTCAAGCCAGAATTTCCAAATGGTGATGACAAGGAAAAAGCAAAAGACAGCTACTTCCCCTTTATCGGCCAAGATCGTGGCGTCGCTTTAATTCATGCCGATGGCAACGGTTTAGGCGAGCTATTACGCGTATTAGGAGAAAAAATAAAAGACTACGGTGACCCCAAAGAATATACAAATCGGTTCCAAGAGTTTTCTCAAGGCATGGAGCGGGCTTGTATTGCAGCAGCACAAGAAGCAACGCAGATTTTACTCGCAGCACGAGAGGGTGAAGAAGGTAAAGTGCCAGCCCGCCCTCTTGTATTGGGTGGCGATGATTTAACCATTATTGTCCGGGCAGATTTAGCCATACCGTTTGCCACTACATTTTGCCAAGCATTTGAAAAGCACACAAAAGAAGAGTTTACGTCACTTTTTGAAGAATTAGAAAGCCCCGAAGGTTTACAAAAGCTTACCGCCTGTGCGGGGATTTGCTTTATCAAATCCAACCAGCCTTTTGCTCAAGCCAATCACCTTGCAGAAAGCCTCGCTAAAGAAGCAAAAAAACAATCTCGTAATTGGCGTGAAGAATCACAGCAAAACAGAGGTCTTATCCCCTCCTCAATCAGCTTCCATCAAGTATCCAGTGCCTTAATTGAAGATGCCAAAAGCGTAAAACAGCACGAATGGACGGTTTCTCAGCAAGGAGCCGAATATCAGCTTAGCCTTGGCTGTTATGGCTTTGAAGATGGGCGCAATAACTTAGCGACATTAGAGCAAATGGCAAGCCTCTTTGGTGAAGACGGTTTAAATCGTAATGCTCTACGCGAAGTCGCTAGCCTAATAAAAAGCGATTGGCAACTGGCACAGAAACGCTATATTCGCTGGCGTGATGTCTCAGCTAAATCAGAAGATGAAAAAGTTGAAAAGTCGGAAGGGAAGTATCAAAGCAAGCTTAAAGTATTTGATGAATGCCTTAATGCGTTAGGTTGCGATATAAACCAAGACGGACTAGCGCAACTGTTTAATCAACAGAAGCACAGTCCGCTAGTAGATCTACTCACCATTACCGCTCTACCTAAAACCCCAACGCAGGAGGCGCAAGCATGAGCCAGTCGAAGACACTTGTTATCGAAATCTCCAGCTACTGGCATGCAGGCACAGGCCGTACCAGTGGTAGCCACGTAGACAGCTTGGTTGAGAAAACAGCCAGCGGCCTCCCTTTACTTAATGGCCGCCATAATAAAGGCCTAATACGCGATGCCGTTTACCGTGCAGAGGATTGGGGCTGGTTTGACGACTTGCCAGCACTAGACACTCAAGGTCTAAGCGTGACCGATTGGTTATTTGGTAGCCGCAATAATTCAGAAGACGATACCCGTTTTGACACTTCCTCAGGTCAGCTAATTGTTAGCAATGCCACCCTGACAGCCGACGAAGCAACCATTCTTGAAGACGATAAAAATGTGGAACTTCGCAAAAAACTCTATCGCCATATTTTTTCTACTGCGATAGAACACGCCACAGGTACAGCAAAAGAACACTCACTACGAGGGATTGAAGTCGTGATTCCTTTAACCTTGAGTGCAGAACTCGAATGCCTCGATGGCCAACAAGCGGATCTGGTATTTCAATATTTGGAGCGGGCCATAAGCCTAATCGACCATGTTGGCGGTATGCGTAATCGCGGCCTTGGCCGTGCCACATTGAGCTTAACGGATTAAGGAGCATTGCATGAGAATTCCACTACTGATTACCCTAGAAGACGACATTGTTATCAGCACCAGCAGTGCCACCGCTGGAGGGCATGAAAGCTTAGATTACATTCCTGGTAGCCTTGTATTCGGCGCAGCGGCAAGCAAATTATACGCAACCTTTAAACATCAGAGTCCAAGCCGTGTTTGGGACGTATTTCACTCAGGTAAGGTACGCTTTCAAAATGGTTACCCGTTATCAACAGAAGGCTATGCCAGCTACCCACCACCACTTTCCATCCACTATTACAAAGGTGAAGAGCCAGAAGAATCACATTCGATTTATCAAGATGCTCTTCGGTTAGGGGGCGTGAGCCAGTTAGACCCAGATAAAAAAGATCGTCAACCGGAGCAACTGCGCAAGGACTATATAACGGATCATGGCTATCGCGTCGCGGTAAACAAAGCCGCCAGCATGAAAACCGCCATAGATGTTGACACCGCAAGAGCCGCGACATCACAACTTTTTGGTTACCAAGCGATTCAAGCAGGGCAACGTTTCTTGTCTTATATTGAACTAGATACTGATATCAGCGATCTTGATTCGCTCATTACACAACTTAAAGACAGCCTATCAGGCAGAGCGCGCCTTGGCCGCTCACGCTCAGCACAATATGGCCGAGTCACTATTGAATGTTTAGAAAGCGAAAAAGCACAATTACCAACACGTCATACCGCGACTAACAGTGGTGAATTAGTCATTTTATGCTTATCTGACCTTGCCCTAACAGATGCCACAACAGGCCAACCTGCACTGACGCCAACGGCCCAGCACTTTGGTCTGACTCAAGGCGAACTTGATATAAAAAACAGCTTTATGCGTAGTCGCAGTTACAGCCCATTTAATGCCTACCGCAAAGCCTTTGATAGCCAGCGCCAAGTGATTAGCCAAGGTAGTGTTATCCGTTTTACTGATGTAGAGGCTCAAGCCGTTAACGCGCAACCACAGCCTATTGGCCGCTACACCGAAATGGGGCTCGGCCATATTGCCATTAACCCCGCTCTTTGCCTTGCCTCAAAAAGCCCAGCCACACCTACGTCTATTCAAGCGGCCAAGCAAAGCAGCCAACCACAAGCCAAAGAGAGTCCACTAATTCAATGGTTAAGAAAGCAGCCAGCACTGGTGCCAGAAGACTTAAGTACATGGCTTAGCAGCGTTATCGACTGTTCTAAAAACGGTGATCTCGAAAAAGACACCATTGCCGATTACTATCAAGTGGCACGCCAATTCAACGCCCTTGCCGACGATGTACTGATTGGGCCAAGCGCATCCCAATGGGGCGAGGTCTATCACCGCTCACGTAACTTACGCCGCGATCCAAATAAGTTAATAAGAGAACTATTCATTGGTGATAAAGCCATCTGCCGTAAACGCGCAGGCAGCCAGTACAGCTGGGATTTAGAAAAGTCATATGATCAAACCTTTGCCCTTTGGCTCGCTAACAAACTACTCAACGCCAAAGAAGAGTTTCGTTCCACTGAGCAGATCGAAACTTTTCTCAATGCTAACCCCACCCTTGAAAATGACCTGTGCAACAAAATCACTCAATTAGCCGCTGAAATGCGCACCAAACGCAGTCAAGATATGCGCCAAGGAAACCTAGAAAAGGAGACGACTCATGCGTAAACCATGGCACCATTTGTATATTGCAAGGGTTTGTGTGGAAGCCGAAACGCCTCTCTCAATCCAAACTGGCCAAGCGGATTTAAGCTACGATACCAGTCTAGTGCGTGACGCCAACGGTTTACCCGCGCTACCGTCTACCACCATTCGCGGTGTGCTCCGACACCTCTATCAAGACCAGCACGATGCCGAAGACACCCATAACATCTTTGGTTTCGCCAAAGTAAACAGCAACGACCCAGATGATAAAACCTCCAGCCTGCAAATTAGCTGGGGAGTGATTCATAACAGCGACAATATACCTGTTAGCCCACTTCATCTAATCAGTGAAGAAGATACATTTTTAGAGGAGTTGATGCAGAGCCAACCCATTAAGCGCGAGCGGGTACGTCTTAATCATTTAGGCTGTGCGGAAGAAGCTAGAAAATTTGACGTAACGGCCTGCCCCAAAGGTGCGCGCTTTACTTTTGAGATTAAATACTGGAGCGATCAAGAAAACGACCCTAAATGGGATAACTTACTCCGCTTACTGACGCATCCACAATTCCGTTTAGGCCACAGTACTCGCAGTGGTTTTGGCGCTTTGCGCCTTCATACCTTACACCAAGGGCATTATGATCTGACCGATCCTCATCAGGCACAAACATGGCGTGATTTACCTAGAGACCTATCTGCCCCTCATACACTCAAAGACGCTGTGCCAAACGCTAGCCATCACAATACCCTTGAGATCAAGCTATCCCTCACCGCAGAAGGCTTGGTGCTCATTGGTGGTGGTGACGTTCCCGTTCATCAAAAGGAAGAGGAAGACGACGCTGACTTAATCATGCAGTCAGAAAACTTCATTACATGGAAAGACAATAAAGTAGAGTGTTTTTACATGCGTTTTCCGATAATCCCCGCCAGTGCCATCAAAGGCCCGATAGCCCATCGTATTCTTTTCCATTTCAATAAGTTAGAAAAAAACTATGCCGATAAACTTGACAAAGAACAATTGGAACTTACGGCTAATCGCAATAGTTATGAAGAGCTAGTGACATTATTAGGAGCCGCTAAAGGCGACGAACTATTAAAAAGCAGCGACTATAAAGACGGAAAAGCGGGGCAACTTATCATTAATGATATTTACCTTAATGATAAGGAAAAAACGATGCAGCTTTGGCATAACCGCATCGACCGCTTTACTGGTGGCGTAATAGACGGTGCGCTCTTTACCGAAGAAGTGTTATTTGAGCCCAAACTCGAATTCAGCATCACATTAGTTAATCCTGAGAGATTATCAAAACACACTAAACTAGCCCTAGCGGCCACACTAGACGATCTAAGCCAAGGGCGACTTGCCATCGGCGCAGGCGGCTCCCGTGGCCTTGGTAGCTTCTCAGGGGATTACTCGCCTAAGCCTCTATTTCGTATCGTAGATAGCATCGAAGAAGGAGCAAACTAATGGACTACACCAATCTCATCACACAGATAACCGCCCTAAATGACCGCTGCTTAAACAAGCTAAAGCCAGCCAAACTCGAAGCGGCCAATAGCCAACTACTGGATCAAGCAGCCCTCTTAAACACACTGGCCGGACTAGGCAAAGTCACTGGCTGGATCACATGGCCAGATGAAGTTCAAAGCATAACTCAAGCTCAAACCATAGCCACGGATCAACCCATGCCGCCACTAGAAGGTGAACTGGTCACGCAAGATCTGCGCAGTATTCGTTTCCATTACAACGGCCAAGCATGGCAACTGGTGCAGCAAGCACTGCCGACAACCACCGACGCCGAGCACACAAACGCCCTAGTCGAAACCATCACTCTCGCCAATAAAACCAAAGACGCACCCCATTTAGCATACCAGCGCATTTGGCAACACGACTCAGAGCTAGGCTTTATTACCCGCGACGCCCTATTCCAAGGATTTAAAGGAGATAACCAATGAGCATTCACGCCCCTTACAACTTCGTTCCCTTATCTCGTTTTATCTACCTACCGCATTGGGCCGAACAAGTCTCCCACGACGTCCCGTTTAGTGATGGTGTCAGCGGCACATTGACCGTTGAACTGACCTGCCATACATCAACGTTGGTAGGCGGTAAACGTATAAAAACACCCGATGGTAAACCAGATATTGTCGAGTTTTGTAAAGATCCTAATGACAACCCCATTATTCCCGGTAGCAGTACCAAAGGCTTACTGAGCAATGTCTTAGAAATCGCTAGCTTTGCACGATTTAATCGTTTAGATGACAAGCGTTATAGTGTTCGCGATTTACGCGCTGATTTTTATATGAATCAGTTTAAAGGCGGAGCAGTGAATACAGGTTGGCTAACGTTCAATGCTGATAAATGGGAAATCACGCCCTGCGATATGGTGCGAATTCACCAAGATAAAATAATCAATCATTTTAATATTGATAAAACCTCTTGGGTTGATAAAGAAAAAAACAAGAAAGCATATCAACGCTACCAGCTCTTGAACGGTATTAAAACCTTAAAGTTCGATAAAGAAGTAAGAGAAATTACATTAAAGGATAATAAAAAGATAAAAATGGACATTGCCGAACCTTCTGATACCGGGTCAGAAGATGGCTTGCTTGTTGTTACAGGCCAACCTGGAGACCCTTACAATTCAGGAAGTATGGATAAGTATGACTCTAATAAAAAATGGGAGTTTGTTTTTTACAACCCAAATAAAGGAAAACCCAAAGAAGTGGACAAGGACGTCATGCAAAGCTTTAAATTTATTCACAGCGAATCTGACGACTGGACGTTCTGGGAAAAACATCCTGATTTAACCAAAGACACAGGCATCCCTGTTTTTTATCTAGAAAAGGCCGGAAATATTACATCTATAGGTCTATCCAGCCTTTATCGATTAGCTTATAAAAAAACGACTCATGATGCAGTCAAGCATACTCATTCCAGCCATATTCACGGACATGAACTAGATTTACCTGAGCTGATATTCGGTCGTATTGGAGAAAATGAAGAAATGTCACTCAAAGGCCGAGTTAATATAGGAACCGCTAAACTGATTCCCGGAACAGCAGACGACTATAATAACTGCAAAGAGGAATGTACCGTCTTAAGTACGCCTAAACCAACATTTTCTCCTGCTTACATTAGACAACCGAACAGTGGCAATAATGGCAACTTACGCCAGTCAAACAGCTATGCCACATTTATGGATGAGAGTGAATTAAGTGGTTGGAAACGCTATCCATCACGCAGTACAACAAACATACTTCCTCCTACGTCATTGCATGGAGAGCCTGAAAACACAAAGGTACAAGTGAAGTTAAAACCTATCACAGCAGGGGCTAGGTTTAAGCTCAAGATTCACATCCATAACCTTAGAGAAGTCGAGCTTGGCGCGTTACTATGGAGTATAGACTTTGGCAACCGAGCAGATCATTACCACGGCTTAGGGATGGGGAAACCGTATGCCCTTGGCCGCATTTCACTAAAAATCATAAACGAAGAGAGTCAATTAATACCTCTTGGTCAATCAGAGTTTAAACATACCGACCTACTGGATAAAGCAAAAACCAGCTTCACAAAATTAATGGAAGATGCCTACCGTTTTACAGAACAAGATCACAAATGGATAGACTCACCCCAGTTAAAAGAGCTTCTAGCAATGGCATCACAACCTCCTGCTAAGGGAGCGCTATCTTATATGAAAACACCCCAAGAGTTTGTTGATGCAAAAAAAGCCAAACAAACCCTACTGTTGCATTCTGGGGCTCGCTTAAAAGCAAGTGATATTTCAAAAGAGGTAGCAAAAGTTTCAGAAAATGAATTATTAAATGATGAAGATTTCCTTCCCTACCTTGAGCAACTTGAAGCTGAACGAGCAGAAGCCGAAAAGCAAGCCAAATGGGAACAAGAGGCATCTCCCTTAGATTTGTTCATAAAAGATTTACAAGACAAGGTTAACGTTTTCTTGAAAGACTCTTCTAAAAATAGTCCAAAATTAATTCATTCACTTTTACAAAAATTCAAAAAAGATAATTTGGATAAAGACATTTCAGTGCCTCAAATTCATGCCTGCTTATCTATAGCAGATCTTTTAGTACCATTATTAGAAGAGAAGAAAATAGACAAAAAAATATTAAATCGTTTTATAAACCCTCTTCGTAATAAGATTGGGGATCAAGGAGAGTAATATGCATCACTCCCCTTTACTCCAAGCCATCTTGCCATTACGCAGTATGGTGGTAACGCTACGCTGGCTGTATAACAGCCAGCCGGGGTTTTACCATCATATTGGTTTGCATGCTTGGGTGCGTTTTCTGGCGGGCAGTCCCAGCGACTTTAGCGAATACATCATGGTGGAACCCCTTGAAAATGGTCATCCTCATTATCAAACAGGTGAATTTTATCGGTTTCGGTTAGTTGCTTTAAGCGGAGGGGAAGGCATTCTCGCCAACCTTTTAGAGTCTTTACAAAGCTTACCGCAAAGTGTGCCGTTAAAAGCTCGTAACCGCGGCCCATTTGGTGATAACTTGGTACTTGAGTCCATCACTGACAGTTTTACCAATACGTCTATTGATCACCTTGCCGATGCGTCTCTGTATGATGAGAATGACCTGACGATGGAAACGATTCTGTGGTCTCGTAGCCCGGTCTTTAAAATTGCGTTTCATACCCCAGCTCGGCTGATTCGTTTAAAAGATGAACGAGATGAACAAGCCAAAGGTAACGAGCGTTATTGTCGCGATAAAGCAGATATTACTTGGGAAATGTTTTCCAAACGGCTCACAGACACCTTAATCAATCTTTACCAACAGCGTACGAATGAGCGTTTACAGCGGGGGGAATGGCCCGAAGCGTTTGTACATCACCGGCTTGCTTTTTGGGTGGATAATCAGTATGAAAGTCAGCAACAAAAGTCTAAAAAAGACGCCAGTGGTCTGCTTGCGCACCTACAATTAGAAATACCCGACGACTTCCCCGCCGAGCTATTAGCACTAATCGTAATGGGGCAATACACAGGGATAGGTCAACACCGCAGTTTTGGTATGGGTCGTTACCAGCTACAAGACCCCTACGGCATGTCAAGCTACCCCAGACCTCGCGCCGCTCAAACGTTATTAGAACGATGCTTTAACGATGACGCTATACGCCACGCCTGCTATGAAATGTACCCTCGTCACTATGGCTATGCTCGTGATGCAGATGAAGAAGAGCACCAACTTGCACTGGATGACCACCTCTCCTCCCTGATAAAAAGCCAACAAGCTATCTTATCAGGAACGTATCAAGCGGGCCTCTTGAAGCCTGTTGAAATCGATAAGCCCGACGGTGGTATGCGCCTACTTAGTGTCCCAAGCTGGCATGAACGCACCTTGCAAAAAGCGGTTACAGAGATTTTTGGCGCGTACTTAGACAATCTATGGATGAAACACAGCTATGGTTACCGCAAAGGACTCTCTCGTTTAAACGCTCGGGATCAAATCAATAAATACATCGAGCAAGGTTATCACTGGGTACTGGAAAGCGACATAGAAAGCTTTTTTGACAGTGTTAATTGGCTAAACCTAGAACAACGGCTAGCGCTTATGTTTCCCAACGAACCATTGATCCCGTTATTAATGCAGTGGGTCAGTGCCGCTAAGGAACAAGAAGACGGGCGCCCTCAATCGCGCCATCAAGGATTACCCCAAGGCGCGCCGATCAGTCCTATCCTAGCCAATTTACTGCTCGATGATTTAGACCAAGACATGCTCGCCAAAGGCTACCAAATCATTCGTTATGCGGATGATTTTGTCATGCTGTTTAAAACTAAACAGCAAGCCGAAGCCGCACTGGAAGACATCAACGTCTCACTGGCCGAGCACAGCCTCGCCATTAATCAAGACAAAACTCGCATCGTTGAAGCCAGCCAAGGCTTTAAATACTTAGGCTATCTCTTTATAGATGGCTATGCCATCGAGACCAAACGAGAGAAAAAACCAACAAAGCCCGTCGTTGAGAAAGTTGCTGTTCAGGCCCCAGAAGCGCCCACTGTGGCGGATCAAATTGGCGAGCGTGATAGTCTAGGCACAGTGCTCACCATTGCAGGCGATGTCGCCATGCTCAGTACAGAAAAACACAGATTAATCGTCGAACAGTACGATGAGCATCATAGTTACCCTTGGGCAGGTCTTAGCTCGGTATTATTGATTGGCCCACATCACATCACCACACCAGCATTAAAAGCCGCGTTTAAAGCACAAGTAGCGATTCATTTTTGTAATAACTTTGGTCAATACCAAGGCGTGAGCGCTGCCACGTCGCCCAATGAATTTGGCGCGGATTTCTGGCTACAACAATCGCAACACTTACAAAGCGAAACCAACGCATTATTGATTAGCCAATCGCTGATCACAGGACGCATTGCCGGTATCAAGTCTGTCATCAAGCGTCGTGATAACCAAGCGCCAGAACTGAACGCAATTGACCGAATCGTACGAAAAATAGACCGAACACAAGATCTTGATCAATTACGGGGCTACGAAGGCCAAGCCAGCAAACAACTGTGGGCATTTTTTAAACGTTACCTCGACAGCGACTGGCAGTTTACAGGTCGGAATCGACGCCCCCCACAGGATCCAGTCAACGCCATGCTATCACTTGGCTACAGTTTTTTATACGGTATCGTAGACAGTATGAACCGAGTGGTTGGTTTATACCCATGGCAAGGGGCATTGCATCAACAACATGGCAATCATTTCACACTCGCTTCGGATTTAATGGAACCCTTTCGCTACCTTGTTGAGCGCGTCGTACTCACCACTATAAATAAGAGCCAACTCAAACTGGAAGACTTCTCTCAAACAGAGCAGGGCTGTCAAATGAGCAGCGAAGTACGCAAAACCTTATTACACGCACTGTTAGTGCAACTCACTCAGTCTAGTAACCCACAAGAGAGTTTGCTCAACCAGATACGCGACCAAGCCTATCGCCTAGCGCTAAGTTGCAAGACTCAGCAAGCTTTTGTTCCGTGGAGTCCAAAAAAGTGAGAGCCTATTTAGCTTGTTTTGACATAGAAGATGACCGCAACCGTCGCAAGCTAGGGGATTTGCTTTTACGCTATGGCGATCGGGTACAATACTCAGTCTTTGAAATCAGCGTCGCCAATGAAGCAGAGCTCGAAAAGCTTTGTTTAAAATGCCAACGTTATACCGATTCAGGAGATAATTTACGCTTTTATTGGCTTAATAAAGACTCTCGACGAGGTAGCCGAGATGTTTGGGGAGAGGCCATCGCCAACTTCCCTGCTGCCGTGATACTGTAATTAAAATTGATGTGCATAACATCTAAACGCTCTTTAAAATCAATGAAATACACTCTAAAGAGACCACTACGTACTGGTCTCTGTGTGTGAATCTTAGTAAAATCATAAGGTTAACTTGATCTATACGCCATTTTTGGCTATCTTAAAACCAAGTGTCTGTGGATAATTTGAGACGGGGAAAAACGCTTTGCAAGATATTGTTTTAAATAAATTTTTTACAGCAAGACCTTCAGAGCACTTGGCCGCATAGGCCGTTGAGACGAACAATGAGCTCTTGCTCTGAGGCCATTAGGTCCCTTCAGAGCACTTGGCCGCATAGGCCGTTGAGACCCTTGATCACTGAAGGTAAAGGTGTACACGTCGCGCCTTCAGAGCACTTGGCCGCATAGGCCGTTGAGACACGCGAGCAACCGAGCCCGAAGGCTGGATCACACCTTCAGAGCACTTGGCCGCATAGGCCGTTGAGACCATCCTGGTCAAGCCCACACTCGGATGCTACTTGAGCAAGCCTTCAGAGCACTTGGCCACATAGGCCGTTGAGACGATAGCTTGATGTTATCAAAGTATTTTTCACAAGGCCTTCAGAGCACTTGGCCGTTGAGACCAGAGAAGTTGATGTTTGAGATTTTTTCTTGGCGACCTTCAGAGCACTTGGCCGCATAGGCCGTTGAGACCAAAGGTAAACGCTTAAGTTCTGGTTCTGTCTCAGCCCTTCAGAGCACTTGGCCGCATAGGCCGTTGAGACAGACCTAATAAGGTCAAATCGTTTCCAAAATTTTGCCTTCAGAGCACTTGGCCGCATAGGCCGTTGAGACAACTTTTTCAACTTGCAACTTAAGTTGTGCATGTTCCTTCAGAGCACTTGGCCGCATAGGCCGTTGAGACAACTTTTTCAACTTGCAACTTAAGTTGTGCATGTTCCTTCAGAGCACTTGGCCGCATAGGCCGTTGAGACAACTTTTTCAACTTGCAACTTAAGTTGTGCATGTTCCTTCAG
>JBLWXY010000023.1:0-14206 GCA_048267225.1 Pseudidiomarina sp.
CGGTCGTATTCATCGTGAATCGGAAGGCAAAACACAAGTCACCATTCACGACTATGTGGACTGCGCCCTCCCTATGCTGCAACGCATGTTTAAAAAACGCGAGAAAAGCTACAAGGCAATGGGGTACGCCCTTGAGTACATTGATGACAACAGTAACAAGCAACCTTCATTGAAGTTAGAAAACATCCCTTCACCAAATACCAAGCCAAAATAAACAGCAGCACTTCATTAAACACTTCCCCATGCCTTTACCCCCATACGCCAAAACCACTATCCGTTTGGCTTTTGGATCGAAACGCCAAACAGGGAAATTAGCCCATTTACTGTTTGGCGTCTCGATTGAAATCCAACGCTGGTAGGTCTTGCCAGTACTGGCTCAAAGCAAGGTTTGGCACTTTTTTCGCCCTAAACCAACCTCGGCATCAAAGTACAAACCGTTTGATTTTTTAAACCCAGAATGCAAACGATCGTTTGGCGTCTCGATTTTTTTGCATGGGCTAAATGCCGCCAAACAGAGCTGCATTGGACGATATATTTCAATCAGTTAGCCGCGCACAGGTCATCATAAAAAACCGATTTGACTGGTTAGTTTGATGGCCATTTCTTTCATCTAATTCACCACCGCGTCTGCACCCGACGACTGAAAATAGACGGCATGACGAACCAACAAGGTGATAAGTGACGTGTTATGGGCAAGTGGCAACGACTGGAATAGAGAATGGATACAGCAGGTGGTCGCTTTACTGGTTGGGCATGGCGCATTTACCCTCTACCCAGCACTAAGCCAGTGCGATAATGCCGCCGAACGTTTAACCCGCTGGCTGACCTATCAGTTACCGCGCGTTAAACAAGCGCACCTAGGCTGCCCGATTCACCAATGGCTGAGCAGCATTGGTGCGCAAGTGATCGTAGAAAAATGGCAAAGCCCCGAGCAATGGCCAAACCTGTATTGGTTGCCTTTACCTGAGGTTGATAGCCACGCGCAAGGCGGGTTGGTTTTGTTACCGGCACATTTGTTGCCGGTATATGTGGATGACACGATTCAAACCAGAACATTACAAGCAAACACACCCGCTAACGCCTGTATCTTTTGGTGCATCACGCCTTTATCTAAAACAGGAAAGCGCGCTGCCTTGCACCCCAAACAGCAAAACCGCGCATTTTGCCTGCCCAGTACGCCAGAACAAATAGGAAAATCGTGCACGGGGTTATTGCTTAGAGGTTTGAGAAAAGAGCGCCAAAAACGAAACGGAAACGTGATCAGCCACCAGATCAACCTAGCGCTGCTGCACCACCTTTGTGGGCCGGAAAATGATGTGTGGTTGAAAGCGAATTTTGGTGCCGTAACTCATTACGGTACCAAAAATTAGAAGCCTGAAAAAGAGTAACCCCTCGCAGGGCGCTGATCTAACGGGTAGCGGGAGGGGTGTTGTTGGTGCGATTTTAATATTAATAAAGCTGAATGGCCATCTATTCATACCATCTCGTGATGATCCACGAAATGGTCAGCAATATCCGTTAATACCCCAGTTCACCTGCATTAAACAAAACCAAACTTTAATAAATCCAATTATTGTGTGCTAAAGGCATTCGGTTTAACAAATCACGGCGCTCTCGCCAATCGGGAAGTAGCTTGTCCATATACCCTTTGAAGCGTTCATTGTGATTTCGCTCAAGCAAGTGCACCAATTCATGCACCAGGATGTACTCCAAACACTCCGGTGGCTTTTTAGCAAGTTCTAAATTAAGCCAAATGCGCTTTGTCTGAATATTGCAGCTCCCCCATTTGGTTTTCATTTTTTTGACTCCCCAATCGGCAGATGTAACGCCGATCTTGTCCTCCCAAACAGGCAATAATTCAGCGATTCGCGCTTTAAGTGCATCTCGATAATATGAGTTCATTACCAGTGCCTTGTTCTCAAGCGTTGTTGCGGGATTGACATATAAATGCAATCGACCACGACCTAGCTTGATTTCATGCTTTCCGGAACGCTCAATAAGATTCAGACGATAACGTCTGCCCCACAGGTAATGACATTCACCGCTAACCATTGCTCGATCAGATTGGCGAGGTTGTTTGGCAAAATCACTCTGCTGTTTCTTGATCCAAGGAATGCGGCTGATTACTGCCATACGGATTGCGGTTTCTGTCATAGATTCAGGAGCAGAAACACGCACACGCCCATCAGGTGGCAGTACGCTGATATGGAGATTTTTAATTGCCTTACGATTTAACTGCATCGTAATAGAACCAATTTCTACCTTAGGCATCAGTGGTACTCTTTTTGCGCTTTTGCCAGTTCCATTACACCCTGAATATCCACCTCATAACCCGCCGTTTCTTCTCGAACCGCATTGGCAATCTCTCGTTCCTTAAAGCGATCACCTACCCAATCCGCTTTTTTGGTATAACGAATGGCACTATCTATTTTGGTAGCCAGTAGTTCATCTTGACCAAAATTATCGTAAAACGCGCGTTTGGGATTAGAGTCCATCGATGGCGGATAGTTAGCCGCTGTCTGCTCTGGACGTATAACCTTACGAGATAGCTCGCGGATTTTTTCCAGATACTCTTGATATTCAATCGCTTTTTGGCGACGAAGCTCAATCAGCTCGTCCAATAACACCGACATTTGCTCGTAATACTTGGGGTTAACCGGGTTTTCATCAACGATGGTTTTACGCACATTATTTTCGATGGTTTCGGCCATGGCTTCCTGATTCTTACGAATACTTTCAGGCAAAGCCTCCACGGCATAAGCACCTTTTTCAACAATGAGATCAATAAGCCCTAGCTCTTCAAAATCCATCAGCACTTCGCTGTCATCCGCACGAATATACATATCTAACAAGTGGCGCATCGCAGGCTCAAAGCGTTTCATTTCTACCAAATCGCCACTGGCCAGTTTTACTTCGTCACGGACTTTCTCAAAATGAGCCACTTCTGTTCTTATCGAGTCCACATCTTGCCCAGAATAGCCTGCATCAGGCATTTCATTGGCGATATTGGCGAACGCACGCAGCAGTTTGGCAACGTTCTGATAAAGCGTTAAACGCAGCGCTTCTTTCTCGGTGAGCTCGTCTTGGTTCAGACCTGACTTACCACAAAAATAATAAATGTAGTCTTCCGTGTTGCGTGGCGCTTTTACCGGCTCACACAAGGCTCGCACCATTTCCAGAGCATTATCCAAATCTAGCTTGGCCTGCTCTAAACGATCTTTCAGCAGCCCGGCAACGTCTTCCTTGTCGTAACCATCAAATGCGCCTTGAGTATAATCAGAAATCGCTTTATCCAAGGAGCGGAACAGATCTTTGTAATCAATGATGTAACCGTATTCTTTATCATCGCCATCCAAGCGGTTCACGCGGCAAATGGCCTGAAACAGGTTGTGATCAGCCATCTGTTTGTCGATATACAAATAGGTAGCCGAAGGAGCGTCAAAGCCAGTCAGCAGCTTATCGACCACGATGAGCAAGCGCATTTGCCCTGGCTCATCAATAAATTGCTTTTTAACTTCTTTTTCAAACTCTTCAACTCGGTTAGCGGCCTTGTCTTCCGGTTGCTCGAAGTAATCCGCAAGCATCTTGCGGTAAATATCGTACTTAAAGAGCTTTTCTGTTAAACCTTCACCAGTTTCTTCCCCTTTAATGCTTGCAGCAGTCGGTTGAAAACTGGTGACAATAGCCACCTTACCGGCTAAATCTGTTTGACTGAACATTTCATAAGCTTTACAAGCTTGATAGACACTAGAGCAGACCAACATGGCATTGCCGTAGCCATCCATCAGGCGTGGCTTGGTGTCCATATCCAGCAAGATATCATTCACAATCTGCTGCAAACGCGATTTACTGGACAGCACCTTTTGCATGGTGCCCCATTTCTGTTTCAACTGGGTTTTCGCTAATCGAGATAATCCGCGTGTTTTGGCCTCAAACCATTCATCAATCTTTTTCTGCGAAGTGACATTTTGGTCAATGTCTCGTGCTTCATAGCGCAAGTCGAGCACCACCCCATCGGCCACGGCTTCATCAAATTTATAGGTGTGAATGTAAGGGCCAAATACCTCAACCGATTTCTTCTTGTCTTTCTTCATCAAGGGGGTGCCGGTGAAGCCGACAAACATGGCTTCTGGCAGGATGGACTTCATCGCTTCGTGCAACTTGCCCGATTGAGTACGGTGACACTCATCCACAAACACAAACAAATCGCCTTTGGCTTTAAAGTCCGATGGTAGCGATTTCTTTAACTCGGCAATAAACTCATCCGTCGCGGTATCGTTTTCCGAATCAGACTGCCGACCAAATTTATGCACTAAAGAGCACACCAACCAAGGGTTGGGCTGATTGAGCGTCGCCACCAAATCGGCACCGCTTTTGGTGCGATAAATATCTTCCTCAACACCAGTGAACACCTTTTCAATCTGCTCATCCAGCTCAGTGCGATCGGTCACAATCAACACACGGGCGTCTTTGACATTTTCGCGTATCCATTTGGCCAGCCATACCATAGTGAGGCTTTTGCCAGAACCTTGCGTGTGCCAAATGATGCCGCCTTCTCGCCTTGCGATATGGCGTTTTGCCGCTTCAATACCAAAGAACTGATTGTGGCGACAGGTCTTTTTTATACCCGCATCGAAAACAATAAAATCATGGATAATTTGCAGAAAGCGCGCTTTGTTACACACGCGGCTCAGGTGAAAATCGAGTTTATGATCGTATGGCCCTCTATTTGGCTCATGGCTGCTGCAATCTTCCTTCCACTCAAGGTAGTGCTTTTCTGGTGTCTCAATCGTGCCGTAACGCAAGCCTTGCGTGTCGTTACCTGCCATCACCAATTGCATACTGGTAAAAAAGTTACGAATAAAATCTTTCTTCTGATTATCGAGGTTCTGCCGAATACCTTCGGAAACCGACACCAAAGAGCGTTTTAGCTCAATCACACCGAGCGCGATACCATTGACATACAGCACTATGTCTGGGCGTTTCTTATTCTCGCCCTTAATGGACACTTCTTCGGCGATGGCAAAATCGTTTGCTTCTGGGTTTTTCCAGTCAATCAGCCACACAGTTTCATTAAGATGGCCAGCACCTTCTTTGTCTTTCACGCCGTAACGCAGCAGGCGATAAACCTCTTTGTTGGCGTAATAGAGCTTTTTACCTTCGCCCAGCGCTGCTGCCGTATCCAATTGGCGAATAGCACGATTGATCAACGCCTCGCTGACACCACGCTTTTTTAACCAATCAACGAGGATATCCACTTCAATATTTTTATTATTAGCGCGATCCTGCCAATCGCCTAAATAGCGATAGCCTAAGTCAGTTTGAAAAAACTGAACGATACGATTTTGGGTAGCGCGCTCACGCTGGCCAACGTTACTCATCCTAACCTCTAATCAATTCGAAGCTTGTTCCCCTTGCCAATCAAGCAACGATCAAGCAAATTTTATCCATTTAAATCAATAAATTACTACCAAACCAGTTAGATTCAGCACCACTCAGTCAAGCAACGATCAAGCAAATTACGCCCAACAAGGCACATAACGCATAGCTTTCGTTCCAGCGTCTGGGTCATAGGCTCTGATCAACCCTGCGTTCACGGTGTCTTTTATCACTCGACTTACCTGAGCTTGATTCTTTTGTTCGATACCGAAGCGTTCACGTAGAGAAGCATTGTTCATATGCTCACGGTTCACATGTCTTAAACAGCAATGCAGATAGCACGCACGAATGCGATCCTCTTTGTCCATTTCAGCAAACTCTTTATGGCCAAAGAGCACCGATCGAGTATGGTTTTGAGTCATCTCAAATATCGGCGCAGGCAGTTGATAGAACTCCGTTTGCGAAACGACCTTATCAATACCCGAACCACGCTCTTCACAAATGTTTACCCGCCGCATAAAAGAAGCCAGCGCCTCGTTACGACTTTGTGGCGGTGAGTCTAAAAATCGCTCCGTCGCAACCAAAGGAGTCCCCGGGTTAACGATTTCCATTCGAGCCTCAAAGACTTCAATCAAGGGGCCAGTACCGGTTAAAGAAAAATCCTGATGTATAATGGCGTTAGCCACTAGCTCACGAATCGCTAATTCAGGGTACATTGGCACTTCTTTGCGAAACGCTTTTCCTATTTCCTCATTTGACGGCAATAACGTTTTTAAGTAATCAATCAGCCCCTCAAAGCCAACCGCATACCCTTTATTGCCTTCAATTTCCCGAACAGTTTCAATTCGGCTATTGCCTTTATACTGAATTAAACGGACAGCCTTGCGGCTTAGGTGAGCAAAGTTTTGCAGCTTCTTTGCGAATAAGATCGCACCAAGATTTGTAATATTCCATTGCCCGCCTACGGCAGGCTGAATCAACTTATCGGCTTTTAACGCTTCCAAAACCCCACTGCGGTTGTCAGGCAAGGGTAACCCGGTTAAATCAAAATAGGCTGGGTACTCAAGCAGCTTCAACACTTCTTCGGATGAGATATTGCTTGCAGCTAATTGTTGCTCAAAAGGCGTTTTATCAAACGCTCGCCATAAAGCTCGCTCTTTTTCCGGAAACTCTTTGAGTTTTTTCTTATAAGAACCACTACGAATAAACTCAATACCGTCAAATTGAACAGGATTGTGCGTGGCTGGTTGTATTTCTAAAATCACCACGGCCAATTCTTCGAGTTCACCCGCCAGAAACTCATAAAAGCGAAAGTGGATTTTTGGCTGCAACTTTTGCAATAACCAGTTTTCAATTTCTTGTTGTTTATGTTTTTGCTGCGATGGCTTAAACGTTGTGCCAACTACTTGATGGGAATCATCATCTACACCAAACACCATGTAAGCACTTTGTTTGCCAATCAATGCAGCCGAATTGGACAGCGCCGATATATATTCACCGATCTTTTCAACATCGGCATTGCGTTTAAACTCAACCCATTCTGTCTCGGTAGGCAATGAACAGAGCTCTTTTAATAACCCCTGCAACTGTTGCGATGTCATATCAACGGGCATGGTAATCTCCAAGTACGCTAAGCTTTGCCATACAGAATGGAGCTAAGTTACTCATTAAATTTCCTTAAATTCATAAAGTTAAATGCGGTCCTAAATACGCCACATATATCCGCTTATTTGCTGCATCAGCATAAAAATGCAGTCGGTAACCGTCAGGTAGTTTTATATGATTCTCGCAATAGACCTGCCGCCCATCATCTAACCAAAACATGCGCTCTTTTTTCTTTTTGGGATCATTAGCTACGCTGTCCGATTCACCGCTAACTTCAGCCGCCAGGCCCAAGTCTCTTAAGTACTCATGGCGATATTCAACATACTCACCTGCAAGCCATTTCTCAGTAAACGACTCCAGCACATTTAGTGCATCACGCGCCTTGAGCAAGACACCTTGCCTAGCAGACCAACCTTGCAGACTTGTACCAATTTGATTTGGCAACAACGTGAGATGAGGAAACAAATCCGCTCTTTGCAACCAGATATTCTTAGCGGAACTTAACAACGCATTACGGCGTTGTTTGAGCTCATCACCATGCACACCCAAGCTTGCAGAATCACTCAGATTTAAAAGCGTTTCATCCCTTTGTTCTGGTGTTGGATCAATCTCGAAAATCCATACTTTAATATGGCTATTTGCCCAAGCAGCCAAAGCAGTGAAACTGGCAAGAAAAGTCTCAAAATAAAACGCGGCCAATAGCACCGGCTTACCTGAAGTTTCTCCTGGCAAGCCAACTTCTAGCGCATCACCAACACTTTCAATATCCACGGTTTCAAAGAGAGGCTGTTTCGTTTCAAGGGATTTAAGAAACCGGCACCAATCCGCAAGCTCTGCAACCTTGCTTGCCGAGGCAAACCAATTGCGCACATAGTAGCCGTTAGCCAGTTCCAGCCCCATCAATGACTTATCTTGATCTTCATCGACCAACAAGATTTTTAGACCCGCAGTTCGGCAAACTTTAAGCACATTGAAGAAAGCCAATAACCCATTATCTGCATCCTCTTTGCTGGCAAACGGCAAAGAGTGATGGTTCAACACAATTCCATTGCTCATAACAGCTGATCCAGCTCCTTATCCCATTGGTCAAAGAAGCCTTCCGGCCAGCAGTCTATGCGGCCTTCATCATCAATATTCGGGTACATGACTTCTGAAGCATGAATAGAGTTATGAACATCTCGCTGCAAGAAAAAGACTTTCACATCGTCAGCCGCAACTACTTTCTGCTTCACCGCAACCCGAATACCGTTGAGGAAATGGTCAGAATGAGATTCAACGATTAATTGCACGCCATTATTGGCAGCAATGGCACATAGCTTACCCATTAATGATTGCCCAGCGGGGTGCAAGTGTGACTCTGGGTTTTCAATAATCAGCAAATCACCTTTTGCCGCACTTAAAATACTGGTCACGACGGGTAGTACGTAACTTAGGCCAAAGCCCACATTCTGCGGCTTAAACTCTTCGGTTGTTTCTTTACCTTGGTTGAAAGAGTAACTCAGGCTCGCCGAATTAAACTGAGGCTGCGCCACTGCTTTGATTTTTAACCCGGGTGTAATATCCGACATCCATGCTTCAATATTGGCAAGTAGAGTCCCTGAAACTGCCTTTGGATGACGTAACGCTTCTATTTCCAAGTCTCTAGCGCCATTGACGGCGATAAAATGAACCGCAAACTCACCATGATGGCCAAGCGATTTTAAATCACGAATATGAAACTCAGACAACTGGTGATGGCTTTGCGGGCCTAATCTATCAGCGCACAAGTACTGAAAATTAGAATTGAATAAACTCAAGGATTCAGAATCACCGTCAATACCCGACTTGCGTAGTGGTAAAAGATCCGAGTCGTGTTGATAGTCAAACTCAAAGCGTGTTGGCTGCTCTTTCTCGCGCCATTTAACAGTGAAAATAATCTCTTCTTGTTCACTAAAACTGGAGAGCGCGTCTTTACCCGTACCAATATTGACGTAATCACCATTTAACAGCAGCCCTTTGGTTTTAAGGGTATTACGTTCGTAAGACTGCCTTAAAAGCAACAAACTCTGCACAAGGGTCGATTTACCCATGCCATTAAGGCCTGAAAACAAATTCAGATTGCCCAGAGGAAAGCTAGCATTTAACAAGGTTTTAAAGTTCTGAATATTAATAAACTCAATCATTCAGCACCTCCTTAATCAGCGCATTAACCTTTTCGTAGCGTCGTTCAACATGGTCTTTTTTCTGCGTCGAATAAGTAATGGCATTGAAGAACTCGCCGTCTTTAAGTAGTGCTCGCGCCTTTTCCTGAAAGACGCTTTGCTCATTCAAAAGGCGATTGAATTCCGTGTCCGTGAGTTTGGCCAGCGCGACCATCCACACTTCGTACAAAGTTGAGTTCTTTGAGCGTTTGCGAGAATTTGAAGAAGGATCTTTCTCAAATCCGGATTTTCCTAAAAGTTGATAACAGCGCTCTATCGCAGTTGAATACCTAGTTTTAAACTCTGAACGGTAGGCATCATCGCCTTTCTTGATATCTTCCATCGCTTTATCTAAAAACGAGGCAATTTCCTTTTTATTTTTAGGATCAAGATAATCAAAGCGATAGAATGCCCAAAATCGCAATACCAACTCCTGATCTTTCATACGCTTGGAAAGATCGCCCAACATGGCCTTCGAGCATTCTGAATTGGCTAATTCTTCAAGCAGTTCTCTGTCTCGTGGCTTAGCAAGCGCATTACGAATTTCTTGGTTATTGAGCGTTAAGCCACCCGTATTGATACGGCGAAACACTGAATACTTAACATCTTCAGGCGTACCCGGTTTAATCATGTACACGGTAACAGGGCACTCTTCAATACGGCGCTGATATTGGCGATGCAGCTTATCGAAGGTTTTACCATTGAGTTCCGTTAAGAACTCCAACCCATTAAGGCGAAGCTTTTTATCTAACACAAACTTGCGAATCGTCGATAACCGCTGCAAGCCATCCACAATTAGCCAATTATTTTCATCGGACGCATCAAAGTAAAAAGCCGGTAACGGAAACCGAATCAAAATGGATTCGATTAATCGGCTCATCTTGCGGTTATCCCATAACTCCGCATGGCGCTGAAAGTCGGTGTTCATGTCGATTTCATTGTGCTGAATGCGCTTAATCAAGGCATCCAACGACTTCGGCTCAACGACGATATCAATATCGGTCGGATTGAACGGGTGCATCACCTCATCAAGCAGTTCCGGCTCTTCCTCTTCCGTAACTGGTGCAACCAATTCTTCATCGAGCTCGGTTTCTTGATAATCAGCCATGTGCTTCCCCTTTTATTAATCGTGTTTTACCCGTCAGCAGCTCTTGCATCATGCCTTGTTTGATTTGGCGGGTTTTGCCAAGGCGTTGTTCCAGTGCCTGAATCTCTGCGTCCATATCGGACAAGATGGTGGCGATGGCGGTTTGTTCTTCTTTTGGTGGCAATGATGCTAAAACACGCTCAATGGTACTGGCATTTAAACTTGGAACACCTGAAGCCTCGTTGTATTGCATCCAGTCAATCATACAAAACTTATAGAAAATAAATTTTGGATCAGCACAATCTTTAATTTCAGAATAGAAAAGTGTATCTACAGTCCAAAATGGCTGATCTGAAAATCTAGGCTTGTCGATAGTGCCTTTTCGGCCAATCAAAACCGAAGGTTTATTCCAAAGATATTGGTCTGCCCAACCAATTTGCCCACCTGTCGCAAAAATGGGGATGGTGCCGTTTGCGTTTTCAACGGCTTTCTGATTTTTACCATGCCTGATAGACAGGGTATTGCCGAAAGGCACAACTTCCCAATCCTCCGGTACTTCTCCCAACTCACTAGACTTGGTGTCTTTGGGCGTACCATCGTCACGCAATGCAAACTGCGGCAAGCGGGTGCGGCCGGTGAGGAGTTGTTGCATGGTGGCGGTTTTGATGGCCTGTTTTTTGGCGATTAGTTTTTCCATCTCGCTGATCAGGGCATCAACATCGGATAGCGCATTGGCGATGGCGGTTTGTTCTGCCTTTGGGGGCATAACCATCAACATATCAGCAATCATTTCACGGCGAACCGAATCGACTGATGACTTTGCAGTCATCGACATTATTCGATCATAGAAGTTATTGCTAAAATATATGTAAAAATAGTAGCCATCCAATTCATCACCAAAGTTGTACATTAAATACACTCTTTGATGAAAATCGAACTTCCCATCTATATGATGAAAGATCTTACCTGTACCTACGCCATCACCAGCGGTCAATACGCCTTCCCCATCAAACGAATAGGTGTTAATCCTTTCAACCTGTTGAGAGCGCACAAAAAACGGATAAAGCCCATCAATAACTTTATCCTGCGTATTTTTATTGCCTGTTGTGATAGAAACAACTTTACCTACAGTGGTTACCTGCCAGTCTTCTGGAATCTCTCCAACTTCCGTTTGCTTATATCCAACAGGAACGCCATTCGTAGCTATATCCGGCAGATACTTTGGACTTACTTCAGCCACTCCGCTCATAGCGACCACTCCAAGCCCATGGCTTTTAAATGAGCCGCCACTTTATCACTGAGGTCTTCGACCGATTGGGTAAGTGCAGGCAGTGGCTCACTGTAGCGTTCTTCCAGCTCTTTCACACGATTCGCCAGTTGTTGGGTGACACGCTCGATTTCGGCGACGATGTTACTTTCAAGCGTTGCCAGCCATTTGTCGTCCACAATCAGGTATTTGATCTCTTCGATACTGAGTTTGGGGTATTGCTTGAATACCGCCAGATCGAGCGCGTCTTGCGCTTCTTTTAGGGCTTTTTTGGCATCCGCCTCGGCATCAAACAGCTTTTTCGCTTGTTTTAGCGCGGCCTTTTCATCCGAGTCGGTGGCCAGTTTCAAACGCGCCGTGACCGTGGTTTTGGTGACTTTGTCTTTGTCGTTGAGCGCATCATTCAGCAAACCTTCGTCGCCACTGTTTTCCTCAAGGAAGGTTTCCAGCGCTTGGCTGGCGCTATCCAATAGCGATTGCAGCGTATCGACTTTGGCTTGTTCTTCGGCAAAAAAGCGCGCCACGATTAACGCCGGTGGAATGAGTTCGGCTTTGTATTTGGCTTTGCCAATCACCAGATCAGGCGTTTCTTTCAGTTTTTCGCCTTTTTTAACGACTAACTCACGCAGCACCTTGCCCGCTGGCCAGCCGTCTTGCACTAGCACGTAAACATCATCTTGCATTGACTCCGCCCAGTAGTCCATCAGGATCTGGTAGATATCGTATTTGCTGAGCAGTGGCGTTTGTGCATAGCTTTGCAGCAAATCTTCGCTGATGCGGTGGATTATCTGTTTAGGCAATTCACTTTGCTCAATGGCGTGCAGGTTTGCGCGCTCTGCCCACTCGGTAAATGGCTCAAGACTTTGTGCAGCAAAGGTTTTGAACTCGTCATGGTTAAGGATGGTGCTTTTCACCTCTGAGGCTTTCACCAAGGCTTTGCTATAACCCTCACGGGCATTTTCAAACAAGGTTGCTCGAATACTCGGGAAGACTTGCCAGTAACGCTCTAAGGCATCGATGTCGCGGTTTGGAATACCGCCTTGCAGATGGGCGCTTAAGTCGTGTAAGTCTTCCGGTTCACTGGAATCAATATAACGTGGAATATTCAGGTTGTAGTCGTTGGCAGCAATTTCGCTTAGTGGCACCATACGCGAGTAGCGCGGCAGTTCTAGCTGCTTGGTAAAGACATCAACGATTTTGTGAATATCTTGGCTGCGCAGGCGGTTTTTATTGCCGTCTTTGGCAAAGCCTTTGCTGGCATCGACCATAAAGATGCCGCTGCGAGCGTTCGCGTGCTCTTTATCAATCACGATAATGCAAGCCGGAATGCCGGTGCCGTAAAACAGGTTGGCAGGTAGACCGATAATACCTTTGATGTAACCTTGTTTAATCAGGTTTTCACGAATACGCACTTCAGCATTGCCACGGAACAAAACACCATGTGGCAAAATGACCGCGCCTTTACCTGTGCTTTTTAGGCTTTTAATGATGTGCAGTAAAAAGGTGTAGTCGCCATTTTTCTCGGGTGGAATGCCCCAACTGAAACGGCCAAATTCATCGTCGTTCGGGTTGATGCCGCTGGTCCAGTTTTTGTTGGAAAACGGCGGGTTGGCCACGGCGAAATCAAAAGTCTTAAGTTGGCCGTTAGCGTCTTTCCACTGGGGATCAGCAATGGTGTTGCCTTTCCAGATTTTGGCGGTGGCGTTGTTGTGCAAAATCATGTTCATACGCGCCAAGGCACTGGTGGCGTTGTCCATTTCCTGACCAAAAATACTCAACCCACGCGGCGCTTCATCACTGGCTTTTAACAACAGCGAGCCAGAACCACAGGTTGGGTCGTAGACGGTGGCATCTTGCGGGGTGTTACTATCAATACCAATCACTTTAGAAAGGATACGTGACACTTCCGACGGTGTATAAAACTGGCCTTTGGATTTACCCGATTCGGTAGCAAAGTGACGCATCAGGTATTCGTAGGCATCGCCCAGCAAGTCATCGCCATCGGCGCGGTTATCGCCAAGGTTTAAGCCTTCAAAAATGCCGACTAGCTTGCCCAGTCGGTCAACCATCTCTTTGCCTTTGCCAAGCTTGTCTTCATCGTTAAAATCAGCCACGTCGATGACGCCTTTGAGGTCGTTCTCTTCGGCTAAGGCACTGATGACCTTGTTAATTTTATCGCCAATTTCTTTGTCGCCTTTCAGCGCAACCATATCGTCAAAGCTGGCACCTTGCGGCACTACAATCATGCCGTAGGGGTCGCCTTTGTACTTATCGGATACATACTTCATAAACAGCATGGTCAGCACATAGTCTTTGTACTGGCTGGCATCCATACCGCCGCGTAGTTCATCACAGCTGGCCCAAAGGGAGGAGTAAAGTTCGGTTTTCTTGATGGCCATTTGGGTTCCTTAATCTTTCATCGTCTGGCTTTTGGCCGGAATATGTTCCAATAATTGGTTTAACTCGCAGTCGAACAACTCGCACAGCTTATCGAGCGCCTCTAAGTCCACCTTGAGCGCGGTTTCTTTGTACAGTAGCGTGACGGTGGTACGGCTGAGGCCGGTTTCTCGCATCACGTCGCTAATGCGCATTTTTCTCTCACCCATTAATCGGGCTAGGTGGCAGCGGATCATGCTCTCTCCACGGTGTTTTCTTAACCATAAACTTGGGGATTTTTCACTGTTGCTT
>JBLWXY010000024.1:0-13171 GCA_048267225.1 Pseudidiomarina sp.
ATGATCCGCTGCCACCTAGCCCGATTAATGGGTGAGAGAAAAATGCGCATTAGCGACGTGATGCGAGAAACCGGCCTAAGCCGTACCACCGTCACGCTACTGTACAAAGAAACCGCGCTCAAGGTGGACTTAGAGGCGCTCGATAAGCTGTGTGATTTATTTAACTGCCCATTGAGCGACATATTGGAAAAAATGCCAAGCGATAGACAGGGCTAAAAATCATCAAGGAGTGACGATATGTCGTCAGAAGCAGACACCAGAGCAAACTACATCGACCCAGCGTTAAAAGCCGCTCATTGGCAACCGGGCAATATCATTCGGGAGCACTACTTTACCGATGGCCGTAAGCTTGCTGGCGGTGTCCGTGGTCGTCGATGTTTCGTCGATTATCTGCTGCACAAAGACAATCGTTACCTTGCGGTTGTTGAAGCGAAAAAAGAATCTGAACATCCAACCAAAGGCCTTCAACAAGCCATCGACTATGCCAAGAAGCTACTCGTTCGCTTTGTCTATTCAAGCAACGGCAAACAAACCTATGAGTTCGATTTAGAAACGGGTAAAGGCGACTACATCGAGTTTTACCCGACACCACAAGAGCTTGAAAACCGCTACGCGGGTGTTAACTCGAACCTAGGCCAGCAGCTTCGTAATGTGCCCTTTCATTTAGAAGGCGCAATGCAGCCACGTTATTACCAAGAATTAGCGGTCCATGCCGCCACAGATGCCATTGGTAAAGGTAAGCCACGGGTGCTATTAACGCTGGCGACTGGTACAGGTAAAACCTTTATTGCCTTTCAAATCGTCCATAAACTGTTTCAGTCTCGTTGGAACAAAGAATCTCCGGGTACACGTAGGCCTAGAATTTTGTTTTTAGCCGATCGCAATATTTTGGCCGATCAAGCTATCAATACTTTTAACCCCTATGAAAAAGACCTTATTAAGATAAATGGGGAAGAGGTACGCAAACGTGGCGGTGTAGTGCCAACCAATGCGCATATCTTTTTTGCTATCTACCAAGCCATTGCTGAGCGAGAAAACATTGAAGGCTACTACAAAGCGTATCCAAGTGATTTCTTTGACCTTGTAATGATTGACGAGTGTCACCGTGGCAGTGCTAATGAGACGGGCTCTTGGCGAGCCATACTCGATCATTTTGGCAGTGCGGTGCATGTCGGCCTAACAGCTACACCGAAACGTGAAGCCAACGTGGATACCTATGATTACTTTGGTACACCTGCATTTGAATACTCATTAAAAGACGGCATCAACGATGGTTTCTTAACGCCATATCGTGTTAAGCGGGTACGTACCAACTTAGACGAGCTAGTGCTGACCAAAGATGACCAAGTGATCGAAGGTGAATCAGGGCAAGACGTCTATCAGGTAGAAGATTACGACAAAAAAATCGTCGTAGATGAACGTACCGAGCTGGTCGCAAAAGCCATTTTGGACAATATCAATCCACTAGAAAAAACCATCGTCTTTTGCGAAAACCAAAATCATGCACTGACCATGCGTGACATGATCAACAAACACAAAAAACTGAAAGATCCGCACTACTGCGTGCGCGTTACCAGTGATGAGGGCAAAGTCGGCCGCGAGCTACTAGAAAAATTCCAAGATAACGACAAAGACATCCCCACCATTATTACCTCCTCACAAATGTTAACCACAGGGGTGGATGCCCGTAACGTGCGTAACGTAGTGCTGGATAGAACCGTTGGCTCAATGGTGGAGTTTAAACAAATTGTCGGTCGCGGCACCCGTGTTTTTGATGGCAAAGACTATTTCACCATTGTCGATTTTCGCGGTGCAACCAATAAGTTTTACGACAAAGATTGGGATGGTGAACCCGAAGCACCAGAGCCAGGAGGTATTGGTGAGCCAACACCACCTTACACACCAGAACCACCCGGAGGAACAGATGGCCCAGAGCCTGAACCGGGTGAGCCAAAACCTCGGTTGAAAGTAAAGTTAGGCAAACACCGTGAACTGAAAGTCATTGACGTTGAAACTCGTTATATCGATGAAAACGGCAAACCTCTCACGGTGCAAGAATTTGTTGAGCGCTTGATCACCCAATTACCAGGGTTGTTTAAATCGGTTGAGGAATTGCGGCAGATATGGTCAGACCCAGACGAACGCGAAACCTTGCTCGGAAAACTCGTACAAGCAGGCTTTGATAAAGAGCAACTCGCCACACTTCGACGGATGTTTGAAGCAGAAGAGTGCGATATCTTCGATCTGCTGGCTTTTTTAGCCTTTGAACAGCCTATGGCAACCCGCAAAGCTCGTGCCGATCAAGTACGTACTAACAGCGCCTTCTTTAATCAGTACCAACAAGAAAAGGCACAGCAGTTTTTGCACTTTGTGCTTAACCGGTATGAGCAAACCGGCAGCACCGAGCTATCACGCGAGCGCTTGCCAGCACTTATCGAGCTATCAGGGTTGGGTACTGTCAAAGACGCCTCAACAGCATTCGGTGGAAAACCAGCCTATTTGCTAGCGGCTTTTAAGCAATTACAACAACAGCTTTATCACGTGAATTGAAATGGAATTAACACTCGCACCTAACCCGTTGCACGACCAGCCACAAACTTTAAACATCAATAAGGTTGCTACTTTAATTGGTGAAAATGGCAGCGGCAAATCCAGTATTTTACATTCAATCTTTAAGAAGCAGATTGAAGAGCCTAGTGGCACGCTTCAGCTGATCTGTGCTACTTCAGGACAAAATGAAAACTTCTCTACCTTTTTTGAACGAAGACTAACCTCTTTACGATCAAGGAAAGATATAAGTGACATTGATTTTTCGAGCCTTTTCTTTACTCAGAAAGATGTTCGCTTCCTTACGTTTCTCGCCTACACATTCAAGAACAGCGGCTTAGTTTTCAATTTTGTTAACAACCACAAGGCATTCAAGGATCAAGTTTCAGTTAAATTGAAACTGAAAATATCTGTTCCTGATACTTATATAAAAAATGTACAACAAGACCAGATAGCTGAAGCTAAAGACTATGAACACCCATCGATAAGAAAAAGACCTTTTAATCAGCGACTTGATACCTTTCTTGAAAGGATAGAAACACTTCCTGACCTTGATGCTCTGCTAGAAACAGGTAAAGGCTTAAAGTCAACCGAGGTAGAAGTAACTAATGAACAATTTTTTGATGTTTTTGATGGCTCTAGAGTTGATGCCACAAAATTTCTAATCGAAGGGTCATACAACGAATATTTCTTTTCAGCTTCTGAAGTATTGCTTTACCTAACTGATAATATTGAATTTTCATTGCTCAGTGATGGAGAGTATCAGTTTCTATTCGTAGCTTCACTAATTGATCTTTTTGATAGCACTTCTTCTCTCTTTATGTTTGATGAAGTTGACTCACACCTGCACCATAAAAACGTTGAGCTCCTGTGGGATATCCTAGGCAGAACTAAGGGTAAGGTCCTAACCACCACTCATTTGGTCGACTCAATCGCTGAGAATGACTTCGAATCATTGTTTTTGGTTGAAAATGGGCAGATAAAAAATGAGCAAAAGTCTCAAAAGTTATTGGAAAGATTGAAGGTTTTATCCAAAAGTAAGGTCGTCGAGTTAGAAATAGCCTCCAAATTGAACAACATTTGCTTGATTGATTACTACAACGATTGGAAGATTTTTGAGTTATTAGTAAAGCAGAAAGGGCTTGACTGGACGCCTCTGTCCTCAATAAATCCTATCGCCAAATCATCTGGTTACAGTTCAGCGGCGGACAGCTTTGGTGCGTCCAAGATCAAGTGGCTGAATGAGTTGAGAGATATGAAAGACTATATCAGGGCATGCAAAGCTGAGAAATATGGCAAAACGCCTGCGCTGCATGACCGCAAAGCAACCAACGTCTTTTTGGTATGCGATCGTGATGAACTGCCAGAAGCTAACATTCACGCACAAAGCGGTGTCAAGGTAGTTGGAGTTGATTACCCTGACAAATTTGACTTAGGTTTGCCTTGTCCAGAGAGAATAAACTGCCATTTGCTGACTTGGAAACGCCGCGAAATCAAAAACTATCTGCTGTCACACTCAGCTCTACAGCACCATGGTGTTTTAGATCAAATTAATAATGCTGAGATGTTAAGAGTGCCATGTTATTTACAACCAAACAACCCAGGTGATAACGACGATATCCGGCGACTGAATGCCAAAAGTGTTATTGATCCGCTGATCAATACCGAGGGTATTGGGCTCGATACTGACAAGCTCCAAGCCTATATCGACCTGATTCCGCCCGCAGAAATCAGCGAAGATATCACCAATATGTACAATTTTATTATCGGAAAACTATAAGCCATGTCATTACAACAAAAGATCGACCGAATTACCGACATACTGCGCCGCGACGATGGCATTAGTGGTGCTATGCACTACACCGAGCAAACCTCATGGGTGTTGTTCTTAAAATTTTTGGATGATTACGAGTCTGAAAAAGAAGATGAAGCAGTACTATCAGGTAAAGATTATCAACCGGTGTTAGATGAAGAACATCGTTGGTCAAATTGGGCCTGCCCGAAAAACGTCGATGGCATGCTAGACATTAACAAAGTTCGCACGGGCGATGACTTAACCGATTATGTGAATAACGAGTTATTCCCTTACTTAAAAGGCTTTGCCAATTCAGCTATCACTGGTTCAGGGGTAGACCCAAAGTCTTTTGCCTATAAGATTGGTGCCATCTTCCAGTACTTAGACAACAAGGTAGCTTCTGGCCATACCTTGCGTGAAGTATTGGATATTATCGATACGCTGAACTTCCAATCCAGTGATGAAATGTTTGAGTTGTCGTTGGTTTATGAAGGCTTATTGCAAAACATGGGCGATGCCGGTGGCTATGCGGGTGAATTTTACACCCCGCGCCCAGTAGTGCGTGCCATGATCAAGGCCATTGACCCACAAGCCGGGCAAACCATTTACGATGCAGCGGCTGGCTCGTGCGGATTCCTAGTAGAAGCCTTTGACCACCTGAAAGCAAAAAAGAGTGCGATTTCTACTGAGCAATGGGACTTTATCCAGCGTGATACCTTCTTTGGTTTCGAAAAAACCTCGCTGGCTTATGTGATGGGCATGATGAACATGATTTTACATGGTATCGAGTCACCCAATTTGTTCCGTGGTAATACCTTAACTCAGAATATCCGCGATATTCAGGAAAAAGACCGTTACGACATTATTCTGGCTAATCCACCGTTTGGCGGGAAAGAAAAAGAGCAGATCCAACAGAATTTTCCCATTAAAGCGAATGCCACCGAATTGCTGTTTATGCAGCACTTTATGAAAACTCTGAAAAGTGGCGGTAAAGCAGCCGTCGTAGTGCCAGAAGGCGTGTTATTCCAAACCAACAGCGCCTTCAAACAGGTTAAACAAGAACTGCTGGAAAACTTTAACCTACACACCATTTTAAGCCTACCCGCTGGGGTATTTTTGCCATATTCGGGCGTAAAAACAAACGTGTTGTTTTTTGAACGCAGCGGTGGCACCAGCGATGTGTGGTATTACGAATGTGAGCCTGAGCAAAAGCTCACCAAAAACAAACCAATCACCGATGATCACCTAAAAGAGTTTGTTGAACTGTATAGCAGCCGAGAAACCACTGAGCGCTCTTGGACGGTATCCGCCAACAAACTCGCAGAAGACTATGACCTATCTGCCAAAAACCCAGCCAAACAAAAAGATGCCGAGCACTTAGCGCCCAGCGATATTCTCAAACAGATCCGCACCAAGGAAAAATTGGTATCTGGCCTGTTGGATGAAATTGAAAATCTGTTGGCGGAGAAATAAGCATGGAGCAGGTTTTGTATAAGCTGCCGGATGGTTGGAGCTGGAGAAAGCTAAGTGAATTGGCTAAGACAACCAGTGGGGGCACTCCATCACGCTCAAATAAAGATTATTGGGGAGGCTCAATTCCCTGGGTAAAATCTGGAGAGTTAGGTGATAGCAGAGTTGAAAAAAATGAAGAATTTATTACCGAACTAGGGTTAAAAAACTCCTCAGCAAAACTTTTTCCAAAGGAAAGCTTGTTGCTTGCCTTATATGGAGCAACAGCGGGTAAGCTTGGAGTTTTAACTTATGATGCCGCGACTAATCAAGCGGTTTGCTGCATAAGTCAAGATGACCAGTTATTGGCAAGAGATTTCTTACGTTACTATTTGCTATCTCAAAGAAAAAAGATCATCGAAGATAGCTTTGGTGGAGCGCAGCCAAATATTAGTCAAGCTTATGTTCGTGAAATCGACATCCCTACACCTCCACTAACGGAACAAAAACGTATCGTCGACAAACTCGATGCACTGCTCACTCGCATCGACACCGCCATCGAGCATTTGCAGGAAAGCGTCACATTGGCTGATGCGCTATCAAAAAACGGGCTGTCAGAAATATTCGAGAGCCTAAAAGATCGTTATGAGGTCGTACCCCTATCATCTGTCGTAAAAATTAATAGTGGCATTGCGTTACCGAAACTTTTTAAAAACGGTTTCAGCGATGGTGACATTCCATTTTTCAAAGTGGCACAAATGAACAACCATCATGAAACTATGGTTGCGCCAGAGATAACATTTAATGAAACCGTTGCCACAGAACACAAAATAAAGCTATTTCCTAAGGGCAGCACGCTGATTCCCAAAAGAGGTGGGGCAATCCTAACCAATAAAAAGAGAATGTTGCTTGAGGATGCGTCATATGACAGCAACATCATGGGGTTAAAAGCTGACGAATCTAAAATTTCCGACGAGTACCTTTTCGCCTTCATGCGGACTATAGATTTAGCAAATTTCGTCGACGCAAGTACGATCCCGCAAGTTAACAACAAACACATTGACCAAATGCAAATCCCTCTGGCAAGTATCGAGGAACAGCCTGACGTGGTTAGCCGCGTAAACTTGTTGGTTAAAAAAGTCGAAACAATGAATTCAGAAATTCAAAGACAACTGGATGATTTGCAAGCTTTGAAAAGTTCAATTCTCGACACTGCCTTTAAAGGCGAGCTCTAAGGAGGGAGTATGAGTGGTGGTCAGACTAAAAATGCCGCATTAACAACCGCCCTGGCCTTTCATTACCAGGTGCTGATTGGCTTGGAAAAGTGCTTTGCATTGGAAGAAGGCCAATCTATTTGGTTTGAAAAAGACGGTGATGTGAGCCTTATTTCCCCTAATGCTTTAACTTCATCTCAAACAGAAGTGAAAGACTATTCGGCAGCACTTACTGACCACCATGAAAACCTCTGGAAAACGCTTAAGAACTGGTTAGCTCCCGAATTCGATCATACCCAATATGGTGTTTTGGTACTTCATACCACACAGGCCTTTGGTGCAACAACCAAGCTGAAGGATTGGAACACTCAAACTGCCGAGCAACGCTTAAAAGTATTGAAAGATATTTATGCGGAGCGCACTAATGAACAGCTTAATTCTGAGAAGCCTTCAGACATCATCAAATTACAAAAAGCCGTGATGGCTTGTAATGAAGCTCTGCTAAAAAGTGTACTTGGTAGAGTGACCTTGTTTACCGAGGCCGATAACGCACAGGATTTAAAACAGTGTATTTTGGCTAAACCTGTAGGCATTCCTAAGAATAATTTAAGTAGTTACCTCCAGGGGTTAGTTGGTTTTGTGTATGCGCAGGCAATGCAGCATTCATGGAGTATTAGCCAGCAGGCTTTTAGGGCTAAGTGTGAAGAGTTAACAGCTCTTTTATGTAAGAGGGAATTTACTTTCCCGGTATTCTCAGGCTATGAAGCATCAGAGCTTGAGGTGGAACTACATCAAGACAAACTTTTTGTACAAAAAATAGCTGAAATTGAGCATCACGGAATGATCCCCGATGCCATAGGTAATTGGCTAGAGTTGCAAAACTCATTTTTAGAACAGCTTGATGAATACCCCTTGTACAAAGATAAAACGGTAACTTATCAAAATCAATTGGTTAAAAAATACAAGCTTTCGTACTCAAGTGCTCAACTTGAGTTAGTTGATGCAATAAAAAGCTCAAAGTTACTTTACAACAAGACCATGCAAGAACAGCCACTCAACATGGGTAATGATATTCCGCCAATTGAATATAAAAATGGCCTGATCCATGACGCAATGGACGATGACGAGCGTGATTTGAAATGGAAGGTTGAGCCATGAGCAGTATTGTTGATGCCTTATACGAATTAAAGTACAACCCGTTTGAGTATGGGTCACACTTGGCCTCTTTTTATACGGCCCTAGAGGAATCCGAGAACAATTTGTTGCTTGCCCAATTGGTCATACCGCTTTGTAGCCATCCGATATACAGCCATAAGTTGTTAAACTCGAACAAACGAAGCTCTATCTGGACTGTATTTGACGACAGAGCAAAGCTCTATGATCTACAAGAGCGGATTGAAGGGTTTCAAGCCCTTACAGAGCAGTGTATTCAATATTGTTTAGTCAACGATTGGTTATCCGTTAATGAGCAGCGTCTATCCCTCACTAAATGTGATGGGGTTGTCTCCGGCTTTATCACTAAAAAGAGTGCAGAAAGGTTAGGTCGGTTATTTAGTGGTCACTCAGTGGTCGAGATTTATGCGTTTTTAGGAGTGAAACCGCGATGAAAACACTTATTCATGAAATAGGCGTGATTGACAAGCAAGGTCTTAAACACCCTGTTAATTTTCAAGCCGGGCTCAATGTGGTTACCGGTAAATCATCAACTGGTAAAAGTGCCTTAATTGAAATTTTTGATTATTGCTTTGGCAGCAATGAGAACACCATTCCAAAAGGTGTGATTACAAACAGTGCTGCTATTTACTATGTTGCGCTTGCTGTTAATGAACAGGATATGGTGATTGCCAGAGACCCCAATCTTGCAACAAAAGCATTTTTCCGTCGTGTTGACGCATTCGATTCGGAAGAGATTGATCGCGAATATTTTAGTTCTAGCTATTTTCGTCCGTTAAACGAGTTTAAGAAGCATTTAAGAGACTTTTTTCTAGATATTGATGATGTTGATGAATCTTTGGCCGCGAGAGCTAACAGGAAATTTAATCAAAAAGCACCTACACCATCGGTGCGTAGTTTTACATCTTTTATGCTTCAGCATCAAAACCTGGTTGCCAATAAGCATGCGCTATTTTATCGATTCGATGAAAAGGAAAAGCGCGATCAGGCAATTGAACATACAAAGATATTTTTAGGACTTGTCGATCAAAAGTTCTTTCACTTATCACAAGAAAAAGAGCGGTTAAGCACAGACGTAAAACGTTTAGAACGGCAAAAAGAAACCAATAAACGCACAGCAGAAAACTACAAACAAAAAGTCGCCCCTGTATTAAGTCAGCTTTACGCTTTAATGGGTTTTAACGATGAGCCTATATCACTGACAAAGGTGCTCCAGCATCCTCAAGATGCAAAGGATCAGCTAGATAGCATCATAGTTGCCGAGAAAATCGTTCACAGTTCCGATGCTATGACACAACGGTATGAGCAGTTGAAACTGGCGCGCAATCAAAAAACTTCTGAGTTACGAAAGTTGCAGCGTCAAGCTGCATCTATTAATAAACACATCCAGGAAGAAGAGCTATTTGTTGAGAATGTAAAACGCTTTAACTCACCTCAGCATGTTCATATTTCCGCCATGGTTTGTCCATTCTGCCATACCGAAAAAGACAACTTGCGACAAAGTGCAGAGAGGCTTCAGCAGGCCATTACGAAAGTATCAGGGAATCTTGCTCAAGCTCGTCCTATGAAAGCAAAGTTTCAATCATCTTTAATTGAAGTACAGCGTGATACAGAGATTGTTAGTAAGTTGCTAACCGATCTCAATCAACAAATAGCTGAAATTGAGAAAGTAAATCAGCAGTTAGCCGAACAGAAGAACTTATACGAAAGCATTATAATGCAAAAAGCCAAGCTGTTTGCACTTCTTGATACCTTAAATATGGCTGACGATGCTGAACTTGATAGAGAAATCAAAGAGTTAAAGAGGGAGCTCAAGAAGATTACTGATGCACTAAAAGAATACGATGTGCAAAAAGGTTTGGCAGCTGCATCGGTTAAGGTAAACGAATATATGGCTAGCATAGGTAGCCATTTTGAATTTGAGACAAGCTATAAACCAATAAACCTCCATTTCTCATTTGAGACATTCGACCTTTATCATTTAACGCCCGAAAACGAAAAAATTTACCTGCGTTCAATGGGTAGCGGTGCAAACTGGCTTTATTGTCATGTAACGTTATTTTTGGCTTTGCATAAGTATTTCGTTGAATTAGGTGAAAAGTGTGCCATACCTTCAGTGCTTTTTTTAGACCAACCAACACAGGTATATTTCCCTAATTTTAACCGTGATAACTCTGCAACCTTCGAGGAACAAAAGAAACAAGAAGCAGAACAGCGCAAGATCCACAGTGTGGATCAAAACATTGATGAGGATATAAAAGCCGTTGAAAACTTATTCAGCCAGCTATCGATTTATTGCAATGACCTCCAATTAAGCAATGGCTTTAGTCCGCAAATTATAGTGACTGACCATGCGGACAATCTGACTCTCTCTAATGGATTTGATTTTGAAGCACTTGTGAATGGTAATCGGTGGCGTACTCGCGGTCTTATTGTGCCGGCACCAGAGTTGCAAGGTGATAGTTAAAATTATGCTTCCAAGATATGATCTTTTAGACCTGTTGAATATTAAATTTTTCAGAGGCAAATGTGACCATTTATAACGTCTATTGCGACGAAAGTCGCCATACATCAGACCCGTCTCAACACTATATTGTTATCGGTGCACTGCAATGCCCTCGTGAAGAAAAACACCGTATTGTTGGGCGCTTACATTGCCTGATGACTAAATATGGTATTAAGACCGAATTTGGCTGGAAAAAGCTATCGCCTAACAAGGCTGATTTTTATCGAAGCCTTATACAATTGTTTTCTGAAGAAAACTCACTTTCATTTCGATGTATTGTGGTCGACCGCAGGCAACTGAATCACAAACAGTGGAACGATGGGGATAAAGAGCTTGGTTTTTACAAGCTGTACTATCAATTGCTAGTCCACTGGCTTCAACCTGGCGACAGCTATCATGTATATCTTGATTGGCAGCAGAATGCTTCAAGTACACGCTTTGAAGAGTTACGTCAGATCTTGGCTCATAAGTTGTCTGGCCGCGCTAAGCTTGCTTGTTTAGAGCCAGTTGAATCACATAACCAACCACTGATACAACTCTCTGATTTATTGATGGGAGCGGTAGGATATAGCTGGAACGAAATGCAGAACCGACCTAATGCAAGTGCATTTAAAGCTGCGTTTGTTGATGAACTTGCGAGATCGTTAGGTAAGGGTAGCCTGCGTTACACCACAACCAAAGGCGAGCGAAACTTTAATATCTTCAATTGGCAGGGACGATAGCAGTGACAGAAAGTCTGTGGCCGCAATTGCGGTTAAAAGCCGATAGCGAAGACGAGCTGATTGAGAAATACCGTCAGGTATATCTGGAAAATTATGTTCATGATGAAAATGGCAATGCCAGAGTATTTACCGATTGGTGTGGTGTAACCTACCAGTTTGGTGCGGGTGCTTTTGATCATGCCTTTACGGAGTCTACCAATTACCGAACCAGTGCAGGTATTCACGATGGCGGTTTCTCCAAAAAGCGTGCTAGACGAATAATGTGGATTAAAGAAGTGTTGGCTCTATCAGCCGGGACGGTGCAGCGTTACAGCCAATCTCGTCAAACCGATCGCGGTAAAACCGCAAAGCGTAGGACATTGGTCGTCGTTGAAGAAAAGTATGTAGTTGTATTTGATGATCCAAGGAAGGTCGGAGATCCACATTGGTTTGTCACAGCATTTCCAGCAGACCAAGCCTATTTTGATCGGATAAAGAGGACTAGCTTTTTAGTGGAAACTAAACAAGGAGGGAGATATGCCCCAGTCTTATCGGCGACTGAGGCGCAGCCACGAACCAAAACACTAGGTAAAGGTTCAACCAGTTCCGAAGAACTTGGGTGAATTATGGTGCTCTTAATGAAAAATATCAAGCTATTTAGCCTTGTTGTTGAGTTTCGTTCTCGTTAACAAAGCATTTGTTCGTAATCCACACATCATTCTCCGGTCCACAAAGGTGGTGCAGCAGCGCTAGGTTGATCTGATGGCTGATCACGTTGCCGTTTCGTTTTCCGTTGTCTTTTCTCAAACCTCTAAGTAATAACCCCGTGCATGATTGGCCTATTTGCTCCGGCGAACTGGGCAGGCAAAAAGCGCGGTTTTGCTGTGTGGGGTGCAAGGTAGTGCGCTTTCCTGTTTTAGATAAAGGCGTAATGCACCAAAAGATACAGGCGTTGGCGGGGGTGTTTGCGTGCAATGTGTTGGTTTGAATCGTGCCATCCCTATATGTAGGAGACAAATGTGCCGGTAACAGAACCAACCCGCCTTGCGCGTGGCCATCAACCTCAGGTAAAGGTAGCCAATACAGGTTTGGCCATTGCTCGGGGCTCTGCCATTTTTCTACGATCACTTGTGCGCCAATGCTATTTAGCCATTGGTGAATCGGGCAGCCTGGGTGCGCTTGTTTAACGCGCGGTAACTGATAGGTCAGCCAGCGGGTTAAGCGTTCGGTTGCATTCTCGCACTGGCTTAGTGCTGGGTAGAGGGTAAACGCGCCATGCCCAACCAGTAAAGCGACCACCTGCTGTATCCATTCTCTATCCCAATCGTTAGCACTTGCCCATAACACGTTACTTATCACCTTGTTGGTTCGTCATGCCGTCTATTTTCAGTCGTCGGGTGCAGACTCAGTGGTGAAATAGATGAAAGAAATGGCCATCAAACTAACCAATCAAATCGGTTGTTTATGATGACCTGTGCGCAGCTAACTGTTTGATATACATAGTCCAATGCGGCGCTGTTTGGCGGCATTTGGCTATTTAAAAAAAATCGAGACGCCAAACGATCGTTTGCATTTTGGGTTTAAAAAATCAAACGGTTTGTACTTTGGGCTCGAAGTTGGTTTAAGGCGCAAAAAGTGCCAAACCTTGCTTTGATCCAGTACTGGCAAGGCTTAGCAGCGTTGTATTTCAATCGAGAAGCCAAACAGTGAATGGGCTAATTTCCCTGTTTGGCGTTTCGATCCAAAAGCCAAACGGATAGTGGTTTTGGCGTATGGGGGTAAAGGC
>JBLWXY010000025.1:0-11598 GCA_048267225.1 Pseudidiomarina sp.
CTAGGTAGTATCTGTCGCCGTTTTGGTTCTGCGTCCGAGGGCCCACTGTACTAGGTAGTATCTGTCACCGTTTTGGTTCTGCGTCTGAGGGCCCACTGTACTAGGTAGTATCTGTCGCCGTTTTGGTTCTGCGTCCGAGGGCTCACTGGGCTAGGTAGTATCTGTCGCCGTTTTGGTTCTGCGTCCGAGGGCCCACTGTACTAGGTAGTATCTGTCACCGTTTTGGTTCTGCGTCTGAGGGCCCACTGTACTAGGTAGTATCTGTCACCGTTTTGGTTCTGCGTCTGAGGGCCCACTGTACTAGGTAGTATCTGTCGCCGTTTTGGTTCTGCGTCTGAGGGCCCACTGGGCTAGGTAGTATCTGTCACCGTTTTGGTTCTGCGTCCGAGGGCTCACTGGGCTAGGTAGTATCTGTCACCGTTTTGGTTCTGCGTCCGAGGGCCCACTGGGCTAGGTAGTATCTCTGACTCGCGCCTGGAGTCGGCGGCCGGTACGGCGTCTTCCGGTCAGCGCGACAGTAGCTCAGCGAGACGCCAACCGGAAATATCATCCGGATAATGCGCAATCCCTGCGAGATCGATCAGTACTGTCCTCTGAGCAAGAACAGCACCGCAAGCCATATCGATGCCTCAGCGGCTTGTATGGAGCGAGGCCGTGGCATTAAAACTCATCCAGGTTGATCTGCTCGAATACCTTCCGCTTAGCATGGGTCAGGACATTGAAAAGCAGCTAATGCAGCTTCTTAATCTGGGCGTGTAGATAGGATAGGAAAGTCTGAAAGCGCTGGGTTTTCCACAGGCATACAAGGCAGCATACGGACCCGTGGAAGGTCCGTGCTGCATAGCGTATACTGGCAAGTATCTTGCCGGAGTACTGGACAATACTCATTTTACGGCAAGAGTGGAGCTGATGGATAATTTAATTTATTAATTAGCCATTGGCATTTTGATAGTAAAAAACTATTGCCGTGAGAGGTAACCATGAATGTTGACCTTTTGAACATTATGCTAGACCAACCGACGCTCCAAATTTCCATAATGAATCAGAGAGAATCGATAACGCCCATGTTATTGATTAGCTACTATTTTTTTTACGGGAAGAATAGAAGCTAGGAACTCTCAAAGCTCGATAAATTCAGCCGCCGCCGCCAGCCTGGCGGTGGCTTACTATCTTCATTTCAAAACCTGGGACAGAGACCTACGTAGCCAGCTATTTGGACAAAAAACGGTCGTTTTCTTTACGCGCGATGACCGCCCCTCCAGGAGGCCCTGGAGGGGCGGTTTCGTGTAAAGAAATTGCGTAAATATTTCTACGTACATAAAAGGGGTGTTTTATAGCTTCTGCTCAGCCTGAGGGAGCCATCTTGACCTTGCGCCGCGAGTAGGTAGACTAGTATACCTACTCGCGGCGTCCCTTGAGGTATCGACATGAAGACATCACCCATTCAGCCGCCCAGGAGCGCCCATGACCGGCTGCTCGATGCGGCTTCGACGCTGTTCTACAGCGATGGCATCACGGCGACGGGGATCGACACCATCGTGAAGCGGGCGGGTGTCGCCAAGAAAAGCCTCTACAACAACTTCTCCTCGAAGGCCGAGCTGGTGGCAGCCTACCTAGAGGCGCGCCATGCGGAATGGCTGGTGTTGTATGAAGCGCGCCTACGTCAGGCCACCACCCCGCGCGACAGGGTGATGGCTGTATTCATGGCCTATGAGGACCATGCCGAGCATGCCTATGAGCGAGGCTTTCGCGGCTGTGGGCTGCTGAATGCCGCGGCCGAGTTGCCGGCCGGGGATCCAGGCAGGGCAGTAGTTAGAGGGCACAAGGAGCAGGTTGAAGCGCTGCTGGCTCAACATGTCGGCGACATGCTCGGTGCTGATCCGCAGCGATCCGCCCAGTTAGCACACCACCTGGCCTTCTTGCTTGAAGGTGCCATGGCCCGCGCCGGGCTAGAGGGGCGCAGCGACTGTTTGCGCCAGGCGCGTGACCTGGCGGCCGCCATGCTGGAGGCGTCATGAGCCGGACGACTCAGGAGCGCTTGCTGGGTATTGCCGCCGTGCTGGTGGCCGCCATCCTGTGGGGAACCACCGGCACTGCGGCGACCTTCGCACCGGACGTCAGCGCCGTGGCGATTGGTGCCGTGGCCATGGGCGGCGGTGGCCTGATGCAGGCTGCCCTCTCTGCTGGAAGGATCCGTCGCCATACCAGCGCGCTGCGCGCTCAGTGGCGGTACCTGCTGCTGGGCGCCGTCGCCGTGGCGATCTATCCGTTGGCGTTCTATGCCTCGATGCGCCTGGCCGGAGTCACCATCGGCACCGTGGTCTCTATCGGCTCGGCACCTCTGCTCTCGGCGTTGATCGAGACTCGTCTGGATGGGCTTCGACTTACTCGCCGCTGGATGATCGGCGCCGGGCTCGGGCTAGCCGGCATGGTGTTGCTGTGTCTGGCCGAAGGAAGCGGCCATGTGCCGACTGGAACGGCATCGGGCGTGATTCCCGGCGTGCTGTTGGGACTATTGGCCGGCCTGACCTATGCGCTGTATTCATGGACGGCACGCCGCCTCATGCAGCGTGGCATCGCTTCCCGAGCCGCCATGGGGGCCACCTTCGGGATGGGCGGCCTGATGCTGATGCCGGTGCTCTTGGTCACGGGGGCGCCGCTGCTGGCCTCATGGGTGAATGCCTTGGTAGGGCTCTACATGGCCCTGGTGCCTATGTTCCTGGGGTACCTCTGCTTCGGGCACGGCCTGGCGCGTATCCCTGCCAGCACCGCCACGACGATCACCCTGTTCGAGCCTGTGGTGGCGGCAGGACTGGCGGTGGTCATCGTTGGAGAGCGCCTGCCGCTGATGGGCTGGGCAGGCATCGTGCTGATATTGGGCTGCCTGGTATGTATCAGTGCTCCCGTTAGGGCAAGCAAGCGGGAGGAACCTGTCTCGGCACCTAGTTCTGACGTCGCTCCTGGTATGCGATCATGACGTAAAGAAAACCAAGGTTTGTTTTCGTATAAGTCGCCATGGCGAGGAGGGCCCATGATCATCGGCTACGCACGGGTCAGCACACAGGACCAGAATCCCCAGTTGCAGCGTGACGCGCTTCAGCAGGCCGGCTGCGAGCAGGTATTTGAGGAACGTATCACCGGTACCAAGCGGGAACGTCCCGAGTTGCAGGCCTGCCTGAGGACACTGCGCGACGGCGACACCCTAGTGGTGTGGAAACTCGATCGCTTAGCGCGCTCGCTCAAGGATCTGGTGGAATTAATCCATGAGCTGGATGATCGCGGTGTGGGCTTTCGATCACTGACTGAGGCCATCGACACCACCAGTGCCGGCGGCAAGCTGGTGTTCCACATTTTCGGCGCCCTGGCAGAGTTCGAGCATAGCCTAATCCGCGAGCGCACTTTAGCTGGTCTGGCCGCAGCCCGAGCTCGGGGCCGCAAGGGTGGGCGTCGTCCGGTGATGTCCTCGGCGGATGTGCGCAAAGCGGCAGCGATGCTCACCGACCCCCAGATCACCAAGGCTGAGGTTGCTAAGCACTTCGGCGTTAGCCGGGTGACGCTGAATGCCTCCCTTGAGCGCGAAGGCCTGGCCAAAGCGGCGAACCATCTCAAGCTCGGGCAGCTACTGGCTGAATGCGATCCCGATGCTCCCGATCCGGATGAGGTAAGAGCGTGGCAAGAGGCGCCGACGGTAGGGCGAGAAGTTTAGGTCGATGTTATATAAGATACTGTATTTATTATTTTATTTTTAATTATAGCTGCCCATATTATTTTTAATAAAAGTGGGAGGCTTCGCTGTTGGTGCCACGTTTTCTCCCTTGTTTGCCTGAGAAGCGGCGAGCGAAGCCAGACAAGGAAAATCGGCGAAAGACAGAGTTTACGTGGTGTAAATAAGTATTTTGCACCGCTTTTTCAGAACAACGGATATGTGCTAAAGGCTGGCCCTCCGTGGCCAGCATCCCTGCCGTGACGCGCCTTGTAGCAAACCTCTTGGCCAGAAATTCGCAGCAACCAAAGCGTCACACGTTCAGCATGGCAGGCACACCGTGACCTGTCTGTAAGACATAACGTACATCGGTGTAAGCCATCACGGTCTTTCTGACATCACTATGGCGAATATGCCCTATTTTCCCTGTTCACGCGTTGACCTTTCCGTCTGAGTGATCCTGTTCAGACACATATTCCGCCCGGCCATGTCGAGCGCAGACGGGCACAAGACGTAGGCGATGCTGGCCGACCCGGAGTTCACCAAGCCTGAGGTGGTGAAGCATCCTAAATCCGGTTCACAGTGATTAGTCTTATTTACTGATTTCCGTATTTTTCCATAAGCAAATCTCTTATCTCATCGGTCATCTTGCGCCCTCGCATAGCGCAGTCAGCTTTGAGTTTTGCATGCAGCTCAGTCGGGATGTCGATAGTGAGGCGCTTCATAGGCTCTTTGGGAGGCTCCTGCTTTCTGGAGCCAACCCAAGCATCCAGTGCTTTATCGTCAGCTTCTTTCTTAGCGGAGGGTTTCCCGCCGATAGACACTTTTTTGTTGCTCATTTGAAACGCTCCCGGAGTTCTGACACAACTGCTTCGATCTCCTGTGAGGCCACTCCATCTCGATCCTGTTCATAGACGGCCTTGCCAACGGCTGCAGCTTCAGCAAAGACCACTCGTTGTACGACGCTGGCTTCGAGCGTCGGCAAGTTATAAGCCTCTAGAGCCTCGCGAACATCCCGACCGATAGCGGTGTTCGCAATCTTACGGTTAATTACAAAAAAAGATTTAATGTTTTCTTTAAATACAGAGGCTTCTTGGATGAGCTTTACTACCTCGTCAGCAGCCCAGATATCGTAGGGCGATGGTTGTACAGGAACCAGCACCACGTCGCTCGCCATGATGGCGGATCGGGCGAGATCAGTGACACGAGGTGGGCCATCTATCACGATGTGATCATATCCTTCCCCTACTACAGAGAGCTCCTTATGAATGCTGGGCTTTGGTAGACCAACCACTGCAAACAAGGGGGCTCCCTCTCGAGCAGCAGCCCAGTCCAGGGCGCTACCCTGTGGATCAGCATCGATCAATAGGACTCTTTGTCCGGTTCGAGCTAGTGCGGCGGCAATGTTGACGGAAAGTGTTGTTTTACCAACACCTCCTTTTTGGTTGAGCACTCCGATAATCACAGATATTCCTCAAAACAGTAAATGCGCCTTTCAGTAAAATCGTAAATAAGAGGCAAGTCAACCACACCGACTGTAGTCCGTTGTTAGGACTTCTGAATTTTATACTATGTGTTATACTTGTATAGCAAAATGCCTAATGGAGGGCTTGAGTATGTTGGCGTTGCGCCTACCAACCGAGATTGAAGAGCGCCTTGATGCGCTGGCTAAGGCGACTGGTCGCACTAAGAGCTTCTATGCTCGTGAGGCCATTCTGGAACACCTTGAGGATCTCGAGGATATTTATCTTGCTGAGAAGACCTTAGAACAAGTGCGTCGTGGTGAGATGGCGACCCACAGCTTAGACGACGTGGAGCGGAACCTTGGCTTGGCGGATTGAACTCACGGACGAAGCGCTCAAACAGTTAAGTAAAATCGGCCATACAGATGCTAAACGCATCCGTGACTACCTGCGTGGACGCATCCAGCCGCTGGACGATCCTCGTCAGCTTGGTAAACCACTGGCTGGCCAGCTGGGTGAGCTATGGCGGTATCGGGTAGGCAACTACCGGATTATCGCTAGTATTGAAGATCAGGATATCTGTGTCTTAGTGGTACGGATCGGACACCGCAGCAAGGTTTATCGATAATACATCAATTCTGTATTTACGCTTTTAAAGAAATAAAGGAAAAGTGAGTATCAAAAGTCGGTCATTTTTGGGCGTTGAAAAACCGGCAAAGCTGATCTTGAGCGTAATACGCTCGTGTGGCTGCCTGCCATAATCCAAATGCGGTAATCTGAATACATCAAGGAATGGGTGAAGAGCTAGACTCAGCACCTTAAAAAGACAAACCCCCGGATCTTCCATGCTGTGCAGGCGGCGAAGATCCGGGGGCCAGAAACGCCTAGGAGGCGACAATCTGTATGAGTAGTATACCCCGACTTCAAACGGTGTCCATCCCCACCTCGAGCTTGGTCGGAGAGCTAGTGGCATGAACCAGTCCCAGCGCGAGTACATACACCAGCATGCCAAGCCGGGAGAGAGTTATGAGGAGGCTTCTGCACGCCTGCTCGGTTTCCAAACTTCGAGCTCTCACAAACCAGAGCAGAGCGTTACAAATAAACGTTCTGCTCTGGCTCCTGAACGTCATGCCCAGTGTGATTTCTTCATTGCTGACATCTTGGATGCTAGCCCAAAAGACGATACTGCGAGCATGGAGCATCCCTTGTTTGCTTTACGTGCCGGCAACCATAAAGTCAGAAGCTATCAGCATGGCGATGTAACTCTTGTAGTGAAGCCAGGGCATGATGGCTGCGCGACAATTCATGACAAAGACATTTGGATTTATTGCATAAGTCAGCTCATGGAATCTATAAACCGAGGCAAAAACTCTATTAGTCGTGTAGTGCGCTTTACAGCATATGATTTCTTAGTATCGACGAACCGTGACACTAGCGGAAGGGCATACCAACGCATGGGAGATGCATTGGCACGCTTAAGTGGTACAAGGATTGAGACCAACATTGAGACTAAAGGGAAGCGTGAGCGAAGAGGCTTTGGGCTGATAGATTCTTGGAGTGTAATCGAGCGCGATTTAGATAATCGAATGATTGCTGTTGAGGTAACACTTCCAGAATGGCTCTATCGCTCGGTTGAATCCAAGCATGTTCTAACCCTAAGCCGTGATTACTTCAGGCTGAGAAAACCTCTCAACCGTCGTATCTATGAGCTAGCTCGTAAGCACTGTGGTGCGCAGTCAAAATGGAGCGTAAGCCTCCCTACATTGCATTTGAAAAGTGGAAGCCAAGATAAGCGATTTAAATTTCGGGCTGCTGTAAAGGAGTTGGCCGAGGAAAATGCGTTGCCCGATTATCGGGTTATTTTTAACCCTGAGAATGACTTAGTGACGTTCTATTCGCGGAAGTCGAAAGGGAACCAAGCGCAACTGAAAGACCTTTTGGGGGATGGGTGAGAGACACGTGCTTTTAGGGATGTTCAGCCTGTGAATAACTATCGTGCTTTTAGGGATGCTGCCTGTGAATAGGCACGTGCTTTTAGGGATGTTCAACCTGTGGATAGGCACGTGCTTTTAGGGATGCATCTATCGTGCTTTTAGGGATGCTGGTAGGCTTCAAAGCCGCATGGTTGTGGGCCTCCGAAAACCGTAACGCGCGCGCGTTTTTAACTAAAACCTTTAAAACCTTAACGGACATCGCCTACCCTTCGCTTCGCTCGCCCAGCCCTACGGGCTGCCTAGCAAGGGTGCGCCAGAGGCGCACAAAAAGCGGCTTTCGAGGTGCTTCGCACCTGCGCCGCTAGGTGGGCGCTAACGCGCGATAAGTGCGTGGAAATAATCAGCAACCCCATCGTTTAGCAGTACGGTGGGCTGCGCCCACCAAAACCCGTTTTCGCTTCGCTCCATGCCGCTACGCGGCATCAAAATCACACATTGCCTTTCAAATCGCTCTCATCGGCGCTGTGTGCTTCAAAACGTGCTGCCAGTAGTTCAGCCTTGCTCTCTGCCTTTAAACGTCCCTGTGTGGCTTCCTGAGCTGTCTGACGGGCTTCTCGTGCTTGCTCCTCTGCAGCGTTGAGGCGTTCCCGCCATTCGGCACGCTGTTCGGCCAATGCCTGTTTGTGCCCTTCTGCGTCGGCTTTACGGGCCTGTTGCTCGTTGTTGAGGGCCTGGGCGCGTTCGTCGGCTTGCTGCTGCGCGGCTTCTAGCTTCGCCATGGCCACGGCTTGAGCGCGGTCGGCCTCGATTCGGGCACTTTCGGCAGTTTTGGCATCGCGCTCGGCGGCGAGGCGGGCGCTGTGCTCTTCGTCGCGCTGCTCAGTCAACGTGGTGATGCGGTTGCGGGCCTCGGCCAGCTCCATACGCGCATCGTCCCGCTGCTGCTCCAGCTGCTTCACGTGCTCCCGAAAATCGGCTACCAGCTGGCGAGCCTCGTGGCGGTCACGCTCGGCTTCATCGCGTTCAGCGGTTACCAACTCGATCTGCTCCCGCAGCGTGTCGGCTTCCGTTTCCAGGGCTTCGCCGGTTTCCGCCAGTGAGTCGGCGGTCTGGCGGGCGTCGAGGGCATCCGCTTCGGCCTCGGCGCGGGCTGCGGACGCTTGGCGTTCGATCTCCTGGGCCAGAGCCCCGGCCAGCTCGTCGGGCAGCTTCGCCGTTTGCCGTTCGGCAGGCGCTTGGGTGGCTTTCCAGGCCGTGAGGTGTCGGTGGATGGTATTGGGGCTGCCGGTGCCGATTTCGGCGCGAATAGCCTGAATGGTGGGCTTTTCGCCACGGCCTACCAGGGTGTCGGCGGCGTGGGCGACAATTTCAAATGAGATGCCTGGGCGTGCCATATCGTATTTCCTTTTAATGTATCGTATTTTGTATTTCATATTATATCTTATATGATACAAAATACAATACAAAATATGATATTAATACGATTGATAGGCACAAAAAAACCCGCTTAAGCGGGGTTGGAATTTATAGCTTCTACTCATTCGGTGCTTAACGCATTAGAGCAACGGCCGTCATGGTGTGACTCATCTGTTTTTTATTGCAGTGAGTCTCGAATGTCAGGTTCATGGTCATGCGTAACCACCCTCCGCGATGTGCGTAAGGTACACAATCACATCCTTATAGCGGCCTTGGGCGACCAGGTTAGCAGCGGGTAAATTCCCTAAAGCCGCGATGGGGTAATCTTGGTACCAGGCCTGCGCGGCCTCTCGCGAGCCTGCCCACGGCTCAACTTTATCAAGGATGGTTTGAATCTGTTCCTGTCGGTCACGATGACGTGCCCAAACGAGGCCTCCACCGAACAGCAGCAGTGCAGCAAGCAAAATGCCTAGTGGAAGCAGTGCGGCCATCATATAAGAGCCCTCCATAGGTAATTATTCACCAGCATATCGTGAGACCACTAAGGTCGGAAGCGTGCGAGCTTACGGGGGCGGCCACCCGGGGCTCCAGGGTTTGGCCCGGGTGAGGTGGGACGCGTCCAAGAGCCGCGCAGGTGCGGCTCCCAATCCGGCCAGCGGCCCATCGCAGCGGCAAGTACGCCAGCAGTCCGCCAGTAGTCGTAACGGCTGGCAGGAGATAGCTCAGCCGTTACGACTTTCAAAAACCACTGCAAGTGCTTAACTTTCCACTTATACGGCTCACTTATCCCCCAGCGCTCATGAATGCAACGAGCAATGCGTTGGCCGCGGCGAATGTGAGCCCGCACGCCACTGGTTTTGCCGGGTTGCGCGCGTCGCAGTAGGACATCGATGCGAGAGGAATGGGCAGTGGTCATCGGCTACTCCCTACGTAACTTGTGAGTACATCGATTCGGCCGTGGCCAAGCTCGATGGAAATGATCGTGCGTGCTAGGTGATCCAGGGCTTTGGGAGCCAGGCGTTCACCGCTCACCGCCGGGGCGGGATAGCCGGTGATTTGTTCGTAGCGTTCACAGGCGTACGCCGCTCGGGCGTCGTGGTAGCCTGGCAGGCTGTGCTGTTGGAGCACAGCGCGAGCCTGAGCTATCTCTCCGCCCCGGCTAATGGCGAGTTGGGCATAGCTTTCGTGGGGGGCGATTGAGTTGGCACTGCCTGCGGGGCGGGCAGCAAGAGCGTTGTCTAACGCCTGACGCTGCGTCTCGCTGACGACGATCCATCGTTCAGCATCTCTGCCGCCTTTTGTGCCTTCGAGCACGTTGACGGCGCCATGACGATTGGCTTCCCGCGCCCAGCGATCCAGGTCAGCTTTGACGGCTTCTTCTCTGCGCACGCCGAACGCGCGGGCGAGCTCGAGGACCGCGGCGGCGCGGGGCAGCCCAGCCTTGCGTAGAGCCTCGGCAGCGTCCTGGATACGGCTTGCTTCCAGCGAAGCCGGTGATTCGGTCCTCACGGCACTGCGGGCGCCGGCGTATTCGCTGGGCGAGATCTGCACGTGGCGATCGCCGCGCAGTGCAGCGAAGACAGTATTTACACTGCTGATGCGGTTCTGTGCTGTTGCGACTGAGATCTCTCCAACCGCAACCTGGCTCTGCACATGCTGTGCATAGGCAGTCGCAAGTTCGCGGTTGTCGGTCTTGGCAACGTCTCGCACCCCATTCTCTCGCGCCCACTCGGCGAACTGCCTCCATCGTTCAACATGGGTAGCGACTGTCCCATGGTGGCCCTGCCCATAAAGGTCGCGGAGTGCGCTTTTTCCCGCATACGCGAGCTGTTTTCCATATCCAAAATTGCGTCCACTTGCGTAGCGTCCCACTGGATTTCTCCTGTGCTGATTTTCTTCTTCCCTCCCTCTTTTCCCGCCATATAGCTAGTAAGTGATAAACCGAATTAGGACTCGGTCGGGCCCGGGGAGGCCTGTCGTGACGTGACAGGAACGCCGGTCAGGTAACGCCTACCGGGCGGCGATCATTACGGGTCAGCTGTACACGACCGCAAAGAGCAGTTGAGCTCGACGGGAGGGTCGCTGAACGGGTGGCAGCAGTTCGATACAGCTCGGGTGTGTAGCCGCCTCGTGAGCAGGGTGAGCGCATGTCTGCCGGCCAGGCAGGTGGTCGGTGACCGCGGACACAGTGCGACGCGAGGGGTTTTGGTGCAGGTTTCGGTGGCTCTTGGCGGGTGCCGCGTGCGCCGCCGACCGGCCCTGCAGCCCGCTATGGCGGGCTTTCGAGCCGGTCGGCGGCGTCGACGCTGCGCGCCGTCTCTGTGCGGATGCACAGAGACGGCGCGCTGATGACGTCAGCGACTTAGTAGCAAGCAAGCAGGCGATGTAGTGACGATTCTAGGCAAGCCTTTCATTTCAGCTGGCGATAAACAGCCGGTAACAGATGACAATAAATGGCTGAGTGAAAGAAAAAGTTAGAGTCGTGCGAACATCGGCTACTGATAGCTATAGGCCGACAGCAGATCACTAGGAGTATGCGCAAGAGCATAATTTATGTCGTATCCGGGGATGCGACGGGCAGGAAGGCGCTGCGTGAATACAGGCCGAATTGTCAGGATCTGCTAGGCAATGCCTGAGACCGCAAAAAGGATAGAATAGGTCGGATATTTACTGAGAGGCCGACACCTCCAGCACTCTCTGAGAGAGCGACAAACTATTTGTAACATAGGATTAATGGATCGGGAAGTCTAGGTAGTATCTGTCGCCGTTTTGGTTCTGCGTCCGAGGGCCCACTGTACTAGGTAGTATCTGTCACCGTTTTGGTTCTGCGTCTGAGGGCCCACTGTACTAGGTAGTATCTGTCGCCGTTTTGGTTCTGCGTCCGAGGGCTCACTGGGCTAGGTAGTATCTGTCGCCGTTTTGGTTCTGCGTCCGAGGGCCCACTGTACTAGGTAGTATCTGTCACCGTTTTGGTTCTGCGTCTGAGGGCCCACTGTACTAGGTAGTATCTGTCACCGTTTTGGTTCTGCGTCTGAGGGCCCACTGTACTAGGTAGTATCTGTCGCCGTTTTGGTTCTGCGTC
>JBLWXY010000026.1:0-9800 GCA_048267225.1 Pseudidiomarina sp.
CCAAAGTGCTGGATAAGACGTACCGTATCCGCCCATCCAATGACTTGGATAAGCTGCTGGGCGGATTCTGGTAGAAGTGTGTGCCAAGGTTCAAATGTGTTCATGGATTGAACGCTAGCACGGGAAAGCGTTAGACCAAAATTCTAACGCTATTTGCTTGAAGGCTTTAAAGTTTCACGAAGGGCATCTCTCTGCTGCTCAAGATCTTTTAGAAGAGCTTCTTTTCTCTCAGGTCTAGGATCTTCCTTAAGTTCTTTTTTGATATCCTTGATAACTCGTTTAATACCTCTTCTCATTTGAATCGCATTTGGGTCTAACTTACATAACTGATACAAGAAGTGCGTACAATTTTGCAAAACAAATGCAAGACCTGGAATGACTAAAAGCAGTAAATCATAAGCAGCCAAGCCCATATGTGGCTTAATGTATAAATTTGCGATTCCCATTAACAGCCCGCCAATAATACTGCCCTCAGCAACGGTCTTACCAGACACTACGCCCCCTAGAACGATGGGAGTTAGCGTCATCTAAAGCTAACTTGAGAACTTTTTTTAGCTCTTCCGAATCATTAAGGAGTACTTTTTTTGTATTGGTTACCCCTTCACGATCTGTGTAGGTTAAAGTTACGTACTTAGTTGGAAATACTGCCTCCAACCCCCACCGAACCAATCCCTTTGTCACCATAAATAGATAAGGCGAACTTATGATGACTAAAAGCCAAAATATCACCTCAACCATCGTAAAGCCCCTTTAAAATTTTTGTATTACACCCTAAGCCGTTGGGTGCAATACTTTAGTAATCTTATAAGTTACAACCTGACCTTTTATCGAATCTAATTTAGTCGTTTCTTCCAACTTAACTACAAAACTCTTACCTAGAACATATGGCTCTTCTAAATGTTCTAGCTTGGCCATGAACAAATCATCAGCAATAGTCACATCAACAAAGACCCCTGAAGAAAGCTCAATTTTCCAACCAGTTTTTTTAAAAGTATGCCCAGTAACAAACTTAACCTTGGCTTCAATTTCATTCACATCAGGTCTTTCAACTTGCAGACTCCCTCTCGGTGATCGGTAGTCTCTAGACTCCTGCTTTGATATTGGAGACACAACCTGATCACTTCCGTTTGAAATACTTACTTCATCTGTACCGGAAGTTGATAGAGGACTAACGAATACCTTAGTAGCACCTTCACGTATCAGTTTGCTATATGCAAGCTTTCGAACTTCATCATTGACAAGAACCTTCTCGCCATTAATGACTAAGTTGAAAAAGCCTTCTTCATCTGCACTCTCAATATAGTCAATTTTTGAACCTTTAAGCTTTTTAAGAACCTCCAAAAAAGTGGCACTACCAGCCGCCAAGGATGTAGTAGCTAAACCTATATACGGCAACACGTCTCTGCCGTACTGCACAAGGTCTACTAAATATTCGAATGAGCCTTCATTAAATTTAGCATCAACTTTGATATCAATTTTTTGCGTATCATTAATCAAGAAGTTAGCTTCTTTTAGGATCTTTCCCAAGCCTTCTAAAGAGGTAGCTAGGGCAAAAATATCCATTTCATGATCTTTTTGAGCTTCCCCGTCATACTTCACTCGAATTTGTTGAACTGAGGAAGGAGCAGCAACACCTGACATCTGTAAATCCTTTGTATACTAATGCAAAAATAAAGGAGGCAATACTAAACCATATTACAAGCGGTGTTTAGTGCTGAGGCGACGATCGCGCTTAAATGGTTACTATTTGTGCTAGCTGTATCTTAGTCATCGCTCCAATTAATCACACACCATATCAATTAGAGTCGCTTTTACTAATAGAACTGAAGTGGTTTAGATACTTTTCTTGCAGTTCATCTATCATTTGATCCGCTGCACTTTTAGGTAAGAAGTTCTCGCTGCCTGGATTGATTGAATAACGATTGATAAAACTAATAATATCGTCGCATTTAATTAGATCTAAATAACCTCCATCTACCTCTGCATCTAAGTGAAGCACGGATGTTTGAAAGTGTTGTATTGATCTATGTAACTTATGTGTCAACTCCAGTAGCTCACTTTCAAATTCGTCTCTATAAACCCTACTATAGAAGTCAGAAAACGAGCCCCGCTGATTTGTTGAATTAAACATATCGAATGCTTTGGCACAACCGTAGTAGTAAGCATGCATATGATCAAAGGCATTGGTAATTAGGATGTAAATATCCTTCCTCGCCGACCTTAGAAGCTCCTTTTCTGTTTGTGCATTAAGCTGCTTCTTCCAAGTATTGATAGCAAGAACACTTGCTATACCTGTAGTAACGATAGCAAGATTAGCGAAAATTGTTGTCCAGTCTTTTAGCCAGTCAATCGACCACCGAGAAAGAACAAAACCAATACAAAGTAATAGAACAGCCAAAAGAGTAAGCTTAATCACTTCAAAAATCCATGTCTGCATACACAACGAGCTCCATCAATACCTTACAGTGGCTAATCATAATGTCTTTCCAGTAACATCCCAAAAGAGCTATGCTACATGCCTATTTCCAATGAAACTACTTTCACAATAAGGATTGTTATGAAGTACGTTCTACCTTTGGCATTATGCGCCACGATCACGTTCAACTGCTGGGCCGCTGAGCCTGTTCTAGATACCACGACCCGTCAAAGCTTTATAAATTCTGGTAATGAAATGATGTCCTCTTTGCAAAGCAAAGAAGATCAAGAACTTCTATCTAAAGCGATGGTGTTTTATATGATGGGGGCTGGGAACGGCTGGACGGCTAAGTCTACTGATAGTACTGCTTTTCGAGAAGAGCGCTTTCGGGAGTTGGGAGGGCTAAGTGCCCATGAAGTGCTTGATAAATATCAGCATGATGTACTACATTTAACCGAAAGTCGTAATGTCACTGTCAGATAACTGTGACATTGTTGAAAGCCTTTTATCTTATAAATGGAGATGCAAATATGGAAGATTTTAAAGACGGTGATGTGGTCCAACTAAAATCAGGGGGCCCCAAAATGACTATCGATTCATGGGATGATGAATTAGGAGTATATCACTGTCGATGGTTTACAGGAGATGAACTTAAAGATGCCGCTTTTGAGTCAACTTCTTTGCAAAAAATTAAACCTACTGATCCTTCTAGTTATGTCTCACACGGCTAGACACCTTTATAGCCAAAGCAGCTACCACTTTGCGTAGCTGCTCCCTCTCCAACCAATCCACTTTCTCCACCTTAAACATCTGCTTGGCAATGCCGTCAGCATAGGCCCAAGGCAAGTTATTATCTGCCAGTAAGGCTTCGATCTTCCCCATTAGTGGTTCACGACTCGCCGTTGGATTGGGGCGTTCCCCCCACTTTGGCGTTTTGTTGGCTGCTTTGTTTTGCGGTTTCTTTGGCACAAAGCCCAGTTGTTTAAAACGCTCTAACAGCTCGCCCTGCTCGGCTTCGGTGAGATCCTTGGCACTGCGTTTGCCAAACATATCGCTAAGTAACAGACGGTAAGATTCATCATCCATGCCTAGGGCTTTTTTACCTATGTGAATGGCGGCTAGTCGGTTGGCCATGTAATCCAGACTCCTAGTAAGTTGTAACCCGCGCCCTCGGCGTAGTCGTCGACTAACTCAAGAATCATGGGAGCGGTAATGGGTTCATTCAGGGTGATTTGACCGCCCTGCTCGTTGGCTCGCACCTTGAGCACTTGGTGGCCGTGTTGCTCTAGTAGCTTGATGACGCCCGCTAGGTGAGCCATGTAAGTGTGTAGTGTTTGATACATCGTTGCTGCTCATCAGTACCCAGCCACAACGCTGGGCAGACGCGGCGTGAATGCCGCGTTTCGCTATAGATTGGGTACGCCGTCGGATTCAACCAGCGTGAGCCCGTCAATCCTTTTGTACTGTCTTTGCAGTGATTTAAAGGTCAGAAACATGGGTTCGTACCAAGTGAATTGGTCTTCTAGGTTTGGGATCAGCTTCTTAACTTGACGCTTACCATAGGACTTGATCAGGTCTTTTTGTTGTTTTGCTGTGTAGTAAGAACGACTACGAGCACGCCAAACCTGCTTAACAATCGGGTCATGATGCTTGCTGTCTGGCCAGCCCATCCCTTGTTGAATGGTTCCGTCAATGTATACCAGCAAACCAAGTTTGTTCTCGCTGATCATGCGCTTTTGTAGGGTGATTTCACGATTCCCTAACGTAAGCTTGGCATCCCCTAGTAATCCACCTAATGCCTTTTCTAAGGTTTCCCAGTCCTCTTGGGTTAGACTCATTGCTCTGCTCCTTGTGCTGTGATTGGGTGCGCTAGGCTGTGCTCCACCCCCTGTAAGTAGGCAATGGCGATGCCTTCCCCTTGGCTTTGACTGATGACAAAAGAAGCTTTCGCCACTAGGCGTTTTAGAAAGTGGTCGTAGTCTTCCACGCGTATTCCTGATGGTCCTAGCGCCTCATCAATAGCTTGGTCGATGCGGTCGTAATATCGTGTCATGGCTCACCTCACATGGATGCAATATCAAGGCTGATGGGACGGTACTGATCGGTGTCGTCAATACGCTCATAAAGGCGCACATAGACGGCGGTGCCAGTGGATTGCAGGGCGTCTTTAAGTGCGGTCATGGCTTGGTTCCATTCGTCGTCTTTGATTTCTAAGCGCATCAGCTCTAGGATCTTGCCGGTTTTGATTTCGCCTTTGGTGTTGGTGCGAAAGGCTTGGGAGACGACCGCACGAATGTTGTCGTTTGCGCCTTCGGTCCAGCGAGCGAGACAACTGTCGATCATGTGTTTGGCGGCTTCTAGCTCTTCGGTAAAGGTCAGTAACTCACGAAATGCTCGCAAGATTTTGTAGCGGCCATCGTAGGAATACAGGGTGACGTTGCCTTTTTTACCGCCCATTTTGACACCATGACGATCGGCTGCGATTTGGATTAGGTCGCTGATATCGTTGAGTGCGGTGCGCTTAAATGCTTGCAGTTCTTTGTGCAAGGCGATGGCCTGCGGTACTAAGGCAGTGACTATCTGATCACGCAGTAGGTCTTGCTCTTTAATGTTAGCCACGGGCACTAGGTGACCGCTGGCATTTTGCATGTAGCCTTCTGGTACGATTTGATTAGTGGACATAGCGGTTCTCCCATTCGATTCGGCATTGGTTCATCATGGCGGTGTAAAGGGCACTGCGAATGCCGCTACGGTTGATGGATCGCACCATGACGCCTTTAAGTTTTTTGGTTTCAGCGGTCGGTTGTACGGTAATCACGGGGTGTACGGAACCTAGACACAGTTCAGTAACGGTGATGCCCATCTTGACCAGCTGATGTAGGGTTTTGCTTGCGTTAACGTAGCTGTCCAGCATGTGGGCGTTTTGTGAGTTGGGCTGGGTGTGCCAACCTTGGTAACGAGGGCTGTTAATGCTCATGGTGCGCTCCTTTGCGGTTTGGGTTTAATGGGCAGTTGGCACAGGCTTTAAACTGGGCGATGGCTTGGGCATTGGTGCTCATAAACGGGCGTAGGCGCGTTGTTTGGCACTTGCTGCTGTCGATCTCGCCCATGGTTGGGCACGGGACTTTGCCCAGTGCGGCCATGATCTTTGCCTCGATCTTTTGTGTAGACGGGCTTGGGTAGCGGTTGATCAACAAGGTCGAGACCGTGGAACGGCTGATCTTGATGCGACGGGCTACGTCTGCACGGCTGGTTTCGGCCACGGCTTTCGCCAGTAGCTGGATGAATTGGGGCGGCTTGTCGCCCCATGCGCTGATGTCGATGTGGTTCATAGTGCCTCCTGTGGGTCTTCGGCATGCATGACTTTGTTAAGGTTTGGGTCGTAGACGGTTTTGACCTTTTGGATCTGGGGCGGGCGTGGGCCGGTGTCCATGTCTGGTTTTAAGCGGATTCGTTCCATGCGGTTGTAGGTTGCAGGCATCACAACCGTTAAGTAACCTGCTCGTTTCAAAGCCTGTAAATACACTCGGATACTGCTCACCATAAGATCTACACCAGCGGCTGAGATATGGCTGCTGATGGACGACACATCGAGATCGACATTCTTCATCATGCGCAGTGTTCGCCAGACGGCTTCAATCCCTAATCCTGTTTTGGACGGTTTGCCATCCCTAGTCAGTTTGGGTGCTTCAATGCCGCAGTCTTTTAAGATTCGATACGTTCGCAACACGCGCTTTTTCTTGTCCATCGCTTCAATAAAACCGCCCGCTTCTAAACACTGGATATAAGTGCAGTAGGTTTCAGAGGAAACGTTTGCATGGTCGATAATGTGAACGCCTGAGAATTTCCCTTGTAGCCGTGAAGAACGCATAAGCTCCCACATACGTTGACGAGCGCTTTTTCCTCCGATCATTTCAAGCTGTGCTGGCTTTCGATTTAGGCTGTTTGTTACTACCTGAGCTTGCATAAATACCTCCCCTTACAATCGACGCTTAGGTGCGTTACCTGTGTACAAGGCGCGATCTGCCCACAGGTCTTTGGTTGCGATAGACCAACCACACGACAGGCCTATCTCGTGGATGCGTTCTAGGTTGACGACTACACGACGAATCGAGCCATGCGCTTTTTCAACCAGTAGCTCTAATAAATCGTCGGCTACATCCATGTCTTGGCAATAAATGGGCGCAAGTTTTTTCGCATCGTCTAGCGTTACCAGTTGCGCTGGCACCCAGTCCAAAATACGACCGTGAAAGCGTTCGTACTTTTTCAGTTTGTCTGGTAGACGCTCTTCACCTATGAGTAAGATGGCGGCTTGGCTGGATTCATAGATATCACGTACTAATTCCACGGCGTTTCGATCAATGATGTGATCGAATTCGTCAATGATTAGGGGGCGATTTGAAAGCGCCAGTTCTTGGGCCGCTTGATCAAGCATTTCTGGAATTGTTCCGCATGATGTAATGCCCATTTCACGAAGCACCGCCTGTAAGAAATACTTCTTCGTCCAGACGCTTTTAGCCTGCACGTAATAAGCGCGGCTACGGTTTGAGACAAAGGTCGCGGCAACCGATTTACCGACACCACTTGGCCCATATAGACAGACCATGCCTGGCAAAGATTGTGTGCGGGACTGGGCGCGCTGGATCGCCATGTCACATAGACTTAAGTTCGCTGTGTGGGCAATGCCCATTGGCATATTCATAATGTTGTTCTCCTAGGCTTGCGCCGCAAAGTATTTGAATTCTTTGGATTTGGGGTAATTTCGAAGCCACGCCGCATGCTGTTTAGCAAGCTCAGAACTTGCTTGGCATTTTTGGTACAGGTCATAACGTCCAGCAGCATCTAGGCTTTCATAGATGCTGGTGACGTTGGCCTGCTGAGTTTCACTGGTTTGCTGTGACTGGGTTCGAAGCATGATAAATGGGTCGTACTCCTGCTCGTGACGAACTGGGGACAAGGTTGTCTCCTGAGCATTAAAGCCATCCAACACAAAGCTTTGATGCTCGATGACAGGTGAACCAGTGCGTTCGGCTTCGATTTCGTCGATACGTACCATAGCCCGTTTGAGTCGGCCTTCGGCACGCTTCTCACGGGCACGATCGACCATGGATTGTGGGAAGTAGTCTGTCTCGTTGGCGGCAAAGTCGGCGCTGGCGATCATGCGGCCTGTTTCGGGTTCAAAGGCCCAGACACGGTTCGGGTCGTGGATGTCGTAGGCAACGTTGACGCTTAGGCCATGCCATTCCTCTAGGTCGTTGGAGAAGTAGCGGTTGTTGAATAGGCGAATCTCGCCACGCAACACGGTACGTGCCACTTGTGGACGGAAGATGTGGGCAATGGTGTCGTTGGCTAGCATGTCTGGCTCCCAACCTGATGCGATAAAGCGATCCCACACTTCTTGGGGGGATTCGTGACGGCGGGTGCCGTTGTCGGTGATTTTGGGAAGCGATGAATGGGGACGCTTGTTGTACCACTCTACTCGCTCGTGTACCCAGGCCATGAAATCTGACCAGCTGAGGATCGGGACTACGCCGTCGTTACGCTGGGCATTACGGGTGTCTTTGAAGTTGGCTAGACGGGCTTGGCGGTCCATGTCTTTGCCGACGAAGTTCGGTAGTTTTTTAGCACCGGCTACCCATAGGGTTTGGTGGACACGTTCGATGACGCCACGGGCCTTGGAGTTGTATGGCAGTGAGTGGGTCATTTCTGTGCCAAGGCGCGCGAGGATGCCTTTGGTTTGGTCTTTTAGCATTTCGTTGACGTAACCTGAGCCGTTGTCCACGTAGAGCAAGGCTGGAACGCCGCATTTGCAGGAGTCCATAAGGGCATCGAGTACCGCTAGACCTGATTCGGCTAGGGTGACGGAGACGCCGACGACTTTGCGGGTGGCGATGTCGATAAAGGTGGTGATCTCTGGGCGGAATGGTCGACCGTGTAACGGATGTGCGACTTCGCCATCGAAGGTGTGGCCGTCGGCGCTGTAGACGTCACTCGGTAGAAGTTTGTCGAAGGCACGACGTTTGAAGCCTTTGATGTTGGCGATTTCGTTTTGGCCCATGCGACCTTTTTCACGTTCCACTTTGCCAAGTTTGTCCATGGCACGACGCACGGCGTAGATGCTGGGCGGTTGTTCTGGACTGGCCCAGGCTTCTAGGAAGTCGTCGTAGGCACTGGCTAGGGATGGCTTTTCTGGGATGTTGTAGAACTTGCGAAATAGCGTTAGCCATTTTGGCAGTGGTTCTTTTTGACGGTAGCTGGGCACAAGTGCGCCTTGGCTGTTGGCGTCGCTGGCCCAGCGTTTGATGGTGCGTGGGCTTGGGTAAAGTTTGCTGCTACCTTTGCCACGAGAATCAACAGCATCACGTAGGGCTTTGTCGAGCACTGGGTTGCTGTCGGCGAGTGTGCCGAGTTTGGCTTGGGTGAGGATTAGGTTGATGGCCGCTTCCTTTGACACACCGGCGCTGGCCATGCCTTCAATGGCTTTTAAAACCATGCCACGAGCGCTGGCGGTGGTGCGCTGTTGTTGGTTGGTGTTGGGCTCTAGGATGGCGGTGGCTAGGGCGCGGTTTTCTCTAACGGATACGGGCGCTAGGCTCATGCGTTTGATCAGCGTTAGGTTGTGCTGGTCACGCAGGGCCGCGATGGTTTGTTTTGGCAAGTTGGTAATGTGGAATTCATACACTACCCCGCCCTTTACGCTGGACTGTTGTGATTCCCATTTTTGTTGCTTTGCCAAACGTAGGATGCCGCTTTTGCTTTCCGGTAAACCTGGCAAACTTAGGTCTTCTAGTTCTTTGGCTGTGTACCATTGTTTCATAGCTTTCTCTCAAATTTTGGGCGCAAAAATCCTGTGCGGTGTTTTTGCAACCACACTCTTTGTCTATCTGGTTCGAGGTTTAAGAGGCTGTTAGCTGTCGTCGAAGAGTGACAATTCGGGCGTCATGGTTTTGCTGACGTTTTCTCTGTGCCAAGCTATGTCGGACATGACTTGTGTGAGTGACCCTAGGGTTTCGTCTGCTTCACTTTTGCCTTGGTAAAAACGAATGAGTAGCCCCATGGCTTCGCTGAAGGTGCCTTGTAGTTCGTTGACGTCTGTACTGCTGGCTTTGCGCCCTGCTGGTATGGCTATGACTAGCTTGTATCCAGAAGTGGCTAGGTACTGGGTCATGAATTCAATCCCACAGGCGTTTTCAAACGGTCGAATTAGGACGGCTGGCATGCGTCCGTTTTCAAGCCATTTGTAGAGTGTCCATTTGCTGGCTAGGCCCATGTTGTCGGCGATACGATCTACAGACAGGTTACGCTTTACGCGGGCATGCTCTAGGCATAGTTCCATTGCGTGGCGTAGGCTGTTTGGCTGTATCTTTTTCCAGCTACGTGGTGC
>JBLWXY010000027.1:0-9718 GCA_048267225.1 Pseudidiomarina sp.
CTGATGCCAAGGTTAGGTTTTGGAAGCTGCTGACGGTTGCCGCTGAGATATTGGCACCATTACCGAGCATCAAGGTGTTGTTGCCTGTACCACCATCTAATGTGCCAGTGAGCGTTTGCGAACCAGCGTCCACAGTGTCATTGCCTGTGCTACCTGTGACTGACTGATTGGCATTTAATGTCAGTGTGGCCGCTGCGCCAAGTACATAGTTTTCAACATTGCTGTTGGCCGTGATCGTAGCATCACCGTCCATTGCTGATAGAGTAAGGGTCTCAGAACCTGAGGCCGCAATGGCATTAAAGATTTCATATTGGCGTTCCGTCATGGTGACCGAAGCATTATTTGACAGGGTCAACGAAGCGCCATTAAGGATGAAGTCGTTCAGGTTAGCGCCTGAAATATCTGCGCCATTATCAAGATGTACGATATCTTTGACCGATGCTTCTCCGATTAACGTGCCAGTATAGGTAAGCGAGCCAAGGTCGAAGGTCACTGCATCCGTATCGGATGTAGCGCTAACGCTGGTATTTGCTGAGGTAACCGTGATGGTTCGAGCATTTGTACTATCATCACCTACGTTATAGGTTTCAATATTGGCAAGCGTTGTAACGTTACCATCACCTGTGACACTAACAGTTTCATTTCCGTCAGCAGCAATTGTGCCTGTAAACTGAGCTAATTGAGAGGCATCAATGGTAACGGAAGCGTTATCAGTAAGCGTTAGGTTTTCAAAGTTAGAAACCGTTGCTCCAGAAATATTTGCGCCCGTATCAAGGGATAGAGTATCTCCACTAGAGTGGTTTGAGCCATCAATAGAGCCACCTGTTAGAACTCGAGATCCGACATTGACAGTGTCGTCACCAGTACTACCGGTAACGCTTTGGTTATCACTGCCAAGAGTAAAGCTGTTAGCGGCGCCTAAGACATAGGTTTCAATATCTGCATCGCCTGTAATGGTCTCAGCTGCATCACTGATGGTAATTTGTTCGGAAGCACCACTTCCACTAATAGCAGCAAAAGCATTATGTTGCGTCGAGGTCATGGTGGCGCTTGCACCAGAGGCAACGTTTAGTGTTTCAAAGCCTGTTACACTGACCGCAGCGGCGATGTTAGCGCTATTTTCCATGACTAGGGTGTCGCTGCCGCCCGTACCGCCATTAAGCGCGCCACTTACGTTGAAGCCTTTGGTGTTAACGGTTTGATTAGCCGCATCACTGCCCGTTACATTTTGTCCGGCAGTGCCAAGAGAAAAGTTCTGTGTGCCATTCAGCACATAAGACTCGATATCCGCATCACCTGTTAGCGTGCCGCTGCCATCAATCAGAGTAATCTGGTTGGTTCCCGTACCGTTTATAGCGGTCGTAAAACCAGTGTATTGAGTTTCAGACAAACTAATAGAAACGCCTGAGTCAAGCGACAACGTCTCAAAACCTGAGAGTGTCGTGGCCTGAGATAAATCGACCCCAGTTGCGGTAATGAATAGCGTATCCGCACCAGTGCTGCCAACAATGGTGGAGCCCACTTCATGACCCGCTGTGCCAATGGTTAGGGTTTCATTGCCTGAACCGAAAATAATACCGGGGGATAAATTCGCCCCAGTTGTGGTATTAAAGACGCCTGTGGAAGAGGCCGCGGTAATATCCGTGACATTAACAGTGGTTGTTTGTGTGGTTGCAGTTCCCCCATCACCGTCTGTTAATACAAAGGTAACCGTTCGTGCGGATGTAGAAGGTGCATTGCTGGTGTTGTTATAGGTAATCGCATTGATAAGTGCCGCTGCTGCTGCTGGCGTTGAGCTGGCATTAAACGTAATGACAAGATCATTGCCACTAGCGCCGCCAGTAAAGGAGCCAATGGTTGTTCCTTCATAAGATACATTTGCCCCCGATACACCTATCTGCCCAGCGCTTGTTCCTTGGTTTAGAATGGCAAGAACATCTTCGCCTGTCGCATTATTCGCTGTGATAGAAACGGTCAGTGTACCGCTATCAAAGTCTGCTGAATCTACATCAGTGACTGTTGCTACAGTGCCTTGGTTGATAACAGAAGCACCATCATTCTCAGTAAAGCTTAGGGTGTCTCCGTTAAGGTTGGCTATAGTGGGAGCTGTGTTTGGTGATACTGGAGCTTCGACATCTATCGCATCTATAGCAGCTTGAGCAACGTCATTAGGTCCAATGATCCTTATTTCATCTATGTTGGCGTATGATGCATCAAAAGTAAGTGTTCCACCGTAGACAAAGTTCTCATTATCTATTGATTTAGCATAAGTAATGCCGCCGTATGTGCTGCTGGTACTAAGATCAACATTCTCTGGAGTAACCATTTGACTACCGCCACGATAAGCTGTAATCGAGAAGGTATTGGCAGCACCATCTGTTTGTGAAGCAAATATAAAGCTTACTAGTTTGAAGTCACTACCGTCGGTAGTTTTCAGTGTATAGGTGACATTTGAACCATCATCACTAGACGGGACGCCAAAGAGCGCTCCAGAATTACCTTGTAGTTCATTTGAAATGCCTAGCTCACTAGATATATCTGCTACCCCCAGTTTGCTTGTTTGCCTTTGTTCTGTGCTCGATAGAATCCAGTCGCCTTGGCTAAAACTACTACTAGGGGAGCCATTGGTAGAACCACTTTCAAAGTTTTCATCACTGTAAGGAAGGGTATTCCACCATTTAGTTTGTGTCTCTAATGATGCAAAAACTTGACTCGATAGAGGTTTTAAAGACTCGCTAAGCTGCCAGTTCCCACCGATAACACTATGTCCAACTGATGTTGCTGATGCAGCGACATTACAGGAGATTAAATGGTTTAGCTCCTGTAAGAATTGCCGCCCCTCTGTTCCTTTGCCTGTTTCACAGCCATAAAGAAGAATATCAGCTTCTGCCGACATCGCTTGTGACCAACGGGAAAGTTGAGTGTGATATGGCTCCAGCATCTGGGTATTTAATAGGCTATTACTAAAGACCAGTTGACCCGGTGCGCCGTGGGTAACGATATGAAGGGCCTCAAGGTTCCGGTGCTGTTGTAGAACTCTGGTGATTTGTTCTATGGCATCGGTATGAGCAGCCAGATACACGGCTTTGATATGGTTAGGAAGATCTTTGATTAATACATCCCGCTGAGGAACAGTTGGATCGATAAATAGAAGTTGCGTGTATATGGCGCTCATGACGTTATCCTTTGACCATTGATGTCAATCTGATGGTGCTCAACCGCTTTCAGCGGTTTGAAATTTTTCTGGAACTGTACCGTGCTGTGTTAATGTGTATCGACTAGACATTGCAACAGTTTAATAATTTAGCCCTCCATAGCGAAGGGCTAAAGACATAGTTTCTCTATAAATTAGTTGCGTGACGGGTATAGTCCATAGGTGCAAATAATAAATGGTATAACCAAACTAGGCTGGTAAAGCTCAAACGGCTGTGAATGTCCTGCATCTGCGATGGTCACCTCTCCACCAGTTATACCGCCACCGCCACCCGTAATAGTGATATCAATAGCGTTACTCGCCATGGGTGTATCCGCTGAGTTAGAGTAACTATTCAATGCGGCTAAACCATTTTTGGTCGTCCCCCAATATTTTCCTGTAGGGTCTGATGCATCTGAACCAGTTCCAGCGTTCACAGTTGCCGTTGCTGAAATCGGTGTACCAGGAGAGCCGCCTGTCGGTGTAAATACTGCCGCATGACAATGGGTAGGGAGTTCGCTATGGCTTAATGTATGGTTTAACCACCCAAACTTAACGCCGATATTATGACTATAATTCGGTAGCCCCGGCCCATCACCCAATCCTACAGGAGTGCGCCCGCGGAAATCTGGCAAGCCAAAAGTCGTGCGACCATCTCCGCCCCAATTAGTCCCCAAAAGCGAGAATAATGCTGTATTTTGCGAAATAGACTGTAGACCTCCATAGCAAAAGGCAAAATTTCTAGGGGCAAAATTCCCACCAAATAGTAGGGTCGTACCTAAATAGTTATCCATTCAATCTCTCCTAGTTTGATAATTTCATTTGCTCGCCATCTTCGATGAGTAGTAATGCAACTAAGCTTGCTGCTCATCTGTCGATTTTTAAACTAAATAAACCGCATTCCTGCGGATAAATGACACAACTTTGCAAAGCGGTAGCCATCTACTACACCATCGTTATTAGCAATAATATCTAACCGAACACTTTTCTCTTTTAGAGCTACGATCAGCCCTTGTTCAGGGGAAATATGAATAATACTGCCTGCTGGAGCATCATAAGTTGGTAAATTTGAGGGGGTCGCTTGCAGCAGCTGTACTTGCTCTTGCCCCATCGTTAGCCTGACACCACCGTGTTGCGGATTCCCTGCGCGTATTTGGTTACATAAGTCTCTAGCCGTAGTCTGATGCCAGAGGACTTTTAAATCTTGCTCAGAGACGCGCGTCCCTAGGTATTGCACCTCTCCTTGCTGTGGCTGTTCTGGTAATTCGCCATGTTGACGGATTTGATCAAATATTTGCGTGAGCAACTCTGGGATTTTTTGGGTTAAATTGCTGAACACTCGGCTTGCCGTATCACATGGCCCAATTAGAAAAGGTTGTTGGGCAACAATGGCGCCAGTATCAAATTCTTCACTTAATCTATGTGCTGTCAGTGCGGATTGTGTTTCACCGTTGCGTATTTGCCAATAAATAGGGTCTGGGCCACGGTAGTTGGGTAATAGCGAACCATGAAAATTGATGGTGCCATATTTAGGCGTGTTCGCAACGGATAGTGGAATCTTTTCACGACAACAAAAGACGATGGCTAACTGCGATTCCCAGCCTGTTAGCGCTGTGATAGGGGGATCAATATCGTCTGTTGTGCAATGTTGTACAGCGATGCCTGATTGACTAAGTTGTTGGGCAATATGAGCTTTTTCCTGATCCCATGGACCAAAAATCAGCACTCCTGATAGCTTTTCGATTTGTGCTAAATAACTAATAAGCCCAAAAGCCGATGCACCGCTTGTTATAACCGCAACCTTGATGTTATCCATTTTTAAATCATCCTTAAGCAATAGTCGGCAAAAAGCCCGGCGCCCCTGATAATTTATAGTAAAACTTCAGTCGATCACCACTTTTGACGAGTAGATCATCTGGCTCTGCGGCTTTGGGGACAAAGTCGATACAAACAGACATATCAAAAAGTGGGTGAGTGATACCAGAGTCATATTCCATAATGTGCTCTTCACCAAAGGTGGTAGCCGTCACACTTAATAAAAGGTTTGTCTTATTTATATTCTTGATGCCTTTTGGTATTTGCAATTGGTTACATTCAACCAATTCTATACTATCGCCCAACGGCAATGTGGTAAGCTTGCGCAGTTTATCAAGTGTAAGGGAAAAGACTTCTCCGAGCGGGATACGCTCGTGCTGAACCTCTGGGCACACTAAGCTAGAATGAGTGCGCTCTTGATTAGCCCATTGGTCCACATATTCTCGCTGGCCTATATTAAGTGATGCCACGACTTTGATTTGCTCGGGAAGCATGATGGCATCCTCTGACAGGAATGATACAAGGTGTCGAGCAAAAGCAAGATGTCCTTCTCTTGTGAAACCATGTTGTAGAGCTTCCATAACAAGCACATCAATTTTGTAGCTCGGCTGAAAATCCATGACATCACAGCAAATCACTTCGTGAATATAATCCGCAATATCAAGGTCAGAAATTAGCTTGTTGAGTATTTTAACAGCGCCCGGCTGGATATCTATTAAAGTGATTTTTAGCTGGTTACGACCGATGTTTTGAGACGCATAATGGCTAATCAGTGGCAAGAGTAACGGTGCAAAAGGGCCACATGCTGGATAGACAACGTGTACGACTTCATTGTTTTTCTTTTCTGCTAGGGCTTGATTCACGCCACGTAGAAAAGCTTGAACCCGGTAAATATCTTGGAAAGTATGGACGGCATTCTCAACTGACATGACCAATCCTGTGGCATTGATGTAAGACGTCGTTTTTTCTGACTCGGTTAGCTCGGCTTTATCATAACTCGCGAGTAAGTTTTCATAGGCATCTGCGAAAAGGTCTACCAGCTGGGTATGAGACAGTTTATCGCTAAGAATTTGCGCGACCAAGGTATTGAATGAATTCTGTAGTGCTTGCTGTAGTTCGTCTTCTGGTAGCTGATTTAAAAGATTATTAAGTTGCTTACGCAGATTTTGGTTACAAATATCTTTTAGCTTAGGGTCTGCGAAAGTAGTCGTTGGAGAAAGCGTTTTGAGAGACATCTTTATTCCATTAAAGTTGTTTGATTGTTACTACCTAAGCGATTGTTTGCAGCAACCTGAACAGTCAAGGTCTGCTAATTATCTTAGCCTAATAGATAGTATAGATTCACATTTATTGCAATAAAATACTAGTGATATGAATAAATGGAATGGCATGTGTGTTTGTCGTTGCGATACTAAAAATATAACGCTTATGACATGCTATGCTTCCAAATAGAGCGATAATTGTTTGCAATCTCTAGTGCCGTGCTGCTTCCTATCTGTTCAAGTCGTTCGATGACCTGCATTACATTGTCGTCAGTAATGCTTGGGCTACCGTATTTGTGTACTACAGCATCTTGAACGTATCCTGATTGAAGAAATAATGCTTCAAGCCAGTCGTTGACTAAGCAATCAATGACCAGGTGAACTCTGTCTGTCTCGCTGTGATTGGTCACTTGGTGTGGGTAGTTGGCATTCATATACCAGCATTCCCCTTCAGCAAAATGGATTGGCTGATCATTGATTTTGAATTCAACGTCTGGATGGGTTTTTATGGGGATATGCAGCCGTACACAGCCGTCTTCAAAGCATAAGTCCATATCTGTATGACGGCGTATTTCTTGCCCTGCTTTTAATGACATAAGTCGAGCAGAAACAAGCTGGCATTTGAAGCTTTCAAGCACTTGTTGTAAATAGCTGCTTTGCTCTAGATACAGAGTGCTTTGGTAGCGATCTGGATTGGTTTCAACGACTACGGAATTATTTATCTGACCATCAACCGATCTGAGAGGGAGGGATGTCCAACCTCCATCGTGTGCGTTTTTGTTGATGTGAGTAAGCCAGTTGTTACTTTGTAATCTGGCTAGATCTTGCTTGAGCTGGGGAATATCAAAGGTCAGTGGCAGTTTATGATAGGCATCTGTCATAGCAAGTGGTTCCTTTTCATTAGAGCGATTCTATTGTGATGGTCTGTAATATTTGGCTTTTTCCAGCCTCTGCTAATACCTCTCCTGTTGGGGATATAATCCAACTCGAACCGATAAACTGTATGCCTGTACCCGTATCATGATCCATGCCTAAACGGTTAGCAACAACGGTATAGACGGCATTCTTTTGGGTTTGTTGCAGGATAGTCTCTAGGCTGTCTTCACCACAGAAGTTAGATGGGTTAAAGAGAATATCAATGTCCTGATCTGTTAGAGCTTTATTGGCACTGTCGAACCAAATATCGTAGCAAAGTAAAATGCCAATTCTCTTACCTAAAATTTCATAGGTATTAAACTGCGTGCCGGCACTGAAATAAGTCTTATCCGATGAGCATAAATGGATTTTTTGATGTTTTCCGATAAAGCCTTCAGGTCCAACTATGATGGCCGAGTTATAGAGTTGTTCAGCCTCGGTTTCGAGTATGCCTGCGATAATATAAGCAGATTTTGCTTGGGCTATTTTTATTAACGCTTGAGTCGTTTTACCCTTTGGGACTTCTTCTGCCAGTTCAATGGCTTGCTGTTTTGAGAGAAACAGACAACCTGTCGTGCAGAGTTCGGGGAGTAAAACTAGGTCGAAGTCACTTTGCATAAGTGCACTTTCTATTTTGTTCAGGTTTTCCTGTGCGTCTGCAAAGATTACGTCGAACTGAAAAAAGCCCACATTCATAACCTGTTTTCCCTAATCCTTATTATCGTGGAATATGCGGAATGTGAGATTGAATCTAGGCTGAGAGCAATCGGGCATCGCTGGGACAGCATGCTCATACTCGTCTTGGCACCCTTCTCCCATTACAAACAGACTGCCGTCGTTTAATTGAAAGCGATGCAGTTCCGTGTGATCACTTGTTCTTCGAAGTTGGAATTCTCTGGTTATGCCAAGGCTTATCGACGGAATGACGTCGGTAGAGCCAAAGGCTGGGGGATCATAGTGAAAATCCATATATTCTTTGCCATTTGGGTAGTACAAACAGACGCAAACGTCGAATTGCAAGCCGATATGTTGATTGACTCTATTTCTTATTTTTTCTAACAAAGGTGGAAAGAGGACTCGTCGACCGTGTTCTTTGGGGAAAATATTGAAGTCCGTGAGTCGAGTGTCTACAAACATCATTTTCCAGGGCTGAATAAGATAGGTCTGCCCCGCCGCCAAGTGGACTTCTTCAAAGTCGGTAAGGTCATAGCTTTTCTTTATCCATTGCTGAAATGCTAAGCTTTCTTGCGCGGAAACAAAGTGCTCAAGATGCTGTACTTCGCAGGCTAGCGGCTGTTGCATTGGTTAGCTTCCTCTAGAACTCTGTTTTGCTGGATGGTGTCATGTTCAAGTATTGCACGATCCTAGGATGCTGAGCGCGATTAGGGCTGCTGCCATGGGGCAGGGCATGATGCCAGATAATCAGATCTCCTGCTTGGGCGGCAATCGGTGTGACATTAAAGTTGTCCCAGTTTTGCTGCTGCGGGTCTTTTTCCTCGGGTAGCTGTTGTACCCAAGTGTCAAATTCCCTATGAAATCCCGGTACACAACAAAAAGCACCTTGATTCTCCGCTGTGTCCGTTAAGTAAATCAGACCTTGCGTAGCAAAGGGTAGTGGCGCTTCAAAGGTTTTTATATCCCAATGTATGGCTGGGCCGGGGAAATGCCAAGTGTTTGTCTCAGGCGGATTAAAACTGACTCGGTCATAGGATGGAGTCAGGTCGTTGGTTTGCCAAAGCTGAGCAAAGATGTCTTTAATGCTTTGCTTCTGACGTATATGTTCTTGAGCAGGACTGTCAAATAGTTGGACCATTATCTGATGTTGTTGGGCTTTGTGTTGATACCAAGATTCAGGTTCAGATAGGGAGATTTGCATATGCTGACAAATGTCGGCCAACAGCGCTTGGCATTCTTGAGCGGTTAAAACCTTGGGTATTACAAGGTAGCCATTTTGTTGCCAAAAGTTTAGCTGTTCCTTGGTCAAAGGCGATGGGATCGTCTCGCTTTTGTCTGTCTCTTTAGCGAAGTAGCTGGCGACACATTCTTGAAGTTGCAGGCTTTGTTGGGCAGTGATTTGATCTTGGTTATGCTCAAGTATGCAGTGTGCCCATTGGTCAGGGGTGTTGCTTTGATACAGGGATTGTATCGCGCGCTCTAACCCCAACTTCAGAATGTCGAAAACTTTTATATCCAATGCCCATTCTTGTTGTTCAATATGGGGCGGCAGTTTTTTATGCCGTTGTTGGTGATGTTTATGCCAAATCCGATTTAGGTAAGGCAGATTGAGTAAGTCTTGATTGTTGGCAGTAGGAAGAGACTGTCCTGCTAACGAAGCCAGTTGTTCAAACTCAAATTTGAACCTTGGATGAACTCCAAATTCATAAAAACAGTAAAGTGTAGAGTCTGGTTTAGGATTGGCTTCTCGAATCCTATACGGCAGATTTAAAGAACACTGGTTTTCGCTCAGTTTATGTCGGCTATATACGGTAATATCGGTCGTAAATTTCAAAGCTGATGGGGCATCGGTTGGGTA
>JBLWXY010000028.1:0-9085 GCA_048267225.1 Pseudidiomarina sp.
GCACAAATCGCGGCTGGCCATTTTAGTTCTGGCATCCAAAATCAGCGGTTTGAACAGAGGGTGACTTTCAAAACTCGCAAACAACCCCTCCGCCTCTTTCTGCGAAAGCTTGCGGCCTAACTTATTGCTGGCTTGCTCTAGTTCATGAGCAATGCCTGATTCGTAACTAGCAATCAGATTTAGTACTTCTGAATATAGGGTCTCACGGATATTGGTTTTCGTTGCTAGGTTTAACACCTTTTTATATTCAGTCGCGTTTTCATGAAAAATGCTTTGATATATGAGGTTAGTAAAGCGTGCATACGTCCATTTATTGACCTCTACATACTTATCTAATGCATCGGTGAACTGACGACGGTAGTTTTCTTCTTGCAGCGCAGAGACAAGATAGTTCTCATCTCGCTGATTAATAAACTTGGTGTGACCCCCAGCACGCTCAGCCATTACATCCAAGACAATATCCAGCAGGCGCGAGCGTAGTATGCGAGCTGGTTCACTTTCAGTTAGGAGCATGCCGATATTAAGCACTGCACGAAAACTGAACACACCCAACACACTCGTTTTGGTACCGTAATTGATTACGGTACCATCGAGTGACTCTTTGAATTCTTTAAGCTTTTTCCCTCGAAGCAAGGTGTAACCATTAACTTTTAACTCGTCAGCATGGCTAACAAGGTACTTCTCAATGGTACTCTCGCTTACCTCATACAAGGCAACCACCTGTGCTTTGGTGAATACGGTCTCACCTTCAAAGTTCACACCACCCAAACCCAAGTGCTGCTCGGCTTGTTGCAGGGCGTAGCGATTGTTAAGGATATTTTGGCGGTCATGTGATGATGCGGTTAGGTCTTTAGCCATTAGCAGCGCCTCTGATCAATTGCCGAAAGGAAATACTGGCTGTTCTTGAGGCATTAGCTACCACACTTTCAACTTTGTAATTACCAATCTGTGCCGTATCAGCATTTGGCTGATATGTGGTTCTTTTGCGTACGTTTCTGGCATTGGTGGTCACTATGGCTTTATCAATTTCAATACCGTTGGCATCTATTTCGTAATGGACTTCAGCCATGCTCAGTAGGTATTTTAAGAACAACTCCGAGTTATCCAGTTGCTTCTGATTATCCTTAGGCTTGAGCCTATCGGATTTAAGATCGAACACCAAAGCCCGTTTTTGTTCGGTATCTTGCCATAAAATAATCAGGTCACAGCCTTTATTTACGCCTACATCGTTGGTCGAGTTTACATAGAGTGAAAGCTGTTTATATTTCTGCTTATCTTTTTTGGGCTGATAATCCAAAGTAAAGGCGAGTGCATTGTCGGGCATATGCTCGATATACAGTTCTGCTACCTTGCTATCTGCCCCGTCTTCTTTCAGTTTTAACTGTTTCTTGGAGGTATCGTAATGGATAACCACATCAGGGTTGATGATTTCCTTCATCGCTGCCAGCATGCATCACTCCTTGATACCGTAGTAAATTTTATCAGCCAGCTCGTTGGCATCGGCGATTAAGTTGTCAAATACCTCCATATTGATGCCGTACTTGTCCACTTCAACAGCATGTATCTGGTGATCATCTTTTAAGCTGTAAGCTCTGATTTGTGCAGGTTTCAGCAGATCTAAATCGGTCATTTTGGCTGACTTCATAATCTGCTCTTTGTTTTCCACATCTAAGTTAAGCATCACGCGATTGTTAAGCTCGCGGATCAGATAATCGCTATGAGTTGTCACCAGTACTTTCACGCCAGAATTCACTAAACGCGCTAGCAGCCCTGCCATTTTGCGCTGGTTATCTGGGTGCAGGTTCAGCTCTGGCTCGTCGATGATCAACATGCCGTTTTTCTCGGCTAGCGAGTTGATATAGAGGTCAATTAAAAACAGCGATTTAATCGAAGATGACGCCACATAAACCGGCACCGCCACTTTATCGCGGCCACGCTCTTTTTTTGGCATGTACATCACTTGTTTATCAACCGCTTTGTAAGAACCGCCCATTAAGTCTTGCAGTGCATCCTTAATTGGTTTGCAGTCGCTCTCTTCACGGATAAAGCTTTTGCGCTTACACAGATTTTCGTACTCGCGTACCACGTTAATATTGTCGTGAATTGGCTGGGCATAACGTGAGCGCATACTGTTTAACAGATCAATCGGGTTTACCTTATCGCCGCTGGTAATATGTTCAATAATGGCGTTTTTGCTGATATCCAGCTCTTTATAGAACAAGGCAATGCCAGTGCGTTCTGATGTCACCACAAAGGGACGCGGCAATAAATCGGCAAACAAACAATCGGCAATATGGTCGCTAATCACATCATCCAAAATCTGGTTAGGAACACGGCCCCCGCTTTTGGTTTGGAAAGTGACCGATAGCACAGTTTCATTTTCGGCCTTGTAAAAGCTTAACTGTTCTGACTGCCCAAAACTCACGGCTTGTTTAAACTCATTGGTAAAGTCAAACACTAGCTGGTCGTGGCTAAACTCGGCTTTCGCACCGTTAAAAAAATCTTCCGGTACGTTGAAGTAGCGCGGCAAGTTTTCAGAAAACTCTGAAGAGGCGTTTTTAAGGTAGCTCGCTAATTTCGCTTGATAGTCGGTTAACTCAATCAATAGCGTGCCTTCGTCGCGCAGTTGCGCTAAACGCTCACGGGACACAGACAAATCAATCCACTGCTTAAAATGGCGTAACAAGCCATAGATGGCATAGCTAATATAGGTTTTGCCCATATTGTTAGGGCCGCAGATTACGGTTAAATCACCCAGCTCAACGGTGCCGCTATCAATACCGCCTAAGTGTGCAAAGTTAAATTTCATGCTGCCTCCTGATTAAGCGGTGTTGTTTAAGGTTTAACATTTAACTCGCCTCCCCAACGGTGACTTGGCCGTTCATTAGCATGGGAAGAAGCCAGTCCTGTAATGAAGCGAGCTTTCTGTTTTCCAGAGAGTTTCGTACAATTTGTTCAATGAAATACTTTGTCGCTTCATTAAATTTATTTAACAACTCTTCACTTGGATAAACATGCAAGAGGTCAACTGCATCAATAGGGCTTAAGTTTTTTTGAGAGCTGCCTGTCGCGATTTTTTCCAATCTTGCTCTTGATTCAGGCCTTAAAAAATATAAATAAAAATAGTTCTTCCATTTCTTATCACAAACAAACTTACCCACACGCTGGTTCAGTAGCAAATCTTCTTCGTTTACAATGCAAACTCGACCCACATTGCCAGTAAGCGACATCAAAATATCGCCTATATTTAATACACAAAAGTCTTGCATCCCTTTTGGTACCGAATCAACAAAGTCTGTTTTGTCAGTTGCCAGCCCCTCTGACTGCACATTTTTTATGGTTATTACTTTATATTTTCCGTTCTCTTGATATGTAGATGAATCAAAAGGGAACCCTGAACCGAGAGTTAAGTGTTGTGATAGCTTTTTCACTTCCCACCCCTCTGGTATTTCCCGCTTTAGGGTTGGGTTGTAGACCATTTTGCCGCCGGTGGTTTTGTAGGGTTTACCTTGGCCTTGTGGTGAGTCGTCGGGGAAGTCGAACTGTACAAACCAGTAGTCGTACAGGGTTTTAGCCATGGCTTCCAGCTCGGCGTTGATGCGGTTGTTGAGTTCGATTTTTTCATTTAATAGATAAAGAAGATCACCCGCTTTTATTTGCTCATTATATTCGGGTAACAAAAGATCCAAATATGAAAATATAGCCTCGTTCAAGCTTGCTCTAAGCGTCATGACAGCGTTGTTTGTCATGGTTTTTCTGAACATTGGGCTTCTTAGGTAAAAGGCCATGAATTTCGAGTATGTGATATTAGTTTGTGTTGGACGAAGTCGTTTCAAAAAGCCACTATACGAAGCATTTGGGTAATCCTTGATAGCTACACAGCTCATCGCGAGTTCATCAACCACTTCGCTGGTTCGTGTAAGAAAAATATCACCGCCCTTTATCGAGTATGTCTCCTTTTCCTTATCAGACGTGTCCATCAAGTCGGGCAACGCATCTGGTACGAAATAGTTATTGAATACCACAGAGAACGATAGGAATGGACTGCCATGCCCAGCTTGGTCTTTTGTAGACGATATGCCGGAAGACATAGTGTATAGGTCACAAAATCGATGCTTCTTGAGGTTACTCATACTTCAACCCCGCCAACTGCTTTTTAATCTCAGCTTCCAATTCACGAGACTGACTAAACAGGCTATCTAAATTGCCGGTAAAGCCCTGCAACTTTTCGGCAAACTGCTCTGGAGTAATATCCACATATTCGATTTTGACATCAAAGTACTGGCCCGCACTTAATGAGTAATTTTTTGCTTCGATGTCGCTGTAACTGACCGCAACAGAAAAGTCTTCTACCGCTTCTTTGGCGTTAAACACATCAATAATCTGTTGTTCTTCGTCGGCGGTTAATACGGTTTTTTGGTTTTTACCGTCTTTGACTTTTTCCCCTAGGTTAGAGGCATCCACCAGTACTACATCGCCATTGTTGCTGGCGTCGATAAACAGAATAGATACGTTCGTGCCTGTGGTGGCAAAAATATTCGATGGCATAGACACTACGCCCGCGAGCATTTTGTTTTTCACCAAATGTTCGCGAATGCCTTTATCTATACCCGATTGTGCGGTGATAAAACCTGTGGGCACAACGACTGCGGCTTTGCCGTTGGGTTTAAGTGAGGCAATGATGTGTTGCAAGAACAATTGGTAGATTTCCATCTTGTCCTTGGCTTTGGCTTTAATCTTTGGAATACCGGCAAAAAAGCGTTCTTTGTTTTCTTTGCTGTCGAGTTCATCCCTAAAGTCGCTGAAATCCAGTTTAAAGGGTGGATTGGAGACAATGTAATCAAAGCGCTTTAACTCTTTTCCGTCCTTATGGTAGGGGTGTAAAACCGTATTACCTTGGATCACATTCGGGATTGAGTGTACCAAGTTATTTAAGATCAGGTTTAATCGCAGCAGGTTGGAGGACTTTTGTGAAATATCCTGCGTGTAAATGCTACAGCGGTTTTCACCAATGGCGTGCGCCACGTTCATAAGCAAAGTACCCGAACCTGCGGATGGGTCGTAACAACTGACATTGCGTACTGTGCCGCGCTGTTCTTTGGGTACTAAGATTTCCGCCATAATGCGCGCTACCGCATGGGGGGTAAAATACTCAGCGTATTTACCGCCAGAATTGCTGTTGTAGTCTTTGATCAGGTATTCAAAGATGGTGGCGTAGAAGTCGAATTTTTGCGTGAAAATACGTTCAAAACTGAACTCCACCAGTTTATTGATAATGGCGCGGCAGAAGGCATCACGTTTGGAATCGTCGGCAATGTATTGACTGATGCGGTCGAACAGCACCACTTTTGCGCCACCATCGGTTTTTACTGCAAATACATCGTTATTGCTAATGGCAATGTCGATTAAGGTATCGTCAAATAGTTTGGCAAAATCCGGCGCGTTTTGTTGGCTAAACAGGTAGCTGATAAAGTGCTGCGGCTTTAACCGTGCGGTGTCGCCGCCCATTTGCAGTTGCAGCATGTCGAGATCGTCTTCGCTCATGGCGACTAGCGCTTCTTCCCATTTTTCGGCCTTGGCGATGGTGTCATCGAGCTTTTTCGCTTCAAAGGCGAACTTGTCGTTTAAAAACTTGTACAAAAAGGTTTGGGTAATGATTTTAAATTCGTTACCGTCGTTCCCTAAACCATAGTTGGCACAGATGCTCTTTAAGCTATCAATCAGGGTTTTGGTTTTTTGCTGAAATTCTAATTCAACCATTTGGTGTTTACTTCCTAATCAGTTTTACCCGCATTACCACGCTTGGCTGCCGGTATTAAATTCTTTTAAATATTCTGCGACGACGAGGTGGTTAATGTAACGCGAGGCGTCGGCGTTAAGTTTGATGTTTTGTTCTTTCATAAAGCGGCCAATCACCAGCGGCATCATTTGGCGCTCAAAGTAGCTTTCGTTATCCAACACTTGACTGTTGTTGAGCACTTGCTCGTCGGCATCTTGCTTTACTCCTGCCAATGCTTCGAAAATTTTGCGTTCTGATTCGCTAATATCGCTTTGGCTTTGCTGGCGCTCTTGTAAGCGTTTATGAATACGAGTGTACTTGGCATCACCAAGATACTTTTGCCGCAGTTGGTTGTTTTGGCGGTTCAGCTCTTTAACGCGGTCGTGAATTTTATTCAGCGCGTCGATGTTGGCAACCATTTCATCTTGAGTCACTTCGCTTAAGTTTTTCTTCTTAAACAGGCGTTCTAGCTCTTCTTTTAAGCTGATAAACTGTGGGTCTTGTTGGTCAAAATTGCTGGCCAGTGCTTCGCGGGTTTGGCGTAGGGTGTTTTTTAGCTTGTCGGCCAGTACTAGTTCTTCTTCGCCGATTTTCACAAACTTGAAGATCACGTCTTCTAAGGCGCGGTTGAGCAAGTTACTGGTGTCTTCGCCGCTTTCTAAGTCGTTTTTGAGATTGAGTAAGTCCAAGTGATTACTGGTTTCACGATACAACACATTGAGCTTGGCAAAATCCAATTCATCCAGAAAGTCATACTCGCCTTGCAAGCGGATTAAGTTATACAAGCTGCGGGCATCGGCTAAGGCTTTTTTTAGCGCCAGTACGGTGTCGCGGTCTTGTATTTGGCTGATCTGGTTGCAGAACTCTTCCATGTTGTCGGTATCAAAACGGAACAGTACGTCTTTGATATGTTCGATTTCTTGTTTGATCTCTTCCTGAGATTTAAACAAGTGTGAGTAGTGCTCCATCTCATCGCCCAGCTCCGACTGTAATTCGTCGAAATAGGCTTTGTTAGTGGCATCAAACTCTTTGCGAATATCGGCAAAATCGACCACATAACCGTAGCGGAAATCTTTGTAAGTTCGGTTTACTCGGGTGAGGGCTTGTAGCAGGTTGTGCTTGCGGATCACCCGGCCAAGGTAGAGCTTTTTCAGGCGCTTGGCGTCAAAGCCGGTGAGTAGCATGTTATACACAAACAAAAAGTCGATTTTGCCTGCCTTGAAGTCTTCTACCCAGTTTTTGCGTTCTTCTTTGGTGCCGATGTCGTGCAGGATTAGCGCGGCATTTTTTATTTTTTGTGCTTGTTTGACAGACTCAGCATAACTGGTTGGCGCAGGCTCAGCGACTTCGAGTAGCTGACTATTTGAATTAGATGTTTGCGGCAGAATAGGTGCATCGGCATAAACGCCATTGAAAATTTCAAACATCTGCTTGGCTTGGTCTGAGCTGTCGCAAATAACCATGCCACCAATACTGGTATCGTTTAATGCACCACGACTTTTTTCAAAATCGTTTACGATGTAAGTCAGCATGGGCTCAACAAAGCTTGGGTGGGCGTAAATCAGTTTGCGATCCACATCGCCCATTTTCACTTCGGCTTCTTCAAGGGCTTTTTGCAGCTCAATTTTGTATTGGGTGCTGATCTCTTCACGAATTAGGCGCAAGGTGTAACCGTCAGCAATAGACGCGTTGTAGTAGTACTTGTGAATGTAGTCGCCAAACAAGGCACGTGAGTTGTAATCGTCACCCAATAGCGGCGTACCAGTTAAACCGATTTTAATGGCGTTGCTGTCTGACTGGCTCAAGTTGGCTAAGAAACTGCCTTTGGGGTTATAGCTGCGGTGAACTTCGTCTAAAAAATACACTCGCTGGATCGCGACGTTGTAGTCTTTGGTGCTGACTACATCTGGGTCATCTTTAAACTTTTGAATATTCACCACGGTGATTTCTGGCTTGCCAGAATGGTTATGGATCACCTGTGTAGCTTTAATGTCACGGGTAAAGTCATCGCGTGAGTTGATGGTGTGTACGGTTAAACCACGGGCGGTAAATTCGCGCTGTGCTTGTTGCAGTAGGTCTAGGCGGTCAACAATAAAGTAAAACTTTGGAATGACCTGCTGCTTTTGGAAGTAGTCGGTTAAAAAGCGCACGTTATAAAACGTTAGGGCGGTTTTACCACTGCCTTGGGTGTGCCAAATAATGCCTTTTTTAACGCCTTCGCTGAGCTTACGCTCAATGGCCTTGGTGGCAAACAACTGCGGGTAACGCATGATGTGTTTTTGTAACCCGTCCGACTCGGACACATATGCCAAGGCGTAACGCAAAATAAAGGCTAAGCGATCACGACTGAGTAAAGAGGTGCAAATGCGGTTGGTTGGGCGCTCGGGTTGCTTGTTGGTCTGGAACTCTGGGTTACTGCGGATCACTTCCAGATTATTGTCTTTTAAGACTTTAAGCTCGTCATCATCCGATACCGGCTTCAACAAGGCGGTTAAATTGAAGATTTCTTCTTCGCGGAAATAGTTGAACACCGGCTTATGGTAAGAACTACTGGCATAGAACGCACCTTGCACGGGTTCTGGATCGCCGTCGTCGTACTCCATGTTATTGGAGAAAATCATAAACTGAGTGATGTTGGCAAAACGCTTGAACTTAGGGTTTTGAAAGCGTTTGTTGATGCGGTCACGCTCGGCCAAAATACCTTCGCGGTTATTGGGCTTCTTCACTTCGATAAACACCAACGGCATACCATTGATAAGCAGTGTGATATCGGGGCGGAATTCTTCATCGCCGTTTTGACAGGTTAGCTCGGTAACAACATGGAAGGTGTTGTTATTGAAGTTTTCAAAGTCGATCAGCTTGGTATTTGAACGCTCAGATAGGCGCTCAAAATAGGCTTTGCCTAAGTCTTCGTTATCGAGCAGTAGTTTAACATCTTCTAGCAAACGACCGGCTTCAGCATCTTCAATACCAGGGTTAATTTTGCTGATAGCGGTTTTGAATAAGTCAGGGAAGATATTGGTGTCGAGATCCCAGCTTTGCCCTTTTAGTGACAGGTACTTATAACCTAGACGCATTAGATGAAGAATTGCAGGGATTTTTACTCGGCTATCTTCATTGAATTTTTTGGTATTGAAGGCCATAACATTCCTTGTAATCGTTTTAATTTGGAACCTGCTCAAGCAAATCGCTTAGAGGGCAGTTAAATAACTCGCACAGTTTATCTAATGCCTCTAAGTCCACCTTGAGCGCGGTTTCTTTGTACAGTAGCGTGACGGTGGTACGGCTGAGGCCGGTTTCTCGCAT
>JBLWXY010000029.1:0-8914 GCA_048267225.1 Pseudidiomarina sp.
TGCAAACGACGCTGCATTTCGCTGATTTCAGTCGGCGTCAGCAAAGCATTCAGCTTCTTTTTCATCGCTTCAGAATCAGGTGTGTCTAAAAAGTAATGAATCAAATTCTGCACAAAGGCGTACCTTGATGTATCAGTGTACTAGTACATTATACTTTTAAAGTTGCTTACGCAATCTCATTCTGCTGTTTTTAATACTTAATAAAAAAAACCCTTAATAACAATTAAGGGGTTTTTATGTTCAAGGCATGTGCGTGTCGTGTACTAGACCAATGCTCTGACGATAATAAATAGAATCGAAGGCCCCAACAAACAACCAAGCGCAGTGTAAAACGCAGCCGTTATACAGCCATAAGGCACCAGTTTCGGATCGGTCGCTGCTAGTCCGGCAGCCACACCGCTTGAGGTCCCCATTAAACCACCAAAAATCACCGCCGTTCTAGGATTGTTAAGCTTAATCAATGGTGCCACAAAAGGCGTAACCACCATTACTAGAATCGACTTCACTAGACCTGCGGCAATCGATAACGCCATCACCTCAGAACTCGCGCCAATGGCCGCGCCTGTCACCGGACCCACAATGTATGTAATGGTACCTGCTCCGATGGTGGTAATGCTGACTGCGTCGGTGTAACCAAACGCCACGGCAATCCCCGCCCCTGCAATAAACGACGAGAAAATACCAAATAATAGCGCCAGCACACCGCTTTTGCCTGCGCGTTTTATCTCTTCCAGTTTGACCCCAAATCCGGTTGCAACAATAGCAAAGTCACGCAACATAGAGCCGCCCAACAATCCAATACCGGATAACAAAGGTAAATCAACAACGCCTTTTGAGCCTCCGGTGAAGGCTCCACTAAAATAGGCCATCGTTAGACCCAAAAGAATGGCGATAGCGGAGCCGTGTACTCGTCCGAAGGTGAACTTAGCGGAGAACCAGTAAGAGAACCACATGGTCAAACCAATCACTGCAAAACCGACAATCAAGCTGTACTTAGAGCTTACTAACAATAGAGATTCATACATACCATCACCTTAAGAACGATCAATAGATTGAGACAAGGTCGCCGTAGTCTCTTTGGACGACGCTTCGTTTGTCTCTTCATCTTGGCCCATGCGATCTAACATCGGCACCAAGATAAAGCCAAGTACAACTGCAGCGATACCAGCGCTAATGGCCATGGCACCACCACTAAAGGCACCGAAGACATTTTGCTTAGCTGCCATAGCAACTACTATCGGAATGTATACTGCACTCCAAAACTCTACGCCCTGCTCGGTTTTAGGGTCGATGATGCCTTTTTTATTGAGATAGGTACCGGATAAAATCAGCAAAATCATAGCGATCCCCACACCTCCCACATTAGCAGGAAGCCCCATTAAATATCCCAATACTTGACCAATGCTGATCCCCACCAGCGTACATACTGCTAATAACGCGACACCGTATATAATCATTCTACTCTCCAATTTTTTAATTTTTGTTTTTCTGGATAACGCTTATTGTTGGTAATAACTCGCTTATGAATGGCATTCAGAGCCGTCAAAAAGCAAGGTCTCTAACTTGGTCGCTTCTACGCCATAGCACCTCCCCTGACTAAGAAGTTTACGGAATAAGCCTGTCAGCGTAGCGCCTGGAGGCATTTCTAAAGATTTTTTGAGCCCGCGCTCCACCAACATCTGGCAGCTATCATGCCAGTGCAGCTGCTGAGCCATATTGAAGGCTAAGTCTTGTTTGATGGCATCCTCTTGCCGCAGTACACGTGCTTTAGCTGCACTGACATACCGCACCGATGAATCATGCAACGAAACAGTTTCAAAATGCCCCTGCAAAACCTGGGCTTGTTGCTCGAGCAACTGGCAATGAGAGGGCACTGCAACATCAAGCATGACACTTGATCCAACCCCTTTACTGCGCACTTTATCAGCGGCAATTGTTAATGCCTCTGTCTGCCCCGCTAACACGAACTGATTCGGGCCATTTAAATTCGCTAAATACAACTCATAACCGTCTCCTTGCAACACTTCAACTACCCCTTGAACCTGACTCAACCCAGCGCCATTGATTGCCAGCATGCCGTAGCCTGAGGGATAAGCAGCCTTCATTAATTCAGCCCGCGTTTGAACCAGCCTTAAGGACTCTTGGAATGACAGAATACCCGCCACTACCGCAGCAGGATACGCACCAATCGATAACCCTAAAACATAATCCGGTTTAAGGTCTTGAGCTTGCAGATAGCGCCCCCAAGCCACTCCACTAATCAATAAACTTAGTTGTACATTTACCGTATCTTGCAAGGCCAAAGCAGAGTCCAACTTATCTAATCTTCTCCCCAGAAAACTTTGCGCTTGCTCCACGACGTCGGCCACTTGCGAGTGCTTTGGCAGAGTCTGCAGCATCTCTGGACGCTGGGCTCCTTGCCCAGGAAACGTGAATACAATACTCAAACAGCCTCCTTCATATACCAAGGATCCGCGACTAACACGGGGCCTGTCTCGGCTTTGAGCAACACTGTGGGACAATTGTTTGCCCATTCCTGCAGCGCAATCGCGCCAGCGGGAGTTTCGATTTGTACATCCACGCGGCAAGGGACGTCACGCAGCGTGTCACACAAGGATTGCGCCATAGCTCGAGACAGATACTGGGGTGCATCAATCACCAAATCTAGGTCGCTGGCAACGTGTATCTGTGACGTGCCCGTCACCAGTTCGTAGCCTAAGCTACCAGTCACCCCCCATCGAAGCAGGTATTGATTAAGCAACGGCGCAACCTGCTGCAAGGTTTGTAGAACCGGCATTTGATCGCGCAACGGATGTTCTAACCAAGCCTCCATTTGAGCAATGTCATAAGGCGACATACACTCAGTGACCTGAGCGATGGGGGCATAAGCCGCAAAGCGTTGGCTTCTATCATTTCCCCTAACACCGACGGCAATCATTTGTGTATCGGCAACGCTTTCACGGCGGACGACCACAGGCCCACACCCTTCACTGACCCATGAAGGCACAGAGGCTGTCGTACTGGCACGCAACCACCGGCGCTCCAACCAGAGTAAATCGTGCGCCCGCCAAGTCATTGCGCCGCATCCACTGCTTGCCATTGGGTACGCAACAACGCTCGTACATGACGTGACGCACCGCGATTTCTTCCTTGCAAACGATGGTCAATTCCGGTGTTCCCCGCCACACGCTTCAAGGCACGCTCAAGCTCCGCTTGCACACGCGCCACATCCTCAGCCGAAGGCTCCGTGGCACTGCTCACATCAATGAATACATCTACGAGACCAAGGGTTGCAAAACTCTTGAGGTCATAGGCCATCGGCGGCACGGTTTGCGCCAGCTTATCCAACTCCTCTTCCGAGCGCATGGTAATACGTGCGGCGGCAGCTTTGCCCATGGCATGAACCATGACACCTTCGTCATTCAGGGCAAGGATACTGTTTGCTTGATAACCATGGGCCAAAAACGCTCCTGACATGGCTTTGCCTACCAATAACGACAATACCGGATGCCCCGCTTGTCTTGCCTGTGCGTAAGCCGATACGGCCCCCGCCAAGGCTTGATGGATCCCTAGGGCTTCTTCTCGGCGACCATAGGCTTGGCTTGGCACATCAACGAGCGCGAGAATGAGGGATTTATGTTCGCTCTCCGCTTCACGATTGACCACAGACATCACCGCCTCAGCCAACCCCCAACCTTCAAGCAAGCCGACTTCGCCATGGCGGGCACGGGGATAATGACCCTTGTCATCCGGTTGAACGAGGATGACGCGACAAGCACGGCCCGAGAGCTCTCCTTCCGCAATGCATAGCGATGGCACCGCTGCCGCTGTTGTTGTCATGTTACGAGTCAATAAGTCAAACCAAGTGCGGCCACGGTGTGACGCCAACAGTTCATTGGGCTGTTTTGCTGTACTCATGCTATCGACTCCTTTGCCAAAACTTCACGGGCCATGTGTGCTGTGATTTGCAAATCGGTTGGCACGGCTTGCAGGCGTTGCAGGGTACTTTGGATCGCTTCGCTACGAAATGTCTCCGGTACCCCTTTGTTCAGGTAAATCTGCACGGTTTGGCGTACGCTGTGGATATCTACACCAATAAATTCATCTACCAGCCCTGTGGCGTAACGCTGCTCTCCACCGGTCAACCCCCAAATGAAAGGGCGATCTCGGGAATCGTATTCGCTGACGCCTGCTTCTTGTTCAATGACCTGTGGCCCATTTAGTCCCAGACGGCCTTCCCGAGTCATCAGCAAATAGCTACATAAGCCCGCTGTGATGGACATGCCGCCAAAGCAGCCTACTGGTCCGGTAACCAAGGCAATCACTGGCTGATGCTTACGCAAGCTCACGATCGCAGATTGAATTTCCGCAATGGCGGCCAGTCCCAGGTTGGCTTCTTGTAAACGCACGCCCCCCGTTTCCAACATCAGCACCGCTGCCATAGATTGACCCGCTTGGTTTGCCTCCACGGCCAGTTCAAGCGCCCCAGCAATTTTGGCACCGGCGACTTCTCCTAGGCTGCCTCCTTGAAAGCTGCCATCAATAGCAATCGCCACGACGGCTTTTTCGTCAATGGTTCCCCTCGCCACCACCACACCATCATCAAATTGCGGAACAATGCCCTGCACCGCTAACCAAGGCGACATGACGCGATCAAAAGGCGTCACCAATTCATGCATGGAGCCGTCGTCCAGTAAGCAGGCAACTCGCTTTCTCGCGCTTTGCTCCAAAAAATTAAGCTGTAGTCGTAGATCAATGGCATTACTCATGAGACAACTCCTTGGCTGTAGCTTGCTCTAAGGCCTGCTCTAGACGTAAACGAATCACGCCCGGCGTTGCCGAAAAATCATGTATATCCATACGCATGGCTGGCAAAGGCTGCCCCATGGACACCCGATCCAGAATCTGCTGCCAGCGCTGCTCCCCTCCCACGGTAGCGGAAGAATAAATATGAATATCCACCTGCGGTTGATCGTTATGATCGATCATCACCTCCAAATCACCAGAGCCCACATACCCCACTAAGGTCTGCTCAATTGACGCAGCACTGGCCGGACGAACAAAATGAAACGTATTCATAGCAACTCCTAAATTAGCGGTTAACTTGATAGCCGATCAGGCTGTCAACAAACAACGTGGCGGCTAATAAATCTGCCGCGCCTCCGGGTGAGGCATGGAGCGATAGCAAAGTTTGCTCTAATGCTTGTAGTTTTTGCGCTCCAGCAACGCTTGCTACGCCCCCCTGATCCAGCACCGCGCTGGCTCCTTGCTGCATCGCGGCCATGCCGTCAAGACCTGCACGCGACGCCACACAGGTATCCGAAAGGCTAGTCATGATGGCCAACAAGGCGTTGAGCTGGGCATGGTCGTCACGATCCCCTCGTGCACGACTTTGGAACAGCCAAGGCAACCCTAACGTCTTAACATGCGGAAACCCTTGCTGCGCCTCTTCTTTGGCTCCAGGTAGACCATATTGGCGACGCACTTGCAGTCCATGACTCAGATACACGGCGTTGTATCCTGTATCCGGTAGTCGCGCCAAGTGCGCTGCGTTATCAAATAACTCATCTGTTGCGTGTGAATGGACCGCGGCGGCCATCAACAGCCCCAAGGCCCATATAGCCCCTTTATGGGTATTAACCCCTTGGGTTTCTTGCAACATGGCCTGCTCGGCATCACGCCCGATGGCTCCAATACGGCGGCGCAATACCCCCCCTAACGGTAACGTAAAGGCGGCTTCGGCCATGGCCAAAAAATACGCTTCTAGGCACTCTGCTGAGGCAAGCAACATGCTCAAATCCATATCATTATGTGCACCAGAACCACGGCTATCTACTAAGGCCGGCTTAGGGCTTAATGTGGCTTCTTGGCACAAAGCATGGCGCGCATGGGCGGCAAGCTGTGTCGCCGACAAACGAGAGATCATGATATTGTCCAGTGGAGCAACCTGATCTTGCTGGATATGAGCGAACGGCATCATTGTCATTACCAGCTCCTAAATTTTGCAGGTGGCTGATACAGACCATTAGACCAAGCAGCCAGATCCGAAATACTGGACGCCGCCAACAGATCACGGGTAGCATCACTGCGACGAATGCCCAAATCTTCTGGATACGCTACCAAACCGTCCCGTCGCAGTTGCGCGGTGACGTCTGGGTCTTGACTGAGACCTAATGGAGTGACACCTGCCACCGCCGCAATCATGGCACGGCGCTGCTCCGGCGACTTGGCCTTGTAGACGTAGGCAATGCCTTCTTCCGTAAGGACATGGGTAACGTCGTTGGCGTAAATCATAACGGGCGCTAACGGCATCTTATAATCACGGGCCATAGCTAACGCGTCGAGCTCGTCCACAAATGTGGATTTGCTACTGTCTTGGTGGGTTTCCACCATCTGCACGACCAGTTTACGCCCTTTGGTAAGGAGGGAATCATCGGCTTTCATATCCAACCATGCCGCCGAGGAATGTCGTCGCCCACCAGGATCATGCCCCATATTAGGCGCGCCACCAAAGCCTGCCACACGACCCCGTGTAACGGTGGAGGAATTACCGTCGCCGTCTACTTGTAAGGTGGAGCCGATGAACATGTCCACAGCGTACTGGCCAGCTAATTGACAGAAAGCGCGATTGGAACGCATCGAGCCGTCTTTACCGGTGAAAAACACATCTGGACGCTGCGCAATGTAGTCTTCCATACCAAGCTCGGTTCCAAAGCAATGCACACTCTCAACCCAACCTGTTTCAATCGCGGGTATCAACGTTGGATGAGGGTTTAACGTCCAATGACGACAGATCTTTCCTTTCAGCCCTAGAGACTCGCCATAGGTCGGTAATAACAACTCAATCGCCGCAGTATTAAAGCCAATGCCATGATTAAGTGATTGCACCTGATGCTTTTCATAGATACCGCGAATCGCCATCATGCCCATCAGTATCTGCAACGGTGTGATCAGGCGTGGGTCACGGGTGAACAACGGCTCGATAAAGAAAGGCTGATCGGCCAGCACGATGTAATCCACCCAGGAAGCTGGGATGTCCACCCGCGGCAAATCGGACACATCATCAACGATTTCATTAACCTGAAAGATGACAATGCCATCCCGGAAGGCCGTGGCTTCCACTAAGGCAGGCGTGTCTTCGGTACTAGCGCCAGTGTAAATGTTGCCCTCGCGATCAGCCTTAAAGCCTGCTAACAGCGCAACATTGGGATTTAAATCCACATACAGCCGAGCATACAACTCGATGTAGGTATGAATGGCACCGATTTCTAAAAGATCGTCTTCTAATAACTGGCCGATGCGCAGACTCTGAGGGCCTGAAAAGGAAAAATCTAATTTACGTGCGATCCCCTCTTCAAACAGATCCAGGTGCTCTGGACGGCTGACGCTGGGCATGATCATGTGTAGGTTGTGGATTTTATCGGGAGAGACTTTCGCCAACGAACGCGAAAGGAAGTCAGCTTGCTTTTGGTTATTACCTTCCATGACCACTTTATCGCCTGGCTTGAGCAGCAGCTCCATGGCAGCAACAATGTTGGACGTTGGGATGATCGAATCTTCGACCAGATGATCGATCTCTAGCATACGACTTGCTTTACTCTGACGGCGGCTGAACCAGTTACGTTCAGAATCAGTATTCATGTGCATCGTACCTCGTCTTATTTGTCATTCTTGTTTTCTTTAACGTTATGAAGGAAACAAGACGCCATCAATCAAGTTGCTTGATGGTTCATTACTCTCATGCTAATAATCGATAATGGAATACCGCAGAACAAGATATGGAGTGAATGATGTTTGATGAAATGATCACACTGAAGAAGTTAGAAATATTTCTAACTTTTATGAAGGTCGGAACGCTGGCGGAAGCCGCTAATCAGCTACAGTTAAGCGCTGTAAGTGTGCATCGAGCTATACACTCATTGGAAGAAGGCTTGAAATGCCCATTATTTCGTCAAGAAGGCCGTTTACTCATCCCCCTACCCAGTGCACGAGTACTGGAAGAGCGCGCCACGCAAGCGTTAAATGATCTACACGAAGGCATCGTGAGCACTCGTGAAGTCGCGGGAATTTTCTCTAATCAGTTCAAGCTTGGCGCACTCTATTCCTTGACGTTGAACACCTTGCCGCAACTCATCGCTGGCTTAAAACGCCGCAAAAGTGACCTCAATATAGAACTCTCCCTCGGCTCAAATGAGTCATTGCTAGCTAAACTGAAAAGCTTTGAATTAGACGTAATCATTATTTCGGCTGACCAAGTTCTGAATGAGGCCGAGTACACAGCCCTACCACTCTTTGAAGACGAATTGATGCTCGCAGTTAGTTCCGATTCTGCTGTCGCCAAGCAAAGCTCAATCAATCTCGCGGACTTTAAACACGAAAACTTTGTAACCTTAACCACAGGCTTTGCCACATCAGCTGACACTCGACGAGTGTTCCAACGAGCCGGTATACAACCTAACATAGCCATGGAACTGGGCGATATTTTCTCCTTGATGAGTATGGTCAGCGGCAATGTAGGATACTCTATTTTACCGCGCCGTGTGGAGCATGTGTTTGATAACAAAATTAAGCTACTGTCGATCGACGATATAGCCGATTTAACCCAGCAAGTCGTGATGGTTTGTCTCTCCAGCCGAGAGCGGGATCCGCGTATATTGAGCTGTATTGCTGAATGCCGTAACTATTCTAGAACTCGTGCGCAAGCTTACGCATGATCCCCCCTGTACTATTCAGCACAGGAGGCTTCCAACCTAATCACCTTACTCGATTAGAACTTAAACTGCTTCATCATGTCCGATAATGAACGTGTTTGACCGCTTAGCTCCTCAGCAGCGGCAGCACCTTCTACAGAAGCCGATGCATTCGTTTGGACGACGCCATCTACTTCCGTGACTCCACGGGACACCTCATCAAC
>JBLWXY010000030.1:0-8587 GCA_048267225.1 Pseudidiomarina sp.
CTGCTTTACCGATCAAGTGAAGCAGAGGGAGTTTTTCTTCACGAAAATAGACCTTTACTCAGCCCTGAAAGGGATGGCTTGATCAGCCAGCAAACTTCCCTTTAGAAGGCAAGAATCGGCCAAGAGCGGAATTTCAGCAAGCACTGATATAACGCCCCAATCACCAGGTCAGCGGAATGGAGCAATTTTTGTGGTATGAGGTAGCGTAGCGACACCACAAACAATTGAGCAACGTAGCTGGCTCCGCGTGCATTGGCTTGTAATGCGACTTAGTTTGTAATTGTACTTAGCGAGCCTGATACGTCACATCCGTATCTATCTCGCAAAACGCCTAACTGCCTACCCACCTTCCTGCGCATCACTCTTAGAAGATCATCCAATGCTTGATAGTCGAAATTGCCGTTCATCGAGGAAGTTTCATTCATAACGTCTTGTGCATACTTTCTTATTTCCGTAAATATATTTTTCAGCTCTCCGTCAAGTTGGATCTTTCTTGAAAGCCTATATATTTCTTTTCTCGTCTCATCCAACGCGGAAATTACATGAGGTGGATTTTCATAGCTCACATCCAAATAGAAAACGCCTTTATCAGACATAAAGTTCACTATATTTTGTGCCAGTTCATAATTTTCAGTTTGCCTTATAAGCAATGGCACAGGACTTTTGTGCGTTTTCACAAGCATTGATATCAGCTTTTCATGTGACTTTTTCCAACCTCTAACGTCATTCTCGGGGAAGCCATTACCATTATTCTTATCAATCATTGTGTGGCAGTTAGCACACAACCATATGCCATTATCAATGAGATTTGATTCGCCATTTGGCAACTTTTTATATCGAGCAGCACCCGGCTTTTCACCAATAATATGTGCGGCTTCGCCAATCTTCAGTTTAAGATCCGGATCATTTAATTCCGCACCTACTGTCAACGTATTACATTCAGGGTAATTACAAATATAGGCCGAACGATAGGCCAACAACTCTGCTATCGACTTTTTAAATGCCATGTATTCTTTCCTTGTTACCTATCAATTCTCAAGCGTACTCGACCGCATAACGCCCCGCTCACCGGAATTTTGGGAGCGAAGCGAGTAAAACTTCTGCGTCAAGTGGCTTTTTAGCTTTTTTAATGTTCAAATTGCCACTCCTACAAATTAAGACAATGCAATATCCAATTTCTCTAAGGATTCCACGATAGTGCCAACAACTGCATGATCAAACTCTTCTCGATCATTCTCCTCATGAGTTCCCTTATTCAAATATAACCACGGTGGAACTTGCCCATTGGGACCAAGTAAAGTCTCAAAGACATCTATAATTTCTGCTTTGTTAGGTATTTCAGCGTTTGTCTTTTTAAATTTTGCTCTCAAATTATCAACTAGCTGTCTCAAATCCCACGGATCTTTAGGTGCTCTACGCGATACGCTAATTAATGCATCAGCCTTATCACAGTGCTTACCATAATGGAACCAAGCTTTTTCGCTAAGATACTCCAATGCACGGCGAGATGACATAAGCGCATCCCGGTATTCTGCTTCCTTCAATAGCTCTGACGCAGCAAGCACGTAGTTAGTTGGGCGTTTAAAAGAGCTAACTTGTACATGATTTTCACCAACTTGAGGCAGGAATTTATATGACTCAGATTCCTGAGCTGCTTTCTTGCCAATTAGCTGATGGGTGTCTTTAAAGAACTCATTTCCGTGACAGGCCAGAATAATCTGTTTCTCTTTAAAGAAATCATCTTTAAAGAGTGTTTCCCTAATAGCACTTCGATGCTCATCGTCAATGGCATTAACAGGGTCATCGAAAATAAGTAATGGACTGTTTGTTCTGAGGTTTTTCGCCAGTAATATTGCCAAACCAATGCAGCGGATATGGCCCTCGCTGAGGATATGTAGAGCGTCAAAAAATTTCTCTGGCTCTTCCTGAAAAGCAATTTCTATACGTTGACCTGCCGCCAGGGGTAGCTTTATAGCGGCTAATAAGTCTTTCGGAGAGTCGTTACGATTAAAGGCATTGTACAAAGTTACCACCAGTTCACCTAAATCGGCTACCAGTTTGCCAGGTAACTCTTCTGTATAGCCAACTAACATATTAACAAAATCACTGTAGCTCGCTGCAATTTTGTGATTGGTTTGGATGATATCTTTTTCAACTTCAACGGACTCGATTAGATCCTTATTTTCCTCATCAAATGCGTCAATAGCCGCCTGAGCTTTTTTAATCCCCTCCTCAAGAGCCTTCCTTTTAGCTTGTAGCGTGTTCACTTCCTCTTTAATTTTCCGCAGTTCAGAAAGTCTTGTTAGTTTTGGCGCTCGCTCTTCGTTAGCCCTATTTACAGCAATATCACGTTGTTCAAGTTTTTTTACTTGATCATTTAATAAATACCAATGCGAAGCCATATCTTCACTGCCTGGCTCTAGCGCTTGCCACCAACCCCAGTCCAATTTTGCTTCGTCTTCTTGTAAGCAGATGCTCAATGAATTAACTTCGACCTCAATCCCAATTTGTTCAATACAAGTTCTTACAGCCTTATAAACAGACATAATTGCTTTAGTAAATTCTGCTTCCAGATCTTCTCGATCTTTCTCAAGCTGGGCGAGGTGACCAAGTTTTGCTAGTTCATCTTTCGCTAGTTCATAAGGGTTTTTTTCTACCTGAAATAATGGCGTTTTACAAGCAGGACATTTTTCTTCACTAACTTCTTGTAGATCAAGCAAGGCACTATATAACTGCCTGAATGATAGTCCCTCACTTGCATCAGCAAGTTCACCTAGTTTAGTCGTTAACTTTTGATGAGCAGACTCTACTTCTATTTTGCTTGCTTCGAGAGATTTCTCTTTAAGACCTGTAACTAAAGGTTGTTTGTGCTGAAGTTCAACTTCGAGTGTTTGAATTTCACCAGGGGCTTCTTCAGTACCCAACACCACAACTAATTGGTCAAAAGTTGTGTCAGCCTTGAATTTATGTGCAAGCTCAACTTCAAGGCCTTCTTGCGCAACAAGAGACTGTTTATTATCTTTGATCGTTAACTCGTGGACACTGAGTTCGTGTTGTTTACCTTTTAACTGCAAATCTTTCTTGCCAATAAGATCAATATGACGTCCATCAATCTCACGACTAAAGTTTTTTACAAAATCGTAAAAGTTATTCAACCCAAACAAGCTGGAAATTAACTCAGTTTGCTTTGCTGGAGCATGAGCAGCGATGCGAGAGAAACTATCAACCCGATTTTTCTCAACAAAGCAAAAACGATAGAAGGATTCATTTGGTAAAACTAAAACTTCTTCATCGTTGCTATTAACCCCTTTAATAACAGGATCAATAAATTGGTTTACATGGGCGTTTTTCAGGTAATTTGGTTGGTTTGCAAAACGTTTGCTTTGAGCCTCTTCAACCGAGCCAAGTAAGCCATATTCCAGTGCTTCGCAGAAGCTTGATTTACCCGAACCATTAGGTCCGTAAATCAACACTAACGAGCTATAAAGATTCAGGGTTTCTTCTTTTGAAAAGCCTCGAAAGGGTCCAACTTTAATGGATTTAAGCTGTTTGACAACTTCATCAATTCCACCTGCATCATTCGGTATATCTTTGATTACATCCGATAGCTCATCCCAGTTCTCCGATGCCAACTCTGCTATTTTCTTGGCTCGCTTACCTTGCGCTGTACCCAATGGGTGGATTTCATCTAGATGTTCAATAACAAGGTTTGCGATTTTACGTACCCCGGAAGACACCCCCTTGGCATTGAGAGTCTGCAAAAAACGCAAATATTCATTCTTGACCATCGTTATACCTTATAATTTTCTATCTCATTCACCAATAAAATGGCAGGTGCTTTTCAAAGCTAACATAGGTTATCGTGCCGGCTGCATAACACGGCTGAATCAGCATGCCGCTTTTGCCCGGAATGACCGCTTTGGGTCGAGCCCTGACCATGAATTAACCTTAGCACATGACGAGCGTGAATTGAGCCATTCTTTGACCTCCACCTGATGGAGGATCATGCTATGAACTTTCCGACTGAAATCTCATTTACACCTTGGAATAAAGGCAAGTTGGTTGGGCAGAAGGCGCCTCTGCGCCTTCGAGATATCTGGGCCATACGTGTGCGCCTACAGCTTGCCAAAAAGACGAGAGACCTTGCCCTCTTCAATTTAGCCATTGATAGCAAGTTACGTGGCTGCGACCTTGTCAATTTACGAGTTCGGGATATAGCCCATGGTACGTGCATATCACCACGTGCCATCGTAATGCAGCAAAAAACGCATCGACCTGTCCAGTTCGAAATAACCGAGCAAACCCGTAACGCTATTGAGGACTGGATACAGCTGGCTCAACTCAGAAGCGAAGATTTCTTATTTCCCAGCCGAATCAATAGCGCAAAGCATCTCTCCACGCGCCAATATGCCCGTATCGTGAAAGCCTGGGTCACCGAAATAGGTTTAGATGCTTCAATGTATGGCACGCACACGATGCGTCGTACAAAAGCTTCGCTGATATACCGTCGCACGAAAAACCTTAGGGCAGTGCAACTGCTCCTGGGTCACACAAAGCTGGAAAGCACCGTCAGGTATCTAGGAATAGAGGTAGATGATGCGTTGGAAATGGCAGAACAGACAGAGGTTTGATAAGGATAAACGACGGCCTATTTCAGGTCGTCGTTGCCCGGCCAGGAGCGGCCATTAAGTCTTCCCTGATGTAACGCCAGCCAGCATGCGCGGCTACGGAATGGAGGCGAAGCCGCAATGCAGTAGGCGTCGCGTGCCTGGCCTTGTTATGGGCGGCCAACAAAGGTAACCCTGATAATTCCACCGTCAATATCTTCACCCTCAATGGTCTCGATTGCACGGTGCGCTGTCTGATATACCAAAAAGGCATGGCCCATGCTGGGTACACCGTCAGTCTGCTTAAGATAGTCAACAGCCCTCTCTATATAAGCGCCGGCCATATAACGTCAATTAAAGAAGTTGTGTTGCGTCTGGGCTTCAACAATCTCCGGCGATGGGTGGCATTGGTCGGCATCGTAAACGCTTCTTCATCCAAAACCGCCCGAATCATAATTACTCGTGCACAAACCTGTTATGAGCTTGCTTCCCGGGCGAAGTCAAAACAGGTAGATCCGGCTCAGGCATTCCTGGTGGGGCTCCTTTTGGGGCTCCTTTCCGGAGTGGATGTATTGCTCGGGGTTGACCGAGATGTATTTCTTGGGCAGCTCAGTTTGTCAGAGTCCGTTTGTGATGCGTTGCGCAAATTCGAAGGCGTGCTAGGTCGCAACTTGAGAGTTGTTTTGAACCTGGAGCAGGCCGTGCAAATGAAGAATCGATTGCATTTGATGGATGAACGCCTGCTTCGTCTCTATCTTCGGGCTGGAGAGACCGTTCAAGGTTTATTCAATGATGTTTAGACCGCTATCCTGTTTTATTTAGCATATTTAACTTAAGGCATTGAAAAATAAATTGAATATTCTTGCCTTCTCACCTTTCAGCTTGTCGTTCCCACGAATTAGTTAGGCCTCTATAAACATGCACATCTTGATTACACAAAAGCATAAAAATAAACTGAAAGATGCTTTGAGCGCATCTTTTGGCTCTGTAGTGTTGTCTAGGAAAGCTCATCAAACGCCGGTCTTGGTTGCTTCGTGAATTGTGGCTGAGGAGAGATTCACAGAATGTATGTGCAGATAGTCGACACGCAGCCAGAATTACCTCAATTCAGCCACAATGTACCGGCATTTAAGCTGCTTATCTTGCAGTCTTCGGGCACGGTCATACTTGCGTGCATGGCGGTTGCTCTGATTGCATCTGGCTCGTTTTGGTTTTCTGACCTACACTCCATGCTGGCTTTTGTGCCAGCCTCCCCGGCCTGGATCAATCTCGGCAAATTGCGCAGAGGGAAAAGCGGCATCATAACAATAATTACTCAGAGGGCAGACGATACTGTTGAAGTCAGCTGGATACTTCAAACAGACATCCAATGAAATTAAGGATTGGTTATGAGCTTCAGGAGATACAGCATAGAAATTTGTCGGATTGGCATTTAGAGCTGACTTTGCTTCAAAAAATACCTTTTCGTTATTGCCAAAAATCAGCTTAATCCGGGATATCAGTATGAAACAATGGCAAGACCAGCCAAAGTCTTTCAGGCTTTATCTCTACGCCATGCTCGCAATAGTAGCAATTCTATGTGCAAGTTTTTTTGTGTTAGTTTTCGAGCAGCAAAGATATCAAGATGCGGTCGAAAATCGTGAAGAGTCAATTAGATTAGCGTCTGAACTAAGGCAGTCATCTAATGACCTTGCCAGGCTGGTCAGGACTTACGTCATTACTGGAGACTCTTTGTACAAGGAACAATTCAGAGCTGTTGTCGAGATTCGCGACGGAGTCCGGCCCAGGCCCGAAAACTACTCATTGGCTTACTGGGATATTCATGGAGTTGATACAAATCTCGAGCATATCCCGGACAGTGGTGCGGGCGAAAAGGTTTCGTTAATCGACTTGATGCGCCGAGTCGGCATTACTAGTGAAGAACTCTCAAACCTTGAGCGCTCCAAGAAACTTTCAGATGCGCTTGTAGTAGTTGAGAAAAGGGCTATTGAGTTGGTTGAAGAAGACATTCCAACTAGCCCACAAAAGAGAGATCAAGCTCTATCAATGCTTGCTGATGACTACTTTATATCAATGAAGGCTCAGATCATGGAGCCAATTGTCGTCACTGAGCAAATGATCATACAAAGAACCCAAAAAGCTGTTGATAAAGCGAAAAAGCGTCTTCTATTCGTTATATCAAGCCTTTTCGTATCTGGCGGATTGCTGATTTTTATGATATTCAAGGTCGAGCAGCAACTTAGCCTTATTATAGGCTGCTCCATAGAAGAGCTGCAGTCGACGATACATGAACTCGGGAAAGGTGATTTTCTAACTCCGATTAAAGTGCAGGCTGAACTCGGTGACAGCGTCATCGGTTGGCTTTCGAAGATGCAAAAGAAGTTGGCGCAACTCAATCTCGAGCATTTCAAAGCCATCATTGACTCCTCTGATGATGCGATAATCAGCAAAAATATTCAGGGAATTATTGCAAGCTGGAACAATGGTGCTGAGAAGATATTTGGCTATACAGCTGAGGAGATGATCGGCCAGCCTATGACAACAGTGATTCCAGTAGATCGAGGTCATGAGGAGCCAGAATTTCTCGGGAGGATTGCAAGTGGCAAAAGCGTTGACCACTTTGTTACGCAAAGGCTACATAAAGATGGTTCTCTGATAGATGTTTCTGTGACACTTTCGCCGATCCGGGACTCGGATGGAAAGGTAATTGGAGCATCAAAAATTGCGAGAGATATTAGCGCCACAGTGGCAGCCGACGCCGAGATCAAACGCTTAGCATTTTTTGATTCACTGACAGGTCTCGCTAATCGACGACTGCTTCATGATCGTTTGGATCAAGTTTATTTACGGGCCAAACGCGACGGAATTTCTTTCGCCGCATTATATATAGACTTGGACAACTTCAAACAACTGAATGACGCGCATGGACATGAGGCAGGGGATCGTCTACTCAAGAACGTTGCGCTTCGTTTAATGGCTTGCATTAGACAGAGTGACACTGCTTCGCGCTTTGGCGGCGATGAGTTCCTGGTCATATTGCCAGGCACGAAAAATCGAAGATATTCCTCAGACAATTGGCCTGCCGCAATTGTGAAGAGAATCCATCGAGAGCTAATGAAGCCATATGACCTCGGATTCGGCTTCTATCAATGTACATTAAGTATCGGTGTTTACGTTTATGATGATGACGCCGTTGATGCTGAGGATGTTATTAGGATGGCTGATCAAGCAATGTATAGCGCTAAGCGTTCTGGCAAGAGTAGTTATAGGTTCTATGAAAAGTAGCTCTTGAATTTTAACAGCTCAAGTTCAATTTTGATGAGCCGATAACTGGTCACGATTCATACGAATGTACAATCCAGTATATTTAGAAGAATCAGAGGTACTATTGATGTTTGGTTTTGTAAAGAGCTATGATCTGCGCGCGTGTAAGGACAGTCTTAGTGACTGTCAGATTACAGTTAGTCGTCTCGAAAGAACGCTATCAGCAATTCGCGAAGCTGTAGGTTACATCGTATTTACTCCGCAAGGCGTAATTGAGGAGTGTAACGATAAATTATTGAAAGTTTTTGGGTATACATCAATACAGGTTATTGGCCAGCATCATCGTATTCTCGTCGACTCTACATACGCGGTCTGTGAACATAACAGGTATTAGACAGTGCGCTCGTTTATTGACTTGAACGAGCGCGCGCGTTCAAGAATGTTATACCGCTCGCATGCAGAGCCCCTAAAGCACTGAAATATATAAAAATTAAGTATAGCTCGGTAACATAACACCGATCATCGTGCATGCTGCATATCCCCAATGAACGTGCCCGCTGCCTTTTCCGGCATGACCGCTTTGGGTCGAAAGGCGTCATTCGCTCACTTCCTTATAAAAAGCCACCTTGCCCGCAATAGCTTCCATACCCGCAATCGGCTGCTCATAACTCCAAGCAATATCCCGACGCTCACCCAGCGAGAAAGTCACCGCATGC
>JBLWXY010000031.1:0-7385 GCA_048267225.1 Pseudidiomarina sp.
TCTTGCCAGCGCACGCTCCAGCTGTGAGCGGTTAGCGACCACTGCCCTACCCGTCCAATTGGATTTCTCAACTACTCGCAGCCCTTCAGGGGTGCCATCAGCCAAAAAGATGCGAATAGAGGTCGGGCGGGGTTGGGTAGGTGTCATGTTCACTCCATATTTATACAAGGTGTTGCCCAACCCCACCCTTGGAAGAGCATTCTTGAAGCTTTGATAAAAGGAAGATTTGAACGCTGGGTCTTGAGCATACAGCTTGTAAATAACACTTTAACATGGCATTAGCGCATCGTTAGTCAAAACCACAATCCCTCAAATAGCGGAAACCTTTTAAGTCACCTTGATGATCACCTCTACAACTGGGTAGCGGGCACTCAGCCCAGAGGGATTACTGCTATAATGACACCTAACGATCTGCTCTAGGAGCGTTGGATGGTGCGTAAACCCCCAACTGATAAAGTCATGGTTTCCCGCGAGCGTATTTTACGCGCAGTGGTCAGCTCAAGCGCGATTGAAACAGGCGAGCGCACGGCAGTGATTGAAAAGCGTCTCAAATCTCATACGCGTCGTTTTACCAAGTTTACCCTAGCTCTCTGAAACTATCCGCTCGTTCTCACTGTATTTCCAAAACATCTCGAACTAAGCGTTCAACAAACTGATAATCACCGTCACGCCCAGCTTGAATCGCTTTGAAGTAGTAGTCTTTATGCTCGTTCCACAGGCTGCAATTCAGTGGTTGAGCACCCGCTTTAACAGCCATCACATCTAGCAGAAAGCGCGATATTCGTCCATTATCCTCTCGGAATGGGTGGATCAGTATGAACTCAACATGCGTTTCGGCAAGAAGTGTAGTCATCATCACAACGGTTTGATATTCACCTGCCCGATGATTCAATTGACTCCCACAACACCTTTTCTTCTCAGCTCGTCACATACCCCAAGCCAATCCGGCTAACGCTCCCTCCAACACGCTGGATGAAATTGAGTGCATATTCGTACCTCAGTTTTGCCACAACTTCTGCCTCTTTAAGCTCAGATTTAAGAACGTCATTTTCAAGTTCAAGCTGAATCTCAAGCAACTGCAACTTACCATCTGAGATCACGCCCCCATTCTTCGCTACCATTGATCGCCAAAAAACCTTGGATTCAGCAGGCTTTTCCGTATCTTTCTTAGGACTTCGAGTTCCGAGGCCAATAACTTGCCCCTCATATTCGATATAACAGTACGAGCCACTATTAATATGATCAGAGGTAAGCTGACTGAGTTTTGGAACCTTTTCTAACTTCAGTGCAGTAAAAGGTCTTAGCGACTGATCACTACCCTTTGAAAAAGCAATTGTGTTCTGTCCAGGTTGTAAGTCACAAGCAGGCGTAGCACACACCCACCATTCATCACCAACTTTGAACACATGCCCACTATCAAGTTGTTCACTTAAAGCTTTGCCAACTGCCAGTCTTTTCGATGGCAAACAGCAGATATGTCGGTTGAACTGACCTACTGCTACATTTTTTTGGGCTTCGTCTGTCAAGTCGACACCATAATGGGATTTAAACTGAAACCCTGACGAAGAGTCTATATTGTAAATTTTAGAACCAAACTCGACAATCGACTCCTCAATAAGAAATGAAAGCATTTCAGATTGACGACTGACATGTTCGCGTAGCTTTTGACATCTTAAAAGTTCGATTTGAGCTTCTGTAAGCTCGAGTCCACTAGGATTTAAAATAGTATCGTAGAATTTTGCAAATGCGTGCTTCTGACGAAGAGACTGGTCTTCGACATCTGCCCCCATTCTACTTATTTCATCTCGATATTTTGCTGAAAGCAGCCTTGATGGTGTAGGTTTCCAGTTCAATAACGCGTCTTTTAATTCGCCCAAAAGGTTTTCTGGGCCTTTTTTAACAAAACACACAAAACCACGTGAAGTTCTTAACCACTTGCAGTCATTTTCATTTTTCCAAGACAAACCACTAATCTGTTCTGTGGAAAACTGTTTGCTGATAATTTTCTCAAACTGATCGATTGCCCAGTAAAAAAAAGTGCGAAGCTGGGATTTCGTGAGCTTTTTTAAGGTATCGCCCTCGCTGTACTCTATGCTAGTAGCCCATTCGTGTAATGCAGAAAACTCTTCTTGACCCTGCATAAATTTTCCAAATGCACGCCTATCGATCCCCCCATTGGGGCTACGAGTAGTTACGTAAAGAGCTAAGTCCATTTTTTCTTTAAGGTCACTTTGTTGGAAATCCCCTTCATCCTCCGCTTCTTGTAGCACTTTTCCTAGATTATCCAAGCTCGCCACACATGCCTCGTCAAACTGCGAGGCACATGCTTGCATGAGTGAAACCACACTCTCATGGAAAACATCGTCTAAGTTCTCACTTGTATGAATCACGACCAAATTGAAATGTTGGTTGCTCAACACAGATGAGAGAATCTTTCTCGCCGTATCCCCACCTGTACCTGTTTCAGAGCCTTCTAAATTGTAATCTAAAATCAAAAGGTCAGATTGATGCAAATGGTCTGCCAATTGTTGCGGTGTCTCGCTTCCCGCAGTTGTACTATCAATCTGAGAAGAAACTCCATCATGAATATCGATAATGAAGCCAGGATTTTGACGACGAAATTCACTAACTAGGTTTGACACTTCTCTGGCAGTATCCGTATTGTGCCACTTCTTGCTTCTTGATCTAGTTTCAGTCTTGTCTGACTTATTGCTGCCATCTAATTTGGCGTTAAAAATCTCCTCCCAGGTGGGATAATGATCATCGACAATTAGAACTGAACGAAGTGGCTTAATGAAAGCCTCATGCACCAAGTCGCCAAAGCTAGTTGCGTCAGTCAAAATCAGCCCCCTTAAAGTTGATAACAAAGTTTGCACCGGTCAGCCGTCGAAATTTCCGATCAGTGGAGAATTGAATTGAGTGTCCACCAGCCATTAAGTTTACGCGGCAAAGATACAAGCCAATGCCTCGCCCACCACTCGACTTCCGGGTAAAAAACATTTTAAAAAGGCTTTCCTGGTCTACTGGATCAATACCTGGCCCGTTGTCTGAAATGACAATCTTGCGATCTTCGACTGACAAGAGCACTTCGGGATCTTTCGTTTGAGAAGTTGATAACCAATAGACGCTGTTGTTGACTAAATTTACAAACACAGGGAGCAGACGTGATGGCTGCTCATGGATCGAAAACGATTTGAACTCCTCTGAAGCAGAGATTTTTATCCGGCGGTTCCGGGTTACAGCATCAAAAAACTTGCTCAGATACTTGAATATTTCCTCGCCATTTATCTCACGACGCGTTCGAGTCCCTGAGACTTTCAGCGGAGACAAAAACTCAAGTTGCTGAGCGAGAGCTTCAAAGCCAGTTTCAATCAAGTGTGTCCCAGGAACTTCCCCAGCTTGGCGAGTTTGCCGAATACCCTCTCGGATCATTCGCTCATTTGAATTGAGCTCATGCCCCAAAATCTCGACAGTTACACCAAGCTGTGCAACCTGATTTAGGCGATTCAAATCATCTCTCAAAGCTATATTGTCTGCTGTGCCTTGCCTAGCGATTAACTCAATATTGATATTCTCACTCATCACTTCAAGAGCATCCAAGTACGACTGGAAGGTATCTTCGTTCTCTGTGTCGAGTTTCTCGTAAAGCCGTTTCATCTGCTCTAAAGCGTCATCTAACCCCAATCGCCCCATTCTTACCTGATCAACAAGCGGCATAGCATCTTGGTGAAACGCCTTGTTTCTTTCATCGAAGAGCGCGGAGACGCGTTCTCTTTCAGAGCTCTGTAATTCGTCTATCGACTTGCGCCACACACGCAGTCGGGCCTGGAGCCAGCTTGCATGGCTACTTAATTGCTTTTGTGCAATCTCTTCGGGTTTGGCGGGTTGAATTCTCTCAATCGCCTCAGCGCGTAACTCTTCCAGTTCTTTGATACGACTAGAAATTTCAGCAACTATTGTGCGGAACGCCCGGTAGTCATCTTCAGCAGAACCAAGGTTGGCGGGCGCGCCGACAAGCCGCAGTGCTGCCAGCTGGGTCGTGAGATCCGAGATTATGGACTGCACGTTATCTAGTTCACGTTCTTCTTCAATTCGAATTTTAGAAACTAGTAACGCCGTTTCTTCCTGGAGTTTCATCAAAACCGGAAGATTATTTTTTAGCTGAGAGCGGAATTTCTTAGCATTCTTTTTTGCTAACCCCTTTCGTTCGCGCTCTGCTTTTTCCTTCGCGTTCTGCTTTTCCTTCGCGTTCTGCGCTTGAATATCGGGAAGAAGCTCCTTCCTAAAATCTGAATTACTCCCGAAATACTCGTAAGCCGAGCGCTTCAATATGTTCATGACAAGAGCGCGCAAAACCTTCGCGGCACGATTATCAATAAAACCTTCTCGACCTGCTTTGTCTCGAAGGTTGGGATTAAGGTCCAGAGAAAGAGCTATGCGTCCAAACATCCGGCGCTTATTCCAATATTCACGACCCGCGTTGATGCTGCGTCGTGTTTCAATTTCAAAAAAATCATTTGCCTCACGACCATAAGGGAGAACCCTGAGTCCATCGCGAAAAATCAAGAAGCCACTGTGGTCTTCCATAGCTTTGAAACGCGCAAAGTCTTCATCTGAAAGCTTTGAATTTCCCCTATCTCGCTCAAAAGTTGCTACATGAAAGCTGAACGGGCCAACAATAGTAGTCGGACCTTTTGGAATGGAAAGGTCGGCGGGAGGCAGAATTTCATAGTCAGATCCAAGCTTACGCCATTCTCCGTATGCCTTAACATGTCCACGAAAGACGCCATGCTCGTCGATATTTCCAGAAAGAACATGCTCCATTTGTTCGGTAATCTCTCGGCTCACCGAAATCAGATCGTCTTCAACAACACCATGAGAAATATTAGTATCCCATGTTTTCACTTCTTAAGAAAAATTTGGATCAATGGCGTTGAATTCACTGGAGTCTGAGCTGACGTAAGGGTCTGTGAAAGCGTAAAGCGTCGATACGAAATCATCTTTCGTTCTTTTAGCGTTGCTATCCCTCTCAGCTGAGGGCAATAGGGCTCTCAAATCAAAGTTGATATCGGAAACAACAAGCGCGGTTCCTTTTTCCGAAAGACCTTCCCAAACAGCCCAAGGCGCGAGATGCCGTTCTTCAAAACGCGCGTCTATGATTGTTTTAGCAATGAGCTCTGACGGTTTTTCCGAGAAGAGATCGCCATCATCAACCGCTTTATCATAAGTCTCCCACGCGAGTTTTAGCCGGCTAGTGCGTTTTTCATCTTTTTGATTTCCCCAAATATTGTCGGTCAGCCGATCGAATAGCTCAGGCAGCCTTTGAAACAACTCTTCCTTATTGGCGAAAGTTGTTATCGGAATTTCTATATCTGAAAGAACCAAATACGGGTTTTCAAAAATACGCCAATCGAGAAGCGCAGCAACGAAGTTTTGATTTTTACGCTTACTGACTAACAGTAAAAGCGGACCAAGGTTGGCAGATGACAGCCGTCCAATGCCTTTTTGACCTTGTTTGGTTCGTCTGGGCAGACCATCACGGTCGGCTGCATCAGACACGTTTTTGTCGAACTTAGAATCAGTGCCTACAACTAACCATCGGTTGACGAACTCGTCATAGCCCATTCCATGTCCATCATCGAACACCGCAGCGACTGGTTCTGGATCATCGAACACATGCAAGCTAACGTTTCGAGCGTAAGCGTCGTAAGCGTTCTTCCAAAGCTCGGAAATTGCAGTTGGGCAATCGGCGATTTGTTCACGCCCCAGATGATCAACTGTTCGAGCTTGAGTTCGAAATGCGAGCGTTTCAATCATACGCTTTCAATCTCGCTTATTTTGAGACTCAACTATATTGATGAGTCGCTGCTATGGTTTTTATCTATTAAGTATTTTTTGATATGCTCAATCAAAAACCGGCCTAAATCAATAGGTACGGCGTTACCAATTTGACGCCCTGCAGCTGTCAAACCACCCACAAAGGTAAAGTCATCTGGAAAAGTTTGTATTCTCGCAGCCTGCCTCACAGTAATCCCGTGATGCTCAGTAGGGTGAACAAAGCGACCTTTAGAAGGGTTGATACATGCTGTTGTCATTGTTGGAGCTGGCTGTGCTGGATCAATCCGCCCATAAACATCTTTATGACCATCATGTTTTTCATGGCAAGCTAGCATTCGCCCTGAATCTTTCCTACTCCCGCCGTTAGGAGGCGTTCGCTTAAAAACTTCTACCAACTCCGCTCCATGGTTCATATGGATGTCATTAATATCGTATGCTGGAGGGGCACTAAATACATGCCCACAGTTAACCCAAGGTAAAAGACCTTCGTTTAGTTTTTTTGGGTCACGGTGCGTAGGATGAGGTGGCCAAATAAAATTCTTATAATCACATCCTTTCCGAATGCCTAAAATAAATACCCGCTTCCTTCTTTGCGGCACACCAAAATCTCGTGCATCAAGAGTTACTGGCTCAAAAACATGGTATCCAGCCTGCCGCCCTTCTTCATAGAATTTTTCGATATATGGTCTATGACGTTCCCATAAAATCCCAGGCACGTTTTCCATCAAAAACACGCGTGGCTTTAATGTTCTTACAAATGCAAAATAAGCCAATATTAGTTCGTTGCGAGGGTCATTTACCCCTGCATTCAGAATCCTATGTGCTGAAAACCCTTGGCAAGGTGGCCCTCCTAAGAGAAGGTCACAAGACTTACTTTCAAATCTTTGTTTTTTAATTAATTCTGGATCATATTCCAGAATACTCTTATCTAGTACACACGCTTCCTTGCCACCGGGAAGGGTGAGGATATTATTTTTATAACTTTGAACAGCATATGAATCATTTTCGATTGCAAAATCGATCGAAAAACCAGACAAGATAGCAGCAAGGGAAAAGCCACCGGCCCCGGCAAATAAGTCAACCGCTACCGGCTCAGAGTTATTCAATTTAACAGTTTTCATTTGAATGGTATTCAGAAAGGCCTACCAAAAAAAATTCAATCATAATTGAGCGCCATTTCAATTTAAGCTATTTATAGAGAAGTAAACAACTCAGCTATCGATAGCAAACTCCTAGCTCTTCATCAAAACTACCGCCAAGCCAGTTTTTCTGGTTAGCGGTAGTTGCCTAAAAGTCATTTCAAGTCAATGATTGCGTCATAATTTTGGTTTGTTCGCAACCTCACTCCCACTCAATAGTAGCAGGCGGCTTGCTGCTCACATCGTAGGTAACCCGAGAAACGCCTTCCAACTCATTAATAATCCGGTTGGAAACTTTCTCCAGCAGCTCGTAGGGCAGGTGCGCCCAGCGGGCGGTCATGAAGTCGATGGTTTCGACCGCGCGTAGCGCGATGACCCATTCGTAGCGGCGGCCGTCCCCGACGACGC
>JBLWXY010000032.1:0-7328 GCA_048267225.1 Pseudidiomarina sp.
AGCGCATCCTGATGGTCTGTAACTTACCGCAGTATGCGGATTTACCGGCCTCGCAAATCGTGCCGTTGCTGGCCGATAAAGGCGTTTATATTGGCTCTGAATCAACCATTTACCGGGTGTTAAAAAAGCACCGTTTAAATGCTCTTAAAAAAGGGGGCATAAGCATCGTTTAGAAGCAAATCAGGACGCAATTCAAAACTGGCAGTCATGATGCGGGCACCTTTAATTCTGTCTATACGAAAAATCCTTGGCGATAACCTTAAATGGTCCCAAGCCACTATGTACCATATTGGCCAACTAAGCATGATGTAATGCGCCTCGATTTGCCGTGTAGTATTCACGCCACTGCCAGATTCATAATCAATCTCCAAACGTACTTGACGAAAAAAAGACGCTGATAGGTTTTCTGATATGCCTTGTGTAATTTTTGAAGATTGCAGCACCTTAAGTGTATCGGTATGTTCGCTGATTAATATTCGTTTGCGAATATTACTGACTCTATTTCGCTGACTTTCGGGAAATGCCTGATATAGCTTCTGTCTAATCGCCAAAAGGTTGCCGGTTAATAAGGGCAAATTTAACGACTCCATAATCGCTAACGACAATATTAATTCAATGACCTCCTTATGACTTAATGCTAGACGTTCAATTCCCCAGCGGCTATCGAGCCGGATTCCTCCGCCTCTTCCTCTGTCTGACTCAATAGGAAAGCCCGCTAATTTTAATTCAGCGAGCTCTCGCATTAATGTGCGTTGACTTATACCTAAGCGCTCTTTTAAGTCAGATGTTTTCCAAAAGCTTTCAGAACGAAGTAAGCCTAATAGGCGATCGCGTCTTTGTGTGCGGTTTTCAAAACTTGTTTTAGACATCCATTTAATATGCCAATAAATGACACATTTTACAATAACATCTTTTTTGAGGTGACTTAATGGCTAGGTTTTGATACCTCCCAACACGCTAAAACTTATAATTCCCATCAAAAAACACCAGGGGTAAAATAATGAAACACTTTTATAATAAAATGAGCAGAGCTATTACAACAGACTGGATGCTCAAAGAATTAGAAATTGCACATGAACAAATACCAGTAGATTTAGGCGAAAATAGTCAAGATTTAATCAATTTACGAAACATTAATCCAATGGGAAAAGTACCCATTCTGGTAGATGGTGAACACATTATTACTGAGGTTGCGGCTATTTGCGCTTACCTCGCTGATAAGTTTCCAGAAAAGAAGCTCTCGCCTGCACAAAGCTCGAATGAACGAGCAACTTACTATCGTTATATGTTTGTTGCAGGCAACACCATTGAGCCTGCGCTAACCCTCGCCGCCTCTCATATACAACACCCAAACGCGTCCACTGCCGGATGGGGTAATATCGAGCGCGTATTGAAAACCATCGAGATATTAACGCCTAGTGATGGCTGGATCCTTGGTAAACAATTTACGGCTGCCGATATAGTGTTTGGCGGATTACTCGACTCGGCAGTCATGTTTGGCACACTCGTAGCAAGCACCAAGGTTTCGGCTTATATCGAGCGATTGCGCGCAAGACCAGCGTATATAGCGACACATCAAGTATAATTATTTAGTTGGAATTGCTACTAACACTAACCTGCCGTTCCCCAGTTTGTCCAAATAAATGAACCTTTAAACCCTTGCCTTCGTCATAAAAGCGAGCGATTACACCGGTTTCATGGGCAAACTGGTGTTCACTGCCTTCAATCCCAACCATAGTAAGTGGGAGTCGATTTCCTGCCGGAAATACAAATCGCAACGATTCCTGCTGTTGAACTACTGTCAATTTCCAGCCCTGTGTTGGGAAATTATAAGTTCCTGTAAGTGATTTTAAGACTTCGGGGGAATGCTTAACGCGCTTGATGATTTTCTCTCGGAATACGGGCCATTCATAGGCTCGGGCGACTGCGCTGAAGAACTCTTCACCCAAGTTTGAACCATTGTCAGAGTTAGCTAAAAACACTGCCCCATTGCCAGTTCTCAAGTTCAGAGTAATGCCTGCTCTGTACCCCACAGTGCCACCATAATGAGTCATAAAGACTTGATCATTGCCATCGTTAATTAACCTAAAACCGTAAGCGTGGTTAGCGATGGGCGTCGCGAGTATCTCTTCGATACTGGCCTGAGTAAATACATCGCTTTTACCATGATAGCCCTTGTGCAACTCTAACAAAAACATAGCCAAGTCCGTGGCCGTTGCCCACAAACCTGCAGCAGCCTGTTCAGGGTAGTTGTTCCAGCCGCCAGCAATAATACTGCCATCTATTTTATGCCCGCGAGCGGTGTGAGAATGTCTAGACACGGGCAAAGGCACAGTAAAATCTGCTTGCTTCATGCCAACAGGAGCAAGCAGCCAATCGCGCATTATTAGCTCAAAAGGTTTATTCAGCTCATCCTGTAGAGCAATTTCAATTAAAGTATATCCACCACCTGAATAAGCAAGCGACTCGCCAGGTTTATTCACGACTTCTACTTTTCGCGAATTGCTCGGTGCTTCACCGCGCGCAATCTGTTCGTCTGTTGGCATTACTTCGTTGTTTGCGTAGCCAGCATATCCACCACGCACAATACCAGCTGAATGTGAGAGCAAATTACGTAGTGTAATAGGATTGGATTTGCTTTGCTGCCCCTCAGGTAGACGATATGATGAAAAGTAAGTTTCAATATCCTGATCAAAATTAACTAATCCTGCCGCTTTCATCCGCAGTGTAGCCATTAGCGTTACTGGCTTAGCGAGTGAGCCCGCTTGAAAGAGGCTATCGCAATCAGCATTGCGGCCACCTTCTTGTAATTTGCCCCAAGCTTGGCTCCAGTCAAGCTTACCCTTATGAATTACCGAGACAGAAAAAGCCGGAGTTTTAGACATGCCCATACGCGTTGTAACACTTACAGGCTTAGTTTCACCTTCAAACACCATGTAAGGGAGAATACCGTCTGTGACTTGCTTTTTACGCACTTGAGCATCGCTCGCTGTATAACATCTCCAACCTTTATGAAATTCGGGATATTTAAAATCCGAGCTTGCCGATTTGTGCGTTGTATCGGCAGCAACTGTGCTCAATAGACTACTAATGAATAACATAAAAATGACGTATTTGATCATAGGTTTGCCTCTATCTCTATCAGTTTTAGCATAACGCTATTACTATTAACCGTGAATAAACTGCATGGGCAATAGATTTTCAGCGTTAAAATGACTTAGAACACCTTCGTTAAATAGTTGAATCTTAACGGTCTTGAACGCTGCCACAACATCTTCTTCAGGTAATCCAGCCAGATCGGCATTTTCTTTAATACATTGTCCTGCCTCGGTAAGGGTAGTTTGCGCATGCCAACACATTTTTGCTGAACTTATATCGACTCAATAAGCCGTCTCTAAGCCCCATTGATTTGACAACAAATAAAACGGATAGGTAATAATGCCAATACGTAGATAAAAGCTATCCCCCGCATCTTGATAATCAATGAAGCTGTCGATGGTCCCTTCTTCCGTTTTGATGCTATCTAAATGTCGCGTTAAGCCATGTGATTCTTCCCCATGGACCCAATTGTCAGATTCTCCGGTTAAGCCGTATTTAGCGATTACACCAGAAACATCGCCAAATGCCTCGTGAACTGTGCGGGCATCTGCAATAAGTTCCTGCTCGAAAAAATCTAAATCGGAAAATCTATTTAATTCGCCGTGAGCAATTTCGTGTGCAATAGCATCAAGCGATGCCATTGAATACATAAAACCATAAGCGTTACCCAAAATAGCATAAGCGCAATCTGTAGTGGCGGACTAAACCCGAACACCATTTTAGGTGGTAGTATCACCCCTAACGAAGAGGTGTTCAATGACAAGAAGACAATGTCGAACGTTCAGCGCAGAATTCAAACATGACGCGGCTAGCTTGGTACTCGATCAAGGTTATAGTTTCGCTGAAGCATGTCGAGCGGTGGATGTTCATGAAAATACGCTACGAAAATGGGTGCAGCAGTTAGAAACTGAGCGAGGTGGTGCGACGCCCAAAAGTAAGGCGCTATCACCAGAACAGCAACGTATTCAAGAGCTCGAAGCTCGTGTAAATCGACTAGAGCGAGAAAAACATTGAACTTTAGAACACCGTCACACATGATTAATAAGGGTGTTGCGTTGATGACTTGAATCTACAACAGCTCTCTTGATGTCCGACGACCTGAAGTCTACGCGCTGATAGACCGGTTAAGGGAGCATGAAGCGACAGCATTGGTCTGTTCAGCATTGGGCGTTGGTGTCAGCAGTTACTATGAACGGCGTAAGCGTCGCCAACAGATAGAAGCCAAACGACGGTTGCTTCGAGCTCGAGTGAAGCGGTTATTCATTAAAACGCGCAACTCTGCAGGTACCCGTACATTGGTGGATATGCTGAAAGACGAAGGCATTGCCATGGGGCGATTCAAAGTTGCCAGCTTGATGAAAGAGCAAGGCCTAACGAGTAAACAGCCCGGTCCTCATGCTTATAAGACGGCGAATGTCGAACGACCTGACATTCCAAACCAATTAAGTCGTGAGTTTGACGTTGAAGCGCCGAATAAAGTTTGGTGCGGTGATATCACTTACATCTGGATAGGCTCTAGTTGGCATTATTGCGCGGTTGTCATTGATTTATATGCACGTCGAGTGATTGACTGGTCAATGTCGCCACGACCTGATGCTGAGCTCGCTGCCCGAGCGCTCGATATGGCTTATGAGATGGGTGGAAAGCCTAAGGGCGTCATGTTTCATAGCGACCAAGGCTCTCAGTATGGCGCGCGTAAGTTCCGCCAGCGATTGTGGCGTTACCAAATGGTACAAAGTATGAGTCGTCGTGGTAATTGTTGGGACAACAGCCCAATGGAGCGCGTCTTTAGAAGTTTAAAGTCTGAATGGGTTCCGGCGACTGGCTACCGTTCAGCGATTGAAGCAAAGCGAGATGTGAGTTACTACCTAATGAATTACTACAACTGGGAGCGACCGCATCAATTTAACGATGGACTACCACCGGCAAAAACCGAGAAATTGACTAAAAAGGTGTCCGGGTTTTGTTGACCACTACAGATGCCCACTAAAAAGCTATTCAAGCAGGACTTTCAACACTTGACTAGGTTCCGCTTTGCTATACATTGTTAGCCAACAATCAAAAGCCTCTTGATGGGGCGTTAGTTTTTGACACAGGAACGGTGTAAATGTTTAAGAAAATAATTATTCTCATATCTACTGCCTTACTTCTTTTAGGTTGCAATGCAACAGGGTCAAAGTTTACACAACTTGAAAGCTTGGATACGAACAACGCTAAAGTTTATGTTTATCGTCCCTGGGCAATGCTAGATGGTGCTGCCGCTCCAACAGTTCAAATAGATGGGAAAGATCGCTTTGATCTTAGCAATGGAGGCTACGAAGTTATTACTTTATATCCCGGTACTCATACACTTACAATTAAAAAAGGCGCGTTTATGTCTAACTGGCGTGCTGACGAAATGAATATTGAATATAAATTCGAAGCTAATAAAAATTACTTTGTTCGTCTATCAGCTCAGTTACAAGATGCAGGTGTATACGGCGGTGTAATCTCGGTCTCTGGTAGCTACGGTTTTGCATTAATCAATGAGTCGTTTGCAATCAATGAACTTAAAGAAGTAAAGAAAAACTAAGGCGTCATTCAAAAGGACAAAAATGGTTGGCTCCTGCTGTTGGTTTCGGTTGTAGCGTATAACAATTCAACCGGAGCTAAACTCGCGGACGTTGTTCTTGTAGTGGTCACCAAATTAGGACGCACTTTTAGATTGAGTTTAACAATATACTATGAATGATGCGGAACCGAATGATGCGGAACCGATTTTGAAAAAATGTATTAACAATAGAATTCGATTAATCGGCGGTTTATTTCTGTCGGCCTTTGTTTTTTATGGAGGAGGTACTGCGCTTGTATCAAGTGGCCAGCAAACTCTTGGCTTAGTGCTAATGCTTATAAATTCAGCGGTAGTGCTCTCTATTGGCGTACTTATTAGCTCAATTATCGCTAGGGATGTCCCATATTCTGCAATTGTTTACTTTATCACCAGGTTGTCTGAGGCGGCTCTACTTGGCGCAGGCGCTGTCATCTGGGCTCTCGGTTTGCATAATCCGTACGGTGAAGAGCTAAATATAGCACTTTATAGGCTTGGAATGATTATCCTCGGCCTTGGTAGCATCGGCTTTTGTCACTGGCTTATTGCAACTAGAATGGTTCATGTATTACTTGCATGTTTAGGTTTTGTCGGATATCCCCTTATTGCTATGGCTATGATCGCAGCATATTTTGGCAGTGAGTTTTGGGCCCACATACTGCTAATACCTGGAGCGGCATTTGAACTGACCTTTGGTTTATTATTACTTTTTGGTGGTTTACGTAGTCCGTTACATACTAGTCAAAAAACAAATGGATAATGAAAAGTATTTTTTACATGGCTTATCGTAGTGTAATCCCCCCCGAAAAATCGGAGCAGTTATAAGTAGAAAATTCCGTTAAACTAAAACGAAGGAGTTTTCTATGCGCAAATCACGATACACAGACAGTCAGATCTTAGCGATTCTGAAACAAAACGAGAACGGGGTGCCCGTTCCAGAGCTTTGCCGTGAACACGGCATGAGCTCAGCTCAATTTTATAAATGGCGCGCCAAGTTTGGCGGCATGGACGCATCGATGATGAAGCGTCTTAAAGAGCTTGAGGACGAAAATAAGCGCCTCAAGAAAATGTATGCCGAAGAGCGACTCAAAGCTGAGATCCGCAAGGAAGCCCTTGAGGGAAAGCTGTAAAGCCATATCAGCGCAAGGAGATGGCGCGAGCTGCCATTCAACGTCATGGTATTAGCGTTCGTTTCGCCTGTCTCTGCATGGGTATTAGCGAGAGCTGCTACCACTATCAAAGCAAACTCAGCGATGAAAATGCTGTGATTGCTGATTGGTTGCTACGCTTAACCACCACACAGAAGCGCTGGGGTTTTGGTTTATGCTTCTTGCACGTTGCGTAACGTGAAAGGGTTTCCATGGAACCACAAACGCGTGTATCGCATTTATCGCGAGCTAGAGCTTAACTTACGAATCAAACCCAAGCGTCGCCTGCGACGCGACAAACCGGACGCTTTAAGCGTGCCAACTGCAATGAATCAAGTCTGGTCGATGGACTTTATGTCCGACAGCTTAGCCGACGGCCGTTCACTGCGAACATTTAATGTTATTGACGATTACAACCCCACTATGTCAGCCTAGTTGTCCAGTTGGCAATTTCGCCATTAGTTAATAAACAGTGGGCGGCATAGGTTCATGTA
>JBLWXY010000033.1:0-7270 GCA_048267225.1 Pseudidiomarina sp.
GGGCTATGACGACGCCAAGACCCCTTTAACCGAGTGGTACAACATGATGCTCAAAGCATCCTGGGAAACGCCACAACAGTTGAAGGCCGACATTGGAACCGCCAGCATCCTTAAAGGCGGCAGGGTTGTTTTTAATATCGGTGGTAACAAATACCGAGTCATACTCTCCATTCGGTATGAGCAGCAAATCGCTTGGGTTCGTTTCGTTGGCACCCACGTCCAGTACGATAAAGTAGATGCGGAGACAATATAATGAACATTCAGCCTATCCGTAGTGAAGCCGATCTTGACCGCGCATTTGCTCGTCTTGAGGAGCTTTGGGCTGCTGAGCCAGGTACACCTGAAGCGGACGAGATCGAAGTGCTCTCAATTCTCATCGAAAAATATGAGGATAAACACTACCCCATTGGGCCGTCTGATCCTATTGAGGCGATCAAATTCTGTATGGAGCAGCAGGGGCTTACGCCGCGCGATCTTGAAGCATACATAGGCTCTAGCGGCCGAGTGTCAGAAGTGCTGAACCGTAAGCGAAAACTCAGCCTACGCATGATCCAGCGTCTGCATGAAGGACTGCGAATCCCTTATGAGAGCTTGATGAGTCAGGCCACTTAATTATTCAGCCCCGCATTAGCGGGGTGTTTTATGCCACAGTGACCGTATTAGAGACTTGTCCGCTCGCAACACACACTTGCATACACAAAAGTATGGTTTGAGTGGGGTTTACGTGGGGCGACTAGAGGCAGGCTATCAGTTAAAAAGCCGCATGGTTACAAGTTTATGGTGTAACTAGGGGGAGTGATATGGCGTCCCTGGCAGGAGTCTAAAATTCCAAATAAGCAATTGAATTAAATGACATCAATAGAATTGTAAAGACACAAAATATACCTTTAGGTATACCAGTACATTTTATTTTCAATCTGCTAGCAGCTCATCCTTAAGCAACATCAATACTGATGGCTGTGCTTAGAGCTTTATCAGCCGCTGAGGGCAATTAGCGAATATTCAACTAAAACACGTAACAGAACCAACAATTGATGCACAGTACCAGGAGCAACTCAAGACTAAATTTCATGAGCCTTTTGTCAGGACTGCAACAATATAGCCTACCACCCCAGCACCGATAAGCTTTGACCATTCCACCAACATAATATAAGCGCTTCTATAAAGTTTTCTTCTATTTCTTATATCTATCGCAACCATCCAGCTTATACGAATATAATCGACGAAAGAAGAACCGTAGCTACCATAAATACTCGAATTTCGTATATAAACAAAATATTTACTAACGCATTTTCTTAACAACGTATCCGTGACAGCATCAGGTGAAAGGTTGTAATAAAGAATTATATTTTCTTCATTTCTTGAATATCGTTCAGACTTATACGGATAAATTAAAATAGCTACTGAGCCATTACTTGCAAAAGATATAACGAGGCTGGCACCTTTTTCTGATTCAAATTTTAAGCTCTTACAACCAGACCTACCGTCCTCTTCTAAAACACCAGTAAAATTAGCGCTTGATGACAACTGAATAGTTTCTTCATTTTTTGTTTTATCGTGAACAGTCAAGCTCATAGGAAATGGATAAGAGCATTCCTCAACAGCATCACACACAGCCTTTAAATAGCACACTACCCTACTCTTAGCTTCGTGACGCCAGTTTATTCTTCGGCGCCTTAGCTCGAAAGAACTTTTCTCAAGCCTGATGGATTCTGAAATAATTTTTCTCAAAACGATCATCCATATCAATATAAAATCACAAGGCAGCTTTTAAGATCAAAGCAGAACAACTTGATCATCAGAAGACATTAACAAAACAACTAAACAACTAAACAACTAAACAACTAAACAACTAAACAACTAAACAACTAAATATTAAAATTTAAACAACATTTCTAGTTAAAGTACCATACCTATTTTTTAGCTTACCAGCATTAACTTTAAAACCTGCTTCCTTAGCTAAGGTTTTAGTCAACTTCCACAACATTTCAGGCTTATCTCGATGAGCAGATGAATATTCAGCCAAGCTAGCGCGGCTAACAAATTTTGCGGTATTATCGAAACCTTGACCAGATTCTTCCCCGTAGTAAATTGTAGGAGTATTTAGAGTGGAAAGATCCTTTGATGCAAATACTGGAGGGAAAGCACGGCCACCCATATTTGGCATGCATACCGATGCATCAAAAACTAACTCATCAACTGTTACCCATGAGTGATCGAAGTGGATTCGCTCATGAATTCTTACTTCGCCAATGCAAAGAATAGAATTTACTCCTTGTTCAGTTAGCAGCATATGAAGTGCCGCCGAAGTATCATGACACCCCCCTCTATGTTCATTAATCACTATCCATCTCAATACAGCTTTGAACACTTTTTTAGCTTTATAGTCGGCACCTCGATTTCTTAGATATACTTTATCTACATTTTTTAGCCAAGTATTTAAATCCATATCGTTATCCTAATAGGCAGCAGTTAATCTATATCATTAAATCACGAATCAATTCAAAACCCGAAACAAACAACACTCTAGCCAAAGTTACTTCTTGAATATAACTTAGCTAAGCGGTTAAATTCCCGACATACGGTAAATATCGATTAATAAAAGTATAAAGCAAGCTGACTTTAGTTCAATTTTCGGCAGCATACTCGGCACGTTTATCAAAGTTCTTTATCCAGCTCAGCATAGCTTGAATGTCTTCCAGCAGCTCATCCGGATCTGGGAGAAAAGTAGGCGTCTCCGTTGGCTGAGAGTGCTCGAACGCAGAATATTTTGTCATCATGTCGTTAATTATACTGCAATCATCAGGATCAATGGCACTCAAACGTTTAAGTTTACCCATAGTTAGAATCTCCCGCCGGTAACGGTTGATGATTCCAGAGCAAAGATGATCTTCAACTGACCGCTCAACAAGGATTCGGAAGTTACTACATGCATCTTTTAAGGCGAGCGCTTTTAGTGATGCATCATATTTTTTTATTTTTCCGATACTGTTGGCCATCTGGTTAAATCCAGTCTTTGGCTTGAGTGAGAAAACATCGATAGTTGCGGGTATTCCTGTGCTAGCACCATCACGGCCAATAGACTCAACATTAACGGTCACAGGCTTAAGTCCGATTGATGGCCTTTGTGAAGCGGCGTTTTTAAGAAGCACCATCAACGACAGGCGATGGGTAAAGACGATCACTTGACGGTCTTTGGCTAGGTCTACCAGACGTTTCGCAACAGTCTCCTCAAAGCGCTGATCCAGCGAAGAAATCGGGTCATCAAAGATGGCAGGCAAGCCTCTATCAGTACCAGTGGCATCTGCCATAAATGCGGCTAAAGCTACGATACGTTGCTCTCCTTCACTCAGGATCTCTCGGCTTTTGACGGAGGTAGTTGCATCCTTCAGCTCGATGTAAAAACTATAGACTCCTTTACCTGTGGCTCGGTGGCTCATTTGAACCGGCAGAGAATTGCCCCCAAGTGCTTTTAGCTCTGCATTAAATCGAGTGCAAAAGCCCTTCGCCAACTCCGTTTCACCTATCTCATTACTTTTGATTGTAAGCGCTCTAGTCAGGGTCAGTTGGATAGCAGCTTGAAGCGTCGCCAATTGCTGGAGGCGCAGGACTTCTGCTTTGACAGCTTCAATCTGATCAGAAAGCCATTCTTGAGCTCGTAGCTCACGCAATCGAACCTCTTTCTGGGCTCGCCCTTTAGGATCTAAAAGGGTTGCCAGAGCATCGCGTTGGGTTGTTGCTTCTGTCACTGCATGGCTAAGAGCGTCCGTCCAAACCTCCCAATTTACAGTTGGAACGCTGGCTAGATCCGTGGCATTTTTAATTGCCTCCAGTCTGGCTTTTATTTCGCTGATAAGCACGTCGGCTCTCTCGGTGTCAAGACCAACTGCGCTGAACTGGGCTTTCCACCCTGGCTCATCAAAATAACTTGGGAGGGCTTTAATTAATGTGGCCAAAGCATCTTCAGCAGCTCTCGCATCCGCCTGTAGAGTATCCGTAAGATACTGCTCAAAGCTTATCAGCCGATTTTTTCCTTCGGTTTCTAGCGGTTGTTGGCACAGCACACAGCGCGCCCCTTCGCCAACATGCGGATGAGTCTGATTCGGGTAGGCCGAAACGGCTGAATACGCCTTTGCTGCTTCCCAAAGGGTTTGCCAGACCGGTTCTCCAACACCCTTCAGAGGTAAGCCGTTGATAAATGAGGTCGCATACTCAGTTGCAGCTTGACGTTTTTTTATTGATACCTGACGCGCCGTGGTAAGAGCTTCAGCCTGCTCGTTGCTTAAACTGTCAACAAGCTTCGAAACGCGCTCGTTCAGTGTATTTAATCGTTCTAAATCAGTCACAGCCTTCGCATGAGCTACAGCAGGGTTTTGCTGGGCCAGTGCTGCCTCTAGGGTAAGTCGCTCCTGGAGTAATTCTTCAGGAAAGGCACAAGCTTCTCTAATAGCGTCGTCGCTGAGGGTGGGCTTTAGCCTTTGAAGGTAATTTGCCGCCGATGTCTGAGCATAGCTGGGTGGAACTACCGGAAGCTTACTGATAAGCCTACCAGCGCGTGCTTTAAGTCTCTCATTGACGCTATCAGATATCCTAATCAGTACACCAACAAAACGCATAGCGCGGGGAAGGTGGGTGGCAGTACTTGCAGTATCCCCAAGCTCGAGTGCAGTAGCAGAATCAAAGACTGGAATCGAGTTGAGCTTAGGATGCGAACCTGAAATAGCCACCCAATGAAGATCACTCACTACAGGGCTGTCCTCATTCGAACGAGCGATAGTAATGCTCACTTGAGCAGAAGCACCTTCGGTTGTGTTCTCGAAAACGTTGCCGTGTATTGTCTCCTTCGCACGCGCACCGCAAATATGCTTAAGTAGCCGCGCATAACCCGACTTGCCTGAACCATTAGCGCCGTAAACGACAGTCATGTCCTTGTTTGAAAGATCAAGAATAGCATCAGCGCCGATGGCATTTACGCCACGGATGGCTTTCAACGAGTTGATCCGCAACTCGCCAGCGCTACTGGTTCCTAGAATTACCCCTGGGGCTAGCGCTGGATACTCTGCTCCCAAGCTTTTAGACGCTTCATCTAAACAGCGAATAGTCAGAGCCTCTAGCTCATCGTCAGTGGGCATGCGCCTATTCTTGATGACACCATCCGCTGCCATACGCAACCAGCTAGCGCGAGTATTTAGCCAATCTTCCAGCGTAGTTGGCTCAGCCGCAGCACCATGCTTGCTCATATGTGACATCCTGTATATTCGGCAATGCACCAGTAAAGAAATCCACCTCCACTGCCTTAATTTTGTTTAGCAGTATTACCGATGTCCTTACACGGACACAACACCGTTAGTTGCGACTTTAGGCCATCTTGAGTTATGCCTTTTTGGAAAGCCTTGGTTTTAGTGGGTATTTTTAGGAATATCCTTTCTAGCTTACGATCAGCCGATGGGCTGAATGTAGAAACTTACTCTCCCCCTTTTCACCAAAAGCGCACAAATCCGCATGATCTCTCATGATTCCCATGCGTCCGAAACCCGCCTAAAGCCCAGCAATAGCGGGCTTTGGCCCATTTGAGGGGGTGCATGAAGAAATACCCCTCAAGCGAACACCGCAGGCGGGCGGGGGACAACGCGCCCCTGCGTGCGGCGACCTGGGTGGGCCTTCCCATGGCAGCCACCCTATATAGGCGCTGTGTACCGTTGTAAGCCCTGTCTACTCTGTGTGCCCTACCCCATAACAAAAAATCAAAGTCCCACACAGGTAAAAATTTCACGCTAAATTACTAGCTTCTCTTATGGCATGTACACTGAGGCCTTGCTGGGACTACTCAAGAACGCTCTTTTTCGCTGCCAGCAAAGATATGAGCAAGCTACCAAGCCTGACTAGTCACACGTACCGTGCTGAAGTGCATAAACCCGCATGAATTCGCATAATTTTCATGCACCCATTTTTCACCAACCAGCCCTGCAGTGGCGCGGCCTGGCGGCGGGCGCAGGGGTGCATAAAAACCACTACATTTAGCGCGCGGGCGGGGCGGGGTGACGAGGGCGCGGCGTGGGTCGCGGTCGGTGTGGAGCTGGTTGGTTGGCAACATTGCCGCATGAGGCCCTGTAGGCGCTCGCACAGGGCTGGCTACCCTTCCATTCTCCTTACCCACGCCTAACACGCCAACGCCCCGCACAAAGGCGGGGCGTTGGCCACTGGACTGCGTATGGCTTGTAGATGCGCTACGCGCTATCGAGGTCGTCCTGGCTCGGCACGTAATCCATTTGAGCTTCTAATTCTTTCAACCGGCGGTTAAAGCCAATGGGTGATGGGTAGTCACGTCTGTTTGCTTCGCAGGCGAGCAAGGGCGGCACCTGTAAAATCTCTGGTGTGGGCACCGGTTTGGCTTTGGGCATGACGTCCAGCAATAGCTTGCCCAGCGCAGCATGTTGGCGGCGCTCAATCTCTTCACTAGTCCACCGCCGACTAGCATTATCCATCAAGGGGTCGATACTGCTCCCTGGCTGGCTTGATACATCAATGCCTAGCCTCGCCATGTGACTATAATCGTTGTAAGTCCCTTCATGAATGCTGTTGAACAGCCTTGGCAGCTCAGCGCTTAAGGTGGCCATTTCCTCACTATGGCTCATATCCTTAAGACACTTCATCAACCTCTTATGGGATAAAATTTCCGCCAGACGACCCATAGATCCTTCCAGCGGTTGCCGAGCCAAATGCGTCTGCATCTTGAGCCACTCCTGTTGCGGCTCTAGCAGCTCAATCATTTCCTGGGTCTGCGCGACTTCAGAGGTCAACTGGCCTTTTTGCTTAAGCTTGTCACGCACCGCCTTGCTCTGCTCGCCAAACCCTTTCACCAAGTCCTGACGCCATGCGCCTTCCGTGTCGTCTATCTGGTGTTGTAGTGCGCCCAGCGTCTTTCGCAATTTGTCCAATCGGCCCGTTACGCTTTCAAGCTTCGAGCGACGAGCGAGGTAAACGGCGCGTAGCTGCTCAATCTCCGTCTCCAGCTTGGTTTCATCGCTTACGGCGGTTTCGGGGGCTTTGGAGTGCTTGATATCTGTTGCTTGCATGGTGCATTTCTCCTGCTCAGGTGCTTGGGTAGTGGCGGATGTCTGCTGGGTCATGTTGGCCTCACGGTTGGCATGGGTGCGCGGGTGAAACGGTGGAGCCAAGGCCCCACCAACGGGAAATGTTTAGCTGGGTGAAAAACGCCTGCCAGGAAGGGAAAGGGGTCGGCGTCACTAGACCGCTTGAAGTTGTTCGC
>JBLWXY010000034.1:0-6854 GCA_048267225.1 Pseudidiomarina sp.
GACGAGACAAAAGCCGCCATACGTGAGCTGTGCCATCAGACACGCAATGAATCGGGCTGTTACCTGTTCGAAGTGCATGAATGTACGGATGAGCCGACTAAGTTAATGCTGTGGGAATGCTTTGCCACGGAAGCCGACTTTCATAAACACCATGCGATGGACTATACACGGGCATATATGCAGCAAGGGTTAACTGACGTGGTGCACCTGTATCACAGCTGTTTAATCTCTTAATCATAATCTTCGCGGCTTGCATATCTTAGAAAGCGATTGACTTAGAATGTGTAAAAACAAATAATAGAAATCATTATCAATTGGTAATGAGTTTTATTATGGGCTCTTCTAGTAACACACAAATTGCGCAGTTGTATATTGAGCACCATCGTTGGTTACAACAATGGCTACGAAAAAAATTAGGCTGTGATGAACTGACGAAAGACGTAATTCAGGCAACGTTTGTGCGTTTACTCGGGAAGCGAGAGTCTGTTGCTGATATTGTTGAACCAAAAGCGTTTCTGAGCACTATCGCAAATGGGCTCGTTAAAGATCATTGGCGACGTCATGCGATAGAGCAAGCATATCTTTCTTCTCTACAGGAGATGCCAAAGTATTATCATCCATCTGAGGAACAGACATCAATTGCGATTGAACTCATTCTGCGTATTGATGAGCTGTTACGAGCTCTGCCTGACGCTGTGCGTAAGACGTTTATTTGGTCGCAATTGGAAGGCCTCACTTATCGTGATATTGCTGCTCGGTTATCTGTATCAGAACGTACAGTAAAGAAGTATATGGCCGAAGCAATGTATCAATTTTTAAAACTAGCTTAGCGTTGTTTTATGCCTATAGATGACCGCATTGCTAAACAGGCAGCTTATTGGTTTGCTACCTTGCATGACGAAAATCGTAGTGTTGATGATGAGCAGGAATTTCAGCAATGGCTAGCATCCGACTCCCGCCACCGAGAAGCCTGGCATAAGCTTTCTAATTTTTCTCAGGCTTTATCAGTGCTTGATCGAGATGCGACTAAACATGCGTTGACTTTCTCTGCTAGTACCAAGAACGACAAGCTCCCCCGTAATGTTTTAATGAGCTGCGCCTTATTACTAGGTGTGGTTGCTACCGTCTATGTAAATCAACCTCCTTCTGGATTGCTTCAAACCCAAATAGGTGAAACAAAAGAGTTTCAGCTCCCTGACGAGACCCAGTTATGGCTTAATACCGATACTCGTGTACAGGTCAATTATCATCAAAACGTACGTGAAATACGTCTCGAACACGGCGAAATATGGCTGCGTACAGGCCATGACAAAACAATCCCTTATCAAGACTTGGTGGTTGAAACTGCGGACGGGCAATTGAAAGCGCTAGGAACGAAATTCAGTGTGCACTATCAGCCTGATTTCACAGTTTTGAATGTGTTTGAAGGTGCGGTAGAAATCACACCCGCAGATATATCTGCAAGTAAGTCGATTGTTCCTGCCGGACAACAGGGGCGCTTCGATGATACGCAGGTGTTGGAACAAGGATTACACGCGGAGCCGGCAAGCAGCGCTTGGGTGCAAGGTGTATTACTCGCTAATGACCAGCCTTTGTGTGATTTTATCGAACAGTTGAACCGCTATCGTCAGCAGGCAATCCAATGCTCCGCCTCGCTAAATCACTATCATTTAGTCGGAGCTTATCCGCTACAAAACCTCGCTAACATCCTTGTGGCAATTGAAACCAGTCTTCCGGTGCATATACACCGCAATGAGCATGGGCTATGGCAAGTGAGTGAGAATCGATAGATTTTTTAAAAAGACCTTCCCCTTTTTCGATTTGCATCGGCTTAGACAGTAGCTCCAATCCATTGCTACTAAAATGAAGGTCTTTTATGAACCCTAAGCCACTCAGAAATGCACTGATCGTTGTCTCTTTACTTAGTCTGGCAGCTAATATAAATGCGGCTCAAGAGAGTCAATACTATGATATTCCTGCAGGGGCGTTGGCACATTCTCTGACCTCGTTTGCTGCGAAATCAGGCATTTTATTGACCGCGAATGCCAGTTTTATACAAGGTAAACAAGCACAGCCTTTAAAAGGTGATTATAACGTGCAGGAAGGTTTTGCTGCGATGTTGCAGGGCTCAGGCCTCATGGTTGAACAGCAAGAGAATGGCAATTATGTCTTAGTTCCTCTCATGCCTCAGAGCGTTGGCAATACCACGCTGTTACCGCAAATCTCAGTTACAGGAACACCACAAAGTCGTTATAGCAGTCGCGCTGTATCGACTGGTGACCGTTTTGAAAAAGACTTAATTGATACCCCTAGAACGGTAGATATAATCCCAGAGCAGTTGCTAGAAGATACTCAAGCGCAAGAGATGCAAGATGTTTATAAAATGGCCCCGAACGTTGTCAATTCAGATGGTTACGGTGGCACGCGGGAAGACTATATTATTCGGGGATTTCGCCGACCAGCCGATATTTATCGCAACGGTGTTCGTCTGAAAACCGGTCGGCGTTTTGATCCAGCCACTGTTGATAATATTCAAATTATTAAAGGTCCAGTAGCCGATATTGGTCAAATGATGCCTGGTGGTTTAGTGAATATCGTTACTAAAAAGCCACAGTATCAAGCCGAGCATTCTATTAGTGCCAGCTTCGACGAACACGGTAAGAAACGTACTGTGCTTGATACCACTGGACCATTAGGGGACAGCGATAACTTTGCTTACCGTATTATTGGATCCTATGAAGACACGGAAACTTTTCGCGAATTTTCTCAAGTGGATCGACAATTCTTATCTTCGTCTTTGTCGTGGTTTGGAGACAGCGGGGCTTACGTTGATGTGAACCATGAGTACACCAAAGAAGACCGCTCGTTAGATCGTGGTTATGTTACTCGTCCACTTGAAAATGGCCAGAAAGAAATTGTGTTTGTTCCGGTCAATCTACGTTATGACGAAGCGTTTAGCCTTAACAAAGTGGATTCGAACATTGTTGAAATCGATGCTGGAATGCCATTGGCGGACAGTGATTGGATGATAGAAAGTAAGCTTTTTTATAACCAAGAAGACACTGATGACGTGCGTACAGAAGTTCTTCAAGTGGCCGAGGACGGCACTCTAGCCCGTCGTGTACAGGGTAATAATGATCGTTCATTAGACACGATTTTTGCTCGTGTTCAGGCTAAACGTGAGTTTTTCGATTGGTCAGCCAAGCTCATCACAGGGGTCGAGTTCCATCGTCAAGAAGAGCAATGGACTAACTTCACTGGCAATACTCAAATGGGAGGAACGGTCACTGATCCGCATAGCTATGACATCGTTGATGACTCAACTAATCCCGTTAACATTTCTAAAAACGATATGACGAACGAGTCCTATGGACCGTTTGCCCAGCTTGACTTTTCGCCTATTGAACAACTGGATGTCACTTTCGGAGTACGCCAAGAGTACTATTCTGGTGATTTTGATCGTACTAACCTGAATAACTTAGCGCAGCGTACTGAGGTTCATCAGCCGAAGTCTGATAAATTCAGTAAGTCTGCGAATATCTTATGGCATAGTACTGATAACTTATCACTTTATGCCTCTTACTCAGACACCTTCATTGCTCAAAGCATTATTGGTAATCAAAGTGTTGCTGTACTCAATCCACAAGAAGGCCGACAAGTCGAGGTCGGTAGCAAATGGTCCACGCTAGATGATCGCTTACTCTTAAGCTTGGCGTTGTTTGATATCAAACAAACCAATGTGGTCGAAAGCGTTGATGGAGAGCCTGAGTTAACTGGCGGCATCAATACTCAGGGTGTTGAGGTAAGTATTGTCGGGAACCCTAGACCCGGCTGGAACATTCGTGCGGCACTCGGTCTTTTGGATGCCGAAATAGTAAGTGACGATGATGAACTGAATGGCAATCTACCACGTAATGTGCCGGAAAATACTGCGAGTTTATGGAGCAGCTACGAATTCCAAAATCAACGCTCTGCTTTGCGAGGGTTAGGGTTAGGTTTTGGCATCACCCATGTGGGCAATCGCTATGGTGATAATCAACACACCTATGGACTAGGAGATTACACACTGGTCGATTTAGGCGCTTGGTATTACATCCCTGTTGCGGTGGATAAGAAGATTCGTCTCGACTTCGGTGTTAAGAATGTCACCGATGAGGAATACGTCGTTGCTTCAGGTGGTACGTATCGCAACTCTGTTGGTGCGCCTAGAACCTTCTTTGGCAGTGCATCCTACAAGTTTTAATAGCAATGACAAACAAATACTCTGCATTATCCCGCTTAGGAGTAGCGGTGCTAGGTGGCTATTCAGTCGCCAGCACTGCCCCTGCCGCCTTATTCGCCAGCTTATCCATGGCGCGTGCTCAAGCCACCGCTGCCGCAATGCTGTTTAGCTTCGCCGTATTCACCATGGTCGTGTTGTGGGCTTATGCTGCACAAAAGTCAAGTTATGTCTGGCTAGGGTGCCTGCTGATCACAGGATTAAGCTGGTTTATATTATTCAATATGAACCACGGGAGCTGATGGTGGCCTACTTTCGCAAAAACATGAGCGGCGTTCATACATGGACGGGCTTAGTACTCGGTTGGTTGCTGCTTTGGATGTTTTTGAGTGGCAGTTTAGGTTATTTCGATACTGAAATAGATCGTTGGATGCAGCCTGAATTACCGCTTCCCCCAAGCCACTATGATGAAGCGCAAGCGGTTCGAACCGCGCAGGTGTATTTAAGTCGAGAAGCACCTGAGGCTTCTCGATGGGTGATTTTCTTGCCGATTGATCGCAATGAACCTTACCTTAGAGTCTTTTGGGCGGGTAAGGATGAAAAAGGGCATTCTGTGTCGGACTCAGTACGTTTGAGTTTAGATACAGGCGAGCCGCTTTCTGCAAGAGAGACTGGAGGTGGGCAGCTACTGTATAAAATGCACTGGCGCTTGCATTATATGCCGCGTGTTTTGGCTGAGTTTATTACTGGCTCCGCCGCAATGCTGATGCTGATCGCACTGATCACTGGGATTATTATCCATAAGGGCATCTTTCGTGACCTTTTTACATTCCGTCCTAAAAAGGGGCGTCGTAGCTGGCTAGATCTGCATAATTTGGTCGCAGTATCGTCGTTACCTTTTCAGTTAATGATCACTTACTCTGGGCTGGTGTTTGTGATGTTCACTTATATGCCACTAATCTTTGTGGCGTTTTATGGTATGGATGACCAAGGGCGGCGAGAATTTATTGCGGATATTTCAACGACAGAGATTGTTGCTCCTGCGAACCAATCTGCAACCATGATAGATCTTGGCTCATTCATCACTCAGCACAAGGCGCAATGGTCTGAAACGCCGCTGCGCAATTTGGATATACGCTTTCCTGGGGATGCAAACGCAAGCGTAACAGTGAAGAGCAATAATGCTGTCAGCCCGTTACGTGCCAGTGATGAATGGATGTTCTCAGCGGTGAATGGTGAACTTCTCAGCCATCACACAGCCAATCAAACGTCGGTACAATCTAGCCATGATGTGCTGCTTGGGTTACATGAAGGGCTCTTTGCACCTCTTGCATTACGCTGGCTCTACTTTCTATCTGGCGTACTAGGTTGTTTAATGATCGCCACCGGAATGATCATGTGGGAGAACAAACGACGCCAACAGGGCAAAACATCTGCCTTTGGTCTGAAACTGATCTCCACCCTAAACATTGCCAGCATCGCTGGTATGCCGATTTGTATCGGCGTTTATTTTGCTGCCAATCGACTGTTACCGACTACCATTGCAGCTAGAGCAGATTGGGAAGTGCATATTATGTTTATCACTTGGTTAGTGTGTTTACTACACGCGGCATTACGGCCTCGTAGATGGGCCTGGATAGAGCAATTCAAAAGCGCAGGCATTGTCTTCTTAACACTACCAGTATTAGGTTTCTGGACTACGCGGCTTAATGTATTGCATGCGATAGAACAGGAGGACTGGACTATTCTCGGTGTTGAAAGCGTCTTCATCATAACGGGCATATTATTTCTTATTATCGCTTTTATGTTGTATAAGCGTTTTCAAGTAAATACTGCTCATGGCGCGATACGAGGAGCAAAAGTGTGAATGAAATTACAGTACTGGCCTCTTTTAGTACTCTAATCGTCAGCGGCTATTTTATGCTGCTGACGATGACCCGGCATCGTCAGAAAATTCAATCAAATGGCTTCTCTACAATAACACCCACTAAAAAGCGTTATTGTAGAGTATTGGCGAGTTTGTGCTTGCTGCTATCTGTGTTGCCTGTCGGGGCTGGCTACGGGTGGGGCATAGGTAGTGTGTATTGGTTTGGACTGTTGAATATAGTTATTCTTATTCTTGCGTTACTGTTGAACTATGCGGCTTTTATCATCAGATGGCTTTTTTTTACTAATTTATTGGTTGGGTTAGCTGCAATCGAGCTTTCATTTCAATAACGCTATAAAAGGCCAATAGCGATAGAGCTCTGACAGAAATTGGCAGCGTAATATTGGAAGACTTGGAATTGGCTACCATTGTCAAAGAGCGTGAAAACGAACCATCGGTCGAGGTTGATATTGATGACTTGTAGGAGCTCGGTCCCCGAGCGAAGGTGTTGGTTCTACCCAAAAACTCTGTAAGTCATTACTCTTCCATAAGTCGCTTTTTAAGTAAGTGCCATTCTGTGCTGATATTCTGATCATTTTCAAATGCAGCGGAGCGTGCGTCTAGGATGGCTTTGTGTTCATTATTGATGGGCGCTGACGACTGCTCTTGGTAAGCACTTTCCCAAAGCTCTTCGGCAAGGCGAACTTTTTCTTCTGTGGAAAGGTGATTGATATTCATAACGATAAACCCAGTCAGTGTTCTTTGGTA
>JBLWXY010000035.1:0-6748 GCA_048267225.1 Pseudidiomarina sp.
CAATATAGGCGAGTTCGACACGGGCAAGTTACGAAAATTGGCGGCCTAAGTGTCAAGGAAGTGTAAATTCTGGCCTCGATATACCTTTAGGTATCGGGGCTTTTTTGTGCCTTGACGGATACCTAAAGCGGTTTCCTATTATCCGGCCTGTTCATTCAATTCAAAACTAATTAACCACGAACAGGAAACACAATGGACGCAAACAAAATTAAAGAAGAAGTTAAAAAGAACATAGATACTAAGCTTTTGGTAACGGGTGTTGTCACAGTGTTTGCCGCTGGCTTTGCTATCTATGCAGTTAGCAAGATGGGCAAAATGGGTAAGCAAATTGCGGCCATCGCTAAAGGGGGTCGTTAATCATGGCACAGTCAATCACAGACATTCTTCAATCTCCTGATGGCTCAATTGGTGCAGGTAATACGCTTCAGCTTCGTCTATCAAACGGCGCGGTGTATGAGGCGCTTTACATTGAAACCAACATTCCACACGAACTGCTTAACAAGATCAGCATTATCAATGGTGCAGATGACTACTGGGTAACGTCTGGCTCTCAAATCGTAGACTTGTTTGAAAAACACCGTAACCGCACTATCGCGGCGAGTGACTACTTGCCGATTCGCTTCAGCGATCCTGACGCATTAATGATGGACGTACAGGGTTTAACGGCGCTGGTCCCAGAAGCGGGGGACTCTTGGCTTTTAAAAGTGGAGCTTGGCACATTGCCAGCCGCCCCTGCTGAAGGCTGGAAATTCTTTGTATGGGCAGAAACCACTAGCCCAGTAAAGGCCGTGAATAATAATGGCTCTCTATCGTTGGTTCAGCGTAGCCGAACCCTAGAGCGCCGCCTTGATAAAAAAGTGATCACGTCAGCGGTAGAAGGTATCAATACATTCGACAAGCTGATTAAAGGCACGAACATCAACATTCGAACTATTTACATCAAGGGCGATGTGACTGAAGTCGAATTTGAAGGCAAGCGTAACGGCCAAATTGTTAGCCGCTGGAAAGTCTCAAAAGAACTGAATTCGTTCCTGCAAAAAGTGAAAGCACAGCGTAACGGCATTCAGGATATTGCTGGGTATTTCATCATTGACCCTATTGCGTCGGGCTTCTCGTTCGCTGACATGATGGTGACGAATTACGATGAAATTAATATCAAGTTCAAGTGTGAAACCGCTGGAACAGTTGAGTTTATCACTGACTATGTGAAGCGCCGCTAGGGGGTATTCATGGCTGAATACGATGTGACAGGGGGTATATTTGGCAGTATTTGGAATGAAATTAAAGATACTGCTTCAAATGCAGGTGAAGCCCTGTTAGATGCCTATGTAAAAGTGGAGACATCTAAACAAGAAACAACAACGCCACAAGTACCTGCGAGTGTTGGTGTAACGGAACCTGTTACACAGCCCGTTCAAACAACGGATTCACAGCCAACCACAGTAATGACAACCACCCAAAGAACACCAACTAATCAAATTATTACGGGCGTTGATAACAAATATCTCGCCCTTGGTGTGGGTGGTTTAGTACTGCTTGTCATGGTTATGGGGGGGCGACGATGAACTTACCAAGCTTGGGTAGTTTAACTGGCGGTGGTGGTCTTACGTCTAGCAGCGCTGCAGGTGGTAATGATCAAGTAGGCAATGGGGGAAATATCTCTTTTGGAGTGTTGCCACCTTTGCCGACATTGCCCCAAATGGGCTCGTCTACATTAAGCGTCAGCGGGTCGGCTTCGAATAACACAGTGATGATCTTGGGTGCCACAGTCGGAGCTGTGGTTTTGGGTGTTTTGTTGATGCGAGGTAAACGCTAATGGGTTTATTTGGTGGTTCCAATAAAACAACGCAGAACCAAACGCAATCAATCGCCAGTCAGTCACAAATGGGTGATTCATTTGCATCAGCAAATGACATCAATGTGAACGTGTTAGATCAAGGCGCGGTGCAATCCGCGCTTTCTCTGGCTGATCGTGTTGTAGCGAATAACCAGTTAAGCCAAGAAGCCACTAATGCCACTTCGGCGGCTTCGCTTGCTGTGTTGTCAAATGCGAATAACAACAACACTGCCTTAGCTGCAACAGTAAACAACAATAATACGGCTCTCTCCTCACAGATGAACAACAACGCTATTGCGCTAGCTGGAGAGGCAATGAAAACAGTGAACCAGACGGTTCGGGACGCTGGTCAATATGCTGTTGATACCGTTGTAAGTGAAAGCCAAGCAAACCGCGAGGCATTAGCGAAAGCACAGTCTGAGGCGCTGGCGTCCGTGAATGCGGCAAATGAACGCGCATTACAAGCCAATAACGCAATGGCTAAAGAAGCGTTAGCCGCGAGCGGTCAAGCAATGAACTCGTTAAGTGAGTTTGCAAATAGCTCGTTTGAACGTGTTGCTGACTCGTCAGATTTGGCAGTCAAAACGGTTCAGCAATCGTCAGATAAGAATTTGGCAATTCTTAGCGACTCGTTCAGTGCTTCGCTTGGTCAGGTGTCGAGTGCATCAGCCAAAACACAGGATCAAATGAACAGTGTTTTAACAAACGTGCTCACGCAAGGGCAATCACAGCTACAGGAAAGCGCCTCGAAATCTATGGTTTGGATTGTTGGTATTGCGGCGGCGGCTGTGATCGGTGTTGTTATGGTGCGGGGGTAATGGATGAAATTAAACATTACGAATAGCGCTGTCACCGATTTACCGACAGGTGGCGAATGGATCTTTATCCAATCCGCCGTTGGTGACATTGATGTGACGTTTGTCGGTGACTCAATTAGCCGAACGATTACGATCGGCCAAGGCGAAATGATTGAAATGCCTTACACGGGTTTGCAATTCCAAGCCCGTGGCGGTGATCAAGAAATCGAATTCCGTATTGGTTGGGGTAAATACACCCCAAATATCACGGCGGTTACATCCACCCTTATTGAAAGCATCAAAGACCCTGTTCAGGTGTCGTCTATCAATAGTGCGGTGGCTGTGTCTGGAATCACCAACGAAGTGGCCGTGTCTGGAATCACCAACGAAGTCGCTGTGTCTGGGATCACTAATGAAGTCGCTGTGTCTGGGATCGCTAACGAAGTCGCTGTGTCTGGGATCACTAACGAAGTCGCTGTGTCTGGGATCACTAACGAAGTCGCTGTGTCTGGGATCACTAACGAAGTCGCTGTGTCAGGCATTACTAATGCTGTGAAGGTAACAGACACAACAGGAGATAGCTTCATATCAACTGATTACACAGTGCCAGCGGAGAGTTATATCGACATTCCAACCCGCGACCGTGCACAGGTGTTTTTTCAGTCATTAGGCAAAAACCTAACACGCTGCCGTGTTTCAGATACCACAGCAATTGAAGCTTCGGGGCTTTGGCTTGTGGGTGGTGGCGAGATGTTTGGTGAGTCGCCAATTTTACGAACAAAAGCGGCGTTGCGTATCTGGAATACATCAGATTCAGACGCAGTAATTACAGTTAACGAGGTGTATTAATGGCTGTTTCAGCACTCACAAAAAGCGGTAACGCTGGCGGCGGAAATTACAACCCTATTACGGGTTCGTTTGGCCGTGGTGTTGTCGTTCCATTTTACAAAAGCGGCACATTTACAGCGCCGTTTGACGGCCTATACCGCGTCCGTGTTTGGGGTGGTGGCGGTGGCTCAGATTATGAGGTTGGAGGAGGTGGCGGCGGCTTTGCTCTCAAAACCGTTGAGTTGAAAAAAGGGGATACGGTATCTGTGACCGTTGGATTAGGCGGCTTATATAATCAAGCTGGTGGTACTTCTTCCTTCGGTACGCACTGTTCAGCTACGGGCGGGGCAAGCTCAAGCAACGGTACGAACAACACTACCAATAATGCAGGCGGTCAAGGGGTTGGCGGGGATTTTAATGCTTCAGGCGGTACGGCTATCTCTGTTCATTTGCAGTCTTCAAATCAAGAATACTATGTTACAGGCGGTGGGGCGGGGTCTGTGTTTGGTGATGGTGGTACGGGCGGCTTGATGCATTATAACCACGTTATGATGACTGAATCTATGATGCGCAGAACTAACGGTTCTGGCGGCGGTAAGACTCAAAATTTTGGAGACAATCGCCAAGGTTCGCACACAATGACATATCAAAATATTTTGAGTTTAGACCATATTGGGGCAGGTGAAGGCTCATTTTATTCCAATGAAAAAGGCATGACAGCAAGCGGAGGTGGAGCTTCACAAGGTGCTGTTGCTGGCTTTCCTGCTGGCGGGGGCGGCGGACGTTCATATTTTTCTGTGGGCGCTAACGGTCTGGTGATTGTGGAGTATTAAGAATGTCTAAATTTGCACGTATTGAAAACGGCGTTGTGATTGATGTGTCAGTTAATCCACCGCTTGAATATCACCCATTAATTGCTGAGCAATTTGTTACCGTTCCTGATGAAGTCGAGGCAGGTTTTACATTTGATGGCACGAACTACGCGCCGCCAGTGGTGGCCGATCCTGAGCCAGCGGAGCCAGAACCAGCTACGCGCATTATTTCAGCATTCGATTTTAAAGACCTGTTCACGTTTACTGAGCAAGTCAAAATTGAAGAGCTGATAGAAACGAATACGGGATTACGTGTGTTCTATTCACGCATTAACGATGTGCGTTTAGAAACCATCAATCTTGATGATCAGCGCACCATTGACGGCGTGACCTACACAGTTAACGCACTAGCTGAAGCGGGTGTGGTGACTGAAGTAGAGCAACGCATTAGCGAAATCTTAGGGGGCGGTGATGCAGTCACAAATGCCTAAGCTTTCCCCTATTCCTAGCTCTGAAAACTGGGTGCTGTTAGAGGACTGGCATTACACAGCATTAGACGGGGAACGCCACAGCGTCCCCGCTGGCTTTGTGACTGATTTGGACAGTGTGCCACGTATCCCGATTGTTTACGCGCTCTACAAAGGGCGTGTAAGAGCGGGGGCATTGCTCCATGACTGGCTATATCGTAACGGCTACCCACGAATTAAGGCAGATACACTGCTCAAAGAAGTGGGCGAGCTTTTAGACGGTGTGCCAATCGAATACCTCAACAACATTTATGCAGGTGTCCGTGCTTTTGGTTGGACGCGTTACAAGGCTAAGAAAAATGAAAAACTGGTTATTCTGGACAGCGTTAGCGCTGGGAGTATTGCTATTCCTAAAAAAGCTAAATGGGTGCCGCCTGCAAGTGCCGCACCCTACTTAGACGCCATCAACAAAGCCGAGTTGAAATACTCACTACCTGAAAACCTCCTAGCGCGCTTGCTCTACCAAGAAAGCCGCTACCGTGAGGACATCATTACAGGGGCGGTGAAGTCGTCAGCGGGTGCGGAAGGTATCGCGCAAATTGTCCCGAAATGGCATCCCAGCGTAAACACGCTAGACCCATTTGAAAGCATTGAATATGCCGCCGAATACCTAGCGGAATTAAAACAGCGCTTTGGTAAATGGAAAGAAGCCCTTGCCGCTTACAACTGGGGAATGGGCAACGTAGACCGAGCAAAAGAGAATCACGGCTCTAGCTGGCTATCGTATGCACCAGAAGAAACACAGAACTACGTTAAACAAATTACCGCTGACGTGCGGGTATAGGGGAAAAAATGCCGTTAATTTTTATACTACCCGCCGCCGCTGGTGTGCTGGGTTTCGGGGCTGGCTGGTTCAGCAATGATAAATACAGCTGGGTTAAGTGGGTGGCTCTGGCCGTCTTTGCTTACATGATGCTCAAGAAAAAAGGAATGGTCTAATGAAGAAATGGTTTAAGGGGCTAACGGTTGTCGTGGTGGCCGCCGTTGGTATTCAACTTGGTGTCCCTGCACTGGTTGCTATTCAGGTAGGGCAAGAAGTTGCGGAGCAGGTGGGCGAATAATGGAACTAGAACTACTCCAACAGCTAACCGGCGCAGGAGCCAACACAGTGACCATAATCGTAGGTTGGGTGCTGATGCGGCATGAACTGCGCATTATGAAACTGGAAAGTCGAAATGAAAAAGCCGCTTAAATCAGCGGCTTTTCTATGTACTGGTTAACTACTCGCAAGTGACTTTTAGGTTTTCATTCTCTTTACTAATTAACTCTACTTTCAAAATGAATTGCTCGTATAGCTCGTTATATTGTTGTTCAGATAGATTAGGCCAAATATCAGGAAGAATCTGTTCTGGTGTAAAAATAGCTTGCGAAACTTGTAGGGCTGTAGCGCAATTCTCATCAGTCAAATAGCGCGACTTACCAGAAAAAGAAGCTATGTAGCCGATCTGTCTAGGAGACTCGACACTGCTAACCTTAATAAATTTAAAGTTATCTAATAATTCCTTTCCTTCTAATTCCTTAGTTATGAGATAGCTAAGGATATCTAAGCTTAGTTTGCCTAATTCAAGTTGGCTTGCTGGCGTCTTGCTTAAGTTTCTCAATACATCTGCATGGGTGTTAAATGCTAGTAATGTTAGGCTGAGTGCGAATAGCTTTTTCAAAGTTTTTATCTCCCTATTTTTATCTTTGGATGTTATCAGCTAAAGAGTGTAAGGCAAAAAAAAAAGGGTGATCTATTGATCACCCTTTTACTTTTGATTTGACTCACTGTCGACATGGTGTGTCGTATGTGTGTCGAGTTGATTTATAAAGGTCAAAAATCCTTTAAAATCAAGCGCTTGATTGGTGGAGATGGGGGGAGTCGAACCCCCGTCCGCCAGTCCTCTGCCATTGGATCTACATGTTTAGTCACTTCTATTATTTGACTGTTTACCGCCCGAAGGACAG
>JBLWXY010000036.1:0-6542 GCA_048267225.1 Pseudidiomarina sp.
AAAACTAAAAAACGGCCACCGCTGTAGTAGCTAGGTGACCGTTTTATCTGTTTGGTCGGAGTGACAGGATTCGAACCTGCGACCTTTGCAACCCCATTTTCACGCGACTATCTAAGTAAGATATTGATTATAAATAGATACCATCACATTTTAGCGCCAGCCAATACGGCCAATTCGCTCTATAAATATCAGCAGGTTACACGTTAGTTTTCAGCTGCTACATTCTCACCTTCACATGGGATTATGAGTGCAAAGTGGTATCAGTCACGGTCGCGCCTGCCATGCGGCCTCCCGTCTAGATTGCCGGTTTCCTACCTTCCTATGCTTACATTCTTTATATTGGCTGCAGGGAGTCAGCAACCAAACCGCAACCAAAATTCACATGGAGCAGAGAATGGAGACCGGTATCAACGCGTGGGTCGTATCTATATTAACCGCAGCCCTTGGCGGCGCTATTGGTGGCATTATTGTTGGCATTGTGATCCATATTTTATCTACAGGAAGAGATCGTCGAAAAGAAAGGAATGAAGCAAGGCTTCCGATATGGGGGTGGTTTAAAGACACTCCACCCGGCAATGGAACTCAGCTCTCGGAATTTAAACATCATCACAAAAACGACTTGAAGAAATACGAATATCAAGTGCCGAAATCTGAATGGCGTAAATTCCAAAAGCACTATGATGCTATCCATGACTTGAGTAAAAAAGTCAGGTCTGCAGGTTTCGAAATTACCACTTATACCCAGGTACATGCGGTTGAACTCACCCAAGCTGAGCTTGGTAAAGTATCAAAGCATTGGCGGGCAATAATTAGGTTAACCAGGCATAGAGGATAATTATGCGGCGGATTTTGAATCCGCTTCCCCACCCAGGCACGGCCGCGCTTGCACAAGGCTTTGCCGCACAATCAACCGCTTAGCGGTTTACACCTGTTACACACAGTGCATTGGTCGCATGCAGTCTGCGACCAAATTGCGACCATGCCGACCTTAATGACGCTGGACTGCCCTCCCAATGACTGTCTATACTTCCGCCCAAATGCTGTATATATCACCAGCCATTTAGGGAGAGGCTTATGTCAGCGAAAACCTACCAAGCCCTGGTCGAGCGCGTGAAACGCCAGATTGGCAGCCCGGCCGCTCAATCCAAGCAGTGTGTCGAGATCAAGCGCCAGCCGGATGATGCGGACGAAGACTGGGCGAAGCTTCTCGAGGATTTGGGTACTGTCGAGAACGTCACTATGATCCCTCTCGACGACTCCGCCGAACATGTGCGCTTACGCTGGAACCCAGAGGAGTCGATGGCATGAGCATGCACCTCTCGATCCTTGGACGCGTTGACATCAACACGCCGCCGTTAAAGTTGCCGCTTGCTGCTGGCGAAGTTCGGACAGGGTTTCCATCGCCCGCTGATGACTATCTTGAAGCTGAGCTGGATCTTGTCGACCACCTCATCCAGCACCCCAGCGCGACGTACTACCTTCGGGCAAAAGGCACATCAATGACCGGTGCAGGAATCTACGATGGCGACCTCTTGATAGTCGATCGCTCCCTCGAACCTAAATCGGGCCACATCGTAATTATGAGCGTTGATGGTGAGCTCACGTGTAAAAAACTGGGTTCGATCGGCAACCGCCCTTACCTCTTTGCCGCTAACCCTGAGTTTCGGCCTATGCCCTTAGAGGGTCGCGAGTGCCAAGTATGGGGCGTAGTCACTCACAACATTCACTCATTAGCCCCTGGGTTCACCGTATGATTGCCCTGGTCGACTGTAATAACTTCTACGTCAGCTGCGAGCGCGTTTTTCAACCTCGCCTAGAGGGTAAGCCCGTTGGCGTGATGTCCAACAATGACGGCTGCGTCGTAGCCAGGTCAGCCGAGATCAAAGCACTGGGGGTGGCCATGGGTATGCCCGCGCACCAGATCGATCCACACATACGCCGCCAGTGCATTCTGCTATCGAGTAACTACGCCCTTTACGGCGACATGAGCCGCCGCGTTACTGACGTGCTAAGCCAGCACACGCCCCACGTCGACATCTATTCGATCGATGAATCGTTCTTAAGCTTTGAGGGCTTCGAGCCTGATACCCTGATCGACCGCTGCCAAGCCATGCGCTACCAGGTTAAGCGCGATACCGGTATACCGGTGAGCGTTGGCCTAAGTACCTCTAAAACACTGGCGAAAATCGCCAACCACCGATCTAAGAAAGAGCCTGCGTTCGATGGCGTGGCCATCATGGAACCTGATAGCGATGATACCCGTGCCTTTCTCGAGCAGCTGCCGACTACTGAGATATGGGGCGTGGCAGGACGTAGTGCTGTTCGGTTGCATACCCTCGGTATTGAAACGGCCTGGCAGTTGCGCGAGGCCAGCCCAAAGCTCTTGAGGAAGCACTTTAGCGTGGTGATGGAGCGCATCGTTTATGAGCTTCGTGGGCAGGATTGCATCTCGCTTGACGACATCACCCAGCCCAAAAAGCAGATTATGGTCAGCCGCAGCTTTGGGCGCCTCACTCAGAACAAAGCCGATCTGAACGAGGCCATCCGCACGCACGCTAGCCGTGCTGGGGAGAAGCTGCGCAAGCAACAAGGGCTAGCCCAAGCCATCATGGTGTTCGTGCGCACGAATCGTTTTAGGCACGACCTACCCAGCTACAGCAAGAGCATCGTTATTCCCCTACCCTACGCCACGTGTGACAGCCGCGACTTAGTGCGCGCTGCTACGGCAGGTTTGGAGCAGATTTTCAAAAGTGGGATCTGGTATCAGAAGTGTGGCGTCATGCTGATGGATCTTTGCGATCACGAAAATGAGCAGCTGGACTTGCTGGCTGAGCAGCAGAGCGACGAGAAGCGGAAGCGTAATGAAACACTGATGGCAACACTAGATAAGCTCAACAGAGAGCATGGGAAAAACACCGTGCGTTTAGGGATGCCAAGGAAACAAAACGCTTGGGAATTGCGTTGCGAGCATCGTACGCCTAGGTATACTACGAACTGGGATGAACTTGCACTAGTAAATATGGATTAGATTCGGCATGAATATAACAAACCGCTTTAAATCTTTTATAACTAATCTATCGCATCTTATAACCGAACGCCGAAAATTGAAATATTTATTAATAATAGCAGTTGTAATTTTTATTCTATTATTATTAGCTTACAACCAATCCTTTTTAAACTGGACCTTTAACAACATAAATTTAATATCCAACTTTGCCACACTAGCAGCTTTAGTAGTTGCAACACTAGTCTTGCTTGCTGATTTGAAGTTTAGAAAAGAAGATATCGAGCATCAATCTAGAATTGAAATACATAACCTTATGAAGAAATTAAAAACGCTTGATATTTCGAAAATAGAAAATATAGACAAAAAACTAACAGTCTATTTCAAGCCTACCAAAGGCCTTGATAGCGGAACTTACATAGAGCTTTCAAAACTGGATAGCATTTTAAAAGAAAGTCTAATAAAGATCAAAAGCAAAAAACTGAGAAAAAAATATTTAATGTATGAGACATACTACCACTACATATACAATGCATACAACCTAGACTCAGGGTCTGACAGCAGGATCATCGAAGTTTCGAGAGAATACTTTATAAAAGCCTCTATGGCCGACGCAATAAATATCTCTGACAACATAAGAAACCTTAACAAATCAGAAAATGACTCGATCATTAACCTACTAAATCAAAACGTCTATAATGATATAATACTGAAATACCGTTAAATTATTCAGTTTAAATTATTACCTAACAAAACCAGAGCAAAAACCCCCTCCTGAGGAGCAATTGCTCTGTTCGTGCCGTACTGGCTTGTGGCCGCCCTTTCTGAGCGTGACTTCCGTTTTTCCAGCAGCTCTCCTGCCATCGACACTTATCGAATACAGGCACAAAAAAACCGCCCGATGGCGGCCGCGTGTAGCCCTTCATGCTCTACCAGGTGATACCGTCTAACGCCTCCTGCGCTTTTGCTGCCCGCACTTGCTTCACCAGACGCTGCCTTTTACCCGTCAGCTGCTGAAACTGCGTAAACATCTCTGCATTCCCAATAACAGCTGCGCAAAGCTCAGTCAGTGTCTCCGTTCCATCTTCACCGTTACGGCCTAATAGAATAGCGTCTAGTACAGGCGTTGATGGCTGCTCACCCTGCAGCTCTTCTAACCATGCCAGGTAAGCCCGCGCTTCGTAGTTCTGGCTTGGCCACGTCGATTGCTCGACCTCTGGGTAATCTTTAATTAGTGGTTCAGCCTGGGCAGTGTAAGCCGCGTTGATCTCAGCGATCCGCTTTGCTTGTGCGTCTGCTAATAGCTCTGATCGAGATTTAGGTAGCGTTACTTCTGCATCATTTAACCAGCTCATCGACAGGCTCCTCTTCAACAATGTCGTAAACAGGCAGCTCAATATCGCCGTTATGGTTTTCCAATATAATCGGCTGCGGGAACCGCGTTGCTTCTTGCGCGTTCGGCCCATGGCCCAAGCGAATCGTGCATTCGTACTCATCGCCGTTGCGGGTCACTTCCCCTAACTCTGAGTGTTGTGCAATAGCCCCGTCAGGTAGTTCGGACAAGTCGTAGTCCGTGCCGTTAACTGTTAGCACTGTGCCAGCAATGCTGGCTGAAGTTTCGGCTAAGCCCGAACAAGGCGATAGATTAATCTTTAGCTTCATACTTACTCCTAATGCCAACGCCCGGCTGCATAAAGGGCAATTGTTGTTAATTCACCTGGGGCAGAGGTTGCAGGGGCTGTAGCAACAACACACGTCGATGACCAATCGGGTCTATTTAAAACACTACTTCCGCGCCTAGTTTTTACGAGTAACCCAGAAGACCTTATTTGAATAGACTGAGAGCCTAGTAAACTCGCTGAAGCATACTCTGCGATTCCGTTGACAAACGTGGCAGGAAAGTCAAAGGAGACTCCTACACTACGAAATAAAGAATCTGACGCCTCTGTAGCCTGTACTTCCAGATTGACTATTCGCGTACATTCCAATGTCCCGTCAGCGAACTTAACGTAGCTACCGTTTGCGTTACTTCCTCGCTCAATAATCGCCCCCGTAGGAATGCCCTCAGATTGGGAGACTGTGCCGAGTATGTTTTTATCGTGGTACACGAGGAAATCGGTAACTGTGTCTGTCCCTTCCCACCCCCGAAACCTCATGTACTCATTGCTGAACATCAGCCTAGCTCCCCGATCACTAGAGGCTCGATAGAGGTCAATGCCAGGCCAATATGCTGCCCCGCCGTGGTCACCCGTCGCAGAAGAGCCCGCGCCAATGTAAAATTCGTTGCGCTCTGGGGGGGCGTCAAAATTGGATAACATATATCCCTGTCCGCCCAGGCCATAAGCTCCATTGGCCAACAAATCACCAGCCCCGCCAACGACACCACGCCCTGCTACATTATCAACCTGCAGCGATTGCTGTAGTGAAGCTCGATCCCCAATGGGTGATTCACTCAGCGTGTCTATCAGCGCGAGATTGCCTAGCGTGCCGCTTTGCCCAACGTCGATACCGCCTTTAAGAATATTGATAAGATCTTGTACGCGACGGTCGACTTCGGCGAGCCATTCGTTTGTTTGATCATAGTTCGTTGGTGCTGCCATTATTCAGCCCTCAGCGTTTTAACGATTGCGTGCATCTGCGCCGCTGTCTGTGATCGGCGTATGTCGGCCTTGGCTTTCACGCGCTTAACTTCTACGTCCGCCCACTCTTGCTCTGTTGCAGCCTGGGCCGTTTTCACGCGCTCACACAGATCTGATTTTTCAATGCGTAGCGCTTCGGCTTCGGCATTCAGCAAAGGGCCGCCGCCTGCGTTAGCTTCCTGCGCTTTGCGCCGATAGATGGCCTCTTGCGCCGGATCGATTCGCCGCGTTTCCGAGGCCCATAAATCACAAAGGCCCAAATAATGGACCTCTGCGGTGTCGCGGGTTTTGAATGTGTTTGCGCTAAGGATCACCAACAGTCACCTCCAAATTATCGTCTAGGTATTCGACTAGGCCGTCTAGGCGTATTGCATACGTGCCGGGGACGTCGTAAGTGATCGTGAGGGGCTCGCCGTCTGTAATAGTTTCAACGCCGTTAGTGGTCACTGTTAGCTCTGCGGGCAAGCCTGTTAGCGTGACGATTAAGCTGTCTACGCCTAGTTGCAGTTCCAGCCGTCGCTTTAGCTTAATTTCTAGCGTGTCGACATCGACGTAATGCGTGGCGTCGCTCACAGAGTCGTCGCACTCGATGTACCCATGGGGCGTCGTGAGTGTGCGCACAATTGCGCCGTCAGTCGTGTGGACTGCGTAAACTCTACTCATCGTTTTAGCTCCAATGATCTAATGTAACGTGACCCCGCAGTTAGCAACACTCGCGGGGTAAGTCCGTTACCCGACCAAGCCATGTTTGCAGAAGCCCTTACCTGGAGTGTGAGGGTGTGAGTTCCTGCGCCCATGTTTATAGTCGATGGAACAACTACGGGTAGATCCCATAAGTTCGTGTTGGCATCTGGTGATGGGGTTAAGGTGGTTAGTGTAAAAAACGCACTCCCATTCCT
>JBLWXY010000037.1:0-6330 GCA_048267225.1 Pseudidiomarina sp.
TAACAATCCTACAGATGAATATGGTTATGGCGTTCCAAATTTTGGAAATGCACTGAATTATCTTTTGACTTTGAGCAATGAGGAACAACTTCTTGATAATAACTTTGCATTGTATCCAAACCCCGTAACTACACAAATCAATATTTCTTTCCCGAAATCTGCTGAAAATGCTGAGTTTTCACTTTACAACGTTTTGGGCGAAAAAATTCTTCAAACAAGAATTACAGCTTTAAAGAACACTATTGATGTTTCAAGTCTTTCCTCTGGAATGTATATTGCGTCAATCACTTCAAACAACAAAACAACAAGCTATAAAATTATTAAGAAGTAGTGCAAAACCGGGTTACCGAACTTTTTAATATTCAATACCCTATTATTCAAGCCGGAATGATTTGGAACAGCGGCTGGCGGCTTGCCAGTGCTGTTTCAAATGCAGGCGGCTTGGGACTTTTGGGCGCAGGATCTATGTATCCTGAAATTCTTCGGGAGCATATTCTGAAATGTAAAAATACAACCAATAAACCTTTCGGTGTAAACGTCCCTATGCTCTATCCCGATATTGACAAAATTATCAATATCATTATTGAGGAAGGCGTAAAAATAGTTTTCACCTCAGCGGGAAATCCAAAGACATATACCTCAAAACTGAAGGAACACGGAATTACCGTGGTTCACGTAGTTAGCAGTGTGAAGTTTGCCCTAAAAGCCCAGGAAGCTGGCGTTGATGCAGTAGTTGCCGAAGGTTTTGAGGCTGGCGGACATAACGGTCGCGAAGAAACAACAACCTTCACCTTAATTCCGATGGTAAAGGAACAGTTGGAAATACCTTTGATTGCCGCTGGCGGAATTGCCACAGGTCGCGGAATGTTGGCAGCAATGGTTTTGGGTGCAGACGGTGTGCAAGTGGGAAGTCGCTTTGTTGCTTCGGAAGAATCTTCCTCGCATCCCGCTTTTAAACAATTGGTGGTAGATGCTAAAGAAGGTGACACCCAACTTACTTTGAAAGAATTGGCACCTGTTAGGATGCTTAAAAATAAATTCTTTGAAAGTGTAATGCAACTCTACACAACTGACCCTACCAAAGAAGACTTAATCAATCATTTGGGTCGCGCCCGTGCAAAAAAGGGAATGTTTGAAGGCGATTTGGAAGAAGGTGAATTGGAAATAGGTCAAATTGCTGGGCTTATCCACGATATAAAACCTGCGGCCCAAATTCTAAAAGATATGGTTGCCGAATTTGAAATTACCAAAAAAGAAGTTTCTGGTCTTTAAAATTTCCTATAAGTATTTAAATATTCACAATATAAAAAACCCTCCCGAATTTAATCGGAAGGGTTTTCTTTTTAATTAAAACTTAATGCTTATTCCTTGATAAGCCTTTTGGTTGTCTGTCCGTTTTCACCTTGAATAATAACAAGGTATGTAGCGGCAGCCATTTCAGAAACATCAATTGTTTTCTGGGTTCCCATACTTCTAAGATCGATTGATTTTACCATTCTTCCTCTTATATCGAAAATACTTAGACTTTCAAGAGAAAGGCTTTGTGGATTTCCAATAGTCACTGTATTCTTGGCTGGGTTTGGATACATCTGTAAGCTTCCAAAATCATTGCTATGATCGCCCACACCCAAGATACTTTCAATGGTAAGTTCAAAAGTACAGGTTGATACATTACCATATTCGTCTTCCGCTGTAAGCGTAATGGTATAGACCCCATCAGATAATGGAGTACCAGCAGCAGGACTTTGTGATAGTAGAGTAACAGGGTCTGTACAATTATCAATTGCGGTTGCTTCACCCGTTGCAAAATAATCTGGAACAATATAGAATAAGTTGCCAGGTCCTGGATCAACAGTTTGATCGGCAGGACAAGTAAGTACTGGCGCCAAAACATCTACCACAGTAACCACGGCAGTACAAGTGCTTAAGTTACCGTTCACATCACTTGCGAATACTTGAACAGTTACTGGTGTTCCAATATCGGCACAACTAAATTCATTAATATCAACAGCAACAGTTGCAATTCCGCAATTGTCGGTATTGCTTGCTATTACATCATTAGGATCTAACATTGCTGTACCGTCAGGGCCAAGTTCCAAAGTAAAGTCTTGACAAACTAGCTCTGGATTTGTATTGTCTTCCACCGTAACAATTGCAGTACAGGTACTAACGTTTCCGTTAACATCTGTTACCGTAAGCACAACGGTGTTGTCGCCTATGTTTGAACAATCGAAGGTATCGATATCCAAATCATACGAACCTATTCCGCAGGCATCGGTGCTTCCGCCGTCAACGTCTGCTCCCGTAATAGTTACCGTTCCAGTTACTGGATCCAATTCAACTGTAATGTTTTGGCAAACTGCAACAGGAGGGGTAACATCCTCAACAGTTACTATTGCCGTACAAGTGTTTGAGTTTCCGTGAATATCGGTAACCGTTAACACTACAGGATTATCGCCTACATCGCTACAGTCAAATGTACTCGGGCTTACCGACATGCTTGCAATTCCGCAATTATCAGTAGAGCCTCCATCAACGTCAGCTGCGGTTATAGATGCGTTACCAAATTCATCCAATTGAATTGTGATGTTTTGGCAAACCATTGTTGGCGCTTCATTATCAACAACTGTTATAGTAAAGCTACAAACTGCAGTATTTCCGCTACCGTCTGTTGCGGTAAACTCAACAGTATTTACCCCAACAGGGAAAGCACTTCCGCTTGCAAGGCCACCTGTTTGGGAAACTGTTACACTACAATTATCAAATCCTATTGCCATTGGAAAATTCACTATTGCGCTACACATTCCTAGGTCTGTATTCGCGGTAACATCCGCAGGACAAGCTATTGTGGGTGGAATATCATCTTCAACTGTAACTACAGCTATGCAAGTGCTAGTGTTTCCGTTTACATCAGTTACCGTTAGGGTAACGTTGTTTGGACCTAAATCTGCACAGGTGAAATCTGTAATATCAATTGAAGTGTTTGCAATTCCACAGGCATCGGTACTGCCTCCATCAACATCTCCTGCAACAATGGAAACATTTCCAGTAGCGTCCAAATAAACAGTTATGTTTTGGCAAACTGCCGTTGGTGCTACATTGTCTTCTACCGTTACAACAGTGGTACAAGTGCTTGAATTTCCGTTAACGTCGGTTACCGTTAGTGTAACTGTGTTTGGACCTACATCGGCACAAGTGAAATCTGTAACATCTATGCTTGTGCTTGCAATTGCACAGTTGTCTGTACTGCCATTATCAATATCGACAGCTGTAATACTTGCCATTCCATTGGCATCCAGTTGAATGGTAAATGGTGCGGCGCAATTTGCTACAGGAGCTTCGTTATCATTTATTATAACATCAAAGCTACAGGTTGCTGTATTGCCCGAGGCATCAGTAACTACAAATGTGTTGGTTGTTGTTCCAACAGGGAAAGTTGAACCTGAGGCCAAACCAGCTGTTTGAGCAGTAGTTGAACCTGAACAATTATCAGTTCCAACCGGAACGGTATAGGTTATCACAGCACCACATATTCCAGGATCATTATCTTGGGTAATATTTCCTGGACAAGTTATTGCCGGAACTTCCACATCATTTACTATCACATCAAAACTACAGGTTGCTGTATTTCCTGCTCCGTCGGTTACCACGAACGTATTGGTTGTGGTTCCTACAGGGAAAGTACTTCCAGAAGGAAGCCCTGCAGTCTGAGTTAATAATAGTGTTTCATAAGATATTACAATCTCTCCATCGCCAGATCTAACTCCGGCCAAGGTTACTCCATTGTCAACACCATCAATATAAGAAGAGCCTCCTGCTCCACCAGCACCTGCCGCTCCAGAACCAGTATCAGCTCCAGCTCCAGAACCACCACCGTAGTATCCGCCGCCGCCGCCGCCACTGGCAAGAGAATAAACCCCATCAATTCCTATTCCTCCAACTCCTAATACACCAGGCATTCCGTCCGGCCCTTGAGGGCCATCTCCACCAGCACCTCCAGTGGCTTGTGTACCACCTTTACCTGCAGCGCCAGGATTAAAATAAAATCCATAAATTGGATCTGTAGGGTCTTGCCCATCAATGCCAATTAAGGCTCCTCCATCACCACCATTTCCGCCCATTCCGCAGGGTTGGCAAGTTCCATTTACATAATCTCGACCGCCTCCGCCGCCGCCGCCGGCAACAAGCACACGATCTGTTAATGTTGCAGCTCCAATTCTTACATCAGAGGCTCCTCCACCACTTCCGGCACGTCCAGCCCATCCGTCTGAAGGAGTTCCATAACCGCCTAAGCCACCTCCATTATATCCAGCACTATTATCTGCACCAGCACCGCCAACATAAATTGAAATGATATCTCCAGGAGTTACAGTAAGGTCACCACTTGCATAGCCGCCTAAACCACCTGTACTTGGTGTATATTGTTCTACCGTGAAATCTTGTCCAGATGCTCCCCAAGCTTCAATAGAAATGCTTGTAACACCTGGAGGAACTGTAAAAGTTTCAACAGATCCAGTATAGGTGTATGTTATTGAATTTGAACTGCCCGATGAGCAATTATCTGAAGTTGTAACGGTATAATTTACCAAAGCACCACAAACTCCCGGATCATTATCTACCGTAATGTCTCCAGGGCAAGTAATTACTGGAACTTCAGCATCGTTTATTGTTACATCAAAAGAACAAGTTTGCACTGGATTGATACCATCATCATACTCAAAGGTATTGGTTGTGGTTCCAACGGGGAAAGTACTTCCGCTTGGCAGACCTGCAGTTTGGGTGATGGTTCCACTTGCGGCAGCAAAAATGGTAAAACCGTTCCATCTGTTGTTATTGTATATCCAAGCCTGGCCATTTTCATAAGCAAAACCGTAGTTAGTTGTAGTCAAACCAATTGAACTTGCAGCAGCATAAGCGCCAGTTGCGCGATCATATAAATGAACAGATTGGGTTGTGTTATCATAGATTGCATACTCATACCCGACTACCCCTGTATATCCTACAGAATTTAATGCATAGGCTGAACCTCCAGGTGTACCAGAAAGTGCTAATGTTGCATTTGTGGTACCTGTAGCTCTGTCCACTTGTGTGATGGAGCTTGCATTATAGTAGATTATTTCATTGTTGTCATAATCTAAATCACCACAAGATTGGCCATCGGGTTGATTTACCGGAAGAATTGGGGTTGTTGTCCCGTTAGGACAATCACCCGCTAAATTCGTAAGAACAACTCCGGCTATATCAAATCCATTTCCTTCAGATTGATTTAAGGAAGGATTCCACCAAGCACCTCTATAATCAAAACCACTTGTAATATTGCTAATAATAGCTCCGGTGGTACCATCAAAGCAATCAACAGGATAACCAGACGAACCTGCATTTACACTATAGTACCTGTCTGCTGATGGATTATAGCTAACTCCAGATCTATTTCCAGTTCCCCCTGCGGAAGAAATTAATTCCAAAGTTGCAACCCCAGTCGCCAAAGGCCCAGAACCACCACCACAACCACCCGAAGGAGATTCAACGGTATAGGTTACAACTGCGCCACAAATCCCTGGATCGTTGTCTTGGGTAATATCGCCAGGGCAAACAAAGGGTCCGCCGCCTCCGCCGCCACTGCCAATTACGTTTACAATGGCAGAGCAGGTTGAAACTGCACCGTTATCATTTGTAACTTCAACAGCAACAGTATTTAAGCCTGTATCTGAACAAGTAAAACTAACCGTTGCCGCCAATGGACTTCCTGCTAATACTGTATAGCCTCCACAATCCACAGAAACACTGTATAATAAATCTTCAGCATTTACAGTTGCATTTCCGCTACCGTCGAGGGTAACATCCAATACTGGGGCAATTACTTCATAATCATAATCTATTCCCCAACTGTTTATGGTTCCAGTATCTGAACCAACATTATCAGAAACTGTTAGCTCCCAAATACCCATAGTGTTTTCTCCATCAAAAATAGAGAGTGGATTGTTTGGTGTGAATGAGCCACTAATTGTAGGTACCGATCCTGCGCAAACATTTTCAACTGGAGCAGCCGCCTCGTCGTCCAAGGTAGCTACTATATTGTTTCCATCACATCCGAATGTTGTTGCAGGAACTCCAGGCCTATCTATAATTGTAGCTATTGTTCCGGTTGGCGATTTTATTGTTACGATAAGATCACCAACCCAAGTATGCGAAATGTTTAAGTTTACATCTAAATCCGTCATGGAAACATTTTCGGTAACATTCATAGTTACCGTAACACCCGTTGGATTATTATCTGGGATTGCTGTCCCTGGACTACTGGATTGTGAGCCAGTCATTGGTATATTGCCA
>JBLWXY010000038.1:0-6165 GCA_048267225.1 Pseudidiomarina sp.
TACCGGTGAACCATTGCCTGCCTGCAAACTTTGCCTCCGTCGTCAACAGCGAGGAGGTGTGCAGTGGAAAGCGTAACCAAGTGAACCCATGCCGACCTGTGCGCCATTGCCGTGAAGTGGCTCCAGCGGCCAAACAGCAATAACGGACACGGCTGCCATGTGGCTGTGAGTGAAGTGCGCTCTGGCTGGACGGGCGAGATCCCGGACGCCATTGGTTTTCGTCAGTCTGGCTATGCGCCCAGTGACGGTTCCATCGTGGTCGAGGTGAAAGTCACCCGTTCTGACTTCCTGGCTGACAAGAAAAAGCCGCACCGTATCGAAGGCGGGCTTGGAAACTGGCGCTATTACATGTGCCCCGAAGGGATGATTCAGCCTGAAGAGCTTCCCGATGGTTGGGGGCTTCTTTGGATCAACAAGCGGGGCCATGTGAAGCCGAAGACAGGGTTTGCTCATGCGCTGGCAACGTCCAAAAACTACCAGCACCACCAAGACGCCCTAGCGGCGTATCGGCTTGATAGTGACCTGCTCGGTGAGCAGTTTATTTTGGTCAAGTTGTATTCCCGTATCGGTGACGCTGAGTCCCTCAACCAGAAACTGAGGGAGGCATGGGCAGAGCAAAAAAGGCTCGCTAATCGGTGCAATCAATTGAGCGCTGAAACGCGTGAACTCAGGCGTGATTTGCGGAGAGCTAAGCGCGGACAGCCTAGCGGCCTTGAGGAGCTGGCGGAGGCTCTAGACAACGTGAACGCAAGCCGGTCAGCCGATCGGAAAAGCCCAGTTTGGCCAGTGGCAGGGGGTACCAAATGATCGATGGAGTGACCTGTTTCCTGTTCGGCGTGCTCGTGGGCGTCTTTCTTGTGATTACCTGCTGGACAATCGCATTTTGCCTGGGGGTCAAGGATATCAATCAGCGAGGAGAGCAAGACGATGGCTGATCAACTGAAAGGCGGCCAAGAGGCACGCCGTGCCGCGATGCTGTGTCAGAACCCGCGCTTCTGGCTTTATCTGGACCAGCGCTGGCGCGCCAAGAACTCACTGCCAGTGCATCAATTCCCCGATGGCACCTTTAAAGCGGCTGGGGCAACTCGGTGGTTGCGCAAAGCGTGCAGTATCCAAAGCCGTGCAGAGCTAGACCATAACGATCAGGCGCGGGCGATGATGGAGCGGATCGTCGCTGATTATCAACGCTGGGAGCGCAGTCAGCAGTTAATGAGCCGTAAGGCCGGGGGGACGGTTTGACGTTACGCATTCAAAAGCCGCGCCGCCCGCGTGCCCTGACCAAGAACGGCACACCCAGAGCCAAACCGGTAGATTGGGAAGGGCAAGAGCAAGCGGTGCTCATCCGCTGGTTGTATGGCGAGAAGATGCGCGGTACCGAGGTGGGGCAGCTCTTCGGCGCGATTTACCACGTTCCCAACGGTGGGCAACGCAATAAGAAAACGGCCAGTGATCTTAAACGCCAGGGAGTGAAGGCAGGAGTCTCTGACTTGCCCGTGCGCCAAGCCCGCGGCGGTTGGTTTGGCTTGTACTTGGAGTTTAAAGCAACGCCCCCGCGTGACGCCGCGCTGGCGCCTAGTCAGTTCGATTGGTTGGACGGTAGCGAATACGAAGGCTACTGCGCTGTGCTGGCGCGTGGACTTGATGAGGCGAAAGCAGTGTTGAGGGAGTATGCCAGCTGGCCCCGCACACAAATAGTCGGCCACCGGCTGGCGCTGGAGAGTGGTAGTGAATGGAGGAAGGGGTGATGACGCAGCTAAAGGGGAAAATGATGCAATTTGACGAGTGGAAGCGGGTAGCGAACCCCTGGCGAGTGGCGGAAGCTGCGAAGACCGACGAGGCAGCCCGCAACGCTGCCGTGGCGCGTATCATCGACACGATGCTAGAGCTGCAGTTGAATTACCGGCACGATAACCCAGGTTTTCAGCCGTTCAGTGTGACGGCACTGGCGGGGCAGGTGCCCGGAGGCGGAGGCCGCAGTGATCAGGCGATGCTTGCGGCAATGCGATATCACCCGCAAAGCGAGTGGCACAAGGCGTGCGCCAAGTTGCTGGACCAGTTACCGCGACGCCAAGCCGCCGCCATGCTGATGCAAGCGGCCCGCATACGTCCAGAGAAGATGGGCAACAGCATCTGGATGGTGACTGCTAGGCAGATGGTGGAGCGGCAGGAGGTGTTGCTTAGGGCGCTGGGGTTGAATGAGGGGATGCGGTATTTTGAAAGTGTGGAGGCGTTGCAGGTGGCGGGGCGAAGAGGGAGAAATAAACTTTGGTTTGTGATAGAAAACTGTGGAATCGGTTGAAGAAAAATAGGAGAATAATCTTTATGGTGAAATTATTAATTGGTAATCTTTATGATTAATCTTATTAACGATAGCATTGTACAGCCTTGTAAAAACCATTTAGTTTTAACTATGATTTTTTCAGGTTTTGTCTTGATTTCATTGGCAAGTATCTTTGGTAGTCAGTTAAATAGCTTTTTATGGGATGGTGTCTCTGATACACTTATTAATATTGCAAGCGCAATTTTAGGCGGTGGTGTTTTTGCTGCAATAATAAAAAGTAGCCAGTTTTCTGAAATATTCATGAATAATTTATCAGATGTAGTCTACTCACCTTCCAAAGCCTTTTCTGATGAAGAAGTTTTGAGAAGGTGGACTCTTCTTACCGAAGCCTTGCTCAAACCCACCTTGCCAAGTAACTACACTGTGGTTGCGAACGAAATAAAAAAACAATTTTTCGAAGGTGAATTAAAGTATCATTTCGAGGGGCTAGAGCGTCGTTATGATATCAAAATTTCAGACGATGGAGACTCAGCTAATATTAAACAGGTTGCACAAACTAAAGTTGTTGTTGCCCCAGGAAATGAGGCCGTAGTTATAAAGCAGCAATTTAGCACTGTATCTGAAGTTACATTGAGAGACGTTTTTATTAATAATAAAAAAATAAATATTGACGAGTGCTTAAGTCAAGATGCTAGCGATAAATCAATATATAATTTTGAAATAAAGGTTTCTGATTATGACTTAATTGATAATGGTTCTGGAGATAAGTATATTAACATGACCAGAATCTATGAATTCGATCTTAATATCAGAGAAGATCCGAATATGATTCTGAATTTAAACAGGTACGTGAAAGGCCTAGTAGTGAAGGTGAAGGTCCAGGGGCCTGGTACATTTGATCTAAAAGGAATAGGGCTGTCCTTGAGGAACCAAGCTTCACCAGTTGTTTGCACAGAAGGTTGGACATGGTATACATTGGCTGGAGAAGAAAATTTGCTCTTACCAGGACAAGGTTATACACTGACAATTGTAGGTAATGGTAACAAGCTTCAACAAAATGAAGGAGCGTAAACATATGATGCCTATTGAGAAATTCTAATGATGCCTATCGAGAAATCCTAATGAAATCAATCAGGAAATTCTAATGAAGCCAATCGAGAAATTCTAATGAAGCCAATCGAGAAATTCTAATAGATCTTTGTTTGCGCTCCTAAAAATCGGCTCCCTGAGCCGATTTTTTATTGCATAGTGCCGGGTTAGATGCTATAAATTTTCTAAGATTCTAGTTTTATGCAAAAAAATACTAGCCCTGCCGGTCACCCGGCGGGGCTTTTTTATTCTGAGGCCATGATGGCCGATCACTCGCCTACCATCGAAGACGTGCACGCTATGGCAACCATGGGGTGATACACTGAATACGCGGCTAGGTTGATCCTCGAAATCACGTCACGCCTACGTGTTGCCGCACCCAGTAATGGCGATAGCAAGAGGCAGTGTTATGAGCGGATGGATTTTAGCGAGCGATTGCCTGCCAGTGAGCCTGGGGCATGGTCAAAAGAAGTAATCGCCGTCACCGAACTGGGCGATGTGTTCAAACTGTCCTGCATGGGTGAATACTGGCAACGTCCTTCGGCTATGGAAGATCACGATAAAGTTTATATAAGTGGTGTGAAATGCCGGATTTGCCGTAGAAAACGAAATTATTAGCAGCCCGCCACTGAGCGGGCTTTTTTATGCCCGGAGTTATTATGTCTGCCCATTCCCCTTTGCATTGGTTTGATGAGGCAGAGCTTCTGCTGATCGAGCCGCCTGAGCCTGTTGATCATCGCGCCGGTAATGTCGCTGCCTTTTTAGACATGCTGTCGTTTGCTGAGGGCACTATCCGTTTCGGTGATCAGGATGGTTATAACGTGATGGTTGGTGGCAAGACATTCGACAGCTATCACGATCACCCGCGCCAGCTTGTATGGCTACCTGCTTACAATATCAATTCCAGTGCCGCCGGCCGGTACCAATTCTTGACGCGCACCTGGGACGATCTCGCTAAACGCTTCAATCTGCCGGACTTCACCCCCACCAGCCAAGACTTGGGCGCGGTGCACCTTATCCGCCAGTGCAAAGCGCTATCACTGATCCATGAAGGGCGTATACGCGAGGCTATCCATGCTTGCCGCCGCATCTGGGCGAGCCTGCCGGGCGCGGGCTATGGGCAACGCGAGTTAGCTGCTGATGAGTTACTGCAGGTCTATCACGACGCTGGCGGCGTTTCCGTCGATACATAACCGAGGCTTGCCCAACGAGGTTCGCCATGAGTAAACAAACTAAAGAGAAGCGACCCATGCCAAACAAAGACCCAACCAATTGGCAGTGGCTGCTGGAGCATATGCAAATCGTGGTCGTGTCTATTTTAGTGTTTGCGATGGCATTTGTTCGTGGTGTCCATGAGGGCGGGAGTTTGAAACGGTCATTGCTGGGTGCTGTCATGTGCACGCTTTTGGCAACGCCGCTGTTCCCTGTCTTTCTTTGGCTTGCTGAGTCGCAAGGATGGCCGCCCATTATCGCGTTCCCGCCGTGCGTTTTTCTGGCCTTCCTGGGCACGGATTGGATGCGCGAAAAAGCGGATGGGTTGTATGAAGTGTTTATTGGTTTCTTCAAGAAGTGGCTCAAATGATTGCCGCGCTAAGGGGTAAGGTTATCGGCCTGGCTGTGAGTGGCTTAGCCCTAATCAGCGCATGGCTCTACTTGCAGCACATCACTACCCAGCGGGATGCCTACCAGGCCGAAGCCGAGCGCCAGCGCAGCCGTGCCGAGATACTGCAAGAACACCAAGAATGGCAGCGACAGCAGATCGAGACTTTGAATAGCGCCATGGCTGAGCGTGACCGAGCCCTCAACATCATCGCTGACGACATACGCGCCAGCACAGCGGCGCTTCAATCACTGGGAGAGACTGATGCTGAAGCGCGTGAATGGCTGGATAGCGATCTGCCTAGCGGTATTACTGACTGGGTGCGCGAGCTCCAGCAGCCCAGTACCGGTGATGGCGTGCGACTGCCTAAAGGTGCCCGCGCACCTAACGAGTGAGCAGCCAGCGCCAAAGCGTTTGCTATCTAGTCAGCGTGGCTTGCTGTTGCTGCTCGCTGAGTATGAGGCGTTGCGCCGCCGGTTCAATGCGGACCGGGCGGCGGTGGTGGAGATGCTGGCCAATGATGTAGGGCAGGAATAGTTAAGGCGTATTCTTTATAAGCATGGTTTCAATGCTGTCTTGAACATCGTATAGCGTTTCAAACCAGCGCGAAGGTGAAGCGTTTGAGGGAATGCTGAATTTGCTTAGCGCATTCTGGAGAGCGGGCTGATAGATATATTTTTCGCTATCTGTAAGTGCACGCATCTCCCCGGTAATGGTTCCGATCTTGGCACCATGGGAAATGCGTTCCTTTAATTGTTTGAAGCGTGCGCGTTGGTCCGGAGTTGCTTGGACTGAATGGCTCTCAGATGCATCCATTAAGGTCTGAATCTCATCGCTAATACTCTGCAGTTCATCATCAACATCTAGTGGATTGTTCATGCCATCACTTCGCTATGTTTGTGGGTGCCCGCCCATGGTCAGGCTTTGCGCGAATGTTCTCAATATGCAGGGCCAAGCATGGCGGAAAAAATCGCGGGTCCTTCCTAGGGGACATGTCTAGTCCACGGGGGCGGGCAGCCGCGGAATTCGACAAATTTTCGGCAGTTCATGGTCGTCAGCAGCACCTGGCTTTAATCCGTGTGGTTGCCGCATTTAGCGGTGCCGATGCTGCCGAAATCAATAGAGGTACGGTGCCGATAGGATGACAAGCGTGTGGCAGAGATCAATCGCCTTGAAGAGGCCTACAACTGGAACA
>JBLWXY010000039.1:0-6153 GCA_048267225.1 Pseudidiomarina sp.
AGTGAAAATCGTGAGTCACGAGCAGAATATGGCACTTCCGTAGCTATTCTTGATACTTATGCCGTAGTAGGAACCTCACGGGAGAATATTGCTTCGGGTGCAGCCTACGTGTATCACAAAGATGCTGCTGGCGATTGGTCTTTTCAACAAAGTTTCACTGCCCCGGATCCAAATATGGGTGCCGAATATGGAGGAGGAGCTAAATTAACTGACAACCTTATGGTAATCGCTGCTGGGAGAGCAAATGTTTCTGGCTTGGACAGGACCGGAGCTTTATATGTTTATCAGCTTAACGGTTCTACCTGGGAATACGATACCAAACTTATTGCCAGTGATTATAGTGCAGAAGCCAAAATGGGAATGAATCCTACTTCTCTTGACGTGGAAGGGACTACCATTGTTGTTGGCGCTCCTGGGGAAGATGTATGGACCGGAAGTGTCTATGTTTTTGAAAAATCTGGCAGCACCTGGAATGAGGTTCAAAAAATAATGAGTCCGAACCCGCAGCAAAATGATATTTTTGGAATAGGAGTAGCCATTGCTGGTGATTATATGGTAATAGGAGCAAGTGAGGAAGATAATACTAAGGGAGCGGCCCATATATACATGAAAAATAGCAGTGGAGTATGGGAACACGTACAGCGAATAATTGCTTCCGATGCTATGGGGCAAGCTTATTTTGGCACCTCGGTCTCCATATCCAATACAAGTATTGCGGTAGGAGCCTACGGCCATGCGGGCGGGGAGGGTGCCACCTATATTTTTGAGGATGACGGCACTGGCAATTGGACCGAAACCCAAAAAATTACTGCTTCTTCCCCTTCCTTAGAAGCAAATTTTGGCTGGAATTGCCTTCTCCAAAACAACCATTTAGTTGTGAGTGCTCCGCACCCTTACGGGTCGGAAAAAGGAGAGGTTTACGTGTATGAAAAGACTGGTGGACTCTTTGCTGAAATCCAAAAAGTAGAGAGCAATGACCTGGCACCTGAGGATTTTTACGGCTGGAATGTTGAAATGGATGCAAATCAATTGATTGTGGGTGCACCTTGGGAAGATGAGGATGCCGCAGGAGGAGACACAGTGGACCGTGCGGGGTCTGCTTATATTTTTCAAAACCCATTACTATCCGTTGGTGACTTTCAAGACAATGCTTCGGTGAGTGTTTATCCCAACCCAACAAATAAATTTATAACTATAAGTTCAAGTAGAGTTATAACCAAACTAACACTCGTAAACCAATTGGGGGCAGTGCTGTTAGAAAACAATGCAATAAACATTAATACGCACAGTCTGGACCTTTCCCAATATGCAGATGGCATCTATTTTCTAAGTATAGGAATGGACAACGGACAAACAATGGTAAAAAAGATTATGGTGGAATAACTAAATTCTGGATATTAATTGAAAACCCCCAGAGTATATACTTTTGGGGGTTTTTGCTTTAAATTGTTTCACTTTCAGTTCGTGGGTCTTTTAAAAAGGAAAATAAACTAATACGCTCGTTTTTTAAGAAGGAATTGGTTTGCATAAATTACCAAAATAAAAAGGAACGCAAACACCCCGTTCCATTTCCCCCAAAGCAGGAGGTGGGGCGCATAAATGGCCTCCAAAATATTCATACTGGCTATTATAACAATCTGGGTGATTGCATTAAGTTTTCGTTTATACCTGCTGACTATCCACAAAGCCATACAGGTTTCGGCAAGGCCGATTGCTATGGTTAACGGGCGGCCATTATGCACTTGCAATATGGTTTCTACTATTTCTTGGTGGCGGGGCACAAGGTTAAAGACCTTGCAAAAGAGGCCGTTTACTAGCCAGACTAGGGCGATGAGGTAGGTGAGGGTTCTTTGTAGTAGGTATTTATTCATAAAATTATCCAATTGACATTTTAGCCGATGCATTCCATAAATATTGTGGAATGGGTTCACTTAAACTCCAATTGATGCTCATTGGTTTAGATCCATAATGATCTTGCATGGTTCCTTCTCCAATAAAAACATATCCCATTGTGTTTCCAAATTCATCCTTGGCCTTTTCTCTCGCAAAGAGCAAGATTTTTTTATTTTCTTCCAAGTGATTAATATAGGATAGACCTTTACCGTAATCTGAACGCGTTTGATTTTGTGATTGCCAGTGGAATAATGTTTCGCTCACTGCATAATCATTATACATTGTGGTCGGAGAAAAGTCTTCTTCTGATTTAATTAGATCGACGAATAAAATCTCAGTATTAAGAGTTTTGTTTTCAGCGACTCCTTCTCGATTTGATGATTTCTTACTAAATGTACTTAATCCAAAAGCTACCAAAATTTGATCCCGAGTATACCGTGAATGTACCTTCAAAGGTTGTGTATAAGGAAGGTCAATGTCTATTTCTTTAAAACTAATTTCATCAATTAGAATTTCTAAAACTTCAATTATTTCATCAACAAGGACTGTATTTTCCCCAATCGCTTTAATACTATTTTCTAATGTTTCAAATTCTCGTGTATCTTGCCAGATATCATAATGTAGCATTAGGAGCATTGTTTTTTCTTTCTCATCAAATGATTCCATTTTCGGTTTAAAACGCTGTTTCGCTATGTTTAAAATAAATTGGAAATAACTTGTAGAATTAGTGGAAAGCCATTTTTTCAAAATGGTTGAAACAATTTCTTTTTCGCTTGTGCTTTCAAAGTTTCTATGTTTACCGGCCAATTGAAGTAGTCTTTTCCAACTTCCTCTTTTGTAAATTGCTTGTAAACTAATATTATTGAAAGCAATAAAATTATTTAGTGTGAGGGATAAAGTAGTTTGATGTTCAAAATTTTGAATTTTCTGAAGCAATTGTTTTTTATTAACTTTTGTTGCAGCAATAATATTTTCTAGAATACTTTGTTTGGCTTTTTGTTCAAGCACAATTGAACATCCTAATGGTAAATGCGGAAAATTGTCTTCAATTTCTTTTTGAACAGGAGTCGTGGTTTTACCAATTAATGCCCTGAATTTATTTTCAAAATTATATTCAGGTCTTGCATTAGCCACAAAATCCAGTACGGTCAAACACTCTTTCCCTTCGGATAATCTAAGTCCTCTTCCTAATTGTTGAAGAAAAACTGTTAGACTTTCTGTGGGTCTCAAAAACAATACAGTATCTATTTCAGGAATATCTACTCCTTCATTAAATATATCTACTACAAAAAGATAGTTAATTTCTTTATTTCGTAATCTTCGTCTTATCTCCTCTCTTTCCTTTGAGTTTTCACTGGTTAAATAACCGGCTTTTAAATTGGCTAGTGTGAACTTTTCAGCCATATACTTGGCATGTTCAATCGTTACACAGAATCCCAGTGCTCTAACATCGTTTATCTCTCTTAGATATTTATTAGCATTATTAAGTATTTCACCAACTCGCCGATCATTTGCTAAATATAACTTTGTTAATTCACTTGGCACATATCTTCCATTTTCCCATCTAACTTTAGATAAATCTATACTATCTGAAATTCCGAAATATTGAAAAGGACATAAAAGTTTTCTATTTAATGCTTCAGGTAATCTTATTTCTGCAGCAATTTTATCACAGAAATCTTCGAGAATGTTTTCATTATCCATTCTCTCTGGAGTTGCAGTTAAGCCTAAAAGAATTATTGGTTTAAAATGATTGAGAATTGGTCGATAACTTGAAGCAGAGATATGATGAACTTCATCCACTATTATAAAATCATAGTAAGAAGGACTTAAAGAAATTTGATCAATTCTATTTCTTAATGTCTGAACAGATGCAAATACAAAATCAAATTTATCGGGCTCAATTCCATCTACCCATAATTCACCAAAATTATTGTCTTTTAATACACCTTGAAATGTTGACCTTGCTTGAATAAGAATTTCCTTTCTATGTGCGACATATAGAAGCTTGGCAGTTTTATTTTCCTCTTTAAATCTTTTATAATCGAAAGCCGAGATAACTGTTTTTCCAGTTCCTGTGGCGGCAACCAATAAGTTTTTATGTCTATTGTGAACATTGCGCTCCACTTCCAAACGTTCCAATATTTCTTTTTGGTAAGGGAAAGGCTTTAAATCAAAATAAGCCAAGTTATTAAAACTTTGTTGTGGCATTTTTCCCGACCTAAGTGAAGATATAAGTTTTTCGGAATGTGTTTTATCATTAAATAACTCGAATTCATTATTTTGCCAATAAACATCAAACGTTTTTTGAAACTTATCTATTATATGACTAACCTCCTTTGTGGTAATTTTGAGGTTCCATTCTAGACCATCTGTTAAAGCAGTGCGCGAAAAGTTTGAAGAACCAATATATCCAGTATGGAATCCTGTATTTCGGTAAAAGAAATATGCCTTTGCGTGCAATCTTTCATTTCCAGTATTGTAAGATATTTTAACCTCGGTATTTGGCAAGTTCGAAAGGAGTTGGATTGCTTTATAATCAGAAGCTCCCATGTAAGTAGTTGTAATGACTCGTAATTGACCCCCTCTTTCTGTGAACTCTCGCAGTTCTCTTTCAAGAATTATTATTCCTTTCCATTTAATGAATGACACTAATAAATCTACTCTATTTGATGAAAGAATCTCTTTTTTTAATTCGCTTTCTAAAGAAAGGCCAATGTTTCCACCTGTAAACAGCTCGCTATGAGTTAACCTAGTATATGGGGTGATTTCTTTTAGATGCAATTCTAAGTCTGAAAAATGTGCATCAGTCTTTTCGAAAACAGCTTTAAGAATTCTTCCTTCTGTTTCAACAAGATCACCTTCAATAAAATTATTGTCAATTTCGTCTTTTAAAATTCGAATGATTTTGTTTGCAATTTTAATCTGATTTTCAATTGCGTATTCACCTTTGATTAAAGAAAGCGCATAACCAATGGTGCTGTTAAGATGTTTTGATAGAATTTGCGCAGCTTCTTCTTTGTCAATAGAAGATTCTTTGATGTAAAATTGCTCTTCATTAAGACACTCAAGTTTGGCAGTGACTAATTTGGTTATTAATTGCTCATAAATACCTTCAATCATTATAGAAGTGTTTTTAAATTTTCAATAATAGGAATATCTGCTTCAGCAAAATCATAGCCTTTTAGATCTTCAAATTGCACAAATTCAAAGTTTAGGTGTTCAAAAAGTTTGATTTCCCCTGAAATATAATCACACAAGTAGGCTATTAAATTTATTTTCAATGAACCATAGTTGTGGGTGTGAGAAGATATTCTTTTTAAAGGAAAAATTTTAATATTTAATTCTTCCATGATTTCTCTCGCTATAGCTTGTTCTTCGTTTTCTTCTTTTTTTAATTTGCCGCCGGGAAATTCCCATTTCAATGGCATCTTCATTTTCTCACTCCGCTGCGCAATGAGAATTTTGTCTCCTTTGTAAATTACGGCACAAACTACATCGATCATTTTATAAAGCTACAAGTAAAATTTAATGAATTGTATGAAATTTTTCTTATTCCTCACCCAACCCCCAAAACCCGCATCCCTCCAGCATCCTTCATCTCCAACAACTCCCCATTCACATTCCTAAAGAACGCAACTCCAACCACAGTAACCACCGCCACCGTTTCTGGTATTGCAATCCCCTCCGTTAATTTTAGGGGTAAGGTTACAGGCACAATCGTCTTTTGGGCTAATGCTATTGGTTCGCTATTGGTAAACACACTAGCCGGTCTAAAGTTTGGTTCTATTGGTACGTATTCGTTTTTATCTGGATTGTACTCATAATTGCTAACGGTAGCGGCACCCAATATAAATTTAAAGTGTGTAGCCTCTTTGGGTGCCGTTAGTTGTTCCTTTCGGTTTAAGCTAGGCGAGGACCAATACACCTCATTTCGTCCCTTGTTATAAGTGGGTTTTTCCTTTATGCCACCTACACTGTAAACCAACGGCCGTGCGTTTACAAATTCAAATTCCTCCAATAGCGCTCCGTTTTTGCGTATGTTGAGCTTCCGTTCTCCAAATACGCCTTCGCCCAAAGTAACCACCCTACGCATCAATCCGCTCAACCTACCGGAAAAATAGCGGTCGCCTATGTCTTTTCTGTTTTGCAAAAAGGCCAATCGCAGCATCTTTGCCGCTTTGCTGGCGCCGCCCATTTCCATATTGCTTTCCCGGGTCCCTCTGCTCCGTGGGTTATTTTTTATACGGTTCTTGCTTA
>JBLWXY010000040.1:0-5952 GCA_048267225.1 Pseudidiomarina sp.
GCCAGGCGGCGCGAGATCTCGGTCTTGCCGACGCCCGTGGGCCCGATCATCAGGATATTCTTCGGCATCACCTCTTCGCGCAGGCCCGGTTCAAGCTGACGCCGGCGCCAGCGATTGCGCAGGGCGATCGCGACCGCCTTCTTGGCATCGCCCTGGCCGACAATATGCCGGTCGAGCTCGGAAACAATTTCGCGGGGGGTAAATTCGGTCATGACAGGTTTCGCATTTGGCTTGGCTTCGCCCACCATGTAATCAGGCTGCAGCCGCGAAACCAGTGCTGAAAGGCATTTGCCGACATGTCAAACGCTCCCCAACGCCCCCGCTTCCACCTCGCCTTCCCCGTCGACGACCTCGACAAGGCGCGGCGCTTCTATGGCGGCATCATGGCCTGCCCCGAAGGCCGCTCATCGGACAGCTGGGTCGATTTCGATTTCTACGGCCACCAGATCGTCGCCCACCTCGCGCCCGGGGAATGCCAGACGGTCGCCACCGGCGGGGTGGACGGCAAGGCGGTGCCGGTGCGCCATTTCGGCCTGCTGATGGCCTGGGAGGACTGGGAGACGCTTGCCGAACGCTTCCGCGCCGCCGGGGTTGAGTTTGTGATTGAGCCCTATGTGCGCTTTGCGGGCGAGCCGGGCGAGCAGGGGACGTTTTTCCTGAGGGACCCGGCGGGGAATGCGCTGGAGTTCAAGTGCTTTCGGGATGAGGGGGGGATTTTTGCGCGGTAGGGGGTGGCTCTAGACGCAGCTCCTATATGAGAAATTTTCGCGGGTTCCATCGGTACGGATTACGCAAAAACACTGCGTGCCGTATTCGGCAGATTCGACACTAAAGCTCAAAATTCCTACGCCAATTTTCGTCAATGCATCAGGGTGACGCTTCAAGGCGTTCTGAAGCACTTCCGCATCGGCATCCGAGACGGCATTGCCAGGCTCGTATCGATTCAAAATTTCCTTCAGATAGTTGAGTGCATCACCTTTTTTGGAGAAGCGTAGAGGTCCGATTTGCACCGGTTGCGCAACACCCATTTCTTATCCCCTATTTTGAACGGTTCAAAAATCAAAAGTTGGCTGATCACTTAGAGCAGGCAAGAGTAACAGTGTTTCAAGTCTCCGCGAGGTGTGAGTGGTCGGTCAATCGAGTCCAATACCTAATTCGGCCCAAGTGTCAGGCTGAGAATATCCCGTTCGACATCTGAGAGAATTTCATTTGAACGGGCTATCCGCCGAACATCGCTAACCGCCTTATCGAAATCTTGCACATCTATGACATCGAGCAGTTTACGGATTATCGGTGTTGGCACCCCAACCTCTTCAAGCGCTTTAGCGTGTCCTGGCAGACCCCACGAGGCTAGATCGGCTAGAAATTTCGAGTATTCGATATCTTTTCGCTCTGGGGCAAGCGCTTGGAGCATTTCTTGAATCAACTGGAGTGGTTGGACAAATGAATACTCGGCGCCTTTGAGGAAATTGAAACCGAGGTCAATGCTTTCGTCGATGTCATCGCCGGTCGCCACCATTTCTAGGAATTCTCGAAGAGTAGCGCTTCGACCTAGCCTACTGGCAAAAAACGCAAACTGACGGGCGGACCTCACGCCGTGCTTTTCAAAGGGGATGCGGCCCCACACGACTTCCATGCTGTCTCTCGCTTCAACGAACGAGCCAATTCCAGACCAAAATAGTCGCTCATCGCCCGAGGAGATAAGCTCATCCAGTTCTTGGTAGAGCTTTTCCAGCTCGTGGACCCCAAACTTGGCAAACTTGGTCAGGATGTCCGCTGGGACATCTATCAGATCCAGAAGGTGTTGCTTGCGCGCGAGGTTTCGAGGCGACAAGCTATCGTCCGAAAGCTGAAGTATTGATTGGTCTGAAAGATCTCCCTTTTTCTTCAATAGCGGTATATCAAGAGAATCGTATATTTGTTCAGGCGGCTCGTTGAATAAATAAATTTTCCCAACAAAATGTTTAAACATGCGACCCGCACGGCCTTTGATGTTATCAAATGTAAATCGATCCAATTTTCGCGTGCTAACGTACTTGTCATAGATCATTACGTTTTCAGCGGCAGTATTAACCCCCTCTATCAATGATGAAGTGCAGAGCAAAGTCTTAATTTCGCCGATATTGAAAAGCTGGACCATCAGGTGTCCCATTGCTCGGGGAATTCGACCGTGATGGATGCCAATCCCGCGCTCCAGGGCGTCGGCAACGTACCAATGTGGATGATAGTGTTCGCGCATCCATTCTGCGATCTGCTCCAGCCGGTCAGAGCCGCTGCCTACCTCTCTGGAGATAAGTTCGCGCGATACAGTTCGCGTGGATTTTGGTGAACGGCAGTAGACGAGAGAAGAGGAGAGCTTTTGCTCTTCTAGGATATTGGCAAGGGTTTCAGGATTGGTCCCGAGAGGATCCGTCATCAATATGTCAGCGGTTACGGGCGAATATTTCGTTTTGTAGAATTCAAAATTCGCGCGGCCGCGATTATCTAACGGGTTTTCCTCAATGGACGGCCCTAATAGATATACTTGCTTAGATATGTCGATGTATTTGGCTAACAATAAATTCAACGATTTCGCTCTACTATCTCCACTAGTAAGGTCAAGTTTGTAAAACTCGTCAATAACAAATAAGTCTAATTTATCAATATCGTTTCTCTCAAGAATTCGCTCTTGGGTTCCGACAATAATTGCACATTTTGAATTTGGTTCTTGAAAGCTTTGGGTGATAACTTGGTAATCTGGAAACCGTAACGTGAGAGCTCGCCTACGCTCTTCCAGTAAAGCAATTGTAGGCACAACTATTACGGTACGATTTGGTTTTTTTGATGCAATCAGCGCGTCGACCAATAGCGTTTTTCCGAAACTAGTAGGCGCTGACAGAACTATGTTCTTTCCTTGCAACAGTTTCTGAAATACGCGCTGTTGTTCTCCATGGAAGAACATGCCGGCAATTCCGGGCACACGATGTGCCTCACGGGCGATCATGTCTCTAACGAGCTGGTCACCGCTTAGATATGGGTAGAGACCAGCTTCCCGGGACAGGGCGTCGATCACATGCTTGGTTCCAGGGAGCGTTCGTTCAAACTCTTCGGCGCGATCCAACAGTCGGATTGCTATTTCTGCATCGTCAGCGACATCTCGATCGCCGTTGAGCCACCAACGCGACGCCTTATCGAGAATGGTTATAATTTCGGCGCTGCTCGGGGTGGGTTTGCGGATGGCTTCCAGAAGAGTTGTGTTGATCATTCGTATGCCTCCATTTTTTTCACGAACTCGTCTTCCAGTGCCGTTTTGGAGCCCAACGGCACATACATGACTACAATCCGAACCTTTGCAGCAATGGGGGAATCGGCAAATCTTCCACGTACATATTGATACTCGGAGATGACAACGTCCTTGTAGGATTGACGGTGTCCGTTGAACGAGTTCGCTGCCTCTGATTCGGAGGCGACCAAAACGGGCACGACTATGCGCTCGATGATCTCATCAAGAATATTACCGTCGTCGAAAAGCCATTGAAGCTTGTCGTAGCCCGGGGCACCGGGCTCGATTTTCGGGCCAATGAGTATCTTCGTTTCCTCAAGAAAACCGGCGTCGAGGTGTGTTTTCAGGCTCCCAAGCGCGGCGGCAATAGCCCCTCTAGTATCCTGGTAAAATTTGGCTTCGCCCAGCCAGAGCTCAACTTCATCGGTGGCTTCGTCATATGTTACGAGTGCGGAGTCGAATCCGGTAACTTGGTCATTTGTTCGCATTTTGTAAAAGAGACGAGAGACGAACGCTTGGGCTCGATATTCTGTGACGCCGATGATGTGCAGCAAAAGTTCGCCAATCTCTCCCCGGCCCCGGGCAACACCTGATTTAAATACTCGATAGGCTGCTTCTTTCAGTAACTTGAAATGATTCTGCGAGCCAATTGACTCCAGCTCTGAGGGCCGCAGCGCAAAATGTGGAAGCCAGTTTATCAGATGCTCAGCCAGCTTTTTTGCGCGCCACTCTCCTAGTTCGAATCCAGCGCAAGCGGCTAAACCGACAGCGTTGCCGTCGTCATCACGATGAATGACCTCGAGAAACTTGTCGGGCGTATTCGGTGGAGTGTCACTCATTAGTAGCCAAATCTCTCGGGTTGCCCGCGAAGCCGACCATAAATATTCGGTGATTGTCGCAGCGCGCGTAGCGGATGCTGATTCTAAAATACAACATGTAGGTGTAGCGTTTCCTAAGTTATTCGAAAAGCTGATTTTTTGGCCCCCAGACTAAAGATGAGCCGTGCCTAGGTGATTGAGCGTATTTGGGGTGTGGGCGCCAGCGTCCGCCATTTCCTCACCACCGCACAATATTCCGTCACCCTGACGAAGGTCAGGGCCCAGTTCGCAGGGCTCTGTCGCTTCGTGAGTGTGCGCTATTCTCGCCTGGTTGAGTTTGAAACCGGGTCCTGACCTTCGTCAGGAAGACGGTTTTCGGGCTGGCGCTTGTTCGAAGAGCGTCGCCACCCGGCACCAAAACCAACAACCCCTTGTCATCCCGGACCCTCGCATCCGCGAGGGCAGGCGGATGCCCGGACGCGTAGCGATCCGGGCGTAGATCCGGGATCCACCCGCTGTTCCAGCTGGATTCACGGGTAGGTCCCGGCTCTGCGCCCCGCCTGCGCGGGGCATCCGGCCGGGATGACAAGGGTGGAACTTCGGGGGAAGAGGCTCCCGATTTGTCCACCACCCCGCTTCCCCCTACTCTCCCCCCACGCCAAGGGAGCACCAGGCATGGACCGGTTTTCATTTGTGATGGTGTTGCTGTCGATCATTGTCGGGCTCGGGGTGACCGAATTGCTGACCAATGTGGCGCGGCAGATCCGGAATCGGGCGCGGTCGCGGTTTTACTGGTTGCACAGTTTGATGGTGGCGCTGGTCTTCATCGCCCTGCTGCAGCAATGGTGGGAGGCCTGGGACCAGCGGCTGGTCGAGACGTGGAGCTTTCCGATCCTGCTTTTGATGCTGGGCGGGCCGATCGGGCTCTACATCATTTCGCATCTTCTGTTTCCCGACGATGCGGAGGGGGTGGATTACGACCGGCATTATTTTGCCAATACGCGCCAGACCTATCTGCTCGGCATCGCCACCGTGGTGTTCGCGACCATCTACCGGCCGCTGAGCTTTGGTCACGGGCTGGTCAACATGGATAATCTGTCCTCGGCCTTCATCCTCGCCGCCTTCCTGGCGCTGGCGATCTGGAAGACGCGGATGTTGCACCAGATCCTGGTGCCGCTCCTGTTCGCGGCGCTGGTGCTCGATGTGCTGGTGTTTCACTTCGCGCTTTAGGCGACCACGGCGGCGCGGGCGAGCCGTTTGATCTCGCAGACATAATCGCCCTGCGTCCAGCCGCAATCGCTGACCAGATGCTCCCAGTTTCGCACCGAAAGCAGGGTCCAGACCAGATCCGTGGCGCGGACGGGGTCGAGACCGGGGCGTAGCAGGCCGTCGCGGACGATGGCCTGGATGGCGGCGTCGCAGCCATGGCGCATCGCGGCCATGCGGTCAGCCCAGGCAGCGCGGGCGGCCTCGTCGGTCGCGGCCATCGCCATCAGGGCGCTGCCGACGCCATGGATCACCGGAATATAATTCCCCCAGGCCTCGATATAGGCGTCCAGCCGCGCCGGCCCGCCCGTGGTGGCGCGGCTTGCGGCGAGGCGTTCGTCAATGTCCGAGGCCTCGTCGATGAAGCGCGTGGTGGCGATCAACAGCTCGGTCCGGTTGGGGAAATGCAGATAGACGGCCTGGCGGCTGACCCCGGCCGCGCGGGCGATATCGCTCATCCGTGCCGGGGCGTCGGGGCCCTGTTCCAGCAGGGTCCAGCAGGCCTTGAGGATGCGGGTGCGGGTTTCTTCGCCGGATTTGGACATGGGGCAGTTTTCCGATTCACGCTTGACACGGTGTCAAGATAACCCATATAGCGGCGATGTA
>JBLWXY010000041.1:0-5861 GCA_048267225.1 Pseudidiomarina sp.
GCCTGATAACCAATGTTTCCATTTTTTCATTGTTCTTTATTCCTTAAACCAGTTTTTTCTTTTTAAGCATCATGTAAGCGAATGCGGCCAATGCCACCCACTTAACCCATGAGTATTTGTCGTTGCTGAACCAGCCAGCCCCGAAACCTAGCACCCCTGCAGCGATAGGCAATCCTATTAATAGCGGCACTTTTCCCCCTATACCGCTACATCTGCGGTGATTTGTTTAACGTAGTTCTGCGTTTCTTCTGGAGCGTATGACAGCCAGCTAGCGCCGTGATTGTCTTTAGCCCGTCCGACATTGCCCATACCCCAGTTGTACGCCGCTAGAGCCGTTCCCCAATCCCCAAAGCGCTGTTTTAGTTCCGCTAGATATTCGGCGGCGTAGTCAATGCTTGCAAATGGATCCAGCGGGTTAACGCTGGGATGCCATTTAGGAACTATTTGCGCAATACCCTGAGCACCCGCCGATGAATTCAAAGCGCCTGTGATAATGTCTGGGCGGTAGTGGCTTTCCTGATACAGCAAACGCGCTAAGAGGTTTTCAGGAAGTGAGTATTTAAGCTCGGCTTTGTTGATCGAATCTAAATAGGGTGCGGCGCTTGCTGGCGGCACCCATTTAGCTTTTTTAATAACAAAAGCACCCCCACACCTATCGCAACAAAAAATAGTTTCTTCATTTTTACTGTTCACTTTTATTTTCCTAGTTTACATTTGGATGATAGGAGGCCTATTTCTGCATGCGTTGCCTTCATCTTTGTAAAGCAGCGCGCTGACAGTAATTAACGCGGGTTCACTGGACTCGTTGGACGCAATCAAAGTATTAATCTCTCCAGCATCAAACCAGTTACTTTGCCCAATTGAGCTACCACCGCCGATCACCCATAAACCACCGTTACCAGACTCTTTTACTCGACAACGCGTAAATGTGGCTGAGGCATTTTGAATTAGTACCTTTGATATTTTGTAATCTTGGTAATATTTCGCCGCCTCTAAATCAATTGTTGCGGTACTATTTGCAGGCACTTCAACATCAGTCGTCCACATGTACTTTGTTTGTCGCTCCAGCGTTTGCACTGGGGATGCGACATCAACACACATTTGATCAACTGGCGGCCCACCCATAGCTCCCATCATGTCAGCTAACATAGGACCTAAACCAAGTGCGGGAGACGGCTCTATATCTCCCCATCCTGTGCGAATATAAATGGTTTGATTATCACCTTTTGAACGTAGTTGAAGCCCTACAAATGGCACTTTGACCAAATCACCAGACATCATAACCACGGTTTTTTTTCCGCCTTGCTGATCAACAAATGTCACCTCTACATCATAGCCTTGAGTCGAAATTTGCACCCATTCACCCGTTGCGACGTAGTCCACGACGCTACAGCAGAAAATTTGTACTTCCATATCTATCCCTTCATTAAAGCGATTGCGAAAACGGCTAAACCAGCGATACCCACAACCCAAACCATACTTTTCGATTGCCCTGCCTGCATTTCGCTTTGTCCTTGCGTCAGGACATTGGTCAAGACATCCGTCATTTGAGCTTGGCTCTTCGCTTGGTTGGCAGCGAGTTGCTGAATTGAGCTGCTAAATGAATTAGTCGCGGCATCAATTGCCATATCTTGACTATCCGCTACACGCTCTAAAGATTGGTTAGCAAACTGCGACATCGCATTCATAGCCGCGCCGTTAGAGGCCAAAGCCTGACTCGCCATCTGCTGGGTAGAGTTCAAAGCGTTGCTATTGGTCTGACTGACTAAAGCCATCGTGTTTTCTGTGTTACGCAACAGCGCTTCACGGTTTGCGATGGACTCCGCTCGAACCGTATCAACTGCATATTTGCCAGCCTCTTTAACGGTCTGATTAACGGTATCAACGGCATATTTTCCCGCCGCCATAACGACGTTCGTATTAGTGCGAAGAGCTTCACCAGCTAACGCGACAGCGTTGTTATTCATTTGCGAAGTTAGCGCGGTGTTGTTGTCGTGCATCTTGCCGACCAACGCCGCATTATTATCATTCGCCCGTGAAATGACTGCCGCACTGGCCGCGCTGTTTCTCTGAGCTTCCATTGCGGCCTTATCCGCCATGGCAACAGCGGCCTGAACCGCTCCGCCATCCGTTACCGTTAAATTCGCCCCCGCTTCGGCATTGTAGTTATTAACATTGCCGTAGCTGGATTGGCCTGCCTGCGACTTATTAACGTTTTCGGTCGTCTTTTTAGATGATGAACTGAACAATCCCATATCACCCTCTCGACTTAATCATTAAATACGCAATAAAGCAGAGAACAGCCGCGATCATAAGCCAGCCATTCCCCCCCATGCCGCCACCTGAATTAGAGGTGAAAGGCGAACCAACTGTATTAGAAAAGGTCGGCAAAGTTGGCAACGTAGGGAGCGGAGGCAAATACCCAAAAGTAATATTTGCTCCCCCCGTTAATTGATCATTACCACCCGCTTGACTGCCAGCATCTAAGCCACCGCCCCCCGTTAGAGAGCTTAATTTAGATAAATCCATTAACGCCGCCCTCCCATCACCATAACGAGTAACACCAAAGCACCAACACCCAGAGCAAGATATTTATTATCAACTCCCGAAATAATTTGGTTATTTGGTGTAGTAACGGTGACAACAGGTTGCTGTGTTGTCGCCGTAGATGTTGGAGGTGTAACAGGCTCTGTTACACCGACACTAGCAGGCAGTTGAGGGCGGTCCGTTTCTTTGGCTTCGATAATATCGGCGTATACACCACCGACCTTACCAAAGAAATTCCCCATTTCATCCCAAACAGACATGACGCCCCCTTAACCTACGCGCTTGATGTAGTCCGTAAGAATTTCGACGGTGCCAGAGGTATTGGACGTGAACTTCAAAGAGATTTCATCGTAGTTAGTGACCAGCAAATCAGCGTAAGCAAAGCCCGTAGCGACAGGGTCAATAATGAAGTAACCGTTCACAGGCTGAATACCGTTTCGTTGCGCTTTGACCTTCTGCAAATACTCGTTAAGAGCTTTGGAGATTTTCCAGTTGCTTTGAATCTGGCCGTCGCGGCGACCTTCAAATTCGACTTCGGTAATATCGCCCTTAATGTAGATGGTACGAATGTTGATATTCGGCCCCTTGATCAGCTTATCAAAGGTGTTTACGCCTTCCACCGCCGCCGTCACAACCTTACGATCTAAACGGCGCTCAATGTTACGAGTACGCTGTACCAGTTGCGCACCGCCTTTACCGTCAGATACGGCTTTAAGCGTGCTAGATGTTTCACGCCACACCTGAAAACGCCAGCCACCAGCCGGAGGAGTATCAGGCAGAGTGCCTAATTCCACTTTTAAAAGCCAAGCGTCGCCCGGCATGGGCACCAAAGAAGTAAGCTCTTGTACTTCCTGCTTTACCGCATCAGGATCAGCAAAACGAATAGGGATAATGTTTCCTACTGTACGGTCTCGGTGTTTTTCCAACACATCGACGATCTCTTTGCAGTAGGTCACCAAGTAGTCATCAGCCCCATTCGTCACACTGATTTTACGAAGTGCATCATGCGGAATGTTTGTATCTAAGTACAAGGCTTCGTAAACGTAGCCATTCCCCATTGACAGCTGAAGAGTGTTGTTTGATGCAATGGCACCATCAGGGGATTGCATTTTGTCCGTAATAGTTCGCATGATTAACGACCCCCTTTAGCGATGGCCGCAATTTGCTTACCCATTTTACCCATCTTGCTAATAGCGTAGATGGCAAAGCCTGCTGCAAATACCGTCACAACACCCGTTACCAATAGCTTGGTATCAATGTTGTCCTTTACGGCATCTTTTACGTTATCTAAGTCCATTGTGTTTCCTGTTCGTGATTAGTTGTTTCTGAATTGAATGAACAGGCTGAACCATACAAAACGGCTCTAGGTATCCGTCAATCAAAAAAACGCCCCGATACCTAAAGGTATAACGGGGCTGTTTATTCTTTTTTCTTGCACAAACTAACGTAATTTTCTTAGCTTCCCTGAGCCGTGTTCACCAATGTCGTGATCGTTGGTTTTAACCAGATAGTGGTAACGCGGAAGCCCCTTAATTGCATCAACGGGGAAATCTAGCTCTTTGGATAGATAAACCGCATCATTAAGCCGTTGCTGCCGTCCTACCCATTTGTTGGGACAGTTACCTACAATGGTTTTTGGCACTTCCTGCCCACGCTGAAAGATACAAATAGCTTCTAAACCGAATTTACGGCCACCCGTCAGAATCTCACCGAATGCGCCCGTGGCTTTACCGCTGGTTGTTACGCACTTTGCAAGCTCCTCCATAACGACTTTCAATGGTTTCTTATGCTTACCGTCTCCAGCTCCCCAAACGATTTTCGAAAATGCCTCTAGGTTTTTAGGGTTGGCACCATCGCTAGGGCTAAATGCAATTTTAAAGCCTCGCGATTGCTTAGCAGCACGGGCAGAAAACAGTGCACGCGCAAAACTAGATAGAGTGGTGTAGCGGCGAACCTCGCGGCTACATAACTCTTCATAGTCTAAATAGGGGTCGAATATAGCTACCTGATCGGTTGCCTTTACAATCCCCAATTGCTTAACGGCTGTTGTTTTACCAGAGCCAGAAGAGCCAACAACCAACCAATGATTTTCAGAGAGTTTGTTATTCTGGTTTCTTGGTTTTAGCATTACGCCGCGACCTCTTGATGCTGGTCGGTGTTTTCCGCCTCACGCTTGGCCTTTTCTTCGGCCGCGTCTTTTGCCTTTAGCTTTTTGGTGGTTTCCATGCCTTCACTCGCCAATTTGCCTACGGCCATGGCCGCTTTAATTTCGGCGTCATAAGCACTTAACCATCCTGGCACTATGGCACCATACTTAATCAAAACCGGACTAAGATTTTCAATAGCATAGGCTTTTGTACTTTCCGTGAATTCAAACTCAGGATGCAACACACGGCGCAATGCAAATTCAATGGTCCCTAAACCCATGGCGGCGGTCATGCCCGCCGTTTGTTCGTCCATGGCTTGCGCTTCGGCTTCGGCCTGTTCTTCGGCTTTGGTTTGCTCGGGGTCGATGCTTTCGGCGGCTTCGGCGGCTTCCAAAGCCTTTAGGTATTCCGCTTGTTCAGATGGTAACGCTTGTTCGACTTCCGCGAACTCGAATTGCTCTTCGTAATTGCTCATGCTGTTTGTTCCTTTTGTGGTTTGCGTGTGGCAAAAAATGCCGTGATCAATGCCCCAGCCAAGGCCAAAACGCCAAGCAAAACAGGTGGGGCAACGGGTGAGCCTTTAGGCTTATTTTCGGTATCGCTTTTCGGCTTCGGTTCGGTATCCTCCGAAACGCTCAAAGCCGCATTTTCTCTAGGTATAGCGGCTTTTTCTTCGGTATCGGATACCGCAACAATTTCCAGCTCTTCGCGGGATGCCTTTAGGTTATCCGTTAGGTATGTTTGACGCGCCGCGCCGTGGCCTTGGTTCGTTCCGCAAGACGGGCAAACGGTATAAAGCGCCTTACGCTTACCCCCAGCTTGTCGCACTTCCGCGATCTCGTTACAGTGCCGTTCTGAGCACTGAATAAATCCGATTGGTTCAGCCATTAGCCAAAGCCCTCCGTGCAAGTTCCGTGATTACTAGGTCATTCAAATGAGCAACGCTTTCAAATTGCGCCGCGACCCCAGTCAAAGACTTAAAGCCACCCGTCATAATTGACATAGGGCTCACGCCATCTAAGCCTTTTAGGGCTTCGGTTAACTTGGATTGTGCTTCGATTCGTTTTTCTAACAGTGTTTCTAATTCTTGGTTTTCCACTTTGGTTGGTTCCTTTAGTGATAATTTTGTTGGTAATTCCCGCCCCAATCTGGAGGCGGGGAGTTATT
>JBLWXY010000042.1:0-5844 GCA_048267225.1 Pseudidiomarina sp.
TGAAAGCTTACCGTTTGACACAACGGGAGATAGAGTCAGAGGAGCCTTTGAAAAAGCCAGAGAAGCAATTGGACGGCCAGACATACGTTTTCACGATATGCGGCACTGCTATGCGTCGTTGCTTGCCAGCAAAGGGGAGTCATTAACGAGTATCAGGGATCTGTTGGGGCATTCATCGCTGACGGTAACTAGTCGATATGCTCATGCTGATCCAACACGGTGGGATAGCGTGGTTGCCAAGTTGCCGCGCATCGGCAACCAAATGGCAACCAAGCACTGACGTAAATAAGCTCTAATCTCTGTAACCAATTGATTTAATTGGTGGGCCCAGTAGGACTTGAACCTACGACCAAGGGATTATGAGTTGGCTACTATAACAATAAGTTACTGACAAATAAAGGAAAGTAGCCGTAATTTAGAAAAAGGCACAGTTGTTTAGAATCAGTAGTTTAGAGAAGTTAAAGGATAGCATACGAAGCTAGTGTGTGTACCGTTTGCGTACTTTTTAGGAGCGGATGCGAGAGGATGCATAGCAAATCTTATGTGCTACCATATAATTACTGTGTAACACATGAGGATGTGTGTCATGAGCGATGCTACTTTCACCTTTCGGGTCGATGAAGATCTTAAAACAGAGTTTGCCAGTGCAGCCAAGGCCCACGACCGCACCGGAGCACAGCTTCTGCGCGACTTTATGCGCAACTATGTGGCGCAGCAGCAAGCACAGGATTATGACACTTGGTTAATTGCCAAGGTAGAACAGTCACGAACCTCTGCAGAAGCAGGCAACCTTATCCCAGCCGCAGATGTTGAAGCTAGGTTTGCAGCCCGACGTGCCGCTACCCGTGCCCGCCTGGCAGAAACTAAGTGATGGAGCTGGTTTGGGCGCCAGAGGCTATACAGGATCGTGATGATATTTACGATTACATAGAGTCAGAAAACCCTCTAGCGGCTTTAACGCTAGATGAACTGCTTTCCAAGAAGGCAGCAATTTTGGTAAATCACCCTAGCAGCGGGCGACCTGGTCGCGCTTCGCACACCTTAGAGCTGGTCGTCCATCCAAGCTATATGCTTGTGTACGAAGTTGTGGGGAAACAGGTGCGTATTCTAAATGTTGTGCATACGGCTCGCCAGTGGCCGCCAGTTTAGGGATAAACCGTAACAGAGAACCATTGGGACCATGGATTTCTTTTTATAATAACGACTTACAACAACAAGGAACCACCAATGCATCGCGTTAGCTGCCTTCATATTGAGAATTTTAGAGCTTGCCGAAATGTCACTCTGCCACTGGATAGCTATACCCCACTGGTAGGCCAGAACAATGCTGGGAAATCCACAGTACTGGAAGCCATTCGCTGGGTTTTGAAGCCCAGCGCCTTGAAAGCAACTGACTTCAATGAATCACAACAGCCAGTCATTGTCGCTGCTTGTGTGGATGGTATTGATGATGATGTCTTGACATTAATTCCCAGTGCAAACCACCGGAGAGCTATAGAGCCTTACTGTCGTGGAGGTAGGCTCTGGATTCGGGTGACAGCGACTGGCACCAGCGCTAAGTCCAATACACAGGAAGTATGGCAAGTGGATGAATGCCCTCATGATGGGGTTCCCGACCATTGGCGCTCCTATCCTTCCGGGCTTCCACAAGCGGTTTCTTCCCTATTACCTGAACCACTGCATGTATTGGCCATGCACGATATTGGCGAAGACTTGGGCAAAGCCAAAACAGGAACGACAATCAAGGGCCTTTTGGATGAAATCATGAAGCCCCTATTGGAGGCTCATGGTGAGTTGACGACGGCGCTCGATACTATTCGCAATGTACTGACCACAAATGGTGATCAGCGCTCTGACCACTTGCAGCAATTCGATACCAGTGCAACCGATGCGCTGGAGAATTTCTTCCCAGGCTTGGCGTTAGACCTAGATTTGCAAGTGGTAGACATTAAAGAGTTCTTCAAGGCGGGTGACTTGCATGTTACTGATACAGTCAGCGGTGACCGGCGACGTTTTGATCAGATGGGTACCGGTGCTCAACGCGCTATACAGATGGCACTGATCCGCTATTTAGCGGATGTGCGTCGTACTGAAGATGACCGGCTTTCCCGCCGCCTATTGCTGATTGATGAGCCAGAACTGTATTTGCATCCTCAAGGTGTACGGCGGCTGCGCGAAGCCTTGAAGACACTTTCAAGTGCAGGTTTTCAGATAGTGTTTTCCACCCACTCACCGCTTATGTTAAGCCGTGAAAATGCACCAAATACTGTGATTGTTGGTAATACGATAGATGACGGTGTCACCGCTCGCAAGCCAATGAGTCAAGCTGTCCAGGACGCCCTTGAAGACGCTGAGAGCCAATCACAAACCCTGTTTGAGCTGGGAAACCTGGTAGACATCTATTTCGCAGATCGGGTTGTTCTCTGCGAAGGGAAAACGGATCGACGGCTATTGCCGCTCGCATACGAAAGGCTTTACCAACGTTCACCCGACCTGGATCACATTGCGTTTGTCTCCGTTGGTGGCTGCAACAGCTTTGCCAAAGCTTTGTCGGTGCTGAGTGCCATGGATATCCGCTCTTGTGCCATTGCTGATCTGGACTTTGCCTATACCAACGCAAGAAAGAGCGGGCTATTGGAGCGCGATGGTGCTGACATAGCCGCTGCTAAGACAGCCTTGAACCGGCTACAAACAGAAAATGGCTTTACTTTGAACGGCGGACTTCCTCAGAAATGCAATCAGTGGAGCGCAGCAGATATTTGGGCCTGTTTTGCGTCGGACGAGGAAGGACAAGATATTGCTCAAGGCAGCCACGAGGCTCTGAAAGCCTCTCGGATTTGGGCCTGGCCGCAAGGTTGCATTGAACAGGTTACTGGTTCAGACGACAAAGGCGAAGATGCCATTATTGAACAGGAACAGCAGTTGCGCGCCATGAGCGCCGTAGAAATTGAACAGCAGATGCCCGCCTTTAAAGCGTGCTTCGATTGGATCAGGAGTCTTTAATGCCCACGCTTGAGTTTAAGGGTAAGCAGTTTGTCTATTCTCACCACCTCGGAGTTCCATTTCGTGAATTACAGGTGGTGCCGAAAAAGTCTCTATCCGCAAAAGATAAACAATCCTCGTTGGATGACAATCTGACCATTCATAGGTATAACCTTGAAGCGCTCAAGGCGTTGCTGCCCACGCATGCGGTCAATAACGAGCTTGGGGGGTAGCGTCTATGGCTTGATAAACAAGGTAACTCATGAAAGCAGGCCTTCTTTTAACAACTCTTTCCTATGCTGTACATGCCGAACACTGGCAGCCGTTGCGTATGTTATTTAAGTCATAAATCCATTTAACCAAGATCAAGCCCAGACTTATTGCCAATGCATTTAAGTGATCCGGCATCATCACTTCTATCCATAACTTGTCGGTAAAAAAACTAGAAACCTTTCAAGCCATCAGAGCTCTTTAATTTTTCTATGGAACTGAAATTCTTCACAACAAGTTTGTTATAGAACTCAGGATCTGAAGATTTACAATAATTCAAATGGCCTAATAGTTTACCCTGATCTTCCAACTTCAGCTCACCCTTTCTGTAAAGAGATAATAGAAGCCTAACATGATCTTTGTATTTCCTATGAAGAGTAATTCGCCCATCTTTGCAGATTCTCATGCCGGTAATAAATGCAGACCCGCCTCTTTTACTACCATACTTTGTCTTTCCGCCATTCACTTTTATATTCTTATAAGAAGATTCTTTTACTGATTCATATACTAACTTTTCGACTTCACTTTTAAAACCTTTCCTTTCAATTGATATAGCAATATCATCAGCATATCTCGTATAACTAAATCTACCAAAATTTTCCACATTATCTTTTAGCTTATTCTCAATCAACCCATCAAGTTCAGTCATAGATATATTGGCTATATAGGGAGAAGCAGGATATCCTATAGCACAGACGCCCTTATGAAACATAGAAATCAAAAAATCACTATCTTCCAGCTCTTTTTTCAACCATGAAAAATTCGGATGATATCTATGCAAGGAGTTTTTAAAATCATCTACTCCGATAGAGGGGAAAAAATCTGAAATGTCCATCTTAACAAAATAGCTACCTCTTTGATGCCTCAGAGCATTAGTACGAATAGATGCCCCCTCATAGAATGCAGTAGCTGAGGAGTGAATTTCAATTTTTCTCAGATAATTCAAGATAGTCCAATATTGAACTATTTTAAACTCCCATGGAGGAATAATAATTCTTCTAAAACCCTTACCATTCTTCTTTTTTATTTTTATATATTTTATTTTACCGGTAGCCAAACGAATTTGCTCACGAAAAGACTCTTCTTCTATATCAAGCTCAGCACTCACCTGGGTTATAATTGACATAAACTCAAGCTCTCATCCGCTGTTTTAAGGTGTTTAAAAAGAACCCCTTTCTCATAACCTGATCATCATCAGTGTACTTATAAAAAGAACTCTTACGTAAGCTTTTTATATTTTCAAAACGATCACTATAGTCAATAAACCCCAACGAAATAAGAATAGTAAGTATCCCTCTAACATTGTCAAATTTTTTCTCTATCCCAAAAATCATCTTAACAGCGCCAATCAAGTCTTTGTACTTAACCTCTCTCATCATAAAAATCAAATCATGAATAAATAACACTGTTTTTTCTGTAACTTCATTTGAGGGGTCAACATCATCACAAGTAATTTTCTTATTGATTACCGAAGGATTCTTTACCAACTCACTTAGATCATGAAAAATAGCGGCAACGCCATCTTTCCCATCAACATCTTCATGATACATCTTATACCAAAGAACTCTATTCTCATTAGAACACTCCCGCACCGCTTCTAATGGCCCTGTATTTATAAAAGAAGGAGCGCTTTTGAAGCTTGAGTCATTAATGACAATCAATTTATGCCTTAGTTCATGATGAGCAAATGCTCCAAGCTCACATATCGCACTTGGGCTTTCCATTATTATAATTACTTTTTCAGATATCTTAGTTAAAACGTGCTCAAAGTCTAATGAGTTTTTTGATTTTCTGTTTTTTCTATACTCATCAAAAAACCTCTCAGCAATTATAACTTGAGAGTTTTCTACATTGCTCAAAATAAAATCATGGACTTGCCTTCTTCTATAAGAAACATTTCCATCATGCCCATTTGCTCCACATAAAAAAAAGAGCCGAGGAGTACCACCTAATGGTATCGTTCGGCCCTTATTTACTGCATCTTTAATGGGTAAAATAGCTCTATAATAAGTGCTTTTTAGAGTTTTAGACATAGCCTACCTAAGCGCGCTGGCATCTTCTTTGGAGTTCAGCCGAGACTTCGGCTGGGCTCCAAAGAAGATGCCAGCGAAACCTCGAGCTGTTTACCGTTTTATAGCAAGACATGACTCATGTCTCGTAGGCCACAAGGACCTAAATTGCTAGGCTTAGTAACAGCTTACTTAGCTTTCTGTAAATTATCAACCAAACTGGAGGCCCATTAACTTCTTTTTCCCTAAAACCAGATGAATCACAATAAAAATTCTTCCTATTTGCATTAATTACGGCGCCGAGAATTGGAAGATCTGGACGGCTCAGACGTTCGTGTATTGCAAGAGATACAACGAGCCGAAGGTAGCGTCTACGGGCTTGATAAAAAGGTAACATCAAGAAAGCAGGCTCTATCTGAACAACGAGAATACCCCTGCCCGATACTGCGTTTTCTGGGGTATCCGGATTAAGTGGTAGATGGAGCCCCCTTGCTCCTTCGAACCCTTAACTCTCCCAGAAGGTTGATAGATCGACGCCGTAGTTTTTCTCAGGCTCGGGAAGACCCATGCTGTAGGTCATGGT
>JBLWXY010000043.1:0-5788 GCA_048267225.1 Pseudidiomarina sp.
TCCGTTGCCGCATCCATAAAGTCGATCCCCAAGTTATCTAGGCTTTGGGTAACTTCATTGAATAGGTCGGTATAGGTGTCGGTGCGGCCATAGTAAGCATCAGCAAGTGTTAAGTAACTATCCGCTGCATTTTGCAATTTGCTGGCGGCTTCAAGGTCTCCAGCTTCTGCCTTGACCATCAACGCTGCTAGATTCTCTTGTGCCGCATTTAGCTTTTCGCCTGGGCCATCGGGGCTGAGATCAGAGATACGGATCTGAGTCACATAGTCGCGTAGTTCTTTGCCAATTCGCGCTTGCTCTTCGAGCGTGCGAAGCTGTTCACGGTAGCTTTGCTCGATGCTTTTTAACTGTTGCCCAGCGTAGTCGTATACGTCCGAAAGATACTGCTCTAGCGTCTCGACTTGCGGGAACTCACTAACGACATCTGCTGGATTAATCTCTGCGATCGCATTCAGCGTTGTGTTGATATCTGCAAACACATCAGCTGCCGCCCACCATTGGCCAAGCTCGGCACCACTTGCAGTTTGCTGTGCTGCTTCAAACAACTCTTTAAATTGATCGACGGTGGTTTCAGAACTCACACCCAACTCATCAAAGGCGGCTAGCTGATCGCGAAGGCCTTCTAACTGAATGTCTAGGCGTTCTTCTTGTGTGTAGATGACATCGGCCCACTTTTCAGCAACATTATTAAAAACGTCACCCACGTTATCTAGGTCGATATTCATGGCGGACGCAAAGGCATCCTGGAAGTCATTTCTAAAGTCTGTTGCCAGTTGATCTAACTCGTCTTGAGACAAGGACAGCTCGTTCGCAATATCAGACAACACATTACCGTTATCATCTAAGAAACGAACCAGCCCACCGAAACTGGCCTCGATAGCGCGAATCTCATCAACAAGTTCAGCATCATGTAATTGCAATTCAGCAACACTGGTTGCGCCTGTTGTTGTGAGTATTTCAGCAAGCCTGGCCTGGAACTGATCCAGCTCACGGCCGCTTTGAATATCGTTTACATGGGCTGTGTAATTTTCAATCGTGCTTTCAAAGCCTGCTAGTAGCTGATCCATTGCGGGCAGCTCAAAGGTTTGATTCGATGCCATCCACGCCTGAATGTCTTGTACCGCAGCGATAAGTGCAGGATCTTGACTCACAATGCGATCGGTTTCGAAGAATCGTGGATTATCAACAGAGTCGAGTAAGCGCAAACCGCTTCGCAAACGGTCGCGTTCGTTATTGCGATCAGCCAACACAGACTGTAGTGCCGTTTGCACATTAGCGAGATAAACACCCGATTGGATTTGTTCAATCAGTGATTCATAGGATGAAGCGCGATTAATGGCACTGCGTGTGTCAATCAGATCAATCAGCTGTGCATTGACACCGCTTTCTAACAGGCCATCTGTACCGCCGACTTCTGCTAAACGAGCTTGGACATTGTCGATCATATCGCCGATCGCTTGGGTCATGACTTCTTCAAACGTCAGTCCCAACCGCGCAAAGCCCTGATCAATACCCGCCAGCGCATCAAGTCTTGCTTGCTCTTCTTCAAGCGCTTTGTTGCGCTGCTCTAGTAGTGCATTACTACGATCAATGGCATCGTATTCACGCTCGCGTACTTCAACTACATCTTCTAAAGCTTGAGCATCATCGCTTAAAGAGTTCTGCAAACTACTGTAGGCATTGATAATGGTACCCACTGTCTCTTCGAACATAGAATCAGATAGAGATAGCTGACTTTTCAGAGATTCGAGGCCTGCCGTGCCCAGGGCATTTAGTTGGGCCATGGCTTGCTCAATGGACAAGCCTGCAAAGCCTAGTGCCCCCAGTGCTTCGTTTTGCACTTGCTGGTCTGTCTTAGGATTGAGCGCATTTTCAATACGTTCGGCTAGATTATCAGCGCTGTAGGCCGCCTCTTGCATTGCGTTGTTTAGATTGGCGAACTCAGGGGCTAAATCCAATAGTGCATCATAGGTCTCTTGGCCCGCTTCGGTAGTTGTATCCATGGACTCGACAAGCGCACGGAACTGCTCGCGCGTGTCAGGAATCTGGACATTTAGCTCTGCGAATGAAGCAGCCAATTGAGTGCGCAGCTGTTCGGTTTTTTCCGCTTCGCTGTAGTAGATGCTTTGGTATTGCTGGATGGCGGCAACGCGCTCGTCTTCGCGATCTTCGAGCAATGAATAATATTCGTCGGCGGCACTGCTTAACTCGAACAGCTTAGCGATATTTTTGGCACCTGCATCGGTGGCGGCATCCTGAGCCTGGACAAGCGCTAAATAATCTTCTCGGCTTGAAGGAAGAATGGCATCGTATTGAGCAAAGGCGCTTTGCAATTGATCGCGTGCATTAGCGAACTGCTGCTCTTCCGATAGGAACTTATCAGAGAAAGAGCTGTAGGCACTGACGAATTCCTCTAGGCCACCCATTGCTGACACTAGGTTTGTTTGGGCGCGAAGTTTGTCATCTACTTCGCCAAAGGTCAGACCTAGCATGCCGACAACATTCTCGACTGCAGAAGCTTCCGTGGCCAAACGAGACAGTGTCTCGCCAAGACCTTCGCCCGCTTGTTGAAATTCCACCAACCATGGCATGACATGCATCGACATATCGTCAAACATGGCACTAAAGACAGCCTGCAGTTCCTCTTGCTGTTCGTCAGCAGTAAGGCCCTTTAAGCTAATTAAGGTACGTTCTAACGCAAACGACTGGATAGCCTGGTCGATAGCATCGCCAGACATGTTTAACTGCTCAGCACCTGCACGAACACTGTCGGAAATGCCGCCAATCACTAGACGTAATTGTTGAGTGATTTGAGGATCAAGATCGGTGAACTGCCACTTGGTATCGTAATCATCCAGCCAGTTTTTACGCTCTTCCCAAGTTGCGTAAGACTGCGCTGAGATATTGGTTAGATTCGGGGCTTCAAGCACCAAACCAGAGTCTTTACCTTTAACACTGGCACCAGCGATATCAGCAATCAAGCCACCAAGGTCTAGAATATTGAGCGATTCAGAGATCGAGCTGAATAAGCCGGAGACGGACGAAATACCACCCAGTTCGATATTCTGTGGCGAAGCGACAGTGTCATCCCAGCGGCGCGTAATCTGAAGCGCAGCACCATTAATGGATACCTCAAGATTTAAAAGTGCATCCAGCATAGAGCGGTTGATACCAACGATCTCTTCGACCGCTTCGGCAATCAGCTCATTGGACTTAAGAATGGATTCGGATTTAGCAGAAGCATCCCCCAATACAGTACTTGTGCCTTGGCTGGCTTGGCGTTGAGCACTGACATCCAAACTGCCACCACCATTAATCGCCACCCCTAATTGAGCCACAGCCGCTAAGGTTGCACCGGCACGGGCAAACGCCGTGTAAGGATCGCCTTCTGATAGTTGCTTCAGTACAGCAGAGACACCCTGAACAACGTTGAACGCGGTCAAAGCGATCTGCATTTTTTGGTAGCTGTCAGAGCCTTGTTCGGTAAGACCTTGCAGTGCAGAAATGCCAGAGCTTAGGCCATCAACCATATTGTTAAACTTCAGCTCACCAATACGGCTTTGGATCTTATCGATCGCTTCCGAAAAATCCGCTTCCATATCGGCGGTGATGCCTTTAACAGACATGGCATCCCGTAGTTGTTCCTGGATGCTTTCGAGACCTTCTATCTCACCTAAATTGCCATCTTGTAGGAAACGCTGTGCGGCCGTATTGGCATCGTCCAATTGCTTTTTAAAGGCGGCTTGTTCGTCAGTCGCGGCCTTTTGGGCAGCCGCTACATCATAAATCTGTGCGGCTAATTGAGCGGTGATGATGACTTGCTCGGCGGTGGCTTGGTTGTCGAGTTTGCGGGTCTGAGTTGTGATGGCTCGCTCGCGCTCTGTCATGCGCAGCAGGTCTAGCTCATCTTGTAGGGCTTGGACAACCATGCTGTTAGCGGCGGTTTTGATGCCTTGATCTGGCGAGTCATTTAGCTCTTCTTTTAAGCGTTGATTGGCCTTGGCGGTTTCCTCCATCTCTGCTCGCAAGTCAGCTAGTCCTTGCTTAAGCACAGCACTTGGATCATCGCTTGCCAGCAACTCTGCAAGGCGCTGTTGCACGGTCTGATATGAGGCTGCAATGGTATCGTTTACACCCGCAACGTCTTCGGCCTCGATACGAAAGTCTTTGATCTTTTGACTGGATGCGTCCAGCCCGTCGGCCAGGGCTAGTAGATCATCTGCTAAGGGGCCACCCCACCCTGCTAACGCACGCGCGGTATCACCGATCAGACCAAACAAAGTGCCGTAAGCTTGTTGGAATGGGTACATGGCGGTGTTCAACACCGTAGTAATGGCATCCGCGTAGGCATCCATGCCCTGAGTCGCGTAGGTCGCAAACTGCAAAACATAGGAAGTAATGGTGGTCAGCCAGACTTCTACTTGGCGACCGGTATCGAGCAGAACACCGATAGACGTGACCGAAGCATCAATGGTCCAGCGGATCGCATCTCGAAAACCACCGACGTCCACCACGGCATCGACAAAGCCACCGGAAATTCCTGAAATGACAGGTGCAAATTCAATGGCCAATGAGTTGGCAGTCCCCTCACCTAGGGCTTTGAGGCGGTTCATTTGATCGCCTGCTTGGCTCACCCTGTCCGCATCAATATCGGAGATGGACACACCTAATACTCTGGCTTCTTGCCGCATGGCGATGAGACGTTGAGCGCCGTTATCCAGTAATGGCAGCAGACGGCTGGCATCGTCTGCGATGGACTCTAAAAAGAAGATCTGTTGGTTGCGGTTTACATCGTCTAAGGCACCCGCAATTTTGAGAAGCTGTTCGTCTGGGGAAAGGGTTTGTAACTCTTTAACCTGGACGTTGAGATTTTCAAAAATGTCAGCGGCTTCACCGCCGCCCGTCGTGACAAAATCACCCACTTTGTCACTGACGTCTTTGAAAATATCACCGACTTTGTCACTCTCTAGGCCCATTTGTCCCGCAGCGTATTGCCACTCTGTTAGGGACTGAGTAGAGACATTCAGGGTATCGGACAGGTTTTTGATCTCGCGGATCGCATCGGTGCGGACAATGGCCACCATGCCAGCGGCTGCCACGCCTGCAGCAACCGTGGCAGCGGCCCAAACGCCAGCAGTGACAGCACCGCCTTTTAACTTACTGGAGAAGTCTGCAGTGGACTTTGACGCCTTAGCGTTAGAGTCACTGGCACCTTTGACTTTTTTACCGGCTTTTTTGGCACTGTCGCCAAACTTGTCTTGAGAGTCCGCTGCCTGTTTGGTTTCTTTATCAAGCGTTTCCGACGACTGAGAAAGCTCGTCCACAGACTGTGCAGCATCCTTAACGGTGGCTTTGAGGCCCTCGTCTTTGGCTTGCAGTCTTAGGCGAACTTTCATATCAGACATGGTTACGACTCGTTAATCTCGTTTATGAAATGGTGTTCCAGCGCTTGAAAACGTCGAAAGTCTTCACGCTCAACGGGCTCTTCAAAAGCTCTAGTGATCACCACATCGACCGCGCTGTAATTCATGCCCAGTAACTGGCCCATGGCACTGTATTGCCAGCAACTTTTGCATTGCAAAAACAGCATGGTGGCGGTCCAGTTTTCAGGCAGTACCCAACAATCATCATCGGGCGTTTCTTGGTTGCGCTTGGCTTTGATCGACGCGGCGATCTCTTCAGGGAGTAGCGCATCTAGCTCATCGTTATCCGCTGGGGCACCTTTTTTAGATGACCCAGCCAGATACTTAGCAACTTCAACTAAGTTCGGTTGCGGCCCTTTTTTGCT
>JBLWXY010000044.1:0-5706 GCA_048267225.1 Pseudidiomarina sp.
GACAAATTGAGCCGATTTAAACGCTAGCTGCTTAATATACTTAGTTGCAGAGGGTATATATCAGTACGGTCAAGAAGGTCGCTTATTAGCTTCACCAATACTTTTCGACCGCAGGTTGAGAGAGTTTGTACAGAAGTTGGGAAAAGAGATAGCAAACGGAGGCTCTCGGCGTTTTCGTTTGAGTAAGAACAGTTAAGGATAGATAACGTGACAGCACGTCCAATAGATATTTTAAGCAGTTGGCATATGGTTGAGTTTTTTCAGCCTTATAGTATTGAGGTAAAGCCCAATCATCAGCAACGGGTCAGCAAACATGAGCTAGCGGAACAACAAGATAACCTTTTGCCTTGGTTATCGCCGCTTGCGAAACAGCAGTTGACCATCGAAAATGCAGCTTACTATACCCTCTATATTGGGATTTTTGATCTGAGCCATGTGCGTCGGTTGTGCGAAGAAAAGTTTGCAGAATCGAGACCATCTAGCTTTTGCCCAGAAGAAATCGATGAGCGTTTGGATCTTGAGGGTGATAGCTGCTTTGTAAAGCTCTCCCTAAATCAGCACGGGGTGCCCAACTGGAATAGCTTGTCTGTTAGTGCTTTGCCATGGGCACTAGGGTGTTTACAAAATGATGCCCTTGATCAGTTAACGTCGGATAACTTTCAGCACAAGTGCGAGCAGTTTCAAGATAAGGTTGATTTGCTTACTAGGCATTTTGGTAATGATGTTAATGAACTTGCGACGTTGAATTCCAAATGGATTGCGCAATTCATTATCGAGTTAGAAGAATGGGCGGGTATGCGCCTAACGCAAGACTACTCCTTTACCTTGGAATGGAAAGAGCAAAAAGCGCCAGCTAAATCAGTGAAATCCCAGTCGTCCACAGGGCAGGAAGCGCCACAGGAGCAACTTAAGCACCAAACTAATGTCCCCGCCGAGAGGGATTCCAAAGCATCAGATGATGAATCGGAAGAGGATCAAGCAACTGAGTTACCGATGCCGATCCTCAATAGCTTTTATTTTGACGATCTTGAATACGCTATTAATGCTTTTACAAACAATCAAGCGGGTAAAGCGTTAACCCAGTATTTATCCATTGAGCCATATAAATCGGCTGATCTTTATGCGCCAGAAGGTTTACAGGATATTCAACAGTGTGTCTCGGTGGCACGGATGCCGCACGGACGTTGGCCGTCTGCCCCCGAGCACAATATGTCACTGATGCAGCAGTACGCCATTAATCAGGCTATCAGTGAATTAGACCAAGGTGGATTGCTATCTGTTAACGGGCCACCGGGCACCGGTAAGACAACTTTGTTACGGGACATGATTGCCCATAATGTAGTCGAGCGAGCTAAGCAGCTGGCTGTGTTTTCCAGTGTAAAAAACTCCCTGTCGCGAGATGGGTTACCCGACGCAAAGCTAGCGGGTTTTGAAATGTTGGTTGCGTCATCTAACAATGGGGCAGTGGAGAATATTTCTCGTGAATTACCGCTCGTTAAGTCCATTGATCAGAGTTTCGCTGAGCTTGGTTACCTTACTCCTGTTGCCAATCAAATAAACGCTCGCAAGAAAAGCGGTAGGCGACAGTCAATGAAAGAGGAAGAGCGTTGCTGGGGCGTAATTTCTGCGGTGTTGGGTAAGAAAGCTAATCGAGAGACATTTGCTCAAAGCTTACTTTTTGATACCCATTTTAATAAAGATAGCGATGCGGAAAGTGGTCGTTCTGAAAACCAGAACTTTCTTAATCTTTGGCGTTGGCGAGCGCTGGAGAAAAAGGCCAGTCAGCCGCCTTGTTTTAAAACAGCGAAAGCCTCTTTTCAGCAAGCGCTAGAGCAGTTAGACAAAGTCCTCTCGCAGTTAGTGCGTTTAGATGCTGTCAAACAGGAGCTTGATCAGGGCCTATTGCAACAACAAGTTGATACATTGAGTCATAGTTATCAAACTGAACTTGAGGCAATCACATTTTGTCATTCTGAGAAGCTTGATAAAGAAGCAAAACTGCTTCAGATCAACCATGCTTTGGAACTAAAAAAACGGCTTTATAAAGATCATAAAGCGAGTAGCCCTAGTTTGTTCACGAGGCTCTTTCAGAGAAGTAAATACCAAGCTCACTTTAGACGCCTCTCAGAATTAATGCAGGACCTATCCTCGGCGGAATCCGGGCAAATGGAGCTACGTCGAGAGTTAGTTAACATTGAGCGCATGATCAAAGACAAAGAGCAGCGGTCTTGGCAAAATGAAAAAAATATACAGCGGCTGCGTGCTCAGCTAGCGGATCGTGTCGCAGAGTACGAAGTGCTAAGCCAAGCCTTCCCTAAAATGTCTATGCCTAATACTTCAGATCGTATTAATGAGCCAGACTTGCAGCGCAACGCCTATTGGCAAAATGTAGAAGTCAATCGCCTGCGCTCGGAAGTTTTTGTGAAAGCAATGGCACTGCATGAAGCGTGGTTATTTGAAGCATTGGATATTAGTAAGTTTAGAACTCAGGTATTTAAACTTAGTGATTTGTTGGCAGCACCTCATAAAGTTCCTGACCCAGAAGCGCTCTGGCGATTATTTTTTATGATTGTTCCAGTGGCTTCGACGACGTTTGCGTCTGTAGGTCGTATGCTAGGTGGCTTATCAGAGGAAGCAATTGGTTGGTTGTTTATTGATGAAGCGGGGCAAGCCATACCACAGGCTGCGGTCGGTGCTATTATGCGAGCAAAACGTGTGCTGGTGGTTGGTGATCCACTACAGATAGAGCCTGTATTCACGACATCCCCTGATCTGGTGAAAGCGCTAGGAGAGCAGCGGTTAGGTCAGCATGCAGAGGATTGGTCTCCTCTGTATTTCTCAGTACAGAAAATTGCAGACAGGGCACACGCGTATGGCTGTACGCTAGAAGTGATGAACCAAGCACAATGGATCGGTATTCCGTTATGGGTACATCGCCGTTGTGTGGAGCCAATGTTCAGCTTGTCTAATAAAATTGCCTATAACGATCGCATGATACATGGTTTATCTAACGAAAAAATCCAAGCGCAAACGGCATTTGAGATTACTGAGCACTGGATTGAGTCGAAGGGCGACTGTGAGTTCAAGCAATATAAATCTCAGCTGGCAAAGGACACTTGTCAACTGATCTATAAAATTCTCTCCCAAGGCGGTGAGCTTAAAGATCTGTATGTTATTAGCCCTTTCAAGGCAGTAAAAAATGGCCTGAAAAAGAAGCTTGTAAAGGCCCATAGTGTATTTTGCACAGAGTTCTCCATATCCAAGAAGGACTATATATCTTGGTTAAGTAATCTAGGAACAGTGCACACGTTTCAGGGAAAAGAAAATGAAGTGGTGATTTTTGTTTTAGGTTGTGACCCTAATAACAAGGGTGGGGCAGTCTGGGCTGGTAGCAAGCCTAATTTGTTAAACGTTGCTGTAACTCGGGCAAAGAAAAACTTATATGTCGTTGGAGACAGTAGCGTTTGGAAAGAGATCAAATATTTTGATGAACTTTTTGCTTGTTTAGATATAGATGAATCAAAGCAAACCACTTTTGATGAGTCGTGTGATGATGTCTATTAGTAGTTGCTTTTGTATGATATCTCTGAATGATTTTTATTGATTTGAATATGGCTTATTCGGGTTTTCTCAATGTAATAGTTATATATAACTAAGTTAGCCTTTTGATTCTGTTTTTTTAGTAAAGGAATATATATGTTGGATATGTACTTATATAATCTAATTGATTTTTTAATGGATAATGCGGTGACGGTTTCTTTTGTTGCGTTAATATTTTTTTCTTATGTTGTTTTCTCATATAGATCTAGAAAATATTACAGAAATTTAAGTTCGTCCGTAAATGCAATGACTCTGTCGTTATATGATAACTCTGAACTTTCGTCAGATGGAAAGTTGACTCAGTTTAAAAACAAAGGGGCGAAAGAATTTTTTACTTTTTTAGATGTGAGCCTGATTTGGTATTTAAAAGAAAGTATTGTTTCGAGTCATACAAGCTATGAAGGAAAAAATTCGGCTTATTTGAAAAATAGTGATATCTATAAGCAAATTGATTCTGAGTACTTTGAGCGTGAGTATCTCGAAAACTCTACTATCTCATTCGGCTCAACGGTTATGGTTGGGCTGGGGGTGATAGGTACATTTTTGGGATTGATTATCGGTGTGACGGGTGCCGCTTCTGGTCTGGCGTCACCAGATTCGAATGTGGCGAGAGAGTCGCTGCAAATACTGCTTTCTGGTGCGGGGACAGCCTTTTATACCTCTTTATTTGGTCTAATATTCAGTTTGTTATTCAATTACCGTTTGACGAAACGACAGCACGAAACGATGAAAATTTGGCAAAATTTTACACGCGCGTTTAAGGTATGCTTGCCTTGTATCAATGATACATCGTCCTATAGAATCAGAGAGAATACGTCCAAGTCTGCTGATAATATCCTAGAGCTTGGCAAACTTATCAGAGAGCTAAACGGAACCATCATGGCAGGATTTTCTCAAGAGATTGTTAATGGGGGGGAGTTAAAAGATCTTCTTAGAATTCAGAATGAGGAGCTGATAAAGCAGAGTTCAGTACTGCGAGCCCAAAGGGATAATATCGATAGCTTTTTACGCAGAGTTGAGAATGATCGTGACGCGTATTACTAAACGGCTGGATTGTTATAATTATGAAAAAGAATGAAATATCGATTGACTCAGTTCTGGCCGACCTGATGACCGCCATGATGTTTATTTTTATCATCAGTCTGGTCGCTTATATGTTGAATTTTAATGATAAATACTCTAATGAGAATAAGCTTCAGTCACAGATGAAAGATGTTAACTATTTAACATCTGATATTGTGAAGCAAGTTTCTAAGCGCTTGGATAGGGCGGGAGTTGAGCACTCTTATGATGTCAAGAAAGGCATCATTAGCTTCTCCAGTGAAGCGATATCATTCTCCAGCGGTAAATCCACAGTAGATGAAGATCAGAAGGAGAGACTATTGTTGATCCGTGATCTTTTGAAAACCGTTGTGCCTTGCTATGTAAATGAGAAAAGCACAGAGACTGGCTTTATGGCATTCTCGGTTTGTAAAAACTATATGGTTGGACGCCTAGAAAGCATTGTGATTGAAGGCCACACGGATAATATGCCGGTAAAATCGAGCCGTTTTGACAATATAGACCTTTCCTATGAACGCGCTAAAGAGGTCTACAATGTGATCGTTGATGACGAGCTGAAAGGGCTCAAAAACAACGACGGTCATAATTTATTTACAGTGTTAGGAGCTGGTGCTACGCACCCGATTAACTACCATAAAACGCCGACCAATGATCTAGAAAACCGACGTATTGAGATTCGTTTTATAATGGACAAGCCTTGGGCTTAGACTCTAGGTTAATTTAAGAGAAAGGTAAGTGGAACAAAAACGCCCTAAATCTTATGATCTAGGGCGTTTAACTTTGTGAATGAACCGCCATTAGTTCATCTATAAGTTTCACTACGTTTTAGAATTGTGGTAAGGCATTAGTCGAGCAAGACCGATACTAGATGCAGGGTTAAGTTCGGGTAATGATCAGTCAAACGTTTTAACTCTCAAAAAACTCTTCATCAATCTTCTTAAGATGGAGAGTTTGTTCATTACGACTGCCGATATTGTAGCGCAGCATAAGCTTCGCAAGTTGCTGTCCGTTGATTAACACGATGCGCGATCCAAGGTCATTGGC
>JBLWXY010000045.1:0-5569 GCA_048267225.1 Pseudidiomarina sp.
GAATAAGTTTTATTACCCCAAACCGTATATACGGTGGTATAACCCTTCAATGGACATATGCATGTCTGTAGCATTATAGATCAATACGATGATAGTGAACCCGATAAGCCAAACATAATCTCCTTAAAAAAGAGAGTGCTACAGCTAAGATTTATCTCCATTAATAGAAAACACCTCTGATATCATCAACAAAAGGCTTATCAATATGCTCTGCTAACTCTTTTGCGACATTTTTGACATTTTGATGTGAGCGACTAAAACCCAAAGTAACTCTCGATAGATTCTCAAACTCAACCGTGTATTGAAAAAACTCTTTTTTAATAGGATGGCGAGTGGCTATTATACTTGTTATTTTTCCTATGGGATAACATGATGATCTGATTGGATAAATTGAACTGGCTTTAAATTCAATAACATTACTATCTGGAGGCACGATCAAGCGCGATTTTAAAAAAAGACAATGCCAACATAATGTAGAAATACATGCCCAAGCAAATACGTCAAAGTCAGCTTTATCGTAAGAAAGCACCAATTGAGCAATACAGATAAAGCCAATAATAAAGCCTGTAACTCTAAACATCCCCATATCTTTATAAATAAGAAAGGTACCATCTGGCGATTTATGAGACTTTGGCTTCATAGCAACCTCAATACATTTGCAATTAAAAACAGGACAAAAAATGGCAGTGTAAGCTTGGCATAGTCTTTTACTTGCCATGAAACCGGTGCAAAGTTGTCTATAGATTCTACATTAACATTGTTGCTAGCTTGGCTGGTTGGTTCAGTAATAAGCATCGGCTCTGCGCCACTATGCGTTTTAATGTAGGCATTGGTACTTAACCATAGCGCCAGATTTAATACCAGTGATTCAGCCTCACTTTGGCTATACAGTAGATAGCGTTGATTTTCTGCCACCACTAAACGCCACTTATTTTGTAGTTCAGTATCTGGCTCAATGGTGAACCCTTTTCCATGTAAGTAAGCAGTTTTTTTATGCTTTATACCTAGTATTGAAATACTGTAGTAATCCTCCTTGTTAGAGGTTGTAAAAACAAGTAGTACCTTGGTAAAAAGCAATAATATCGATAAACATACAAACACAGCCGTTGCCCAAGCGTAAAAAGTAAATGACAAACTTTGTGTGCTTGCACCTAGCGCCAACACAGCAAAGATTATTCCTAAGGTACGGGTAACCACTGTCGCTTTAGTTTTAAACGCAATGTGATCTTTATCGCTAGACTTATCAAATATGTGAGAGTAAGTAATAACGCTTTGGTTAAGTTGTTCATTTTTCAATGGCATAATATCAATTATTCTTATCTAAGGTGCCTACATACTTTTTCCAGTCAGAACAAATTGACCCACCCTTTTCTACACATTCATCCATCACTTGCTGGGCTTTTTCCAAATTGACTTTAACCCCCTTTCCATCACGGTAACCTTCAAATACAAAGTACATTGCAGTCAGGTTTCCAGCGTCAGCACCTTTTTGATAGTATTCAAACGCTTTAGCTGGATCTTTTTTACCGAATGTTCCTTCTTCATATAACTTTGCATAATGGTAAAAAGCATCAGTATTACCCTGCTCAATAGCTTTATCAAGCCAATAACGTGCCTTATCAAAGTCTTGTGGATATTCCCTCCCAGAGCTTTGTGCATAAAGACGGCCCACTCTCGCCATCGCTTCAGCATCTCCCTGTTTTGCTTTGCTAAGCTGTATATCAACATTGCGCTGTTCTTCGGTTGAAAAAGTTGCATGTAACGATGTATCTGTACCTGCTTGCAGTTCAAGTGATGCTATACTGCTGGCTAAGCCAAGCATAATCGCTAATGGTAATTTTTTCATTGGTATAATCCTTATTAGAAGCGGGTCAATAAATCCTATGGAATATTTTAGGTAAGAGCTTTATGATGGCCAATTTGCTTAGACTCCTGTTTAGTACAGTACGTCAGTCACAGCTATTTACTTTGAAAATTTTGCAACATGTGACATTGATGGTGCCACTACTGTGAGCCATAAAGTATCGAGTTACTTACACCCACGTCATTAGAAAGGTAAATTGTTCCTTTACTAACACTGTCTGGAACAAAAATAGTAAGCGATGTTGATAATATACTGTTCGGAAAAATCGTTTTATCATCCAGTATAACTTTAGTGTCTTGCGTTACTCCGGCAACATCTAAAGTAAAATTAGCACCGCGTTCAAGAATCACAGCAGGTGAACCTAAAATAAGCGGACCTTTATTACTATAAACTTTGATATATATATCATTTGTTTTTAGGCCATCAGTATATAAAAACGCTCGATATTTACCTTCTGTGATATCAAGCTCAAATTTATACTCCCCCTCACTATATGTGGGTTTAAAATTATAAATATTGCTTAATGAATAAACAACTAAAAGCGGCGCATCTACACTTTCCATGTTCATACCATTAACAATGACAGTGTCATTCCCTCTTAATACCTCTTTAGTCGTGACCCCATTAATTAATGAGCTCAAACTGCTAATTTGAACAAATGGCGTTGAATTCATTGAGATACTTTCTGCTTTTTCATACGTAGCTGAATCATAAATATCTAATATAAAATCACCATCATTATCTAAATCCATAAAATCAGCGAAGCCATCATAGTCTGAATCAAGCGGTAATCCTTTATCGCTTACCTTTTCTTGACTATCTGGAATTGAATCACCATCGCTATTAAGGTCAATAAAGTTATAAAAACCATCTTTTTCAGGATCTGTTAACCCTTCCAACTTATCAAGGATTGAATCACCATCGCTATCATCGTCGAGGATATTAGGTATACCGTCACCATCGAAGTCCAATCCAATAGATGCATCTACATAGTACTCATAAAAGTCAGGAATTCCATCCTCATCGGTATCTTGACTTTCAGGTAGAATTCCAAGCGCCCTTTCTTTGTTGTCGGGAATACCATCTATATCTGCATCATAAAAAACATTTACTTGATATTTAAAACTTGGATCTCCGCCAGAATTAGCATCAATTACTCCCAAATGAAATAAACCATCTTTAGGAATAATAACAGTTACGAATAAGGTTTTATTTTCTTTACTATAATGAATTAAAGAAGAGTTAATAGCTAAACCACTCTCATCAGAAAAGTAAGCCTTGGGAGCAAAGCTTTCTGACTCATAGGTAACCAATTCTGAAACAAAGTCTCCTTTTTTGCCTTGAAAACTATAAAGGTCACCATTGTCTCTTTCGTTTGAAATAGCACCTCTCACCCTAAAAGGGATCCCAGTATCTAAAGGTGTAGCAACGCTGGGGTTATCATTAGGTTCACTATTTTGTACCTCAACAAATTTAGAGCGAGTAGTATCGAATGGAAAATCATCATCAACATCAGGCACGCCATCACTGTCTTCGTCTTTGTTTTGCCATGTGCCTACATGAGAAGATGGCTGAATGGTTTTTGCGTGTGATGGTGTTGTATACATTAGTGAACAAAAAGCGCTGCTAACAGTTAAAAGCCAGATGTAAAATAATGGTGTTTTCAAGAGTCCATCCTTGTTGATTAATCCGTTAATGTATTAATTGTTTAAATTTATGCTCTTAAGCTAAATTTTAGCCTATCCTAGTTTCTAGGGAATATTGAATTTCCGCTCGTGACACTTGTAAACCTGATTTACAAAATGCCCTTAAAATACATTAAAACCTGCCACGCGAGTGCTTTATATCGCTAACATCGAAGCTCGGTTCGCCTTCCAACATAAAAGCATATTTTTTAAAACTCTTGTACCGGCTTTACGTTATGTTCTATTAGTAAATCCTTTGTAAAAGACTGCCAGCATCCCATAAATAGCCATTAGTCCGCCAACAAACATCAAGCCAAAGGTAATTTTTTGCGAAAATTCAGACTGAATTGCAAATCGATATAAACCTATGCTTAGCAATGTGATACCCAGCACGGCAATTATAACAATACTTAAAAGCCCTTTAATCATAATATACCCTCTGCTTTAAAATTAGTGTGTTGATGAATATAAATATGGCCACCTTTCCGACAAAAATATAAATAAAAAGATTATTTTATGTGAAATTTTAGTCATTAAAAGCTATTTACTTAAATAAAAAGGGCATACTTAATTGCATACCCTCATGATCTATAAATACTTAAGTTATTCAAACAACCAGTTAACTAGATGTTACTATGATTATCCAGCCATCTTCTTTGGTATATTCAAAGCCACAACCATCCGACAAAAATTTCTTCTCGCCATATTTAGCCTTAATTCTAACTTGAGCAAAAAGAGGTTTTGTCTCTGTTGACATTTTTATAGAGGTAATTTCAAAATCAGGATTTTGTGCATACTTCTGAAACTTTTCTGCTTCTTTACTCAAATATGCGATAGCACGTTTTTTTTTGTCTTCAGTATCTTTAAATTGTTTTTGCACAAAAGACATCAAAGCATCAATGTCTTTATCAGCTTTTGCTTGTCTAAACTCCTGGCATTTTTTTATAAATAATGGATCTTGATTATCTTTAGCTGGAAAGTTTATATTTGATTCATTAGCAAAAGCAGACGAACTTACTAAAATGAAACCACAGAGTGCAATTAATTTCATTTTGAATCCTTTGTTAGCGGAACGAATAATGGAGATGTGGTGTATATATTGAGTTTCTCATCATAGTTATTTTGTTCAGTAGCAGTGGCGTCCATCGTAAATTCAAAGCCACCCTTCACTGGTTTCCAAGTAAAGCTGTCTACCTCAGGCGGACCAGACAATATGATTCCGCTTTTATCAATACACGCAACGCCTTTCAATAAACTTTTTTCATCTTCTAATGCCCATAAATCCTTACCAAAAGTTGACAATAAGATAGTGCACATATGCTTACTATTTTCTATACTAACATCGTAAATCAACATCGAACCATCTGATTGAAACTGAACTGATTCCATCACAACGTCGATGATCGAACTGGAATCAGCAGCACCAACCTGTAAAACCAACGAGCTGAGTAATGTAGCTATCGTTTTTTTTAACATATAGTCCCTTATAAGTCATATAATCATTGATTTATAACTTTAATTTTAGATTTTTAAAATATAATCAGCAATTACAATAGCTTTACCAATAATATTACAAGCCTCACCTTTAGAGAGATGACCGTTTACGGTAAGTTACTGTTCACCACAAGCTCATTGAAGTCACACAAATAAATATTATGTCTTCTCACCAAATTATACAACGTTTGTATACCTTCCAATTGCTACAAGACTTATCATGAGCAGTAATTGGCTGACGCCAAAGTTGAAAACGCCTACAAGTAGCAAAGTATAGATCAGATATATAAAAGCCGCATCGTAGGCGGCTTTCTGAAGAAGAACTACTATCAAAAGACAAAAACTAACTGACGCAATATTTACTTAGATAACTCTAAAGCTTGCTTATACAAGGCATTTTTCTTCTCGCCTGTGATTTCTGCGGCTAAAGCTGCGGCTTGTTTCACTGGCAATTCTTTTAGCAATATCGTGAGCACTTTAAGGGCTTCAGTATTGTCTTCTTGCTCGGCAGAAAGTGACACCATCA
>JBLWXY010000046.1:0-5541 GCA_048267225.1 Pseudidiomarina sp.
TTTCGTGTTTTCTGCAATGTATTTTCTGCGTTGTTCATTCAATTCCATTATTTCATTTTGAATTGCTTCTCTTTCATTTCGCTTCGTTTCAAGATATTTTTTTATTTCCGAAGTTGTTTTTCCCTTCAGTTCCTGTGGCAGTTCGTCTTTTTTCAATTTGTCATAGCTGAAACCTGCTTCTTTTTCGGCATCTACCAAATCCCAAGTACTGTTGGTGTAAAGATGGCTTCCTTTTGAAACTGTTCGGCTCACGGCGTTAGCCTTGCTGTATTCCTCGGCATTTGCGTCCTGCTCCTGTTGCATGGTTTGTTTCATTTCTCCACGGGTGCCATAAGGCACATAGGTGTTGTTCAGTTTTATGTTTAGTTGAATAATTACATCATCATAAGGAGAGGGAACATAAACAGTTTGCTGGTTTTGATTGATGGCCATATAATCGCCATAAGTAAGTTGGGCGCCATCTTTCCAGTAACTATCAATTCCGTGTTTATAATCGCCACAGAAAATAGTATTTACCACAATGCCGTCTTCTTTTGCGGCCATTGCTGCATCCTTATAATTAATTCCGCCTTGGTTGAAAGGTTCGTTTCCCGCAATAAAAACCATTTTTAAATCATCATTTTCGTTTCCCCAATCAAGTTTGTTTAAAGATTCCTGAATTACCGCCCCGCAGTATTCGCTTCCGCCGTTTGTTGTGAGTGAAAAAAGCTCTTTCGATACATCGTCCAAATCTTCAGTAAAGCTTAAAATTTTTCGAATGTAATTGTCACGCGAACTCAAATTATCATTCCCGTATTCGTATAAAGCAATTTGAAGTTTAGGACGGTCATTACGGCATTTTGCGTAGCTGAGTTCGTTTACAATTTCCCAAAGTTGGGCCTTGGCTTGGTCGATCAATCCGTCCATGCTGTTGCTTGTGTCAAGTAATAAAGCCACTTTTATATAGTGTTCTTTTTTCGGCGTTTCTATTGCTGCCAATAATTGTTTATCGGTCTTTTTCGTGTCTGCTTTGCAGGAATATGTAAGTGCGAGCATTAAAGCCAAAAGAATAATTTGAGATTTTTTCATAACAGTCATATTTATTTTAATGTAAACCTATGGCGAACATTTTTCTTAAAAAATAGACTTTGAGGAAGCAGTTTGTATCAATTAGGGAAAAGTATTTTTGGATGAGTGAAGTATTCTTTTTTCACCTTTGCAGAAGCTATTTCAGAAAAACGTAATTTTAGGCATTGCGCTAAAGTGCGTATGTTTACCGTTTTAAAGACGAAATGAAAAAACTTTTTTTCCTTTTATTTATAGTTGTCCTTTTTTCTTCTACAGAAAGCTTTTCACAAGTGAAGCGTTCTTCGGAAAATAAATCATTTATGCTGAAAGGCGAAGTGGTGGATGGCGAAACGAATATGCCCATTGCAAAAGTGAACGTTGAGATTTTGGGTGGCCAATACACTACAACGAATTTTTCGGGCAGGTTTGCCATTTCAGCAAAAATAGGCGACGAACTGGTGATAAAAAGTGATGATTTTGTTACGGTTTATTACACAATCAAGGAAAACGACTTCGTAACGGTCCGGGTAGAAAAAGCCAAAACTGAAGCTGCCCCGGTAGTTTCAAAAACTTCCCAAAACGGTAGGCAAGCCGGTTTCAATGTTTATTTGGATTCTGCTAAATTTTTTCTGAAAAAAGATGCACAAAAAAGTATTGAATACGTAACCAAAGCATTGGAGCCGAAACGGGGACAAACTATTTCAAAAAAAGAGAACAGTCTGGCCTTTGAAACTTTGGGCGATATCAATTTGTTTTGGAGCCAGCCGGATTTGGCAATTGATAATTTTAAGCAAAGTCTTCAAAATAGTAACAATACAGATGTGGCAATCAAATTGGCAAAGGCTTTTGCACAGAATAAAAATTATCAGGAAAGTATTTCAGCATTTCAAAAATTGCTGAAAGATAATCTTTCGGGCTATCAAAAAGTGGAAGTTTACGAAGGTTTGGGCGATACCTATAAAGCAATTGGCGATGGCGTGAAAAGTGTTTTTAACTACCAAAAGGCATTGGACACAGCCAAAGAAAATAGAATTACCCCAAAAATCACAAACTTAAATTCAAAGATTGGCGAGGCTTATGCTCAAAGTGGTGCGTTGAACGAGGCAGAGGAATATTTTGACAATTCACTAAAACTTGCCAAAAAGGAAAATAAGCAACGTGCAGTTTCAGAAAAAAATAAGGTAGCCGATTTTTATAACCAAAATCGGGATTATGAAAAGGAAATCCAACTTCGGGAAGAAACCTTGGAAGAATTGAATTCAATGGATAAAGGCGCCACCGTTGAAGATGAAGCACTAACACCTCAACGCCAAAACTATAAAATTGCAAATGCCTTTGTGGCTCAGGAAAAGTATAAGCAGGCAATTCCGTATCTCGAAAAAAGTATTGCTGAGGCAGATAAAAAGGAAGATTTGATTGTGCAAAAAGATGCCGTGCGAAAGCTTTCTGAAATTTATCGGGACATTGGCGAGTTTGACAAAGCTACCGAGAGCTATCAGCGTTATGTGGAAGTTGTTGATGAACTTTATATAAAAAAAGAACAGGAAATAAGCCAAGCAGCTCGTTTCAGTAAAGAGATTACACAGAAACAAAACCGAATTGCCAGTCTTGAAAACGATCGAAAACTGAATGAAAGCCGCTACAAATTGGCTTTTGAAAACCAAGAGCTCATTCAAAAGAATGATCGTATTCAAAAGTGGATTATTGGGTCTTTGATTTTAATAGTGTTGCTTTTGTTTTTTGCGGCTTATACACAGTATAAAAACGTGAAACAGCAAAAATTTGCCAATAATATTTTGGCGCTGAAATCGCTTCGGTCGCAGATGAATCCGCATTTTATTTTCAATGCGTTGAATTCCGTGAACAGTTTTATTGCGGTAAATGACGAGCGTACAGCGAACAAATATTTGACCGATTTTTCACTGTTGATGCGTTCCGTTTTGGAAAACAGCGAAGAGGATTTTATTCCGTTGGAAAAGGAAATTGAGCTGCTTGAACTGTATGTGAAATTGGAACATTTTCGGTTTAAGGATAAATTCGACTATAAAATTTCGATTGACGAGAATATAAAGCTAAACGAGTTTGTAATTCCGCCAATGTTGCTTCAGCCTTATGTTGAAAATGCCGTGTGGCATGGACTTCGTTACAAAGAAGAAAAAGGGTTGTTGGAAATAAATTTTCAGCAAATAGATTCTGAAACCATAAAAATTTCCATTATTGATGACGGAATTGGGCGTTCAAAATCAACCGAATTTAAAACCGAAAACCAAAAGAAACAAAAGTCGAAAGGAATGGGGAACACGCAAAAACGGATTGCTATTTTAAACCAAATGTATAAGGACAAAGTGGATGTAAAAGTGGAAAACGTTTTTGAAAATAACGAAGGAACCAAAGTTGAACTTATTTTAAAGAAAGACTGATGAAATTAAACGCAATAATTGTTGAAGACGAAGAAACAAGCCGCGAAATCCTACGGAATTATTTGGCAAAATACTGTCCGAATATTGTCTTGAAAGGCGAAGCTGCAAATGTTGATGATGCTTTGGTTTTAATACGAAACAATGATTTGGATGTGGTTTTCCTCGACGTGGAAATGCCTTACGGAAATGCGTTTGATTTACTGGATAAAGTGGGCGATCGGCAGTTTGAAACTGTTTTTGTGACAGCGTACAACCATTACGCAATTGATGCCTTAAACGCGCACGCTTCCTATTATTTGCTGAAACCAATTTCCATTGATAAATTGATTGAGGCGGTTGATTATGTTTCGGAAATAAAAACGAAGGAAAACAATCTGCAGAATTCAATTTTAAAGCCTTTACAAACGCAGGTTGCGGGAAAGATTACAATTCCGTTGCAAAATGGGTTTGAAGTGCTTCAAATGGAAGATATATTGTATTGTCAAGCCGATGATAATTACACGCAGATTCATCTAAAAGTTGGAAAGCGATTAGTGAGCAAAACCTTGAAATATTTTGAGGATTCGCTTTCGGAAAATGGCTTTGCAAGAGTACATAAATCCTATTTGGTGAATGTGAACGAAATCACCGAATACAAAAAAGGAAAGGGTGGGAGCGTAGTGCTTTCCAGCGGAAAGGAAATTATGGTGAGCCCTTCACGGAAGAAAGATTTGCTGGCTTATTTTGGGTGAAAAATTCAAAGTTGCAAGTTGAAAGTTGCAAGTTTGGCGGGATGTCTTATTTTAGCTTTATTTTTGCAACCTGCAACCTGCAACCTGAAATCACAAACCACAAATCACAAACCTAAAAAATGATTATTAGAGAAGTAAACGGAAAACATCCACAAATACCTGAAGGTTGTTTCATTGCTGAAAACGCCACTATTGTTGGTGATGTGGTGATGGGCAATGAATGTAGCGTTTGGTTTAACGCCGTAATTCGTGGCGATGTGCATTTCATCAAAATGGGCAATAAAGTGAATGTGCAGGACGGTGCTGTGATTCACGCAACTTATAAAACTTCGCCCACAACTATTGGCAATAATGTCTCTATTGGGCATAATGCCATAGTTCATGGTTGCACAATCCACGATAATGTTTTGATCGGGATGGGAAGTATTGTTATGGACGATTGTGTAATAGAGAGCAACACAATAATTGCTGCTGGCGCCGTGGTTTCAAAAAACACGAGAGTGGAAAGCGGAAGCATTTATGCGGGAATTCCTGCGAAGAAAATCAAAGACATAGGTCCAGAGCTTACAAAAGGCGAAATAGAAAGGATTGCAAATAATTATGTAATGTATTCTTCGTGGTTTAAGGAATAATCAAAAATCTATTTTTTCTACGGAAATTTTTTCTGAATACTCTTTCAGTAGAAATTTTAAAGTATTGGTTTCAGCGTTTGTGAAAAACTGAAGTTTCGGCTTTGTATTTTCTTCGCGAAGCAAATTCAAGCTTTGCAAAACTGTTTTAGTTTGCCTTGCAACCGCTTCGCCGGAATCGATAATTTTCACGTTCTCGGGAAGAATTTTTTTCAACTGCGGAATAATATACGGATAGTGGCTGCAACCCAAAACCACATAATCAACATTTGCATCAATCATCGGTTTGGTATGTTTTTTTAAAAGGGAAACCATTTCGGGGCCATCAAGATTTCCAGCTTCAATAAGCGGAACAAGACCTTCTCCAATAATTTCAACTACGCTAATATCCTTTGTAAACTCTCTTGTTGTTCTGCTGAAGAGAGCGCTGCTGAGAGTTCCTTTGGTTGCTAGAATCCCAATACTTTTTGAAGTTGTTTGCAGTGCTGCAGGTTTTATAGCCGGTTCTATCCCAATAATGGGAATTTCATATTTTTCCCGAAGTGTGGAAATGGCATTTGTAGTAGCCGTGTTGCAGGCAACAACTATTATTTTACAGCCCAGTTCGAGCAACTCTTCAACATTCTTGATGCTGAGAGCGGTTATTTCATCTGAAGATTTATTTCCGTAAGGCGCATTTTTACTATCTGCAAGATAGATTGTATTTTCATTTGG
>JBLWXY010000047.1:0-5500 GCA_048267225.1 Pseudidiomarina sp.
CGCACGGCCGCCAAGACGCTGGGCTTACCTGAGCCTGAGTTCTTTGCAAGGCAAGACGCTGGCTTATTAGCTGACCAACAGATAGAAAGTATGCTGCTTGAGCGTCTAGTTGCTTGGCAACCCACCACCTTAGTGGTGCCGTCAATCTGGGAAATGCACCGAGATCATCGGGCGACAGCCCAATTAGGCTTATCACTTGCTCGCAAGATCAAAACCGTTCAGCGATTAGCGTTTTATGAAGTAGGTGTGCCCATGACCCTCAATTGTCTTGAAGACATCACCGACTATCAAGGCCGTAAGTGGCAAGCCATGCACAACTTCCCTTCACAGCTTCAAGATCAACGCTACGCCGAACAAATGCGCGGGCTCAATACCTTCCGCGCTTACACATTAGGTTTAGCGGTTCACTATGCCGAAGCGTTTTATACGCTTGAAGCGGATGAAATTGAAACATTTATGACACAGCATCAGCCCAATCAAGCCACCTTAACGCTGATGCGCGCCGAAAGTCAGGCCGCACAACAACAGCAGCAAAGCGAGTTAATGGCTCAGCGTATTCATGAACTTGAGCGCATGCTTCATCAAACCCATCAAACCTTATCTTGGCGTATCACCCAGCCACTACGCTGGCTACGCAGTAAACTGTAGGAACCCACACAGTGCGGGTGAACAAATGGATCGCTCGCGCAGCAAGCTTTTATAAAAAACAAATCTATTAATCACACATGAATAACAATTCATTTTTGTATTGAATGAAATTTATTCGTAAATAACTCAAAAAATCTGCGCTAAGCCAATAAACCCATTGAACTAACGTGATCCTTTATGAGACTCTACGGCCAATAGTAACTTTGTTTTTTGTTGCGGTTTGTACCTCAAGAAAAACGAGAAGCGAGCGATAATAGAGAAAGTTCACCTCGTGTGATGCCCGTCACACCAATTTGACGGCAACTCGATTATTCTCGTACACATGCTAGGTGATGATCGGATGACTTCACCAAAGTGTCATAAAAAGTACGCATACTAATGCACACAAAACAGTGCAAGCGGCTTAAAAGCACTTATAAGCAATCAGTACTGGCGCGGATGCGCAAGTAAACACTAAAGCTAATTCAAACGACGTGAATACGGTGACGCATTCACTGAGTAAGAAGTTTAGTAAATAACCTTGATCAAGGAGTTTTATAAATGGCGATTACTACAGAACAACTTAACAACTTATTAACAGTTGTTGTTGGTATGTTTGACGGTGCACCAACCAATGCAATTTTAAATGGTTTGGCTCAAAAAGTAGACAATGGTACTTCTATCCCTGAAGTAGCGAATCAGCTAGCTGAAACGGCAGAGTTCAAGTCTATCTATAATGACTTTTTGCCGGATGAAACATTCGCTGCACAATTCGCAGAAAGCCTACTAGGTAACACAGTAGACAGCGCAACGAAAGCCGAAGGCGCTGATTTCATCGAAGGTCTACTAAATTCTGGTAGCTCACGTGGTGAAGCCGTTTTCACAGCGATCAATGCACTAAGTAACGCTTCTGAAGACGATGCAAAATGGGGCGATGCTGCCGCTCAACTTAACAACAAAGTTGAAGTAGCATACCGTTTTGTCGTGAACACTAGCTTCGAAAACATGTCAATGGAAGAGCTACGTGCGGTTGTTGCTGATGTTAACGCATCTGACGAATCTGCAGAGACTAAGAAAGAGCTTATTGATGCAGGCATCCTTGATGCAGAAGCACAACTACAGCGCTTGACAACAGGTGAAGACATCCTAACGGGTACATCTCTACCTGATATGTTCAAAGCGAAGCTAGGTACACTAGACAGCCTTGACGAAATCGACGGTGGCGCGGGTAAAGATATCCTTAAAGCGGTACTAGATAACACTGCTGCTATCGATGCGGAATTAAACAACATTGAAGTAGTGAAATTCACTGCTCAAGACAATGTTACGAACAACAACACGTCAGACAACCAAATCCCAGACGATTTCGATGATCTAACAAGTGACCAAAACGACGATGCTCAAGTAGATGCTCGTAAAATGTTTGACACTTATGAATTCTGGAATGTTGATTCACGTGCTGACCTTGTTATCGAAGACGTACGTCACAACTCACACGAAACACGTCTTGTAATGCAAGACACTGATCCAGGTGATGTTGACTACGCAGTTTACTTTGATGATCAGCACATCACTGCACCAGGTGCAACGCAAGCAAACTCTCAGCTATTCCTAGAGCTACTTGACCTTGAAGCAGCCGCTGACACAGGCGAAAAACTGACTAACAACCCATACAAAGGCGTTGTAATCTTTGTTGACGGTGAAAAAGTTGAGCTTGTAGACGATGCAGCAATCAATGCTAGCAATCTAGGTCGTGAGCCAACGTACCAAGACATCGTGAACGCATTGAACTTCTCTCTAAACGCTCAAGGCTTCAACAGCATCACAGCGTCTCTAGGCGAAGAATTCAACAAAGCGAACTCTGACGATGGCCTACGTTACACAGGTACAACAATCGTTTTGACAAACGAAGGTTCTGAGCAACTTTCTATCGAAACAACTAACGATTCTGGCAACACTGTCTTCGGTGGTTGGTTAGCGGATGGTGCGGTACCTCCTAGCACAAACATCCACACAAACATCTCTGATGTTCCACCAGAAGTGACAACTAGCCTAACGCAAGTTGACATCGACCTTGACAACGTTGGCCGTGGTTCTGAGGCTGGTGATTTCCGTGCCGGAAACATGTCAACAGGTTCTTCTGATTCTCAGGGCATCCAACAGTTCAACGTAACTGTACACGATTCTAGCTGGATCACGTCTATGTCTACGACTAACGACGGTCTAGAAGAAGTTTACGTTGTAAACAGCCAAGAGCTAGTAGATATGGCTCCAGCTGGTGACCTACGCATCGGTGACAACAAAGATGAAAACGGTTACACAGGTCTACAAAACGTTCGCGTATTTGATGCGTCTGCGATGACGGGTGCTGTGACACTAGAAGCGGATCTTGACGACGCTGTAATCGGTAAGTACTTCGATCTAGAAGACGACCGTGCTGCAATCGAAATCGACAACATCCAATTCGATTACACGTTGACAGCTCAAGATGACATCATCGAGCTAACAGTGTCTGAAGAAGCCGTTTCGTACGAAGACTTCGAATTGACGATCGAATCTGGCGCTGGCGACGACGAAGTAATCTTCGAAGTAACTGGTACAGAAGCTGACAACCTAGACACGCGTTGGAACGAAGATCAAGCGGCTCTAGACAATGTTATGATCTCTACAGGTGCCGGTAACGACACAGTTCGCGCAATCGGCGACGGTGAAGTAACGATCACTACGGGTTCTGGTAACGACGTTGTTTACTCTGACAACTCTGGTCTGACTAACACTAACGACAATGTTGCTACATGGGTATTCAACTCTGAAAACCTAGCGATCAACGACATTGAAGGTTCAGGTGTTGGCAGCAACTTCTTCCTTCTAAACGGTAAGTTGACAGTAACGTTCTCTGCAGGCCAAGAATCTGATGGTTCTGACAACGTAACATCTGACGTTGCGGATCTGTTTGATAACGGTTTCGAAGCAACAGTTTCGATCGATGCAGACAACTACGTATCTGACGAAGGCGACATCAACCAAGCACTTAAAGAAGCGATCAACCAAGATCCTACTCTTAACAAGTGGTTGCTTGCTGAAGACGGCCCAAACAACTCTGTTGTAGTAACAGCGCTTGTTGACGGCGTATTCGCAGACGGCGATCTAGAAGTTGTGATTTCACAAGATGCTTTCCCAGCAACTGTGTCTACAACGATCCAAGATGCATACGAAGAGTTCAAAGGTGATTCTACGGTAACGTACGATTCAACTGCACACACAAATGAACTAGACGCTGCTCAAGCTTCTGGCCGTGGTTACGACTCTAACTCTGTACTAGCGACTAGCGCTATCGGTGCAGAAGTTGAGCAAACGACTCAAGGTGAAGTAGCTGTTGACGAAACTCAAACAATCGACTTCGCTGGTGTTCTTGTTGATGCTGCAGGCGCAGGTGATATCACTGTTGGTGGTGTTACCGTAACACTAGCAAACGGTGATAACGCAGCGGCAATTGCAGCTGCAGTAGAAACGGCTGTAAATGGCTCAGCATTGACTGCTCCAAATACTGGTGCAACGACTGTAACAGCAGCTGCGGTTGGTAGTGTTGTAACAATCACTTACCCATCTACATTAGGCGATGTAACCAACGCTACGGTAGCTCTTGATACTGCAACTCTAGACGCCACTTCAGCAGTTCTACCAACAGCAGCTGAAGGCGATAAAGGTAACGTTGCGGTTGCAGAAGTTCAAACGTTTGACTTTGCTGATGTAACAGCTGAAGCTGGTGAAACTATTATCTTCACTGTTGATGGTACTGACTTCACATACACTAATGGTGGCGCAACATCTCTATCTGGCGACGCGCTAGAAGCTGATATTGCTGCTAACTTGGCTGTTACTAACTACACGTTTGCTAACGGTGCAAGTACTGGTGATCTAACGTTGACTCAAGATGCTACGTTTGAGTCTGATATTGCGCTAGTAACACTAGACGGTACTGCGTCAGGTTTGGATACAATCACTCTAACAGGTGTTGCCTCTGACGAAGAAGCTAACGACAACACTATCAACGTTGGTACTGGTAACGATGTAGTAGCACTGTCTACTAACGGTAACAGCAACGAAACACTAGTCTTCACGGGTTACAACCAAGGTAATGTTGACGTTCTAAACTTCACTACTGGCACTGATGCTGGTCAAGACGTTCTAGACTTCGATGCTTACTTGAACACTATGGTTTCTCCATCTGGTAGCACAGCGTCTGAGCTTCTAACGACGTCTGACCTAGAGATTGGTGCAACAGTTGATCTTGGTGGCAACGACATCGGTGTGATCCAGTTCAACACTGTATCGGGTCAAACAAGTGAAACCTTCGCTGGTTTGAACGCTTCTAACCTATTAGCAGCGATCAACAACTCGAACAGCGCTGGTGCGGCTGACTACGGTACAATCGGTGAGACCACTGTTGATGCTGAAGGCGCTCTAACTGATATCGTAGGTGATGTTCGTGACTCTATCCTAATGGTAGAAAACGGCGCTAACCTAGGTGAATACAAAGTATTCCACCTAACATCTTCTGATGATGCGCAAACTGGTACAACAACTGGTAACTTCTCAGAAGCTATGTTGATTGGTACAGTTGACCTAGGTGGTTCTGCATCGACTGATGGTTCTGGTACTCAGTTCACAGCTGATAACTTCACTTTCTAATTTCGATTAGACACGTTTAGTTAACGATAAGACCCTCATCCTTCGGGATGGGGGTTTTTTTTGTCTGTGATTTGTAGGAAATGAGATGGACCCGCCCTCCTAACTATGTGCCATGCTTAATGTGCAAACCAAGCAAACCGGCATTTAAGTTAAAAGGAGCGAGTCCTATGAAAAATATTAG
>JBLWXY010000048.1:0-5497 GCA_048267225.1 Pseudidiomarina sp.
GGCGATGACAACCTAAGCAGTACAACACTGGACGATTATGCCGATGAACTAGCGCTAATCAAAGGCAGCCTATCCGACGAGGGCGATATATTACTCTACGGTTGTAATGTCGCGGAAGGTGATACCGGCGAAGACTTTATTGAACAGCTGGCGCTGGTCACTGGTGCGGATATTGCCGCATCGGATGATTTAACGGGTAATAGCAAACTGGGCGGGGACTGGGAACTAGAGCGTAGCGTCGGCCTCGTTGCACCGAGTGCTTTTCAAGCGCAATCGTTTAATGACGTATTGCTTGGGACTTTCAGTAAATCTTCATGGGCAGATCTTAGTGGGACAGTAGACTACGTAACCTTAGGAGATGTGAGCTTTAAATTTAGTACCACCGCCACTCAAAGTTTCAGTCCTGGCGACAATGACTTTAACTACTACGGAGATGGCTCTACTTTAACGATTTACAGCGGTTCAGCTTTCAATGTCACTATTGAGAGGGTGGATGGACTTGATTTTATCTTCGATAAACTAACAATTAGAAAAGATTTTGCCGCGGATTTTTCTCTAAAAATGTATGATGATGCTAGTCAAGTCGGCTCGACATACACTAAATCAGGAGCTATTAATTACTTTTATAACCCCGACCCTGATGTAACAATAGACAAAATCGTCATATCTAAGACTGGTAACGGATACATGTACTTTGACGACTTTTTTGGAAACACCAATGTCGTTAGCAATGCTGCGCCAACAATCGCCATTGATGCTACCCCTACCTATAACGAAGGCACCCCTGTCACTATTGACTCAAGCGTCACCATTGCTGATACAGATGGTGTAGATACTGACCTAGATGATGGTTATATAAGCTTCCAAATCACATCTGGAAACACCGCTAATGACCGCTTGATCCTTGACACTTCTGGGACTGTAAGTTTGTCTGGTACAACCGTCAGTGTATCAGGCACAAACGTTGGTACCTTAGTAGATACCAGTGGTACCAATGATGATGGCACAGTAGAAAGTGGCGATGAACTGCGTATTAGCTTTAATAGCAGTATTACTGGCGCTATGGCCGAAACCATTGCCGAGTCGATCCAATTTAGCAATACCTCCGATGCCCCAAATACAAGCAACCGCACGGTAACCTACACCATTAGTGATGGTACAGATACCGCAACGGACACTGCAACGGTGTCAGTTAATGCTGTTAACGATGCGCCTACGCTAGATAACTCAGGTACCCCGACACTAACCAGCATTGATGAAGACTCATCTCCCGCCACTGCTACTTTGGTCTCGGACATACTAGGTAGCACCCTAACAGACCCAGATAGCGGTGCTGTTGAAGGTATTGCTGTTACCTCTGTGGATGATGCCAATGGTACATGGCAATACACGACAGATGGATCAACTTGGCTGGCAGTTGGCACGGTATCCGACGCCAGTGCATTGCTGTTGGCGTCAGATGATTCAGTACGCTTTACGCCAGATAGTAATTACAATGGTACGGCCACCATTACGTACCGGGGCTGGGATCAGTCCTCTGGTAGCGCAGGCTCCAAAGTCAGCGCAAGCAGCAATGGCGGAACGACTGCATTCTCCACAAACTCGGAAACAGCCTCTATTACGGTAAATGCTGTAAACGATACACCCGCTCTAGGCGGTACACCTGCCGATACGAGTGTCGAAGAAGACGCCTCCGCAACGGCAATCGATTTATCTGCCTATACTATCTCCGATGTGGAAGGCGATGCCATTACGCTTACCTTGGCGGTAAATAGCGGCAGCATTGCAACAACGGATGGCAATGTTACAACCGCTGGCGTAACCATTGCTAACTCTGGCACTGCCAGCATGACGCTTTCAGGAACCGCCGCTAGCTTAAACACCTACCTAGACGATACAACTAAAGTCACTTATACACCAACCGCCAACAGCACATCAGCGGTGACCTTAACCGTTACGCCAAGCGATAGTGAAAATGGTACAGCGGATACGGTGACCATTAGTATCAATGCCGTTAACGATGCGCCAACCGTCACAAATTCTGGTAATCACAGCCTTACCGCCGTTAATGAAGAAACCGCCTCAACAGGCGTTCAAGTCTCCACCATCCTCGCTGCTAACAATATTGACTACGCAGATGTCGATACCGGAGCCGACAGCGGTGTAGCAATTACCGCTACAACGGGTACTGGGACATGGGAGTTTTCGACAGATAACAACAACTGGACCAGCTTTGGCACAGTGTCCCCTGGCGCTGCGTTATTACTAGATAAAGACACGTATGTCCGATTCACTGGTGGGACCGAGTACGCGGGCACCGCTGATTTCTCTTTCCGCGCATGGGACCAAACCACTGGAACAGCGTCGAGCAATGGCTCAACTCAGACTGGCGACACAGCTACCAACGGCACATCAACAGCTTATTCTAGTAACATTGCCACAACATCCATCGTTGTCAATGCAGTTGACGATGCGCCAACCTTAGCAGGCACTCCAAGCCTATCAGCCAATGAAGACGTCACGACGACAATGGACTTGTCGAGTGTGACGGTTGCCGATGTGGATTCAACAGGGGATCTAACGCTTATATTATCTGTGGCGGATACCAATGCAAACCTTACCGCCACGGGTGCAGGTACGACCGTCAATAGTGTTGATGTTGTTCAAACAAATGCCTACACCGTGACACTCACCGGTACGGTTAGCGAACTGAATAGCTATTTAGGCAGCGAAGGCGCGACCAATATTACCTATACAACCAGTAGCAATACCGATACGGACGACACCTTATCGGTTGTCGCTAATGATGGTAACAGTAACTCGACTGTAACAAATCTGACGATTGATGTTATACCGATCAACGATGCTCCAACTGTGGCCGCCACAGGGGATAACGCAACCGCTGGTGGCGGTGGCTCCGCGGTATCTGTTTTCTCATCCACTGCCATTGATGCCATCGAAAGTGAAAACATTGCCAGTGTGGCCATCACGGTTAGTGGTTTGTCTGATGCGGGCAATGAAAAACTGAATTACGATGGCACAGCCATTGATCTGCTGACCGATACATCAGGTAATTTTATTAACACAACTACCTCTGGTCTAATCTCTTATGCCGTTTCGGTCAGCGGTTCAACAGCAACAGTAACGCTAAAAGGTCCAAGTGAAGCCTCTGCCGCTAATACAGTATTTCAAGATGCTCTCAATGGCATGACCTATGAAAACACATTAGGACCGGTCACAACGGGCAATCGTGTTTTCATCATCACCAATGTCACCGATGTGGGTTCTAATACGGGCGATAGCAGCAATAGCTGGAGCGTTGGGGGGATTACCTCCACCATTAATGTGGTCAATGGCGATACGCCGATTGCTGCGACTGACAGCTACAATGGTACAGAAGACACCACCGTTGATATGACTACCGCGGGCATGGCTGTGACCCAAGAAATTAATGCGGCCGATGCTTTAGACTACATCACCATCACAGGGGTTACGGGTGGTGCCTTAGCTCTCACCGGTAGTCCTTCAGCAACAGGTGCTGCATCGGCTGAAGCGATGGCGAATGCTGGGGCGTTAACGGTTGGCGATAAAGTGAACATCAATGACTTTGGCTTAATTGACTTTACCCCAACGCAAGACTCAACCACCGCAGGCAGCGTGACCTATACCGTCACTGATGATGGTTCAGATGTGTCATCTGCTGGCACCATTACTATTAATTTGGCCGCTGTAAACGATGCGCCTACCCTTACAGGTGTCACTTCTACTGTCTCTGCACTGGAAGACACCGCGACCAACCTGATCACAGGCTCACCGGTCTTCGCCGATGTGGACACGACAGAGGATATTGTCGCCACGCTAACAGCTGCCAATAATGCCGCAACCTTAACAGCTTCCGATGCGAATGGTGTTGCAGTCAGTAGCGGCAGCGGCGCTAATGAAATCACCCTGACGGGTACCGCTACAGAAATTAATACCTTCTTACAAACCGCGTCTAATGTGACTTACACAGGAGAAAGCAATAGTTCTGCACAGGATACCGTCACCATTACCGTGGACGACAACGAAGGCGGTACGGGCACAGTAGAAACACTTACCGTCAATATTACCGCCGTGAATGATGAACCTGTTGTCAGCGCAACGGGCACCGGTGGCAACTCGATTAATGGTGTAGCTACGGATCTATTTAATAGCACTGCCATCGACGTGGATACGCCGGACTCAGGCGATCTTGTCACCAGCGTGACTTTTACGGTGAGCGGCCTAAAAGACGGTGCTGACGAAAAGATCAATATTGACGGCTCTACCATTGTATTAACGGACACCACTTCTGGGACAACGACTACAAGCAGCCTTGGTTATTTGGTATCGATGACAGGCACAACGGCGACAGTCACGTTAACACATGCAGGTATTGTTGAAGCTACGCTGGAAACAGCACTCGATGCCATGACCTATGAAAATACCTCTGGAAGTTTCTCAGAAGGTGATCGAGTCATTACCATTACCAACGTTAAGGATGATGGCGGCACTGCAAACAGCGGCGATGATACGTGGTCGACTGGTGGTATCACCTCAACCGTTACCGTGATGGACGGCACCAAACCGACCGCGACTCACTACACCGATACCGCCGATGAAGATACCGTGGTCAACCTATCGGCAACCGAGTTACCGACAGCCCTAGACACTGGTTCTCAAGCGCTTGAATACATCACCATTGATACCTCAACTATCACGGGTGGTGTTTTATCCCTCGATTCCGCTGGTACCGCAGGAACGTCAACGGTTGGCGGCGTTACGTATGACACCACAGCAGGTGATCTAACTGGGACAGTTCATATCAATATCGCAGATATCGGCAAGCTCGACTTTACTCCAACGACAGACCTAGCGGGAACAGGGGCCGCGAGCTTTGATTGGACGGTAACCGATGTAGGTGGTCAGACGTCACCGACTGCGACTTATACTCTTGACCTAACGAATGTCTCGGATGCGCCAGAGGGCACGGATAAAACCATTTCCATTCGTACCACACAAATTCATACTTTTAGTGCTAGCGACTTTGGGTTTAGCGATGCAGACACTGGCGATGCGTTAAACCGCGTACAAATTCACACTCAAATAGCCAATGGTGGCGCACTAACGATCGATAACGGCGCACTAACCTTGAACAATGAGGCCGTTAATGATGGCGCTTGGATTAATGCCGCGGATATTAGCCAGTTGGTATATGACCCATCCGCTGCGGGCAGTGACACCTTTACCTTCACCGTCGAGGATGACAGCGCTAGCAATGAAACGGATACAACGCCGAATACCATCACCTTAAATGTGACCAATCCGCCAGCACCTCAACCTGAGCCGCAACCAGAACCTGAGCCTGAGCCTGAGCCGAATAACGTCGATGGTGCGACGGTTACCACGTCAGAAGAAACAGACAGTAATGGCAACACTATCCAAAAAATCACCGTCGCTCCGGTCTCCAGTGACCGTA
>JBLWXY010000049.1:0-5482 GCA_048267225.1 Pseudidiomarina sp.
TATCTATTTTATCAAGAGAGCTTTTGATAAAATAGATATCAGCAAAATCAAACTATTAAATATAAACAGCAGTATAACTGGCCACACAGGCCTACTAGAAGAAATAAATAGTAAATATGAGAAAAATATTGCATTAACCATTCCTAACTTTACAGTAGCTCCTGAAATAATCAGCAAGACAGACTTTGGTGTTATAATTCCTAAATCTGTAGCAAAAAGATACAACATGGAAAAAACATTTATCTTACATGATATCGACTTGGATAATAATAGAATCGAAATTAACATATATTATCACATGCTTTATAAAGACGACCCTTCAATTAATTGGATGAAAGAAATTTTCATTGAGCACTTTAGAGAAAATCAACCCTGATAATTTCAACTATAAATAAAAATAATTTATATTACTTCACATAAAGCATTACCATAGCACATGAAAATTACGGGGGAAGGTATGCTATGGCTTTTTGTTGTATTATAAAAAAAAATGGACTCGGAAAATTTAAAAAAAGAGAGCTAATTAAAATTCTTAGAGAGGAAGTATTAAATATTTTAGACTGTCAAAAAGCATTCCTACATATCCCCTCAACAGTAGAAGACAAACACACCAATGATGGAGTTAGCGAACACCATATCATAGAGTTTTTTCTTGATGATTTGTCATCTCTTGAGAAAGGGATACATCACATAAGATCAAAACTTTATTCAATGGGATCATATTCTGAACCCATAATACAAATACTACTGACAAGAGAATATGAATATAAAAACAACCCAATAGATGAAGAAAAAAAATTTAGTTACTTTGTTGAATATACAGGCATAACAAATAATGATACCGCATGGTGTAACCATTATATTAAAAATCATGTCGAGTTAATGAAGAAACTACCCAATATAAAACAAATTGTAGTTCATACTCCTTTAGCATGGATTTATCCTGAAGGTACTCATATTTTCAGAAGTTTATTATGCAATAGAGTATCATTCCAAACGAAACGGGATTTTGACTCAGCATTAAAGAGTTCTGTAAGAGATGAAATGCGTGAAGACTACAAAAAATTTCCACGCTTTGATGGAATATGTACGCACTATGCAATGGAGACCTATTCAATCATGGCCGAATCTTGAAAGGGGATAAATATAATTGACGTAGTAGTTATCCAGCTAAGGAGATGTGATCCAGTGTACCACATGAAGATTATATTCCTTGCATACGATCAAAGCCGCATGGATGCAGCAGCAACTCACACTCGCTAGCACCGCCAATTCAGTTATTGTCCTATCCGTAATAAAAAGCTCTTGGGTTTAATTAGCGTGTTGATCCTATATCCTATGGGAACGCCTGGAAACATATCGAAAATCACTATCCAAAAATAACCAACAACTCTCATCCATATCTTTAACTACATATAAAAATTTAAACCAAATTTATCCGACCATAAGATCCTCTTGCTAGGTTGCTTCATAAGACTGTTAGTAAATTTTCGTTGTATAAAACCATCCGATACCGCACCTTCACTCCGAACCTTGCACCGTCAGATCCGATGTTATTTTAAAATATACACGCGTGTCTCAATGAAGCCGACATCGTTCTGAATGAGGGCTCGTAGCCAAGACCATCTAATTCGACAAACATGCCCTGGGTGCAGAGAGCCAAAAAAGTAGATTATTCGTATTGCTGTATAAAGCTTATTTTGGTGAGAGCGGTCTCACTAGCAATATTCACGACACAGGAACAACTGCTGCAAAACAGCATAACCTAAACCAGTCTGGTCCTGCTGTTCGAGCTGTCAGATGGGCACCTCGAAAAACCTCCCTCACAGCACCGCTAGCCCTGTGATAGTATCCCTGTGTGTCAACCTAACCCTGAGCCAACTGATTTTGAGATAACATACAAATCAGGGCACTCAGGAGAACGGATATGCCGAAACCAGCCACCCCAGCCGATCCCAAGGTTGAGCCAAACCCAGCACTGGAAAGGCGTTCACGCCGAACGTTTACCACCGAGTACAAGCTGTCCATCATACAGCAAGCCGATGCCTGCCAGCATGGTGAGCTGGGCGAGTTGCTGCGCCGGGAAAAGCTCTATTCCAATCAGTTGCAGCAGTGGCGTCGAGAGCTGGCCGAGCAGGGTGTCGAGGGTCTGAAGAAGTCAGCCCCCGGCCCTGCGCCCAAGAAGACGGTCGAACAGAAGCGTATTGAACAGCTGGAAAAAGAAAACGAGCGGCTGTGCAAGCAGATCGAAGTCAAAGACGGTTGTCTGCTGCTCCAAAAAAAGCATTGGCACTGCTGGATGCGTTCGAAGAGAACGAGTCATGAACCTGCTCCTGACAGACCCGCTACCCGCCGGGGTATCTGAGCGCGAGGCCTGTATTGTGTTGGATATTTGCCGCAATAGCCTGCGCGCCGCCCGTGACCGTTATCACTTTTGCGGCCCAATCAGCCCACACCGGCGCACGCGTAAGGCCACCCAGCAACCACGCGCGCTGAGCGCAGAGGAGCGCGAAGTTGTGCGAGAGGTTTTGACCAGTGAGGCATACCGTGACCAGCCACCGGCACAGGTATATTACAGCCTGTTGGAGCAAGGCACCTACTTGTGCTCTGTCAGCACCATGCACCGTCTGATGCGAGACAGCGGACTGAACGGTGAGCGCCGCCAGCAGAGGCCCGCAAACCCTCAGCCTATACCGCGGCTGAAGGCGACGGCGCCCCTACAGGTCTGGACGTGGGATATTGCCAAGCTACCGACGAAGAAGCGTGGTGAATACCTGTCACTCTATGTGGTCATGGACTTGTTCAGCCGCCACATCGTCGCCTGGATGCTGTCCCGCAAGGAAAACAGCGCCCTGTCCAGCCACCTGATCGCTGAGGCGTACGAGCGGTACAACATCCAACCTGAAGGGCTGACCTTGCACCAGGACCGAGGCATGCCGATGACGGCGCATTGCTATCTGGACCTGCTTGGCGAGCTGGCCATTACCGCCAGTCATAGCCGTCCCAGAGTGAGCAACGATAACGCCATGAGCGAGTCGCAGTTCAAGACGATGAAGTACCAGCCGGACTATCCGCGCCGCTTCGACAGCTACGACCATGCCATGCGCTGGTGCGAAGACTATGTGCACTGGTACAACCAGGATCATCACCACAGCAGCCTGGCCGGCTTTACACCACAACAGGTGTTTACGGGTGAATACCTTGAGGTTGCACAGGTGAGGCAAATGGCGCTTGATGACATGTATGACCGTCATCCCGAGCGTTTCAAAGGCCGCCCAACCGTACAGATGCCAGCGACAGAGGTCTGTATTAATCCGGTACCAGAGGGGGCTGATCAAGCCACTGTCGAAAAAGGGGTCAACTTCCCGACACTGCAGCGTGTGATCGCAAAAGTAAGTTAATTTTTAAAGAGCTGGCTCAAATGACGTTGACACGTTCCGCATCTTTACCACCTGAAGAGACCAATCACATCCGGTTAAAGTAGGGAGATCCTGCAAACTTCATAACATCTGGTACAAAGAAAAACCTGTTGAAATAGCCTTAGATGATGTTTCTCATAGATTCCCTATCAAACACCACACTTACGCTGATGCATAGTAATGAACATGTGAACATAATAGTCACCATTGGTATCAATGATTCATTTGCGAAGAAACCAACTAACGCACTGCAAATTGCGCCAAATGTGAAGCCGAAAAATCCTGCTAACGCTGTTGCTGAAGCACTATTTTTAGGAAAAATATTTGTGATTCTAGCCATAGAGTTGGCTACAAGCATCCCATGCCAGCATAAGACTGTCATTATCATAAAAGATAAAAAATATACATTAATTTCCGTTAGTGAAATCGTGAAAATAAGTAATAATAAAGACATAAAAAACTGAGAAAACTTTGATAATATTAATATTTTCCCAAGATCATGGCGATTTAGAAAATGTATATTTATCCAATTAAATGCAATAAGAGAAAAAACATTGGCCGCAAAGAAAAAAGGGTATAGTTTCTGGTTTAAATTAAAATATTCTATGTATAACCATGGAGAGGCAGTTATATAAGAGAAAAGACTTCCATACATACAACCTATGGAAAATATATTTACCACCGCCTTTCGGGAACGAATTATAATTAAGTATCGATACGCAAAGCCAATTTTATTTATATTAGTGTTATTATCTTTTGTTTCACTAAAGAAAAAAACAACAAAAAAAATAATCAATAATGCATAACAAAACAACGCTATGAATATTGATCTCCAACCAAAGAATTCAGTTATCACTAAACCAATAGATGGAGATATTATAGGTGTAACCATCATTATCATAGAGACTTTAGATAGTATCTGAGCTCCTTTATTCAGACTATATATATCACGAACAATAGCAGGTACGTTTACAGCAGTAATTCCAGCAACAACCCCTTGAAATGCACGGAAGAACCATAAACCCTCAATATCTTCTGAAAATGCAATAAAAATTGTTGCTATTATATATAAAAACAAACCATTTATGATGCATATTCTACGACCGAAGTGATCTGATAATGGGCCACCGAAAAGCTGCCCAACTGCAAACCCGATTAAAAAAAGGCTAATTGATAGCTCAACTTTGTGTATAGTAACATCGAAAGAATCTGCGACTATAGGAAGGGCCGGCAAATATGCATCGGTAGAAAGAGGACCTAGCGCCGTAAGAGATGCAAGAACCAACAAAAACAACCGGCCCCTATTATTTTCCCGTGCACTAGTTTCATTAACCATTATTAATAATCCGCACAGTTGAATTGGTTTTAATAATATATTATTAAAATTATAAAAAGTTCGCTAAAACCCTCCATTGCCTTCTAAACAGCTGAGTTAATCCATCATTAAGAGCATAATTCATAGTAATCATCAGTATTAAAAATGCTCTGAATTAATTAATTCAGAGCATGAAAAACAGTAAATATTGTCATGGTTTTTTCAGATCTAGCTCAATACAGTTAGAAACCGTTCATTAAGTTGACGATCATGATAGAAAATTGCTTTACCCAGCTCGCCCGCATCCCAGGTCACCGGCTCGTGGTCCGGGTAGTGGTAGTCGCCACCGCAGAAAACCTCGTTACGATTGCCAGACGGGTCAAAGAAATAGATGGTCTGGCCATGAGTCAGCCCATGACGTGTCGGGCCAATATCGATTGAGGTATCGGTCATGGAGATCAAGTCCGCCGCCTTGAGCACATCGTTCCAGGTCTCCAGGAAGAAGGAAGCATGGTGAAACTTGCCTGGTTCCGGATGATCGATAAACGCCACATCATGTGCCTTCATGCTGGCAGTCAGGAACTGACCGACACGCTTGCCGTCCGGTGTCATCACCTGCTCAGCCAGATCGAAGCCGAGCACATCACGGAACAGCTCTAAAGTGCGGTCCAGGTTGGGGCCGTACAGCAGGCAGTGGTCGAAACGGGTCGCCTGCATGCCTTTCAGGCCACGCGGCCAGGCTTCCGGG
>JBLWXY010000050.1:0-5320 GCA_048267225.1 Pseudidiomarina sp.
ACGCCACCTTTTAGCCCCACTCCTGGGAATACGTCCGCTGCGCTTAGATAATCATGGATCGAGCGCACCCGATTGTCGGAAAGCATAGCCTCGCGGAACTCATCGAGACCTTTTCCGCCCGAGAACCAGCGCGAGGGGATCACCATAGCCAAATATCGCGGCTCAAGCTTCTTCGCCTGTTCCACAAATAGCTGGTAGATTGGGGCCGCGCTGGTGCCGTGCCCTCCATCGTCAAGTTGATAAGGAGGGTTTCCAAGGATAACGTCGAACTGCATTTCGCCTCCAAACATCTCGGCTATCCGATTTTTAATTTCGTCGGTATGGATGAACGCATAGGCATGTGTCTCGTGGCCTGCCCCGCGGTCTAAGGTCCCTTTGCTCGCACCGCAGTACTTGCATTTCCCTGCCACCCACGTGTGTTCGGTGCGTTCGAACCAGATATTCCCGTCGTCAGAATTGAAGCCTCGGACGACAGAATGCTCACCATTCGCGTGCTTCGAGCAATACAAGCTCCGTCGAGACAAAAGACTTGTCAGTTCCGTGATTCCGATACCAAAAACCTGCTTGGTCAGGATGTGATCAACGCGTGACTGGGTGTCGGGGATTTCCGAGACTAGACCGTCAGTTAGACGCTTGGTGATCTCCCGCAAAAACACCCCAGACTTCGTAAATGGATCGAGGAATGTCACAGTGCTATCGGCCCATATGTTTGCGCCGCCGTGATCCGCGGCCCAGGCGGCTGCAAGTGAATCCAGCATTCGGTTCGCGAATGCGGGTGGGGTGAACACCTCGTCGTTCGAAAGGTTTGCTATACAGGTCAGGACATCGGGATTGCGACCACGGAGGTTGAAGCTCGCTTGATCGCTCATGCGATTTCTTTCGGGGTGCGTTCACCGGCGGCGGCCAGATCGCGCACCGTCATTGTGGGCCAGCTCTTGATCGGGGTGAATATCTCGTGCTTGCCGAGATGGGCAAATAGCGAACCCTCGGCACTGAAGGCGGATGATCCTGTCAGAGTGTCCAGGCGAAAGTCGCGGCGCTGAAACCTGCCTTTGCCAAGATAGCCCCACTCGGCGAACGTGATTGGTTGGCCATTCTCTGCCTTCATGGTCAGGGCATCGCCATGCACGATATTTTGTGAGAGGACGAACGAGGCTGCCAGGCATACGTCATTCGAGGCATCGAGCTTGAGGTCCGCGGTGAATGTCGCCAGCAGGTTGGCGCGGCACTCTTCGATATTATCGACCAAAAGCTCGACACCGTAGATGCACATCAGGGCAAGGAGCGCATAGTTTTGCCGCTCGAATTGTGACGCGCCATACCTCGCATCCACTGTTGCAAGTTTACGCCGCAGAGTTGGCACCAGGAAATTACCGCTCCCGCATGCAGGTTCAAGAAACCGCGAGTCGATACGTTCGGCCTCCCCCTCGACAAGGTCGAGCATTTTTTCGACCAACCACGGAGGAGTGAAGACCTCGCCATGGTCAGCAACACGCTTTTTGGATTTGATCAGACTCATGATTCAGACATGGCAGTTTCCGATCTTGCTGTAAACGCGCTCTTGATCGCTTCTCAGCCCGGAGGTGACGGCGCGAGGCCGTCACCAGCTCCGACCGCTTCGCGGCCACCTCTTCCATCAAGGAAGAGGAGGGAGTTTGATCTGGCCGGCCTCGATGATCGCCCTCCTCTTCCTTGATGGAAGAGGTGCGCCGGACAAAGTCCGGGGCGGAGCTGGTGACGATCGTAAAGCGCTACGCCTGCGCTTTCGCGCGCTCCTGGTTGAGTGCAAACAGGCGCGCCAGCACCTCGTCCTCGCTCAACCCGTCCGGCCAGCCATAGGCGGCAGCGACGGCGCTATCGAGCGCCTTGTGGGCATGGTCGAGCCAGGCCGGGCGGGCATTGTAGAGATTGGTCAGGGTGCGTTTAAGCTTATTTTCTGCGACAGCTCGTGAGCCCTGAGCATCATTCCTTCGCGACAACTGTGCTGTAGAGGCCGATGTGAGTCAGGCCTTCATGGCTGTCGATGCCGGTGTACCGCAGCGAGGCGTCCTCATATCGGCGGAACGCGAACACCGCCTGGTTCATATGCTCAGTGTTAAATACCTTGAGGCGCACAAGTAGATGAAAATCTTGCACGGTTAGGCCCGTGACCGTCAGGAACAGATCCGGTTCAAGCTTGGTAATTACGTCCTGAAGCGTGTTCTCGCGAAAATCCGTCAGGTACATGAATGCAGGAATACGCGTTGCAAACTTGATGAGTTTTTCCTGAACGAGTTTACGCTTGGATTTGTATTCTTTTTCTTCGTCCGTAAGCTCTTTTTTCTCTTTTTTGGTCAAATCCCCGGATTTAGCTTTATTCTTCAGACCTTTGACCTTGTCGCTCTTGTTGATGATGGTCTCGATAATGTTGTCGCCCAACGCGCGCCAGCCTTCGATGCGCTCAACTGCGGCCAGTGCTTCGGCATTATCCATGATCCGACGCAGCGTCTCATTGTCCACGTTCACCAGAAGCGCACTCTCCCATTTGCGCGCGAGTAGCGTGGCTGAGGTGCCCGACATCGCGATATCCAGAATGGCGCCAGCATCTATCTGGGTCATGTTCGCGCCGTCATATGCCAATACCGGCAGAAACGACACGAGATCCCGGACAGCGTGCTCTGGATTTGGCTCATTGGGTGACAGGCCGATACCGTATTCGGAAAGCTGCCGAAGTGCACGGGTCGGTGCGAAGTCGAAAACGAAGCAAGCCGGTTTGAGGATTTCCTCCTCGTTCGGATTGTCTCCATTCGGATTCTTGATTGACCATGGCGACTGGACGCGAAACGCCGCCTGGAAATAGGTCTCGGGCGACTTCAGATTGCGCAGCATCAGGATGGACGACCACTGCGCTACGGTGACCCCGGTGGTAAGCTTGCCGCACGAGAGCGTGATGGTCTTTGTGTCGAATCCGCTGCCAATAGCCTTGCGTACGGGCGGGAGCGCCTCGAGCCCGATCCCTGCCGATGCGCCGGCCGCCACGATTGCCGTGTAGTCATGCCAGAACGTATTGTGCTTTTCGGCCAGCAGGTTGGCCATCGCATGACATGCTGCCACATTCGGGAGAAACCAGAACGAGTGTTGTAGGTAAGGCAGCAGGCGCACGTCTGAATATGGGAAAGGTGGCCGGCTGCCGGCCTTGAGGCTTTCGACAGCGCGCGGCGCGTACTGGCCCCGGATGATGTCCAGCCATTTTTGCACGTCGCCCTTGTGCTTGAATTGTGCGCTTTCGCCTGCTCCAATCGCTGAGAAGAACTCATTCAAATCGAACTCGTCGAACTCTCCCGAACTCGCAACCGCCACCAATTCTTCTGGCATTTGGTATGTCATCAACCGCATCTGCGGCAACCCACCGTAGGGATTCCAATCGTCAGGTCGCGCCGCCGCGTATTCAGCCTTGGCCCGCTGTTCATCGGTATAGGTCCAGTTGAAGATTTGTTCTTCGATGAACTCGCCGGTTGCGAGCGCCTTGAATGGCGTGCCCGAAAGGTAGAGGTAGGCCTTGGTGATAATCGGAAGAAAGTCGGTTTCCTTCTGCGACAGAACACTTAGGTCCTCGTTGATGCTGTCCAATCCGGCGGCGTATTCGAGCTTCGATTCACTCTTGGAATCCGCAACGTCTTCGCCCTCGAAAAGCTCCTTGGCAGTCTCGCGCCACGCGCCAAAATGGTATTCGTCGAAAACTACGAGATCCCAGCTCACCCGATGGAGCCATTCGTTCCGGGGCTTGATGTTTCCTGCCGTATCGCGACCCAACAGGTCCTGGAAGGAGCCGAAATAGACAACCGGATTCTTGGGGTCGATTTGTGTGGGATCGCTGCCTGTGGATCGTGACAAGTATTGCCAACCGTCGAAGTCAGCATGATTTTCAAGGTCGCTCAGCCAGGCATCTTCGACAGCCGGCTTGAACGTCACGACGAGCACCCGCTTCGCACCCATCTTCTTGGCCAACTGGTAGGTGGCGAAGGTCTTGCCAAAGCGCATCTTTGCGTTCCACAGGAAACGCGGGACAGCGTGCATGTCCTCGGCCCAACGCGAATGGAAATAGGCGTGCGTCTGCCTGACTGCTTCGACTTGTTCCTGGCGCATAGGGAAGGTCTGGTGATGGGTGCCACTGAAGCTTTCGCCTGTCCCGAGTTCGAAAAGCACCTGCTCCACGTCGGAAACTGAACAGCGCATCCATTCCAACTCGCTTTTCACAAAGCCTTTGCGGGCGAGCGCAGCGCGCACCTCATGATCGGAAAAGGTCGAGCCGTCGGGCCGCTCTGCCGACGAATCCAATTCGATGCGGTAGTTCTTGATGGCGGCGGTGCGGAGCTGTTCGGCCACGCGGTTTTGCACATTGCGGGTGGTTTGACCCACCTTGAGGAGCCCGGCATGTGCCTCATCGGCGATGGAGTAGGCGTAGATGCGGGGCCGGGGCTCGGGCCTCGGGGCGAGAATATCGTCGATAGTTGGCTTATTCATCTGGAATGCCCATCGGGCGGACAACTTTTTCGACGAAAGCTATCTCGCTACCCGATAGTCCATAGCGTTTGTACAGATCCCCATCGGTCCATGCGTGTGTCCATTCTACTGTTGGCACGAAAGAATAGACTTGCCGAGTGACATGCTGAGATGATTTGCGGAGAAGAATAAGAAATCGCGTAAGCCGACAAGACAGGTAAGAAAGGGCACTTTTGGCTTCTGTTGCTGTGTCAAACGGACCAATACTGAGATAGGTTTCGGATGAGATTGTTCCAGGCCCCGCGACAAAGGGAGTGCTGATGATGCGGTGCGGGTATGTGTCGCGGTTTCCTGTTCCAGGTGCGGCGTACCCAGCAAATAATTTCCATTTTTCAATTAATGCAGTCCCTGCGGTTATCGATTCCCTCGCCACATAAGCTGTGCCGCCATTCTGATAGACAAGAAGGTCATCAGCGGAACGCTTGTCTGGAATACCTCTAAACTTCGTTTCAAGCCCAAATGGTTTTCTCGAACTGACAAGTCGGCTGAAGCGCTTCGCTTGTGGAAGCGACAGCGACTTGGTCTGTTTGGTTTCATGGGCGATGACCTTGCGAAGAATCGAAACCCCCTCATTGAAGCGGACGAAAATATCCGCACCGTTTTCCATCAACGGCCTCGTAGCTTCTGAAACCGGCCAGTCCTTAAAATTTGTCGCAACCCGACAAGGCCCAGGGTTTTCCTTATCCCAGAGAAAATAGCAGACGCCACCTTTTAGCCCCACTCCTGGGAATACGTCCGCTGCGCTTAGATAATCATGGATCGAGCGCACCCGATTGTC
>JBLWXY010000051.1:0-5261 GCA_048267225.1 Pseudidiomarina sp.
AAAACAATTTATTCAAAATTTGAGATGAAACCACTTTTAAAGATTTGCGGAATGAAACACAATATCACTGAAGTTGCAGAACTTCAACCAGACTATTTGGGTTTTATCTTTTACGAAAAAAGTCCGAGGTTTTTTGATTTGGAAGAGATTTCTTCGCTATCACTCGGAATAAAGAAAGTTGGTGTTTTTGTGGATGCTACAATAGATGAAATTCTCACAACTTTTGAAAAATACAATTTGGATGTTATTCAACTTCACGGCAATGAAACTAAGGAATTTGTGCTAACACTAAATATGTATTTACGGTTAAAATTTTGGGATGGTTATGAAGTTTGGAAAGTCTTTCCCGTTGACGATTCTTTCGATTTTTCCAAAACACGTGATTTTGTAAAAAAAGTAGATGCTTTTTTATTCGATACCAAAGGTGATAATCACGGTGGCAATGGAAAAACCTTTAATTGGGAAGTTTTAAAAAACTACAAATACGAAACTCCTTTCCTTTTAAGTGGTGGCATTGGTTTGGAAGAAGTTGATGAATTAAAAGAATTACTAAAAACCGACCTTCCCATTCACGCGATTGATGTGAACAGCAAATTTGAAATTGAGCCGGGATTGAAAAATATTGAAGATTTAAAAAGATTCAAAAATGAATTATAACGTAAACGAAAAGGGTTACTACGGCGAGTTTGGCGGAGCGTATATTCCCGAAATGCTTTATCCAAATGTTGAAGAGCTTCGGCAGAATTATTTGAAAGTAATGGCCGAAGAATCTTTTCAAATGGAGTTTCGGCAATTACTGAAAGATTACGTGGGACGGCCAACGCCGCTGTATTTTGCGAAGCGATTTTCAGAAAAATACAATACCAAAATCTATTTAAAACGCGAAGATCTTTGTCATACGGGCGCTCACAAAGTAAACAATACAATCGGCCAAATTTTAATGGCAAAGCGTTTGGGCAAAACCCGAATAATTGCCGAAACCGGAGCTGGCCAACACGGGGTTGCAACCGCAACCGTTTGCGCATTGATGGGTTTGGAATGCATTGTTTTCATGGGCGAAATCGACATTAAACGCCAAGCGCCAAACGTAGCCCGAATGAAAATGCTGGGCGCGAAAGTTGTTCCTGCCACAAGCGGTAGCAAAACCTTAAAAGACGCCACCAACGAAGCCATTCGCGATTGGATCAATAATCCGGTGGATACACATTATATAATAGGTAGCGTGGTGGGGCCACATCCGTATCCAGATATGGTTGCAAGGTTTCAAAGTGTGATTTCTGAAGAAATAAAAACACAATTAAAAGAAAAAGAAACTCGCGAAAACCCAGATTTTGTGGTTGCTTGCGTGGGCGGCGGAAGTAATGCCGCGGGTGCTTTTTATCATTATTTAGACAAACAGGAAGTTGGAATTATTGCGGTTGAAGCTGCCGGAAAAGGAATTGATAGCGGCGAAAGTGCCGCGACTTCAGCTTTGGGAAAAGTTGGAATTATTCACGGCAGTAAAACGCTCTTGATGCAAACGCCGGACGGACAAATTACGGAGCCCTACTCTATTTCAGCAGGCTTGGATTATCCGGGAGTTGGGCCGATGCATGCCAATCTTTTTGCGAGCGGAAGAGGTGAATTTATTTCAATAACCGATGATGAAGCGATGCAGGCAGGACTGGAGCTTTGCAAACTTGAAGGCATTATTCCCGCAATTGAAAGCAGCCACGCGCTTGCCATTTTTGAAACACGAAAATTCAAAAAAGACGATGTGGTTGTTGTGAATTTAAGCGGTCGTGGGGACAAGGATTTAGACACTTATATTAAATATTTCGATTTATAAAACTTCTGTCAGGTCGAGCGCAGTCGAGACCTCTTTGAAGCAGAGGATTTTAGTTCTCGACTGCGCTCGAACGGACATAAAACAATTTTTTCAATGAATAGAATTCAACAAAAACTTTCAGAAAACAAAAAGCTACTTTCCATTTACTTCACCGCGGGTTATCCAAAATTGGACGACACGGTTGAAATACTTCAGCAGTTGGAAAAAAACGGCGTGAATATGGTAGAAATCGGCTTGCCCTTCAGCGATCCGTTGGCAGATGGGCCTACCATTCAAGCTAGTTCGCAAACGGCTTTAAAAAATGGTATGACTACCGATTTGCTTTTTAAGCAACTAAAAGACATTCGAAAAACGGTCTCTATTCCGCTTATTTTGATGGGATATTTTAACCCCGTGCTTCAATTCGGGGTTGAGAATTTCTGCCGAAAATGTGCTGAAGTTGGCATCGATGGCTTGATTCTTCCCGATCTTCCTTTAGCAGAATTCGAAGAAAATTATGCCGAAGTTTTCAGAAAATACAACCTTATAAATATCTTTTTGATCACGCCCCAGACTTCCGAAGAACGCATTCGCCAAATTGACGCAGCTTCCGAAGGCTTTATTTATATGGTGAGCAGCGCGAGTGTTACCGGAAGCTCTTCAGGTTTTGGAAATGCGCAAGAAGAATACTTTAAAAGAATTGCTTCGCTTTCACTTAAAAATCCACAGATTGTTGGTTTCGGCATAAATAATTCAGAAACCTTTCAGCAAGCAACAAAAAATGCAAAAGGTGCAATAATTGGCAGTGCATTTATAAAAATGCTTTCAGAAAAAGGAATAGCAGGAATTTCAACATTTATAAGTGCTATTCGTAAGGTTTAACCATTCTTTAGCAAGGGTTTAAGGGAATTTGTGATTTCATTTTTCTATTTTAGATATTCAATTATAAACAAAAAAGAAGGAATCATGGAAAAGAAATTTGAAAGAAAAACCGAGCAAAAAAACCCTACAAACCCTACGGGAAACACAAATCAAAAAACAAACGATTTTGACATCGATAAAAAAACCATTAAAAAACAGCAGAATAAAAAGTAAAATCTGTAGTTTAAATTTAAATAAAGAAACTTAAAACCTTTTTTTGTTTTAAGTTAATTGGGAAAGGTATTTAGGAATACATTTTAGTTTCTAAATACCTTTCTTTTTCAAATGATTCCCAAAGAAATTTTTACGAAACGCTATCTTTGCAATTCAATGTAACATAATTAGATGAAACAACACGTTTCTGGATTTTCAAAAAAAACGAAAGCTGAAAAAATTGAATGGCTTGCAGAAAATTATCTGCAAAACAATCCAAATTCCATTCAAATTTTAAAGAATTACTGGAATGAAGACCCTTCGTTACAGCAACTTCACGATGATTTTATTGAAAATACGCTTTCCAATTATTACTTGCCTTTTGGCGTGGCTCCAAATTTTTTAATCAACGGAAAACTGTACGCTTTGCCTATGGTTACCGAAGAAAGTTCGGTGGTAGCTGCCGCCAGCAATGCCGCAAAATTTTGGCTGGAACGCGGCGGTTTTAAGGCTGAAGTGATTTCAACTGAAAAAAATGGGCAAATTCACTTTAACTTCTTCGGAAGTGAAAAAGATGTTGAAGCCTTTTTTGAAAAAGTAAAAGCAAAACTTCGCGACAGCATCCAATCCCTTGAAAAAAACATGAAAGCCCGTGGCGGCGGACTTTTGGAACTTTCGCTGGTTGATAAATCTCATATTTTGGACGGTTATTTTTATGTTCACGCCACTTTTGAAACCTTGGATGCGATGGGCGCCAATTTCATAAACAGTTGTTTGGAACAAATGGCGCACACTTTTGAAGAAGAGGCTCGTAATTTTGAAGCATTTCAGAAAAAAGAAACCTTCCCGGAAGTAGTTATGAGCATTCTTTCCAACTACGTACCCGAATGTTTGGTGCGGGCTGAAGTGAGCTGTAAAGTGGAAGAACTTAGTACTAAACATTACAAAGGAAAACATTTTGCGGAAAAATTTGTTCGCGCAATTGAAATCGCAAAAACCGAATCGAGACGTGCAGTAACGCACAACAAAGGAATTATGAACGGAGTTGATGCGGTAGTTTTGGCAACGGGAAATGATTTTCGTGCTGTTGAAGCTGGAGTGCACGCATATGCGGCTAGAAACAGCTATTACGGAAGTTTGACACACGCTAAAATTGAGAACGACATTTTCACTTTTTGGATTGAATTGCCTTTGGCAGTTGGCACTGTTGGCGGATTGACCTCGCTTCACCCACTTACAAAGCTTGCTTTTGAAATTCTTCAAAAACCCGATGCTAAAGAATTGATGAAAATTTTGGCGGTTGCCGGATTGGCTCAAAATTTTGCGGCAGTGCGATCATTAGTTACTACCGGAATTCAGAAAGGGCATATGAAAATGCACTTGATGAATATTTTGAATCAATTGGAAGCTACAAAAGAAGAAAAGGAAAATGCAGTGGAATATTTTAAAGAAAATGCGGTTTCGCATAGTTCGGTGGTTTCTTTTTTGGAAAATCTGAGGAAATAATTATGCAAAAATTCCACAGCAACGGTAAATTATTGCTCACGGGCGAATATGTAGTTTTGGATGGCGCTACTGCATTAGCTATTCCCACAAAATATGGGCAATTATTGGAAATTGATATTTCAGAAAAAAAAGAAATTCATTGGCAAAGTTATGATGAAAATGGATCACTTTGGTTTGAGGATTTTTTCGATTTAAAGAATTTTGAAAGCCAAAATAAGGAAAGTGAAATTTCAAAAACTGTATCAAAAATACTTCGCGAAGCGCAAGAGTTGAATCCCGATTTTCTTTCCAAATATGAAGGAATTCAAGTTAAAACAACACTGGATTTCCCGCGGAATTGGGGTTTGGGCTCTTCTTCAACCTTAATAAACAACATTGCGCGATGGGCAGAAGTAGATGGTTTCGCGCTACTCGCTAATAGTTTTGGCGGAAGTGGTTATGATATTGCTGCCGCGCAAAGCGATGCTCCTATTTTATATGAATTGAAGAAGGGAAATTCTAAATTCAGAAAAGTTCATCTTCCGTGGGACTTTACAGATTCATTGTTTTTTGTGCATTTAAATAAAAAGCAGGACAGTAAAGATGGGATTGCGAGATATAGAAACATTTCAGTTGATGAAAAAATAATTCAAAGAATTTCAGACATCAGCAATAAGCTTTTGATGTGTTATTCACTTTCAGACTTTGAAAAGCTGATGAATGCGCACGAGCAAATTATTTCAGAAATTATAAAACTTCCGCCAATTAAAGAGCAACTTTTCAGTGATTATCCCAATACAATCAAAAGTTTGGGTGCTTGGGGCGGGGATTTTGTGTTGGCTACTGGAACCGAAAAGGAAATGGAATATTTCAGAAAAAAAGGTTTTGGGACTGT
>JBLWXY010000052.1:0-5202 GCA_048267225.1 Pseudidiomarina sp.
TGGATACATCATATTTAACCAGTCGGTATGATAGCGCCCACTGGTTTCAGGATTACTTGAGAGGTTACGGCCATCACCATCCACCTGATCGGTGATCTCTTTGTAGTTTTTAATATTGTCTTTAAAGTTGTCTTTATAAACAAAATCCTTGCCTGTGTTATAAGGCGGGTCGATATAGATCATTTTCACTTTTTTGTGATAGCTCTTTTGCAACAGCTTAAGCACTTCAAGATTGTCACCTTCGATAAATAGGTTTTGCGTTGTAACCCAATCAACAGATTCTTCTTTGCAGGGGCGTAAGGTGCCAGTGCTTGGGGTTTGTGCCAGCATGCGGGCTTTGCTCTTGCCATTCCAGGTGAAGCTGTAGCGCTCTTCACGGCCATCAATGTAGCTACCCAGCACTTCTTTTAGGGCATCGAAGTCGACTTTGCCTTCGGTAAAGGCTTCTGGGAACAGTTCTTTGAGTTTGCTGATGTTGTCAGCGACTATGTCCATGCTTTTTGAGTCCACTTCTGGGATGATGTTTTTCACTCTGTATCCTCTCAATTCTTTTGTTTTCGGCTTATTTCAGCTTTTACTATTTCAATTCGGTTAAAGGGTTTCAGCGATCTGCTTGAGCCGCTGTTCCTGCTGTTTAATCTGGGCATTCAAAACCACCTGCTGGCTGAACTCGGCCTGCTTGATCTGGGCACGCAGTTTTTTAATATCGTTCTCGATACTGCGATAACGGTTAAGCTGGTTAGCTTGCTGTTGTGCGACTTCACCACTGGCCAGATGAAAGCGCCCGCTGATTTGGGCAGCTTGTAATGCCTGTATTCGCGTTATCAGGCCCTGATAAAAGCTATAAAGGTTACTGTGAGGTAAACAACCAAAAACCAGACTATTTAGGAAAGCTTCGCTTACCTGTTGACTGTCACTTAAACAAACCCTTGGCGATAGCAGTAGTTCTTCAATGACCCATTTATCTTTGTCGACTTTATTGATGCGTTTATCCGCAGTAGAGATAATAAGTTGTTGTTTAACTGTTATTGCATTTTCATCTGCTGCTTCTTGGCTTTCAATAAGCAAAAAGAAAATGACTACTGGATAAGGAATCGCTCTATTAATGAAATGAGCGATTCGCTCAGCATTCTTCAGGTTATTTAGCTCAACCTGAAGATACGCTAGCTCGCTATAGTCATATATCTCATCTTCATAAGGAGCAATGCTTGCAGTAGCTGGTTTAAGCGTAAACAGCCATCTAATTCTAAGAACATCATCTTTTAATGCCTTTTTATCTTTGACATCAAGAGTTGCGTGTTCTTGGAACATTTTCTTATAAAGTGGTTTGTTGATTTGACAAGCCTGGGGCATCTCTAATCCCTTTATAAGGGTCTTAAAATCTACCATTCGACCTTTCAAGCCCACTTCTTGGTCAGACATTATTTTTTATCCATCAATATTAGATATGACACAACTATAAAGTCCTCTAGACCTTGTGAAGCTTTAGAAGTGAGGACGGTGCCGCCTTTCTTGAATAAACTCTCCACTCCTTTCTCCTCACTGCGCACTCCGATACTATCAATCGCTGTCGCTAAAAGGCTTTGGTAGTGTGACATGTCTTTTCCTTGTTTTGTTTTGGCTCTAAGCTTAGCAATGGCATCAGAATCCAATTGAGAACATAGAAAAGCTTGGCGCTTAAGAATATCCAACGCTCGTTTACTTTGGCAAAAATTAAGTGATACTTCACCCTCATCAGTTACATAAACAAGAAAGTAAGGAGCTAACGCATAATTCTCATCGACTTGTACAGCCTCTTTGCCTTGGTTAATGTTTTTCAAGCAAAATACAACACCAGGCTCTATACCTTCACCAGCCAGCACATCATCAATTTCAACAACGGAATAGAGTCCAAATGGAGCCTTTTCTACCTGTTTCTGATTCGACTTGTCAGCCATGTAATTAGTCAGATCCATTCGAAAATCATTTAGGGTCAAATCAGTAATTGAAACACCGCCATTCATTTCCTCTAAATCAACTACTGTATCTTGTAGCTGTTTTAGCTGCTTGCGTCGATATTCGAGGTCATTCATTTCAGCACTTGAGTCATCAATTACGTTTTCCTCACCAGTTGAGGAAATATCAAGCAATACCATACGACCTGATACCCTATCCTCTAGATTGATGTATTCATCAAGCTCCATATTCGGCCAAAAATTAATCAATTGAATTTGTTTATTGATACTGCCAAGTCTATCAATACGACCAAAACGCTGAATGATTCGAACAGGATTCCAATGAATATCGTAATTAATCAGAGTATCGCAATCCTGTAAGTTTTGACCTTCACTGATACAGTCTGTAGCAATAAGAATATCAATCTGCTCTGTCGCACCAGGTGCAACTTTTGACAACTCTTTGGATCTAGGTGAGAAATAAGTTAACAAGGTATTCAACTCTGAACCAATTCCTGCCAATGTCGTTTTATTAGTGCCGCCACCTGTAATCAATGCAGAATTCAGCTTTAAATTCGTTTTAGCCCAAGGTGCTATATGCTTATATAGATACTGTGCCGTATCCGCAAAAGCAGTGAAGATAATCACTTTTTTGTTATTCGGATTTAGTGGGTAATTCACTTTTTTAACAATGATATTTCTTAGCTTATCAAGCTTTGCATCACGCGGTTGGCCAACATTTTTTGCAGCTTCCGCTATTGCATTGAGAAACACCGCATCTGCTTCTAACTCTTGACGAAAACGAATCAAGTCAAGATCTTGTAGAAGTACTTTCGTTTTATTGCCAACCATAAATGGCTCAAGTTCAGAAGACTCCATTTCGAAGTCTTGAATTTCACCTATGTTAAGTGAATCCACTTCACCATTCTCATGTGTATCAATCTTAGCTAATAAGCTGTCAACTTGTTGGGCTAACTTTGTCACAGTCAGTGAGAATGACTCTATTGAGCTTTCCATTCTTTTTAGCAAATTAACTCGCATCAAATGGATCAAGCTTTCTTCACGATCTATTTGTTTAAATACACCTTTACCTTTACCAACGGTCTGGTCATACCGCTTTGCATATTCGGATTTTTTTTCTTCTCTAACAAATTTGAGTGGCGAATAACCTGCTAGAGATAATCGACGTATTGTTTTGTTTAGCTCCTCCATAGGAGGAAATTCTTTCGATGAATCAATATCTGCATAGATATTGATAGGAGGGAGACGCTCCGGAAACTTCCCTATATCTTCTGTGCCATAGTATTTTTCAATATGCTTACGTGAACGAGCAATAGTGACGATATCTAGAAGCTTGAAGTAATCAAAGTTCATAGAATCTAATAGAGTTGCCGTCGTTCTTTCATCTACTGGTAATTTAGACCATGTATTGAAACGACGTTGAGCAATACTAAGAGTCGAGTCAATATTTTGTATCCCTACACTTTCGAAGGCTTTCTCATCACCCTCAGTAATAAACGCAACCTGATTTTTCAAGTCTTTCATCTGATTGTTTACAGGGGTTGCAGAAAGCATAAGCACTCTAGTTTTGACACCTGAACGAATAATATTATTCATCAGACGCTCATAACGACTTGAACCATCGGCTTTACTAGGGGTATTTCTGAAGTTATGTGACTCATCAATAACAACCAGATCGTAGTTACTCCAGTTCAACGTATCGAGCTTGATTTCTCCCGAGTACCCTTTATCACGAGTTAGATCTGTATGGTTTAGAACGTCATAATTGAAGCGATCAGCAGCCAACAAGTTGCGGTTATCATTGATCGTATACATAGTCCAATTGTCTCGAAGCTTTTTAGGGCAAAGGACAAGTACACGGTAATTCCTAAGCTCATAATATTTGATCACTGCGAGTGCCGAAAAAGTCTTACCTAAACCAACACTATCGGCAATTATACAGCCATTATGCTTTTCTAATTTATCGATGGCACCCACAACACCATCTTTTTGATATTTATAGAGTTTATTCCATACTGTTGTGTTTTTAAAACCTGTTTTCTCACGAATAACAGTATCTTCATCAATATCTTCTAGATAGTTTTTGAACAGGTTAAAAAGAGTTAAGTAGTAAACAAAAGATGCTGGTTGATCGCTTGCAATCCAATCGAGCTGACGAATCAGGTCTTTCGTAATTGTATCGACTACGTTTTTATCATTCCATATAGCATCAAACCATCCCAAAAGACTAATGGTCGTATTAGCATCAGAGAATCCTGTATTCATCTGAAAACCACTAGGTGGAACGTCTCCTAAGCCTTCTGGCGTGAGAGTAGGCATGCCGCTGATAGCAAAACCATCACTGCCCATTTGAAGATGTATTAAGTTAGAAGGAACATGTAAAGGAGGTACGGCTTTGACTTCAGTTTTGCTCTTGATCCAGTTAGCGAACTCTTTAGCGACCACCTTTTGATCAAGCTTATTAACATATGCTAGCTCTCTCTCAGAACCTATCAAATCTTGAAGAGTACCTACATTCCACCTGTTTAAAATGATACGCGCAGAGTCTAACGACTTCAGTTGATCTTTTAGTGAGTCAAATCCGTAAAGAGTGAAAAAGCTTGAAAGCACTGCTAATTTAGAGTCGGTAAAATTGTGTTTCTTAAGTTCATTTCCGACAAAACCATTATTTTTGTTGTCCAGTAACACAGGCATTCCTTCGTAAAAATTTTCGTTTATGCATACTAGTAGAATCCACTGATTTACTAAAGAGGGGACAGTACTTAGAGCAACGGCTGATATATCCTATCCAAGTCCCAGCACTTCCCTTACCTACTGATGATTGTACTCACGCCAATCTAAACTCACTCTTGCTTTGCCATAAATTTGCAGCACTATTTTGAGCTATCTGGTACGCCCAATCCGACACAGCCATGGATTTATCTTTATCGCACTCGACGTAGCTGGCAAGTTCCTCAGAGATCATGTCTGCATGGTTGGCGAGATTATTTTCTTCCCATTTGTATTTATGTTCATAGCTGGCGAGGTAATCTCGTTTACTGTTGTTGCAAGCACGATCCGCCAACACAAAGTTGTGGCCAAGATCGAATGCGTATTTGGCAAATGGGATAAAGTGATCGACTTCGGCATGTTGATCGAGCTTTTTGCCACAGTAGAAGCAGGTATTTTTCTGTATGTCTTGAAGTAGAGGCTTGGCATAGGATAAAGCCTTACGGTCTTGACCAAATAGAAATTCCGGCAAGTTGGC